>SCUI01000030.1 GCA_004297225.1 Lysobacteraceae bacterium | reverse complement strand
GAGCCGCCCGCCTTTCAGGGCGGGCGGCTCTCCGCTCTACCCCCTCTTCCTGTGGGAGTTGAGGCGCTCGGACGACAACGACCATGACCATCCGCCGCCTCCGCCTCATCGCGTTCCTCGGCTCTCTCCTGCTCGTGGCCGCCTCGGTCGCCGTCACGTTCGCAGCCCTGCAGACACAGCGCGACGACGCGCTCGTCATCAACCTGGCCGGCCGCCAGCGGATGCTCATCCAGCGGATGACGCTGGAAGTGTTGGGCACGCAGATCGGCGCCAACCGAGTCTACCGCGAGGATTTGCACGACACAGCCCACGCCTATTTTGAAGTGACGCTCAGTGCCCTCATCTCCGGCGGCCAGGCCCCCTACGCCGACGGCGTCACCGTCACCCTCCCCCCAACCCGCAGCCCCCAAATCCTGGCCCAACTCGAAACCGTGCGCGCCAACTGGGAAGAGATGCACACGGCAATCCATGCCGTGCTCGATAGTGATCCGCAGGGCCCTGCTTTCGCCGAGGGGGTAGCCGCTGTGGAGCGCCTCTCGCCGGTGATGCTGGCGCAGATGGACGAGACCGTGCGGCTGTACGAGGCCGAGGCCGCGCGCAAAGTGGCGCGGGTTCAATCCATCCAGATCGGTTTTCTGGCGGCGGCGGCTTCGCTGCTGGCCGCCGCCCTTGTCCTCACCGAGCGTTGGGTGCTGAACCCCATCGATCAACTAGGGTCTGCGGCGCGGCGCATCGGCAAAGGCGATCTGGACACGCCGGTTTCAGTCGCCGGGCCGGGGGAGATTGATCAACTGACGCGCAGTTTCGACGACATGCGCCGGAACCTGGCCGCCTCGCGGGAAGAGCGGGAGCGCTGGGCGGCCGAGCTGGACGGGCGTGTGGCCGCGCGCACCCGAGAAGTCATCAGCCTCAGCACGATTGCCCAGGCTGCCAACCGCCACACCGAAATCGACTCACTGCTGGACGAGGTGTTGCCTCTGCTGGCCGAGATCACCGCTGCCTCCTCCGCCTGGGTATCCCTGCTCGACGAATACGGCAACTTTTCGCTGGCAGGCGCTCACAACCTGCCTCCCGCGCTGGAGGCCGACGACCGCGCCGAGATGCGTTGGCCGGGCTGCCTCTGCCAGCGCCGGCTGCTCGCCGGGGAACTGACGGCGGCGGCGAACATCCTGGAATGTCAGCGGCTGCAGCAGGCGCGCGGCGATACCCGCGGCCTGCACTATCATGCCTCCGTGCCCCTCCGCGCCGCGGCCCGCGCCCTGGGACTCTTGAATCTCACGACGGCCGCCGGCTACGTCTTCGGCGACGACGAATTGCGCCTGCTCACTGCCGTCGGCGATCAGCTCGGCGTCGCAATCGAACGGGCGCGGCTGCACGCGCAAATGAAGGCGCGCTATGTCGCCGAGCAGACCGTGCTGCTGCGCCTTTCGCAGGCGCTGCTCAGCGAAAGTGACCCGCAGGCGATCATGGATACGGCGGTGCGCGTCGCTGCCGAGGCGCTGCGAGTCGAATTCGCCGCCATCCTTCTGGTTGACGCCGATGAGCAGAGTTACTCGTTACGCTCAAGCATGGGCTGGCCCTCCGAAGTGCCTCAGCAAGCGCAGCACAT
>SCUI01000190.1 GCA_004297225.1 Lysobacteraceae bacterium | reverse complement strand
CACAAGAAGGAGGTGATGCAACTGCAAAGAGCGCGCGCAATTAAAAAGTGAGAGGGCCATAGGCTTGCGCCTAGACCCTCCCAGTGGTGCGAGAGGCATGGCGGGAACCAAGAACCTCTCGACGGAAACAATCATAACATATTCACAAAATCGTTGCCCTGAAACCCCTGAAGGTCTGTGAGACCACCGGGGTCTGGCAACGCAACTTAGGAGAAGAGCTAACATGTTTCGCAAACTTCACCGGGCGGTGATCGCGTTTACGGTCGTCGCCTTGATCATTACTGCGTGCGGAACGGCGGCGACGCCGACCGCTCAACCGACGGCAGCGCTCGAACCGGCGACGGTGGCGCCCACTCTCGCGCCGACCGAAGCGCCGGTGACCGGCGCGCTCGTCGTGTATTCCGGCCGCAAAGAGCCGCTCATTCAGCCGGTGCTGGATGCGTTCAAAGCGAAGTACCCGGACGTGGAGATTGTGCTGAAGAGCGGGAGCAACAGTGAGCTGGCTAATGCTCTGATCGAAGAAAAGGCCAACCCGCAAGGCGACGTGTTCATCACAACAGAAGTGTTCACCGTGCAGGCCCTTTACGCCGAAGGTGTGTTCGAGAATTACGTTTCGCCCAACGCGGCGGATATCCCGGCGCAGTATCGGCAAGTAGACGGCGGCTGGACAGGCGTGACGGCGCGGGCGCGGGTGATCATGTACAACACGACTCTGGTCAAACCGGAAGACGCGCCGCAGTCCATCTTCGATCTCACGGATCCAAAGTGGCAAGGGCAGGTGGCCGCCGCTGGGAGCGCGAATGGCTCGATGCAAGCGCAGGTCGCAGTACTGCGCGAACTGGTGGGCGAGGGGGCGACCGAAGACTGGCTGGCCGGTTTGGTCGCTAACGAGGTGACGTTCTTCGACAGCCACACGGACGTGCGGAAAGCCGTGGGCGCGGGCGAGTTCAAGATCGGGTTGGTCAATCACTATTACTACTATCTGCAACAGGCCGAAGGCAGTCCGGTGAGTGTCGTTTTCCCGGATCAGGGCGACGGGCAGATCGGGGTGATTGTCAACGCGACGGCGGCGGGCATCGTCAAAGGCGGGCGCAATCCGGAGGCGGCAAAGGCGCTGGTGGACTTTCTGCTTTCCGGGGAGGGCCAAAAGCTGTTCGCCGAGTTGAATTACGAATATCCGCTGGTTCCGGGCGTTGCGCTGCACCCCGACGTGCAGTCGCTCGACGGCTTGCGC
>SCUI01000189.1 GCA_004297225.1 Lysobacteraceae bacterium | reverse complement strand
GCGACCTTGATCGCTTCTTTCACACCCTTTTCCGCGGTTATCCTACCGGCGAACAACAGGTAGTCTTCATGTTTTTCGGTAAAATCAAATAGCTGCAAATCTGTGCCATTATAAATGGTTTGCAAATACGGAAGATCCGGCGCATCCCGTCGTTGATTGTTCGAAATTGAAATATATTTCTGATTCTGTGACGCAAATAGCTCGAACAGTTCCCTGTACCAGTCATAGATTGGATCGTGCAGCGTATAGACTGTCGGTATGTTCGTATACTGCGCTGCCGTTGATAGTGCAGATTCTGGATGATGGAAATACAGCAAGTCAAACTCTCCATCCTCAGCGCGTTTATACATTTCTGTCACCATATACCTATCCCATAGCCCATGGACATCATGTGACAGGTATTCAGTGTTATCGAGCAGCTTGGTAAATTCTTCTTGGCTTTTGACAAGCGGCCTGAGATTCAGTGTTTCGACGGTAATATTTTCACCATGCACTTCGGTGCCAAGAGGAGCAAATATCGTTACCTTATGACCGCGTCGTCCAAGGCCTTGTGCGATGGCAACCGCAAGGTCAATTGGAGCGTAAATCATATCGCTTGGTCGAGGCATTGGGATAAACGCACGTACCATCAAAGCGATGTTCATTGATTTGGTCATGTTGTTGTATTAATTATAGCACCAACAATCACCACCGTCCAGTGTGGTTATGTTTTGTCTTCCGCAAGGAGTGCCGCCAACACCCCGTTTGTCCAGCCGAACCCATCCTGCAGTGCATATTCACCGCCGCCACCTAATTTGTTCGGTTCGCGAACATTGTATTTTTCAACCATCTTGCCCTCACGTACATAGGTGTTCAAACATGTTTCTGTCCAGGCCTTTTTAATTTTGTCAGCGAGGCCATGATAGCCGTATTCGCGCAGCCCCTGAATCGCAACCCACTGCAGTGGTGCCCAGCCATTTGGTGCATCCCATTGCTGCCCCGTATC
>SCUI01000188.1 GCA_004297225.1 Lysobacteraceae bacterium | reverse complement strand
CCACAGGATTGCGCTCAACACGCGGCCCCCGTCGAGCGGTGCCGCAGGGATGAGATTGAACAGGACGAGCGCGGTGTTGATCACCGCCAGCCACACCAGCGCCGCGACCACCAGCTCGTCGGTGACGAGCGCGTCGGTGAGGATGGCCGCCATCGCGGCCGCGAGGGCGATGGCCAGACTGACCACGGGCCCGGCGAGCGCAATCCGCAGCTCGGCCCGGGCGGTGCGCGCCAGGCCACCGAGGCGGGCGATTCCGCCCAGCATCCAGAGGGTGATGTCTCGAACCTCTACGCCACTGCGCCGGGCGACGAAGGCGTGGCCCAGCTCGTGGGCGAGGATCGACGCCAGGAACACGAGCGCCGAGATCGTCCCGACGATCCAGTAGCTCGCGTCTGCCCGATCAGGAACCTGTTCGGGCAACGTCGTGGTCGCCAGGCTCCAAGCGAGCAGCCACGCGATGATCAGCACGCTCCAGTTGACGCCGACACGCACACCGAGCAGACGACCCAACCGAAACGTGCTGTTCATCTCCGTACCTCACCCGCTCATCAACCGCGCGCGATCGCGACTCGTTGACGCTCGACCGACTCCTGCTTCACCGGAACGGTGACCTCGAGGATGCCGTCCTTGTACGTGGCCTTGACGTCGGACTCGGAGGCGCCTTTCGGTAGCGGCAGCGTCCGCGTGTAAGAGCCGTATCGGAACTCGGAGCGCACGCGTCCCTCGTGCTCTTCTTTGGTCTCGGTGCGCCGCTCGGCCTTGAGGCGCAGCATGCCGTCGCTCACGGTGATCTCGACGTCCTTGTCGGGATCCACGCCCGGGAGCTCGGCACGGATCACCATCGAATCGTCCTTCATCTCCTCCTCGACGCGGATGCGCTCGTCGAACGCCGACGAGCGATCGAAGACACGGAACAGATCGGGCATCTCCCACCGCGAGAAGTCGGGGAATTCGAACCACTCGCGACGACGGACGTCTGGCTTGTTGGTGGCATCGGGCTTCTTGGTCATGTCGTTGTTCCTTTCTGGGTTTGCG
>SCUI01000187.1 GCA_004297225.1 Lysobacteraceae bacterium | reverse complement strand
CCGGCAGCCGTTACCTGTCGCTGATCGGCGGCGTGCCGCTGTCGTTCTACGACTGGTACTGCGACCTGCCGCCGTCGTCGCCGCAGACCTGGGGCGAGCAGACCGACGTGCCCGAGAGCGCCGACTGGTACAACGCCGGCTTCCTGATGGTCTGGGGCTCCAACATCCCCATGACCCGCTCGCCGGACGCCCACTTCTACACCGAGGTGCGCTACCGCGGCGCGCGCAGCGTGGTGGTCGCGCCCGACTTCAACGAGGCGGCCAAGTTCGCCGACCTGTGGCTGCATCCCAAGCAAGGCACCGACGCGGCGCTCGCCCTGGCGCTCGGCCACGTGATCCTGCGCGAGTTCCACCTCGACCGGAGCGTTCCCTATTTCCAGGACTACGTCCGCAAGTACTCGGACTTCCCGCTGCTGGTGCGGCTGGTGGAACGCGACGGCCGCTACGTGCCCGACCGGATGGTCCGCGCCGCCGACTTCGCCGACTCCCTTGGAGAGCCGAACAAGGCCGACTGGAAGACCGTCGGCTTCGACGAGGTCACCGGCGAACCCGTCGCCCCGCTCGGCTCGGCCGGCTTCCGCTGGGGCGACAAGGGCAAGTGGAATCTGGAAGAGAAGGACGGGCAGGGGCGCGACACCCGGCTGCGGCTGAGCCTGGCCGACGGCGAGCACGAGATCGCCCCTGTCGATTTCCCCTACTTCGGCGGCGAGGCGCCCTCCACGTTCGTGGCCACCGACCACGCCGACGTGCTGACGCGCAACGTGCCGGTGCGGCGGATGAGCTTCGTCGACGGCCAGGCGATGGTCGCCACCGTGTTCGACCTGTTCTGCGCCAACTACGGCCTGGACCGCGGCTTCGGCGGCGAGAACGTCGCCGTCTCCTACGACGAGGACGTTCCGTTCACGCCGGCCTGGGCCGAACGCGTCACCGGCGTGCCGCGCGAGGCGATCATCTCGGTCGCCCGCCAGTTCGCCGACACGGCCGAGAAGACCAATGGCCGGTCCATGGTCATCGTCGGGGCCGGGCTCAACCACTGGTACCACATGGACATGAGCTACCGCGGCATCATCAACATGCTGGTGATGTGCGGCTGCGTGGGCCAGTCGGGCGGCGGCTGGGCGCACTACGTCGGCCAGGAGAAGCTGCGGCCCGCCACGGGCTGGCTGCCGCTGGCCTTCGCGCTGGACTGGATCCGGCCGGTGCGCCAGCAGAACGCCACCTCCTTCTGGTACGCCCACACCGACCAGTGGCGCTACGACACGCTGAAGATGACCGACATGCTGTCGCCGACGGAGCCCGCGGGCGCCTGGCCGACCAGCACCATCGACTACAACGTCAAGGCCGAGCGGATGGGCTGGCTGCCGTCCACGCCGGCGCTCGAGCGGAACTCCATCGAGCTTGGCCGCCAGCTGAAGGCCAGCGGCGAGGATCCCGCAGCGTTCACTGCGGCCGCGCTCAAGTCCGGCGAGCTGAAGATGAGCTGCCACGACC
>SCUI01000061.1 GCA_004297225.1 Lysobacteraceae bacterium | reverse complement strand
GCCGCAATGTGCTGATCCTGACCGAGGGCTTTCCGACGTACGGCGGCCTCGCCGGGCGAGATCTCGAGGCCATTGCCCAAGGGCTAGAGGAGGTCGTCGAGGAGGACTACCTGCGCTACCGCATCCAGTCGACGGCGTACCTGGGTGAAGCGCTCGATGCGTCTGGCGTTCCGGTGATCATGCCGATCGGCGGTCACGCGGTGTACATCGACGCGCGCGAAATGCTGCCCCACATCCCGCCGCTCCAGTACCCGGGCCAGTCGCTTGCCGTCGCCCTCTACCGCGCCGGCGGCATCCGCGGCTGCGAGATCGGCACGGTCATGTTCGGCATGCACCCAGATGGCACCGAAACGGCGGCCGCGCAGGATCTCGTGCGCCTGGCCATCCCGCGCCGCACCTACACCCAGTCACACATCGACTACACGATCGAAGTGATCCAGCACGTCGCCGGGCAAGCATCAGATCTGCGCGGCTACCGGATTGCGAGCGCCCCGCGGGCGTTGCGTCATTTCACCGCGCGATTTGAGCCCCTTTAGCACAGGCGTCAGGCCCCCGGTGACGCCTTGACGGCGGTGCAACGATAGGCGGAACCGGCGAGCGATCAAGCGGCTCCTGCAGCGAGCGCCCTGTTCGCCGGGGAGAGGGAGGCCCCGCGCGATGCGCAAACGATTGATGCTGCTCTGGACGCCGATTGTCCTGGCGTTAGCCCTGTTGCTGCCATCGTCCACCCTGGCAGTCAGCTACGGAAAGATCACGCTGGTCAGCGAGTACTGTTCTGGCCAGGACACGATCAACGCGACGTTCAAGGTGACGAAGTACAGCGGGTTCTACGCGTACAAGCTCACAATCACCGCGAAGGGCCAGGAGTATTGGGCCGGATCCTGGCACAACGCATACAACATTGGAACCTGGACGAAGGTCGTCGATACGTACGGTTCGGCCACGTTCAAAAGGTCGTTTTGGTACAACCCGGCCAACGGCTACAACGGCCGTATCGTGGCCATCGGAAAGATCTGGGGCAGCGGTGGCTACCTGATCGCTTCGGGGAAGACGCGCAGCGGGTACTGCTAGCGGCCACGTTCGAGGATCGACCTGCCAGACGGCCGGGAATGCAGCCCGGCCGTCACTTTCAACCTTGGTTTCTGGACTCGGCAGAGCGGCCGCTACCCGATTGAGAGCGCCCCGCAGGCGTTGCGTAATTTCACCGCTATTTTCGCGCCGCTCTAGCAGAGATTCGCGTCTGGCGGTGCAGTCGGGGTAGGATTTGGGGACTGCGCGATGGGAGCCGTGACCCCGTCGGCATTGGGGACTCGCATAGAGGGACTTGTGCGAAACCGATTTGCCCTACTGGCGCTGCCTGTCCTGCTGCTGTGCTTGCTGCTGCCGGCGCAGGCGATCGCGGCACCGTCATTCAGCGTCACCGTTGAGCGTGACACGTGCGTCGCCGGTGCCGGCAAGTACGGCTTTGGCCAGGGCGTGCTGCGCGTGCGCATCATCGAGTACGGCAAGTCAGGCGCTAACCGGTTCACGTTCACGGCGCAGGTCTGGCACCTGTCCATTCGCGGGAGCACGTGGACCAAGGAGTACCAGTGGCCGCTGTACGAGACCACGTTCCCCAATAACAACCAGTCCTATTACAGCTCGCGCCAGTACGCGTATGCGCCCAACCACAACGCCTACCACAAGATCGTCGTCCGCGTCCGCGCACTGAACGGCGACACAGTGCTCCACTCGAAGCTGATCCAGGGCAAGACTTGTTAGCGCGCCTGACTCGCCGCGTCCGTCGCGCCGGCCTGCTGAGCCTGGCGCTGCTGGCCCTCGTCGGGCCTGCGCCCACACAGGCCGCACCGGGCGACTTCTCATTCGAGGTTCTGCGCAACAGCTGCACCAACACCGGCAAGGATTTCGGCCACGGAGAGG
>SCUI01000053.1 GCA_004297225.1 Lysobacteraceae bacterium | reverse complement strand
CCATTCACAGTTGAAAAACTCCGCTGCCGGTAGGACTCAAAGAGAATGACGTATATACCATCGGCGCGGCTTGCTAAAATTTGTAAATGAAACCGGCTCGCTATTCCGGTGATGCCATGGATCAAGTATTGCCTCGGCTGTCCCGCGCTAGGGGCAGTCGCTCCTGTGCTTTCAAGAACCGCCATCCCCTCCGAGCCTTCCCGCAAGTCTTATTCATGCTCTTCTTCCTCATGCCGCCGATGCTGGGGGCGCAGGACTGGGAGGGCATGACGATCGTTCGAGTGGTGCACCGGACCGTGATGGACGGTGAGCGTCAGTTTGCGTCCGCTGAGCTGGAGAACTACCTCACGCTGCGAGTGGGCGAAGTTTATAGTGCACGCAAAGTGGGGCAGAGCATCGAAAAGCTGTTTGCCACGGGCAGATTCTCCGCCATTCGCGCCACCGCTGAGGAAGCGGCGGGTGGAGTGACGGTTACCTTCATTACCACCGGTCAGTATTTCGTCGGCGATGTCCGGGTGCAGGGGGTGGAGGCTCCCCCATCGGAGACACAATTGAGAGTGGCTGCCGGGTTGGATCTGGGTTCTCTAGTCAGTGAGGAGGCGCTGCAAGCCGCCGCCACGCGAATGTATAGCCTGCTCGCCGAGCAGGGATATTTCAGGCCGTCCATCACCTGGACGGAGCACCGCGATGCCGATACCCAGCAATCCTCCATCCAGTACAGCATTCAATCCGGCCAGAGGGCCCGGCTGGGCCAGGTGCATGTCGAAGGCGCCGCCTTATTCACACCGGAGAAGTTGATGGACGAAGCGGATTGGGAGCGGGGTGACCGCGCGGATGCGCGGCGGTTGCAGTCGGGCTTGCAGCGGCTGCGGGAGATGTATCGGGAGGAAGGTTATCTACAGGCCAGAGTGGAATTGTCCAGACGCGAATACCATCCAGAGAACAATCAAGTGGATTGGTGGCTGAGCGTCCAGCCGGGATTGCGGGTGGAGATTTCCATAGAAGGCGCCGAGCTGTCCCAGTCGAAGCTGCGGGAATTGCTTCCCGTCTTTCAGGAGGGCGCGTTTGATGAAGATCTGATCCGCGAAGGAGAGGAGCGGCTCAGAGCGCATTTCGAGGCGGAAGGATACTTTGAGGCCACCGTGTCGGCGGTGAAGCAGCAACCGGGCGCGGAGCAGGTGACCATTCAATACCAGGTCCATCTGGGCGAGCGGCACCGGCTGCAGTCCATCCGCATCACCGGCAACAGCTACTTCCGTGAGCAGGTGATCCGGGAGCAGTTGGGGATTGAAACCCCGCGCATGCTCTCCCGCTATGGCCGGTTCAGCACGCAGCAGCTGGAGAGCGATCTCTCGCGCATCCGGTTCCTATACGCCGAGAACGGATTCAGCCAGGTGCAAGTGCGCGGTACCCTGCGGGCGGCTTCTCCCGGCAGCCGGGAGGACATCGAGGTGCTCATAGAAATAGAGGAAGGCCCGCAGGTGTTGATCGGGGAGTTTGCGATCGAGGGCGCCGAGGCGTTCTCCGAGGATGAGCTGAGAGGTCTGATCAATGCCGATAGCGGCCAGCCCTACAGCGAGTCGATGGTGTCCTCCGACGGAAACATCATCCTCACGTTCTATCTGAACGAAGGCTACCCGCACGCCCGGTTCCGGCCGGAGACCACAGAGGCGGGAACGGAAAGAAATCTGAAATACATCCTGGACGAAGGAGCGCCTTCCTACATTGCCAACATCTTTGTAGGGGAGATGAA
>SCUI01000186.1 GCA_004297225.1 Lysobacteraceae bacterium | reverse complement strand
CTTCCGCAAGCTGGCCATGGAGCATCACCCCGACCGCAATGGGGGATGCGAGGACGCCGCCTCCCGCTTCAAAGAGATCAACGAGGCCTATTCGGTCCTCTCCGACCCGCAGAAGCGCGCCGCCTACGACCGCTTCGGCCACGCCGGCGTGAACGGCATGAACGGCGGCGGCGGGGCCGGCATGCACGACGTGCACGACATCTTCAACGAGGTGTTCGGCGACGTCTTCGGCGACATGTTCGGCGGCCGCGCGCGCCGCTCCGGCGGCCCGGCCCGCGGCCAGGACCTGCGCTACGACCTGGAGATCACCCTCGAGCAGGCCTACGCCGGCGCCGAGGTGGAGATAACCGTTCCCTCGGCGATGAGCTGCGAGACCTGCTCCGGGTCCGGCGCCCGGCCCGGGACCAGCCCCACGCCTTGCGGCAGCTGCGGCGGCCACGGCCGGGTGCGGGCGACCCAGGGCTTCTTCTCCATCGAGCGCAGCTGCCCCCGCTGCGGCGGCACCGGACGGCTGGTGCTCGATCCCTGCGACGACTGCCACGGCGCCGGTCAGCTGCGCCGCGAGCGTCGGCTGCAGGTCCGCATCCCCGCCGGGGTCGATGACGGGGCGCGGATCCGCCTGGCTGGCGAGGGCGACGCGGGCGCCCGCGGCGGCCCGCGCGGCGACCTCTACATCTTCGTCTCCGTACGCCCGCACGAGCTGTTCGAACGGGACGGCCTGGACCTGCTCTGCACCGTGCCGGTGCCGATGGGCGTCGCCGCCCTCGGCGGCGAGATCGAAGCTCCCTGCCTGCTGGGCGGGGAGAACTGCGACGGCGAGTGCAAGGTGCCGATCAAGGTGCCGGAAGGGGCTCAGACCGGCCGAACGATCCGGGTCAAAGGCCGCGGCATGCCCTCGCTGCGTTCTCGCGAGCGTGGCGACCTGGTGGTCGAGCTGTTCGTGGAGACGCCGACCAAGCTCACTGCGCGGCAGAAGGAGCTGCTGCGGGAGTTCGCGGGGCTTTGCGGCGACCAGCAGCACCCGAAATCGGCCGGTTTCCTGGGCAAGGCCAAGCAGTTCTGGAGCGAAGTGACCGGCGCGGCGTAGGCGCGCTATTTCATCGCTTCCAGCGCCAGCA
>SCUI01000185.1 GCA_004297225.1 Lysobacteraceae bacterium | reverse complement strand
GGTCAGCCCCAAATTAAAAAACGCCAGATCGGGCTGCCACTGTAGCAACGCCCGGAGCGTGACCCATGCAGCCCCCAGATGATCGCGCCGCCACACGCGGCGCACGGCCAGGCCGTCGCGATCTTCAGCGGGCGGCGCGCCGGGCAGCGCGTTGGCAAACACCCGCAGCTGGGCAAAGCGGCCGGTGCGGGCAAAGCCCGCGGCCAACCGCGCGCCATAATGAGCCACGCCCGACACCTCGGGCGGATACGGAGAGACGATGGCAAGCTTCACTGAGGCCCCCGGTTATGCGCCGCCCAAATAGGCCCGGCACCGCTTCTCAAATTCGGCGAGGGCAATCGCGCCGTAGTCGTGAAAGTGCCCCTTCACCCGGTTCT
This sequence comes from Lysobacteraceae bacterium, assembly GCA_004297225.1. Classification (GTDB taxonomy): domain Bacteria; phylum Pseudomonadota; class Gammaproteobacteria; order Xanthomonadales; family Xanthomonadaceae; genus Cognatiluteimonas. The sequence continues at coordinate 752 of SCUI01000185.1, read as the reverse complement.
CGTCCAGCGCCGCTGCTCCCGAGCCGGCCACCGCCATTTGCCGCCGGAACTTTGCCAGCTTGCGGGTGCGCTCCCAGTTTTCCAGCACATCGCCCAGCTTGCCGCCCAGCGCCCACTCCAGCGCCCGCTGCGCCCAGTGACCCGGCCCGCCCTCCGACGCCTCCGGCACGGCGTGGGCCAGCGGCGACACATTGGGCAAAATATCGACGAGCCAGACGTTGGCCGCCCATATGCGCTCGTACACCGCTTTGCCGACCAGCGGCACCATTTGCGCCAGCTCGTGAGCCACAAACAAATCGCGCCGTTCCTGCAACAGCGCCGAGTCGGCCAGCAAATAGTTGGGGCACAAATTCGCGCCCGTCAACCGCGCCAGCCGCACCAACAAAATCGAAAACGCGCGCGTAAGCCACACGCGGCCCGGCGCGGTCACAATGAAGTAATCGATGTCGTCGTCGCCGTCCACGTTGTCCATGGACAGCGCGCCGGTCACCGCCACCATGCGCGCAAAAGGCAGCCGCGCCATCCAGCGGCCGTACCACTGAGCCGCCGGCCACAGCCGCCGCGCCTGCTCCGCGCGCCGGCGGCGCTCTCGGGCCAACTCGGCCCGGCCTGAGGCCACCACATAGCCGTCCACCGTTTCCACGCGCCCGGCCAGCCACGGCGATGAGATCAACGCCTCGCGCACTGCTTCCAGCGGCATGGCCTCCCCTTCCAAATAGCGGTGAACCTGCGGCAGCGTCAGCGCGTAGTCA
>SCUI01000081.1 GCA_004297225.1 Lysobacteraceae bacterium | reverse complement strand
CACCTCTGTCAGTTCGCTCGTCACCCGCCTCTCGACGCTCCGTCACTAGACAGAACGACGGCGGACTTCTGCCCGCCGCAAGAGGGATAGTACCGGCCCGGGCCCGTCCGCGGCAGTGAAAAGTGCGCGCAGGTGGACGGTGCTAGCCGGGCGGCCAGCCCAGCGGACGCCCCGCCAGCACGTGGAAGTGCAGGTGCGGGACGCTCTGCCCGGCGTCCGGGCCGACGTTCGTCACCACCCGGTAGCCCCGTTCGGCATACCCAGCCTCCCGCGCCACCCGTGCCGCCGCGGCGGCGACCGTGCCGGCCGTCGCGGCGTCCGCCTCCGCGAGGGAGGCCACGTGCCGCCGCGGGATGACGAGGACGTGGAGGGGGGCCCGATGGCCGAGGTCCTCGAAGGCCACGACGTCCTCGTCCTCGTGGACGATCGTCGCGGGCGCCTCGTGCGCGGCGATCTTGCAGAAGATGCAGTCCGCCACGTCGTGCAGAGTACGCCGCGTGGACCTCCCCGCCGTCGTCGCCGCGTACCTCATCGGATCCGTCTCGTTCCCCTGGCTCGTCGCGTGGTGGCACGGCATCGACCTGCGCGCGGTCGGGTCGCGCAAGCTCGGCGGCAGCAACCTCGCCGCGGTCCTCGGCGTGAAGTGGGGCGCCGTCGGCGGGCTGCTCGACGCGGCAAAGGGCGCGCTCGTGGTCTGGGCCGCCGGCGCGTTCGGGCTCTCGCTCGAGACGCAGATCCTCTGCGCGCTCGCCGCGGTCGCGGGCCAGATGTGGCCGATCTTCCACGACCTCGACGGCGGACGCGCCAACGCCACCGGGTGGGGCGCGATCCTCGCGCTCGACCTCTTCGCGAGCGCTGCGCCGGCGATCCTCCTCCTCGTCGCCGTCGCCGCGCGCTTCCTCGTGAAGCCGGCGCCGACGCGGGTCGTCCCGCTCGCGGCGCTCCTCACGTTCCTCGTCTGGAGCGCGACGATCTACGAGGTGGAAGGAATGACACCCGCGGTCGTCGCCGGTGTCCTGATCTTCCTCTTGGTCCTGATCAGGCGCCTGTCGGCTGATCTCGGCCAGGACCTCGCCACGAGCGCTCCGTTGAGGAGGGTGCTGGTGAACCGCGCCCTCTACGACCGCAGCGAGCTCCAGGAGAGGGGCGCGGTCCCTCTCACCTAGACCCGCCCTCCTCGGCGAGGGAGATGAGCTGAGCGATCGCGGCGATGGCCGCGGTCTCACTGCGAAGGTTCCGGGGGCCGAGCGAGACGGTCAGGGCGCCGTGCCCGCGCGCGAGGGCGACCTCCTCGGAGGACAGCCCTCCCTCTGGACCGATCACCACGGAGAGGGCCGAGGCGCTCGCGGCGATCGCCTTCCTCAAAGGAAGATCGCGCTCCTCCTCCCACGCAACGATGGCCGGAGGCTCGAGAGCGTCGAACAGCCGCTCCCACGCGACGGCGGCGTCGATCGTCGGGACGCG
>SCUI01000184.1 GCA_004297225.1 Lysobacteraceae bacterium | reverse complement strand
CGATCCCGTTCCCTCGCAAGTCTTGGCAGCCCCCGCCGGTATTTCCTCCCAGGAGGGGGGAGAGCGCCCTCGGGAGAAAACAGAAAGGGCGTAGACCTGGTGGGAGCTATAGAAGATTACCTCGGTCCCCACCTCAAAGGTCTGGCCGGTCCATACCTTTTCGTAGGATCCGGGCTTTCTCGCCGGTACGCCGGCATCCCCGATTGGGAGGGTTTGCTGCGGCACTTCGCCGAACTGACGGATAACCCCTACGCCTACTACAAAGGGTTGGCTGGCAGCGATCTACCGAAAACAGCCAGTTTGATTGCCGACGCTTTCTACCCAGTGTGGTGGAAATCCCCTGATTATGAGGCCTCCAGAACCAAATGGCAGGACCAAGTTACGGACCCGTCTTCTGCCCTGAAGATCGAAGTTGCCAACTTGGTTGATGCCAAGGTTGAGAACACTCCGATCCCGCCCGACCACGTAGCCGAGTTTGACCTGCTCAAATCTGTGGACGCGGACGGAGTCATAACAACTAACTACGATCCACTTCTTACGAAGGCTTTCGACAGCTACACAGTTTTTGTAGGTCAGGATGAGCTCCTGTTCTCCGACACTCAGGGGATAGCTGAGATCTACATGATTCACGGGTCGTCTTCGGATCCAGGGTCTCTTGTCCTGACCGCAGAAGACTATAAAGATTTCCGGGACCGCAATGCCTACCTGGCAGCCAAGTTGATGACGGTCTTCGTTGAACATCCCGTCATCTTCCTCGGCTACAGCATGAGCGACCTGAACATTCAGAAAATCCTTGAATCGCTCGTAACGGCTATGCGCGGGAAAAACGTGGATAAGCTCCGTGACCGCCTGATATTCGTTGACTGGCAACCTACGGCCACGCCCGAGGTTCGAACAAGATCTGTGTTGGCAAACGGTGTCAGCATTCAGGCAGTAGAGATTGTTGTGCCCGATTTTGTGGAGCTCTTCACTGTTCTGGGGCAACGTGAGCGCGCCATGCCAGCCCGAGTGCTGCGACACCTGAAGTCCCAGGTTTACGAGCTGGTGAAGAGCAACGATCCTCATGGGCGGCTGGTCCGTGTTTCGGACATCGACGACGAAGCCTCAGAGAATTTCGACGTCGTTTTCGGTGTCGGGGCAAAGATGACGGTGAAGGGGATCATCGGCCTCACCCGACACGACATCATGGATGACGTGCTCGAAGCTCCCGATCGAGGCTTG
>SCUI01000060.1 GCA_004297225.1 Lysobacteraceae bacterium | reverse complement strand
GCCGACCTGATCGCAACGACTGAGATTACGCCTTTCAGTATCCGCAATCGGATCGAGTTGCCTTCAACGTAAGTAAAAAAATCGCCCCGCTGTGGCAAGCAGACCTTTCAGTATCCGCAATCGGATCGAGTTGCCTTCAACCACGTGGAACTACGCACTCGCCAGCACCACCCGCTCTTTCAGTATCCGCAATCGGATCGAGTTGCCTTCAACTCAGGGGCGGCGAATGGCGACCTACACCGAGATAGTCTTTCAGTATCCGCAATCGGATCGAGTTGCCTTCAACCGTGGACGAGGCGGTAAGCGGGAACATTGCAAGCCTTTCAGTATCCGCAATCGGATCGAGTTGCCTTCAACCGGCTGGCGGGAAGCGTTCCGTTTGGCGCAGTGATCTTTCAGTATCCGCAATCGGATCGAGTTGCCTTCAACGCAGCTTCGAGATCGGCAGCCGCGTTTCCCTGTATCTTTCAGTATCCGCAATCGGATCGAGTTGCCTTCAACCGGACGCAGGCAGATGTGATCCGGCGTCTGGTGCGGACTTTCAGTATCCGCAATCGGATCGAGTTGCCTTCAACCCCCACGTTTGCGCCCGCCTGGTCGCGGATCGTCACTTTCAGTATCCGCAATCGGATCGAGTTGCCTTCAACGCCACCGCCGACAACGAGCGCCCCTTGCGTCATCAACTTTCAGTATCCGCAATCGGATCGAGTTGCCTTCAACCCTCATTCTTCCCAGGGCGTTGAGCAGGTTCAGATGCCCAAAACCTTCTATAGAAAGCCCTGAGAGCTTCTGGTGAAGAATTTTCCAACGCCGGTTTCGTTCAATCACCGCCATTACCTCCTCTCGCTCGAAAACCTGGCTTTGCTCAAAATAGCCGCCGATTTGCGACGGGCCAAACGCGCAAAAAATGCCGAAAACGGCTGTTACAACACATCGTTGCAGAACCGCCGGAACTCGCAAGCTACGCATTTGCGAAGGTTGTCCGTCGGCGGGGGCATTTCTTCCCTTTCCACAATTCGCTGCATTGCCTCCAGCGCCGCCCGTAATTTTTGGCGCGCCCGCTGGTCAATTTTCACTTCGTTAGCCCGACGCTCCGGGATGGAGTACAAAAAGCCACGCCGCACCACCGCGCCGCGCATCTCTTCCAATAATACACCGTATGCCGTCACTTGCAATTGAAAGTGTGGGCCGGGTATCCGCGATAGTTTGTAATCAACTGGAATGATCTCGCCCGCGCCGGTGGTGATGACCATATCTACTTCGCCGCGCAAGCCCAATGTGGCCGACCGCACCGGCGCGTTGAATTCCCGCTCGCCTTCGGTCAACCCATACACCCGTAGTGAACGCCGCTCCTCCCGGCCTTCCTCGGAGCGTCCGGCCTCGGTCCCGGCCTGCATCTTGTACGTCACCGGCCGCACATCGGGCAAACAGGCATGATAATAGAAAACGCGCGGGCAATACACCCACTGCTTCAAATCGGTCACCCGGATCGGCGTTGCCAGGTCGTCATCCAACATCATCAGCCGCCTTCTGCGCAATTACCTGCCGCGCTTCCCAATCCTTTTCGCACAATGGGAACAGCTGCACATTGCCGGGCCGTTTGCCCAATACCTGCTTGATCTTCAGCATCAACTCTTCTTGATGGTTAGGCAACAACGGCCCCAAGAACGCCGAATACTGAATCCGATCCAGACCGTAATCCAGGCACACATCGGCAATCTTGGCTCGCTTGCCGTCATCCTCAATGTCGTACACCAGCAAACATTGCATCTTTGGAATTTGGAATTTGGTGTTTGGGATTTACCCTTACCACCCCATCACAAACGCCTCGTACCCCGCCCGGTCGCCCCGGAAGAACGTGGCCAGGTGACGGGCCTGGCTCTGAACAATGGCCCGTAATGGGTGGCGCTTCCCCTCGTAAGGCTCACTGCTCTCCAATCGATCGTGAATTTTTTCGGCCAACATCCGCGCCGCCTCCTTTGTGAATCGCCTATGCTCATCCTGCTCCAGCTTCACCCCTTTGTTCACCAACCCAAACACCGTGCGATCCACCACCGGCGCTCTGAACTCTTCGATGAAGTCCAGAGTCAGGCTGGGCTTGCCCGGCCTGTCCACGTGAGCGAAACCGGCGTAGGGGTCCAAGCCGGCCAGCACCAGCGCCCGCTCCACCGCCCCATACAAAATGCCGTAACCGTAATTCAAGGCGCAATTCACGGGATCGGTGGCCCCACGCCCCTCGCGCCCTGTCCAGCCATAGGCTTCGGGCAGAACTTGTTTGATGGCACCCCAATACAACTTCGCCGCTTGGC
>SCUI01000183.1 GCA_004297225.1 Lysobacteraceae bacterium | reverse complement strand
AAGGTCAAAATCTCTCCGGCTGCCTAGAACAAAGGAGCGCTGATATGCCAAAATGGGCAATGGTGATTGATCTCGACAAGTGTACCGGCTGCGGGGCGTGCAACGTGGCCTGCAAAATGGAGAACAATATCCCCATCGTCGATCCGGAAGAGGCTCGGAATGGCCGCGCCATGGTTTGGATGGACATGATGACGACAGTGGAGGGGAACTATCCCAACACCCATGTGAAGCGAGTTCCGAAACCGTGCTTTCATTGTGATGATCCCCCTTGCACTCTTGTGTGTCCCGTTGGTGCAACGTACCGCAATCCGGAGGGACTTGTGGCCCAGATTTATCACCGGTGCATCGGCTGCCGCTATTGCATGGCTGCTTGTCCGTTCACTGCCAAGTCGTTCAATTGGTACGACCCAAAATGGATCGAGGGAGCCTCCAACGTCGGTAATCCCGATGTTTCCCGACGGATGGTTGGCGTAGTCGAAAAGTGCTCCTTTTGTTCGCACCGATTGCAGAAGGTAAAAGAGAACGCGGACATCGAAGATCGCCAGATTCGTGACGGGGAATATGTTCCTGCCTGCCTGGAGAGTTGTCCGGCAGACGCCATCGTTTTCGGAGACATTGAAAACAGAGACAGCGACGTCTCACGTCTCTCCCGCAGCTATCGCGTGTCTCGGTACGGGGAAGATCTCGGTGTCAAACCGAAAGTCTACTACTTAGCCAGAAGAACCGGGTCATGAAAACAAAACCGACCATAACGCCGGATCGGGACGAACCCCTTTTCAGGCCCATCTACGAGACAGGCACGGGGTTCTACGTCGCATTGGGAATCCTTGGGATCATTTTTCTCTGGGCGCTGTACATGTATGTCACGCAGGTGTGGTTCGGGCTTGGACTGACTGGGATGAACCAACCAGTCACGTGGGGATTCTACATCGTCAATTTCGTGTTTTTCATCGGTATCAGCCACGCGGGCACGTTGATTTCCGCCATCCTGAGGCTTTCAAAGGCGGAATGGCGTCGCCCCATCACGCGCATGGCGGAAGTCATTACGGCCATCGTCCTTGCTATCGGTGGGTTGCATCCCATCCTTGACCTCGGACGGCCCGATAGAATGCTCAATCTCTTCACTGCCGGACGATTACAATCACCGCTCTTATGGGACGTTACGAGTATTACCGCCTATTTCACGGCAAGCACGGTCTATTTGTACTTGCCCATGATACCCGACATCGCGAGAATTCGTGATCGGGGGGGAAAACTCACTTGGCTCTATTCGATTATGGCATGGGGGTGGACCGGCTCGGAGCACCAACAACGCGTGTTGAACCGCGCCATCAATATTCTGATGATCATGGTCATCCCTATCGC
>SCUI01000182.1 GCA_004297225.1 Lysobacteraceae bacterium | reverse complement strand
ACGGTGGTGGACGCCATTCGCCCGGCGGGCCTCGCCAACCAAAAAGGCCCGCGCATCCAGGCCGTGCTGCGGGCCATCACCGCCGAGCGCGGCGCGCTGGACCTCGAATTTTTGCGAAACCGGCCACGCGAACAGGCCCGCGCCTGGCTCACCCGCTTCAACGGCGTCGGCCCCAAAACGGCGGCCATCGTGCTGCAATTCTCGCTCGGCATCCCGGCCTTCCCGGTGGATACGCACGTCTATCGCGTCACCGGGCGGCTGGGCCTGCGCCCCGAAGCCCTGTCGGTGGAGGAGGCGCACCCCTATTTTGAATCGCTGCTGCCGCCGCAGACTTATTACGCCGCGCACCTCAATCTCATCCGGCATGGCCGCGAGGTGTGCCACGCGCGCACGCCCGACTGCGGCACTTGCATCTTGCGGCGAAACTGCATCCATTATAAAACTGTGATACTGCCGGCTACGAAAGCCGGCCGCCGCCCATGACCGCTCCCGACCGTCAACGCTTGCTCACGCTGCTCGAGGCCTCGCGCGCCCTGGGCGCAGGCGCCGGCCTGGCAGAAACGCTGGCCCGAACGCTCGACACCGCCGTGCGCCTCACCGCCGCCGACCGCGGCGTGCTGGTTTTGCTCAACAAAGCCACCGGCGCCTTCGACGTGCGCGAGGTGCGCGGCGCGGATGCCGAGCCGCTGGCCGGGTTGGCTCACGAAGCTGCCCACGGGGGCGAGTCACGGGCGAATGGGTCGGTGATGGCTACTCCGCTGCGCGGGCGCGCGGGCGTCATCGGGGCGGTGGCGGTGGATCGAACTGCGCCGTTCGCTGCCGACGATCTCATCTCCTTTGAGATATTCGCCAATCAGGCCGCCATTGCCGTGGATGCCAACCTCGCCAAAAGCGAATTTGTTTCGACCGTGACGCATGAACTGCGCCTGCCCATGACTTCCATCAAAGGCTACACCGACCTGCTGCGGGGCGGCATGGTGGGGCCGGTGAGCGACATGCAAAAGCAATTGCTCGATACGGTGCGCAACAATGTGGATTGGATGAACGGACTGATCTCCGACCTTTCCGATATTTCAAAACTGGACGCCGGGCGGCTCAAGCTCGACATCGGCCCGGTGGATGTGGCCGAGACCATTCACGCCGCCGTGAGCGCCCAGCGC
>SCUI01000181.1 GCA_004297225.1 Lysobacteraceae bacterium | reverse complement strand
AACGACGACTCCCCCTCCACCGACCTGCTCTCCGAAACTGAAAACTACGCCGCGTACACCGCCGAAGAACTCGACGGCGAGACGACGTATCACGTCGAACTGGACAAAGTGACGCTCCACTTTTTCCGCGAGGAGTTCGAGGAATTCCTGCGCCTCATCCAAGCCGTCAAGCTCTAGTGGTCCGCCAACTTTGGATCGCATAGTCGTAGCCTAGCCCTTTGTGGGCGGCGCACGCGCACAAGGCGCTACGCTGCACAGCGCTCTAATATTGGCGGACTACTAGTCTTCGCGCCGCCGGCGGTCACAGGCGAAGAATAGCAGTGGACCTCCTCACGTTTCAAACCCTCCTCACCCCAGTTGGGCAGGGGGCGTTGGCCGCCGCTGCCGCGCTCGCGCCGGCAGAAGAAACCTTTTTGCCCTGCCTCACCCAGCTGCAAAAGCGACACCCCGCCGCGCTCGCAAAGGCCGCGCTCGAAACCGTCATCCTGCGCCGCAAAGCCGAGGCCAAATTCAGCCGCGCCGCGGCCATGTACTTCACCCGCGCCGGGCTCGAAATGGCCTCCGGCGAAACCATCAGCCGCCACCGCGCGGCCCGCTTTGCCCCCTTGGCCCGCATCGCCGACCTGTGCTGCGGCATCGGCGGCGATGCCATCGGCCTCGCGCAGCGCGCCGCCCTCACCCTCGTCGATCGCGATCCGTTGCACCTCGGCATGGCCGCTGCCAACCTCGCCGCCTATGGCCTTCATGCCGATGAAAAAGAAATCGACCTGACCGCCGCGCCGCCGCCCGACTCCGATGCCCTGTGGTTTGACCCCGCTCGACGGGTGGAAGCGGGTGGGCGCGTGTTCACCGTGCGCAACTACCAGCCACCCCTGGCTTTGATCCACTCGTGGCGCGCCCGGACCCCGGCCATTGGCGCCAAACTCTCGCCCGGCGTAGCCCTCGCCGAATTATCCGCCTTCGATTGCGAAATCGAATTCATCTCTCATCACGGCGATCTCAAAGAATGCGTGATGTGGTTTGGCCCGCTGGCCACTGCCGCCCGCCGCGCCACCCTGCTGCCGGGCAGCCATACGCTCGTGGCTCCCTCCCCGCCGCCCCCGGTAGTGCTCTCGCTGCCCAAAGCCTACCTCTACGAACCGGACGCGGCCATCCTGCGCGCCGGGCTGGTGACCACCGTGGCCGCGCAACTGGGCGCAACGCAAATCGACGCCGACATTGCCTACCTCACCGGCGACGCGCTGCGGCCGTCGCCCTTTGCCAAAGCGTTTGCCGTCGAGGCCGCCA
>SCUI01000180.1 GCA_004297225.1 Lysobacteraceae bacterium | reverse complement strand
CGCGGCCGCCGCCGCTGCGCCTGTCCGGCCGGTAACGAAGCGGAACATACTGATCGTGGACGACAACATAGACGCAGCCGAAAGCCTGGCGATGATCCTGCGCCTGGCGGGGCATCAGGTGGTCACCGCGCATACCGCTGCGAGCGCGCTGCAAACGGCAGCGCAGATCCGGCCGGACGTAATCGTGCTCGATATCGGCCTGCCCGAAGTGAATGGTTATGAGCTGGCGCGCAAAATGCGCGGGCAACCGGACCTGGCGGGCGCCGTGTTAATTGCGCTCAGCGGCTACGGCCGGGATGAGGACCGTCAGCACGGCGTCGAAGCCGGTTTCGACCATCATTTTACCAAGCCTGTCGATTATCAGGCGCTAAACGCCGTGCTCGAAGCGGCCCCAACGCCGGCAGGGAGTTGATTGTGTGCGCATCGCATGAGTCACCCGCGCGGTACCAAGTCGCCGAGCAGCTTGAGGACTGACGCATTTCACATGCGCGCCGGACGAGGTCTGCCGCGAGAGTCGCTGCTCTTGCGGGCACCGAATTCCTCGATCTTTCCTTCCACGATCTCCTGTTCGCCAAGGAATTCCTCGTACGGATTATGGGTCAGCTGTCCCCACGTTTTGTGGATTCTCCCGCGCATTTGTTTCCAACGCCCCTTGCTCGGAAATTGATTCATATCGGATCTCCCTCTCATGCAGTCTGTAAACTGGTTTGCCGCTTGGCGGGGTCGATCCGGTTTTTGGATACGACCCCCACCGCGGCAGGCGCTTATTTGATAGAGGCTTGCGCAATTATCTCCAGTAGTTTTTCAGCGTTGGGGTTCATGACCGAGCGTCGCACCAGAATGTCAGTCGGGGTCACGGCTTTGCCGTAATACCGCTTATTCCATTCGTCATTCACGGTGACCGCGGTGCCATCGAGGTTAACCCCACCATAGATGCCCTTGGCGCGACTGAACGCAACCACGTCCGTCGTGATGCTTTTTTCGGCTCCTATCCCGACGGGGCCAGCTGCGATACTTGCCTCGCCACCCAACTTGAGTTGAGAGCTAAGCAGGCTGTTCAGACCCTTTTCGGTCATTACCAACATCACCACTTCCGACTTCTCGATGCCGGCCTGGAAGCCGATGCTCGCACTGGCGATCGTATAGAACGCCGGGCCCGAGAAACTGCCGGTGTCGGGGTCGCGTGCCAATAATACTGCGCGCCCCCCCGAGCCACCGATAACGAAACCG
>SCUI01000179.1 GCA_004297225.1 Lysobacteraceae bacterium | reverse complement strand
CCGGTGTGGGCCGCCATGGCGCAGTTGCGCCCGATGCGGACGTTGTGGGCGATCTGCACTTGGTTGTCGATCTTCGTATTCTCGCCGATCACCGTGTCGTCGTAGGCGCCGCGGTCTATGCAGGTGTTCGCGCCGACCGTCACCCCGTCCTGCAGGATCACCCGCCCGAGCTGCGGGATGTCGACGACGCCCGTCGGGCCGGGCGCGGCCCCGAAGCCCGGCTCGCCGATCACCGCGCCGGCCAGGATCCGGACCCGATCGCCGATCAGGGCGAAGCCGATCACCGCGTTGGCGCCCACCTGGCAGTCACGCCCGATGGCGACGCCGGGGCCGATGACGACGCCGGGCCCCAGCACCGTGCCGCGGCCGATCTCCGCGCCCGGGCCGACGACGACGCCGGGGGCCAGGCGCACCCCCTCCTCCAGACGGGCCGTGGGGGCGATGGCCTCTCCGCCCTCGATCCGCCGAGCCGGGTGCAGGCGCTCGGCGGCGAGCGCATAGGCCGCTTGCGGATGCGGGGTGATCAGCGCCACGCAGCCTTGCGGCGCCGACGGCGCCTCGCGCGGGCCAACGAACGCCGCGCTGGCCTCGGTGGCCGCAAGCTGGGCGGCGTAGCGCCGGTCGGAGAGGAAGGTGACGGCGCCCGGGCCGGCGCGTCCCAGCACCGCGACCGCGGTGATGGACACGCCGGCGGCCTCGGGCCGAGAGAGCTCGGCCCCGGTCAGCTCGGCCAGTTCGCCGAGCGTGATGGCGGGGCCGGTTTCGAAGAATCGCGGGTCAGGCATGCGCTATCCTACCCGCGATGCGACGCGCGTCAGCGGCGCTGGGCGGCGGCGGGCGCAGGCGCCGGAGCGGCGGCCGACGCGGCCGGGGCCGGGACCTTCTGGTTGAGCCGTTCGACGACCGCCTGGGTGATGTCCATGGTCGGATTGCCGAGGACCAGCACGTTGCGGTCGACCAGCACGCTGCAGCGGCGCTGCTGATAGATCTCGGTGATGGTCGGGGTGATCTCCGACGCGATCCGGTCCTGCGCCTGCCGCTCGGCCGGCTGCAGGTTGTTGCGCCGCGCGGACATACGGGTCTGCAGGTCCTGCACGCGCTTGCGCAGCGCTTCGGGCGTGCTCTGCGGATTGG
>SCUI01000178.1 GCA_004297225.1 Lysobacteraceae bacterium | reverse complement strand
TTGCACCACCGCTCGAGTGCGTGAGCACGATCGGCACGGCGATGCCGGCCTCGCGCAACTTCGCCGCCAGCGGGTCGAGCCAGTCGAGCGCGCCACCGACGTAGGCGTTCAGCAAGGCGAACTGCGTGCGTTCGTATTCACGGATCACGGGCGCGAGATCCGAGCCGAGCACCACCGGCAGGTCGGGATACTCCGCAGCGATCGCGGCACGCACCGCGCGCTCGTTCGCCGGGTTCCTGAACGACCACAGCAGCGACACGACCACCGCGTCGACTCGCTCGGCGTCGACGAGAACCTTCGCCGCGACGGCGACGTCGGTCGCGTCGACGGCTTCGAGCATCGTGCCGTCGCGGTTCACGCGCTCTCGTACGCCGACGATGCGGACGCGCTCGACGAGCGGCGGGGGCAGCAGCAACCAACCGTCCTCGCTGACGCGGTTGCCCCGCGCGAGTGGGATCAGGTCTTCGAAGCCGCGTGTGGTCACGAGGCCGAGGCGCAGGCCGGTCCGTGTTGCGAGCACGTTGGTGACCACGGTCGTGCCGAGCCCGAACCGATCGACGCGAGCGAGGAAGTCTGCCAACGCGAGGCCGAGCTCGGCGGCGATCAGCTCGCACGCCGCGACCACACCTTCGGCCGGATTTCCGGGTGTCGATGGCACTTTGCCGCGCGTGACACGTGTGGCGCCGACGGCGACGATGTCGGTGAACGTGCCCCCGACGTCGATTCCGACTCGGAGCATCGACATCGAGTCAGACTAATCGGTCCCGGTGCCCCATTTTGCCGCCACAGCCGTGCCCTCGTCGGCATCGCATCCCTCGCGCTCACGTGCGTCACCCTCACTCGCGCGACTTCCCAGCCGATACGGTGGTCATCGCTTCGACCTGAACGAAAGAACGCGCGAGTGAGCAAGTCCTACCGTCCTCCGGCCGACATCGACATCTGGGACGCGGAGAACGTGTTCTACTTGAAGAGCCACCCTTCACGACTCGCGAAGTTGCTCTCTCACTACGAGATCTACAAGCAGGTGCAGGGGTTGCCCGGCGCCATCGTCGAATGCGGCGTCTACAAGGGTGCCTCGCTCACCCGGTTCGCGTCGTTCCGCGCGCTGCTCGAGAATGACCACGGCCGGTCGATCTACGGGTTCGACGCGTTTGGCGCGTTCCCGACGGCGGGGGTGCAGTCAGAAGCGGACCAAGAGTTCATCACGCAGTTCGAATCCGCCGCGGGCGGAGGCATTCCCCGCAGCGATCTCGAAGACGCCCTCGCCGTCAAGGGCTTCTCGA
>SCUI01000177.1 GCA_004297225.1 Lysobacteraceae bacterium | reverse complement strand
CATGCCGCGACACAGCCGGGTACGGTTACCGCATCCCAGCCGCGCGTCGGCATCGTCTGCAAGCCCTTGTAGCGCTCCGGTGTCCACGCGGCAGGCGAGCGGCCCGAGGCGTTGAGCCCGCGCAGTTTCGTGCCGTCCCACAAAATCGCGAACGCGTCCGAACCGATGCCGTTGCTGGTCGGCTCCAGCACGGTCAGTGCAATGGCGGTGGCGAGCACCGCATCGACTGCGCTGCCGCCTTTCATCAGCATGCGCAGGCCGACCTGCGCCGCGAGCGGTTGCGAGGTCGCCACCACGTTGCGCGCGAGTATCGGCATGCGTTGCGATGGGTAGGGGAATTGCCAGTCGAAAGGTTTCATTTCGGGTCGCAGGCGGAAGAGACAATAGTAGAATGATACTACAGTGCACGCAGTGCCCGATGCGCAGGCCGGGTTCCAGGCGTAATACAATGCGTGCTTGCGGGAGCCTGGTACGCAATGGGGGTAGCATGAAACTTGAGACGCCGATGCCAACAAAAGCCGCGACCGCCAACCGTCCGACGATCATGGGGACGAGGCACGTGATCGCGGCCGGGCATTATCTGGCGGCGCATGCCGGGTTCGAGATCCTCGAAGCGGGCGGCAACGCGGTCGATGCGGGGGTTGCGGCGGGAATCGCGGTCGGCGTGCTGCAAACCGACAAAGTCAATTTTGGCGGTGTCGCGCCGCTGCTTGTCTATCACGCGAAAACGCGCGCAATTCATTGCATCGACGGCCTCGGAGTGTGGCCGCAGGGGGTAACTCCCGGTCTTTTCGTGCGGCACCACGGCGGCAAGATTCCTGCAGGTGTTCTGCGCAGCGTGGTGCCGGCGGCGCCGGATGCGTGGGTCACCGCGCTTGCGCGCTTCGGCACCATGACCTTCGGCGAGGTCGCGACGGCGGCGATCCGTTTCGCGCGCGAGGGTTTCCCGATGTATCCGTTGATGTCCGAGTTCATCAAGGACAATCGCACGTCTTACGAGCGCTGGCCGTCGAGCAAAAAAGTATTCCTGCCCAAGGGCCGCGCGCCAGAGCCGGGCGAAGTCTTCGTGCAGGCGGAGCTTGGCAGGACGCTGCAGTACCTGGCTGACGTCGAGAAAGCGAAC
>SCUI01000176.1 GCA_004297225.1 Lysobacteraceae bacterium | reverse complement strand
GCGATCAGCTCGATCTTCTCGACCTGGCGCTTCTCCTCGCCGCGCATGGCCGCGTACAGCTCCGGGTCGGTGCGTTCGACGTGTCGCAGATCCGTCATCTCAGCTCTCCTTCTCGAGCGCGGCGATCTGTTCGCGGCGGCGCGCGTGCCGGCCGCCTTCCGGCGTCGTCGCGAGATAGGCGTCGACGATGCTCTTGGCGAGCTCCAGCCCGATCACGCGCTCGCCGAGCGTGAGGATGTTCACGTCCACGTGCGACACCGCGTCGCGCGCGCTCCACTCGTCGCTGACGACCGCGGCGCGCACGCCGGGGATCTTGTTGGCCGCGACGGCGGGACCGATGCCCGACCCGCACGTGAAGATCCCACGCTCGACCTGCCTCGCGGCCACCGCGCGCGCGAGCTTCACGGCGTACTCGGGGTAGTCCACGGTGGCCGTGCCGTCCGCGCCGAGGTCGACGACCTCGTGGCCCCGCCCGCGGAGGTACGCGGCGAGCTCCGTCTTGAACCCCTGTCCCGCGTGGTCGGCCGCGATCCCGATCCTCACCTCACGCGGCCTCGCGCACCGTGCGCTCAATGTCGCGCGCGGCGACCGCGCCCTCGCGGAGGATGCGCGGCTCGGGACCGGTGCAGTCCACCACCGTGGACGGCACGCCGCCCGGCGTCCGCCCGCCGTCGATGACCAGCGCGATGCGGCCGCCCAGCTGCTCGAGGACCTCCGGCGCGGTGACCGCGTCCGGCCGGCCGGAGAGGTTCGCGCTCGTCACGGGGAGACCGCCCCCGCTCGCGGCGATGAGCCGCCGCGCCAGGTCGCTCGCCGGGACGCGGAACGCGAGCGTCCCGCGGCGCGGCGCCGCGAGCACGATCGTGAGCGGGCCGGGCCAGAACCGGCGCGCGAGCGCGCGCGCGGCGGGCGTGACGATCGCGCTCGCCTCGAGATGCGAGGCGTCCGACAGCAGGATCGGGATGCGCTTGTCCTTCGGCCGGCCCTTCGCCTCGAAGAGCGCCTCGATGTGGCCGTGCCCCGCGGCGACGCCGTACACGGTGTCCGTGGGGAATGCCACGACCTCGCCACGGGCCAGTGCGGCGGCCGCTTCCTCGACCGCGCCCGGCGCATCGGCCGCGATGACGCGGGTCTTCACGGGCCGATGATAGGTCGCGAGGTCGCCCCTAGACCGCGATCTTCTCGTACCGCCGCAGGATCGTGTCGACGGTGTCGTTCACCGACTGCGTGCTCGTGTCCAGCACGTACCACCCCGCCTCG
>SCUI01000175.1 GCA_004297225.1 Lysobacteraceae bacterium | reverse complement strand
GATGTCGTTGCCCCAGGGGGTATAGATAATCAACATCAGGACGACGAGTTCTGTCGCGATTCCACAGAGGATCAATGGATTGGTGAACCAGCCGAGTTGAGAGAGCGACACTCGGTCTGAGCGGCAGGCGAACACGTTCGCTACCTGGGCAACGACGATGGCGGCGAAGGTGGCGGCGGTCGCCTGTTTGTAGAGCGGATCAGACCAGTCGAGCGGCTTACCCCAGGTCCATCCCTGTGTCAGGAGCAATAAATAGAATGCAGCCATGGCGATCCCGGCTTCGATCAGACCCAAGAAGATATAGGCGCGCAGGAGAAGCGGAAGGTTCATCAACCGTTCCGTGCGTGGGCGAGGCGGGATTGCCATAATATCGGCGTCGGGCTTTTCGGCACCCAGGGCCAAGGCCGGAACCATGTCGGTACCCAGATCCACGGCGAGGATTTGCGGGACGGTGAGTGCCAGCGGAATCCCGAACAAGCCGTATGCCAGATAGGGGACGACCTCGGGTACGTTGCTCGCCAGCACGTACGTGGAAAATTTTCTGATGTTGGCGTAGACGGCCCGGCCTTCTTCAATGGCGTTGACGATGGTCGCAAAGTTGTCGTCGAGTAAAATCATGTCCGCCGTTTCTTTCGCCACGTCGGTTCCGGCGATGCCCATCGCAATACCGATATCGGCTTTCTTGATGGCCGGGGCGTCGTTCACCCCGTCGCCCGTGACGGCCACCACTTCGCCCATGTCTTTCAGCACCGACACCACGCGCATTTTGTGCCGGGGGGCCATGCGCGCGAAGACCGGCTCGGGCTCGCCGGGACGGGTGGGGGTGAGGAGCCGGCGCAGCGCCTCGTCGCTCATCGTTTCGACCTGGTGCCCTTCGATCACGGGAGCGTATCCGACCGGCCCGGTATGGGACTCTTTCGGCGCCAGCCCGATCAGGCGCGCGATGGCCAAGGCCGTGAGCGGATGGTCGCCGGTAATCATGATGACGCGGACGCCGGCTTGGCGGCAGCGCGCGATGGCCTCCGGCACTTCGTGGCGCGGGGGATCCATCATCGCCACGAGGCCGAGGAAGGTGAGGTTCTGTTCCACCCAGTCGATGTCCAGTTTCTCCAGCCCCTGCTCAATGTCGCGCATGGCCACAGCCAAGACCCGATAGGCCTGGTGCGCGAAGGTACGGCTTTGCACCATGATGCGCTGGCGGTCTGCCGGACTCATCGGCGAGCGTGCACTGTGGTGGAGTATCTGATTGCAGAGGGGAACGAGCGATTCCGGGGCTCCCTTCACGAAAGCCACGAGCCGGCGCTCACGCCAATGGAGGGTAGACA
>SCUI01000080.1 GCA_004297225.1 Lysobacteraceae bacterium | reverse complement strand
GAATTACTCCCGCAAGAGCCACGGCCCAATATAGACAATTCCTTCCAATGCTTCAAGCCTCGACCCGGTGCATTGCAATGAGGGAAAAATCTCATTATCCTGCCGACCGCGGGCGGTTTTTTAAACCGGCATGATGGAGTAAGGTATGCACATAAACGTTCCCACAATCCTCGGCGCCGTTTCCATGGCCCTGCTGGCGATGATGTCGCTGATCGTCGGCGTGCTCATTGGATTGTACGGAAAGCCGTCGCGGCGCGTCAATGCCATCATCATGGCATTCGGCACGGGGGCGCTCATCCAGGCGCTGTCCCTGGAGCTTGCCTACGAGGGGGCTGAGCGGCTTATGCAGCATGCAGAACTCGGAGGGTTTGCAAGCTGGATGTGGGTCGCGGTGGGGTTTATCACCGGCGGCAGCATGTACTATCTCGGCAACCGTATGCTGGAGCGCCGCGGCGCTGCCTTGCGTCACCCCGCCATGGCGAAACTCTTCCTGCTGAACAAGAAGCGGGAGGAAACGGCTGCCATCCTGACGCGGCTCTCGAAGGTTGAGCTCGTCCGCTCCCTGCCTCCGGAGGAGATGGAGGATATTCTGCTTTGTGTACAGCCGTTGCGCGTAAAGCGAGGCGAGGTAGTGTTCCATCGTGGGGACAAGGGGGATGCGCTCTATTTTATTGATGAAGGAAAAATCGACATCTTCACCGGGAATAGTGAAGCAAGCCATGGGGTCGCTCCGCTGGCACAGCTTGGCTCCGGGCAGTCGTTTGGTGAAATGGCCCTGCTTGCTGGGGAGCTCCGGTCGGCCTCCGCTGTTGCAGCTGCCGACAGCTCACTTCTGAAGATCGACAAAGAGCACTTTGACGAATTGCTGGATCGATCTCCAAGGCTCCGCCGTGCAGTGGAAGAACTGAACTCGCAGAGGCTTCTGCAGAATGTGGAGGCGACCCGCGGCAGGATGGATGCCGATGTCTGGCAGAAGGCGGCAGTGGCGAATATTCACCGCCTGACGAAGGGGGAGGAGGAAAGCATGATGAAAACACATGTTGCGACCGGCGTGCCGCTCGCCATCTTCATCGGTGCGCTTCTGGACGGCATCCCCGAGTCGGTGGTGATCGGGTCCAGTTTTGTATCGTTCGAGTCGTTCCGGTTTACGTTCCTTGCAGCCGTCTTCCTCTCCAACCTTCCCGAGGCCATTGCCAGCGCCGTCGGCATGAAACAAGCCGGGTTCAGCCAGGTCCGGATTTTCTCACTGTGGGGCTCATTGGTGCTTGCAGGGGGAATGGCAGCGGCGTTCGGGAATATCGTTCTTGCCGACGCCGCGCCAACCGCATTGACGCTGGTGGGAGCAGTTGCCGGCGGCGGGATCCTCGCCATGGT
>SCUI01000174.1 GCA_004297225.1 Lysobacteraceae bacterium | reverse complement strand
GCGCGTGCTTGGCGATGAAGGCCTGGGCCTTGGCGGAATCGTCCGGCTGGTCGACGCTGACCGCGACCACCTTCACCGGCTTGCCCGCGTAGCTCTTCTGCAGCGCCGCCAGGGTGGGCATCTCCAGCACGCAAGGCGCGCACCAGGTGGCCCAGATGTTCATCACCACCACCTGGCCCTGGAAGTCGGCGACCCGCACCGGCTTTCCCGCCGCGTCATGGAAGACATGGCCCGGCGCCCGGGTCGGCTCGGCCGGAACCACCAGCTTGGACATCTCGCCCTTGGCGAGACGTTCGAGGTCGCCGCCGCCGCCGGGTTTGATGGAAGCGGCGCCGATGATGTAGAGAACCGCCGCGACGCCCACCGCGGCGGCGCCCCAGAGCGCCCACTTCAGGAAACCGCCGCTGGGTTTCGCCGCCGGATTTTCACTCATATGTCGGACTCTTCCTCGATGCCGCCAGCCCAACCGCCCGCCGGCCAGGCCATGTGGGGCGGGCGCTTCACCGCCCGGCCGGACGCCCTGATGCAGGCGATCAACGTCTCCATCGGCTTCGACCGTCGGCTGGCGGAGCAGGACCTGGCCGGGTCCCGTGCGCACGCGGCGATGTTGCGCAAGCAGGGCGTCATTTCAAGCGAGGACGAGGCGGCCATCCAGCGCGGCCTGGAAGAGATCGGCCGCGAGATCGCCGAGAACCGCTTCCCGTTCCGGGAGGAGTTCGAGGACATCCACATGAACGTGGAGGCCCGGCTCGCCGAGCTGATCGGGCCGGCGTCGGGCCGGCTGCACACCGCGCGCAGCCGCAACGACCAGGTCGCGCTCGACTTCCGCCTCTGGGTCCGGGAAGCCTGCGACCGCACGCTCGAGCAGCTGACGGGCCTGCAGCGGGCGCTGGTCGGCAAGGCCGAGGCCAACGCCGAGACCTTGATGCCCGGCTTCACCCACCTGCAGCCGGCCCAGCCGGTCACCTTCGGGCACCACCTGATGGCTTACGTGGAGATGTTCGGCCGCGACGTCGGCCGCTTTTCCGACGCTAGGGCGCGGATGAACGAGAGCCCGCTGGGCGCGGCCGCCCTGGCCGGCTCGCCCTTCCCGATCGATCGTCACGATACGGCCCAGGCGCTGGGCTTCGCCGCCCCGATGGCCAACTCGCTGGACG
>SCUI01000032.1 GCA_004297225.1 Lysobacteraceae bacterium | reverse complement strand
GATCTTATCCGGTACAGCCTCGACCAGCATCGCCACGCGCCCCGATTGCAGCATCTGTCGTGACTGCATCCCCATCGCCTGCACCCTTTGAAGGTCCGGCATGATCCCCTCGTTCATCAGGCCAAGATACCTTCTGTAAGCCTCAACCGACCCCTCCCCTATCGTTACGAAGAGAGCGTTCCTGTTGATCGGAGCGTTGTTCATCTGCTCCAGAGCTTCCACGAAGTGACTGCCGATGAAAATTCCGTATTGTTCCTCACCATCGGCGCCCTTTGTGGTCAACTTCCGCGCAGCGGCAACCATTTGATCCCAGGTCCAGGAGGTATCAGGGTACGGGACTCCGGATTGATCAAACAGGTCGCGGTTATAGTACACGCCGAGGGTGAAGACCCAATTGGAGAGGCTGTACCATCCACCATCGATTGATTTCCCGCGTTCGATCGCCGATGGACGGAGACGGGCCCTGAATGAATCCCTCCCGGCAAACGGGGTGAGGTCGAGAAGGTGTCCCTGGGCAGCGAGTTGATCCCGGACGACGCTGTTCGTGTAAAAAATATCGGGGGGCTGGCCGGCCGCGATCATCGCGTAAAGTTTCTCCTGCCCCGTGAACGGTGAGAGCTTGATCGAGACCCCGGACCGTTCCGTGAAGAGGGGAATCTCTTTTGTCAGGACTTGAATCTCTTTCGCGTTGGCAGAGCAATTGAAGACCACTTCCTTCGACGACCGGTCAGCGTTACAGCCGAACAGGAGTAAAGCGACTGCAACGGTAAGGGATGCACTCTGAAGCCGGCGCAAGTTCATCATAGTATTTGGTACTCGTTAAGAAGTTAACGAAGACATTGATTCACATCCATCCGCGTAATCCGCGTCCATCTGTGTAATCCGCGGATTCCGCCCCAATGGATCGTGAACCTTTGACTTTACTACTCAAGCATCCGTTCAAGCCGTTTAATACACTCAACCATGCAGCGGATGGTGTGATAGTTGACCTTCCACGAGTGGCTCATGTGGGTCCAGATCGGACGGCCTTCACGGGTCATCAGGGGCCACCACTCACCGACCCGGTGGTTGATCATCTTGTCGAACACGAATCGATGCACGTTCCGGTACGCCGGCCAGTACTCTTCGGGTCCAAATCTCAGACATCCCTCCAACATGCCGATCATCACTTCCGCCTGCTGCCAGAATTCCTTCTCATGGTCATAGACCCCGCCGGCGTGCGGTCCCTCCACGTACACACCGCCATACTCCTGATCGATACCGTTGTCCCGCCCGTGGTCCATGGCCTGCTTGATCACCGGGGTGTAGTCGTCCCAGTGTGAATCGAGAACGTCGGTCGCATGGGCCAGAAGCCATGCGAACTCCACATTGTGGCCTGCGGAGGTGTTGTCCCCGGCGTGAGGTTTCTGCCCCCCTTCGGCAAACCGGTCCCACCCCCAGACGATGTCAAACTTGATCTGGGGAGCGACCTTCCAATCCACCCTGAACTGCGGAATGCCCGTTCCGTACTTCGGATGCAGGATTCTCCCGGTCAGGATCTCGATATCTTCGATCAGGGTCCGACGGTGAATGCTTCGGCCGGTACATTCATACAGGTTTGTGAATGCCTCCATAAGGTGCATGTGGACGTCGAGTGTCTTCCTGTCGCCTCCCTGTGGTCCTGGACCGCAGAGGTCCCAGTTACGCTCGAACATCTCGAAGAACCCGCCGTGCATCGTATCGGCCCCGTATTTCTTGATGAGATCGAACGTCTTTTCCGCGTACTCCTGCCCGCGGGGATCCCCCGTTGCCATCGTGTACTCGGAGAGGGCGTACAGGGCGAAACTGAGGCCGTACATGATCTTTTTGTCGATCACAACCTCCCCCTTCCGGTTGGTGGTCCAGAAGAATCCCCCCTCCTGTCGATCCCAGAGCTTGTCGATCACAAAACTGACCCCGTGCTCGGCGTACCGGGCGC
>SCUI01000008.1 GCA_004297225.1 Lysobacteraceae bacterium | reverse complement strand
TACAGCATCGAAGGAAGAATAACCCGCGCGGCGGCGGGCGGCCCGGCCGCGCGGGTTATTCTTCCTTCGATGCTGTATCTCGCCTCGCAATCGCCACGCCGCCGTGAGCTGCTGGCCCGCCTCGGCTGCGCGTTCACCGTCCTCGACGTCGAGGTGCCGGAACAGCGCGCGCCGGGCGAGTCGGCCGAGGCCTACGTGCGCCGCGTCGCCGGCGAGAAGGCCGCGGCCGGGTTCGAGCGCGTCCGCGCGGAACCCGGCGCGCGCGTGCTGGGCGCCGACACCGAAGTGGTGCTTGGCGACGAGGTCTTCGGCAAGCCGGCCGACGCGACCGATGCGGCGGCGATGCTGTGGCGCCTGTCCGGGCGCACCCATCGGGTACTGTCCGCGGTGTCGCTGCAGTCGGCCGCTGGGATCACCGAGGTCCTGTCGGAATCGGAAGTGCGTTTCGCCGATCTCGACCGGCAGACGGTGGACGCGTACGTCGCCGGCGGCGAATGGCGGGGGAAAGCCGGAGCGTATGCGATCCAGGGCAGCGCGCAGGCGTTCATCGCACACCTGTCGGGCAGCCACTCCGGGGTGATGGGCCTGCCCTTGCACGAGACCGCGCGGCTGCTGCGCGAGGCGACGGAGGAGATGCCGGCGTGAGCGAGGAAATCCTGGTCAACGTCACCCCGCGCGAAACCCGCGTCGCGGTGGTCGAGAACGGGATGCTGCAGGAGCTGCACATCGAGCGCGGCTGGTCGCGCGGCGTGGTCGGCAACATCTACAAGGGCAAGGTGCAGCGGGTGATGCCCGGGATGCAGGCGGCGTTCGTCGAGATCGGCCTGGACCGCGCCGCGTTCCTCCATGCCAACGATGTCCAGCGCTCGCTGCCCGCGCGCGGGGCGGACGCCGTCGACACCGTGCCGAGCCCGCCGCCGCCGATCGCCGAACTGCTGCGCGAAGGCCAGGAAGTGGTCGTGCAGGTGGTGAAGGACCCGATCGGCAGCAAGGGCGCGCGCCTGACCACGCAGATCAGCATTCCCTCGCGCTACCTGGTGCTGCTGCCGCAGTCGCAGCAGGTCGGTGTTTCGGCGCGGATCGAGGACGAGGCCGAGCGCGCGCGCCTGAAGTCGCTGGTCGTCGAGCAGGCCGCGCCGCACGGCGGGTTCGGCTACATCGTGCGCACCAACGCCGAGGGCCAGCCGGCCGAGGCGCTGGCCGAGGACATCGCCTACCTGAGCCGGGCCTGGGCCCTGGTCGAGCAGCAGGTGGGGAGCCTCCCGGTCGGCAGTTGCGTGTACGAGGACCTGAGCCTGCCGCTGCGCGCGGTTCGCGACCTGATGCGTCGCGACGTCGAGCGGGTGAAGGTGGACTCGCGCGAAACCTTCGATCGCCTGCGCGCGTTCGCCGCGCAGTACATGCCCGCGCTTGCGCGGGACGACGGCACCGGCCTTTCCGGGCGGATCGAGCATTATTCCGGCGCGCGCCCGATCTTCGACATGTACGGCGTCGAGGACGAGATCAAGCGCGCGCTGGAGAAGGAAGTGCCGCTGAAATCCGGCGGCTACCTGGTCATCGACCAGACCGAGGCGATGACCACGGTGGACGTCAACACCGGTTCGTTCCTGGGCCAGCGCAACCTGGAGGAAACCGTCTACCGCACCAACCTGGAGGCGGCGCAGGCGGTGGCGCGGCAGCTGCGCCTGCGCAACCTCGGCGGCATCATCATCATCGACTTCATCGACATGCACGACGCGGAGCACCGACGCCAGGTGCTGCGGACGCTGGAGAAATCGCTGGCGCGCGACCACGCGCGCACCACCGTGTACGATTTCTCGCCGCTCGGCCTGGTGGAGATGACGCGCAAGCGCACGGTCGAGTCGCTGCAGCGGCAGCTGTCCGAACCCTGCCACGAGTGCGGCGGCCGCGGCATGCTCAAGACGCCGGAAACCGTCACCTACGAGATCTTCCGCGAGATCACCCGCGCGGTGCGCCAGTTCGAGGCGGCGCGGCTGCTGGTCATCGCCTCGCCCAAGGTCGTGGCCCGCATCACCGACGAGGAATCGGCGGCGGTCGCGGAGCTGGAGGAATTCCTCGGCAAGTCGATCCGCTTCCAGGGCGATGCGCAGTACCTGCAGGAGCAGTTCGATGTCGTGCTGCTCTAGGCCGCCGCGATGAGTCCATCGCTGCACCGGCGCATGCGCCTGGCCCGGCGCTGGCTGGGCTATTGCGTGGCGATCGCGCTGGTGCTGGCGGCGCTGGTGGTCGGCGTCGCGAGCCAGCTGCTGCCGCTGGCCGAACGCCATCCCGATCGCATCGCTGCCTGGCTCGGCGAGCGCATCGGACGCCCGGTCGCATTCGACGCCGTGGAGACACGATGGACCCGGCGCGGCCCGCTGCTGGGCCTGGACAACCTGCGCCTGGGCGAGGGCAGCCAGTCGATCCTCGTCGGCGATGCCGAGATGCTGATCTCGCAGTACGCCGGCCTGTTGCCCGGGCGATCGTTCACCGAACTGCGGCTGCGCGGCCTGGACCTCACCCTGCAACGCACCGACGACGGCCGCTGGGAAATCCGCGGCCTGCCGGGACAACGGCAGGCGCAGGGCGACCCGTTCGAAGCGCTCGAGGGGCTGGGCGAATTGCAGGTGATCGGCGGCAAGCTGGCGATCGTTGCCCCGGGCCTGCGACTCGACACCCGCCTGCCGCGCGTGGACATGCGCCTGCGCGTGGACGGGGACCGTGTGCGCGTCGGCATGCGCGCGTGGATGCAGGAGGGCGAGACGCCGGTGTTCGCCGCGGCGGACTTCGAGCGCGACAGCGGCGACGGCCGCGTCCACGCGCAAGCGAGGCAAGCGCAACTCAGGGCCTGGAGCCCGTTGCTGCAGGCTGCCGGCGTCGCGCTGGAAGGAGGCACCGGGCACGGCGAGGCATGGGCACGGCTGCGCGGCAATCGTGTCGAGTCGCTGCTGGTGGATGGCGAGTTCACCGGCGTTGCGCTGCGCGGCACGCCCCTGGCCACCGGGGCGACGCCGCGGTTGCGCTGGCAACGGCTGCAGGCGCGCGTGCGCTGGCAGCGTATCGCCGGGGGCTGGCGCCTGGACGCACAACGGCTGCAGTTGCAGGACGCGCAGGGCTTGCACGCACTCGATGGACTCGTGCTTGCGGGCGGCGATCGACTGGCGTTGCTGGCGCCGCGGCTCGATGCCGGCCCGTTGCTCGCGGCCATCGCGCTCGGTGATCGCCTCGAGCCCGGCCTGCGCGGCTGGTTGTGGCAGGCGCGTCCCCGGGCGACCGGCCACGACATCGAGATCGTCGCCGGGCGCGGTGGCGTGATGCGGGCATCGGGTCGCATCGCGGCAGCCGGATTCGACCCGGTGGGCAATGCGCCAGGGATGCAGGGGCTTTCCGGCAGCATGCTCGGCGATGCGCGCGGTGTCGTGTTCAGTCCCGACGCCAGCGTGCCGGTGCGCTTCGACTGGCCGCGCGGCTTCGGCGTCCCGCACGTGGCGCGGCTGGACGGCGACATCGCCGGCTGGCGCGAAGGCGAAGGCTGGCGCGTCGGCACCGCCGGCCTGCAAGTGCAGGGCACGGACTTCGGCGTCGCGGTGCGCGGCGGCATGTGGTTCCAGGGCGACGGCACGCGACCATGGATCGACCTGGCCGCGGATGTCGAGTCGACGGCGGTCACCACGGCGAAGGAATTCTGGATCCATTACCTGATGCCGCCGGCCTCGATCCGCTGGCTCGACGATGCATTGCAGGGCGGGCGCCTCGAGGACGCGCACGCGCTGGTGTCCGGCGACCTCGACCACTGGCCGTTCCGCGGCGAACCCGGCGATCCGGCTCGCGGCCTGTTCCAGGTACGCGCGCGCATCGACGACGGCACGCTCAGATTCAGGCCGGACTGGCCGGCCGCCGAACATGTCGACGCGGACGTCGCGTTCGTCGCCGACGGCTTCCGGCTGGCCGGCAAGGGCGTCATCGCCGGTGTCGGCGTGCGCCATTTCGAAGCGGGCATCGAACGTTTCGCCGAGGCGCGGCTGACCGTGCGCGCGCAGGGTGGCGGCGACGCTTCGACGCTGCTCGGCCTGCTGCGGCAAAGCCCGCTGGAACGCCGGTACGGCGAAACCCTCGACCAGTTGTCCGCGCACGGCCTGGCCGCGGTGACCTTCGGCCTGGACCTGCCGCTGCACGAAGGTGGTGGGGAATCGAAGGTGCGCGGCGACGTCGTGCTCGCCGGTGCCCGGTTGGTGGAGCGGCAGTGGAAACTGGTGTTCGAGGACGTGCGCGGCCGCGCCGAATACGGCAGTGGCGGGTTCGTGGCCGACGGCCTGTCGGTACGGCACGAAGGCGCACCGGGCAAACTGTCGCTGCGCGCCGGCGACGGCGCGCGCAATGCGCGCAATGCATTCGAGGCGACGCTGGACGCCAACCTTCCCGCGCAGGTGCTGCTGCAGCGCGTGCCGGCGCTGGCGTGGTTGCAGCCACGCGTGTCCGGGCGCTCCGACTGGAATGCGCAGCTGTCGCTGCCGAAGGCGCCCGCGCGTGGCGGCAAGGCCGAGCCGGGCCGGGTGCGGCTGCAGTCCAGCCTGTCCGGAACCACGCTGGCCTTGCCCGCGCCGTTGCGCAAGGCCAGCGGCACTTCGCTGCCGGCGTCGATCGAGGCGAGCCTGCCACTGGAGTCCGGCGAGGTGCGGGTGGCGCTGGGCAAGCTGCTGGGCGTGCGCGCGCGCACCGACAAGGCGACCGGCGTGCGCGTCGTGCTCGGCACCGACACCGTGGCCGAGCCACCGCCGCCTTCCGGATTGGTGGTGACGGGCCGTGCCGCGACGCTGGATGCGATCGACTGGATCGCGCTGGCGAAGGGGGCCACGACCGGCGAGCAGGCGGCGACGAAGCCCGGGTTCCCGCTGCGCGGCATCGACGTGCGCGCCGATCGCCTCGACATGTTCGGCGCGCGGTTCGAGGACAGCAGCGTGCGCCTGGCGCCGGCGCCTGGCGCACTGGTGGCGACGCTCGATGGCCCGGGCCTGCAGGGCAGCCTGCGCATTCCCGATGCCGCAGGCGCCACGGTGTCCGGCCGTTTCGCGCGCGTGCACTGGCGCACCGTCCCCAACCAGGGATCGCCAGCCTCGCAGGCGCGCGCGTCCGCTTCGCGCACGCCCGATCACGATCCGCTCGACCCCGATCCGCTCGACCCCGATCCGCTCGACCCGGCGGAACTGCCGCCGTTCGCCATCACCGTGGACGCGTTGCGGTTCAACGACGCCGCCCTGGGCCAGGCGGTGCTGCGCACCCGTCCGGTGGCCGATGGACTGCGCATCGACGAACTGCATTCGGCCGCGCCGGGCCAGCGGATCTCGGTCGCCGGCGACTGGCTTGGGCAGGGCACCGCCGAACGCACGCGCGTGGAGGTCGCCGTGGACAGCGCCGATTTCGGGGCATTGCTGTCGGGCCTGGGCTACGGTGGCCAGCTGAGCCGCGGCGAAGGCCGCGCCGTATTGGCGGCGCGCTGGAAGGGCGGCCCGTCCGCGTTCTCGCTGCTCGAGCTGGACGGGCGCCTCACGCTGGACGTGCGCGACGGCCAGCTCACCGAGATCGAACCCGGCGCCGGCCGCGTCCTCGGGCTGCTCAGCGTGGCCCAGTTGCCGCGTCGCCTGACCCTGGATTTCCGTGACCTGTTCGCCAGGGGCTTCGCCTTCGATAGCCTGGCCGGGCAGGTGCGCGTGGCCGATGCCCGCGCCAGCAGCGGCGACCTGCGCATCAGTGGTCCGGCCGCCGACATCCGCATCGCCGGCAACGCCGACCTGCGCGCGCAGACCTTCGACCAGACCATCGAGGTGGAACCGCGTGCCGGCAACCTGCTCACGGTGGCCGGCGCGATCGCCGGCGGTCCGGTCGGCGCGGCGATCGGCGCCGCCGCCAACGCCGTGCTGCGCAAGCCGCTGGGCGAGCTGGCGGCACGTACCTATCACGTCTCCGGGCCGTGGAAGGACCCTGAAGTGGACGTGGTCGGCCGTACGCCGGCCAACACCGCCGCCGCGGACACGCAGCCACCGCCACCGCCGGGTTGATCCGGCCGCCCGGCGCCCGCACATCGGGGGAACGCCCCCGCCCTGGAAGACCGCATGAGTTCGACCCTGGACCTCGCGCAATCGCGCTTGCTGCTGCCTTCCGGGCTGGACCTGCAGGGGCTGGACCGCACCTTCGGCACCCTGCTCGGACCGGGCATCGACTTCGGCGACCTGTATTTCCAGCACTCGCGGCGCGAGAGCTGGACGGTGGAGGACGGGATCGTGAAGGACGGCGCGCACTCGATCGAGCAGGGCGTGGGCGTGCGCGCGATTTCCGGCGAGAAGACCGGCTTCGCCTATTCCGACGACATCCACGCGCAGGCGTTGCTGGAGGCCGCCGGTTCGGCCCGCGCGATCGCGCGCGAAGGCGGCGGCACCGCCGCGGCCGCGCTGGTCCCGGCGCGCGGCCATGCGTTGTATCCGGCGCTGGATCCGATCGACGGCCTGGGCAACGAGGACAAGGTGGAGGCGCTGCGCGCGCTCGATCGCCTGCTGCGCGCGGCCGACCCGCGCGTGAAGCAGGTGGTGGTGAGCCTGTCGGGCGCCGTCGATACCGTGCTGGTGGCGCGCAGCGATGGCGTGCTCGCCGCGGACGTGCGCCCGCTGGTGCGACTGAACGTGCAGGTGATCGTCGAGCAGGACGGGCGTCGGGAGTCCGGCTACGCCGGTGGCGGCGGTCGCCACGACTATGCGGGGCTGTTCAGCGACGGTCGTCCGGAGCGGCTGGCGCGGGAGGCGCTGCGCCAGGCGCTGGTGAACCTGGAAGCGGTCGATGCGCCCGCCGGCCCGATGCCGGTGGTGCTGGGCAGCGGCTGGCCGGGCGTACTGCTGCACGAAGCGGTCGGCCACGGCCTGGAGGGCGACTTCAACCGCAAGGGCACGTCCACCTACGCCGGCCGCATCGGCCAGCGCGTCGCCGCGCCCGGCGTCACCATCGTCGACGACGGCACCCTGGAGGGCCGTCGCGGCTCGCTCAACGTCGACGACGAGGGCACGCCGACGAATTGCACCACGCTGATCGAGGATGGCGTGCTGGTCGGTTACATGCAGGACACGCTCAATGCGCGCCTGATGGGCGTGGCGCCGACCGGCAACGGCCGCCGCGAATCCTTCGCCCACCTGCCGATGCCGCGGATGACCAACACCTACATGCGCGCCGGCACGCACGATCCCGCGGAAATGATCCGCTCGGTGAAACGCGGCCTGTACGCGGTCAACTTCGGTGGTGGCCAGGTCGACATCACCAGCGGCAAGTACGTGTTCTCCGCGACCGAGGCCTACCTGATCGAGGATGGCAAGGTCACCGCGCCGGTCAAGGGCGCCACGCTCATCGGCAACGGCCCCGAAACCATGCAGCGCGTGCGCATGGTCGGGCACGATCTCGCGCTGGACGAAGGCGTCGGCGTCTGCGGCAAGGCCGGCCAGAGCGTGCCGGTGGGCGTCGGCCAGCCGTCGCTGCTGGTCGACGAGATCATCGTGGGGGGAACAAAAGCATGAAGCGGGAACAGGGAACAGGGAACGGGGAACAGCAGTTCCAGGCTGGCCGTTACTCCCCGCTCGCCTTGACGTCCTGTTCCCCGTTCCCCGTTCCCTGTTCCCGCTCTTCAAGCAATCCACGCAGCTCGCGGAACAACTCCCGATACGCGCGCGGCGGCTTGCCCCGCGCCTGTTCCTCCGCGGCGTTGCGCAGCAGCTGCCGCAGTCGCTGGAAGTCGGCGCCGGGATGGGTTTCAAGGAATGCGGTGAGCGCTTCGTCGCCACCTTCGAGCAATTGCGTGCGCGCGGCCTCGGCGCGATGCAGCAGCGCGGTTTCCCGCCGCGAGGCTTCGCCGCCCGCGTCCAGCGCATCGCGGATCGCATCCAGCGCCTCCGGATCCTCGCGCCGCATCTGCTTGGCCAGGAAGCCGAGCTGGCGCTTGCGCGCCCCGTGCGAGGCCATCCTGCGCGTTTCGGCGATGTGCGGCAGCAGCGCTTCGGGCACCGGCAGTTTCGCCAGCCGGGCCGGCGGCAGCGCGGCCAGGCGTTCGCCCAGCGCCAGCACGTCCAGTGCCGCGCGCCGCGCCTCGCTGCGGCTGGAGCCGTGGGTGGTTTCGCCGTTGTCCTCGTCGCGTCCTCGCATCGCCAAAGGATAAGCCATGACCGATGACAGCACCGCACGCCTCGACACCCTTGCCGGCATCGCCGAGGACCTGCTGCGGCGCTGCCGCGCGCGCGGCGCGGACCAGGCCGAGGTGAGTTGCAGCGAGGAGCATGGACTCAGCGTGGACGTGCGCATGGGTGAAGTGGAAACGGTCGAGGCCACCCGCGATCGCGGGATCGCCGTGACCGTGTACTTCGGCCAGCGCAAGGGCAGCGCGAGCACCGCCGACCTGCGCGGCGACAGCCTGGAGGCCACGGTCGAACAGGCCTGCGCGATCGCGCGCCACACCGAAGCCGATCCGGCGGCGGGCCTGGCCGACGCGGCGCGGATGGCGGTGCCCGGGCCCGGCGGCTTCGACGAATACGATGGCTGGCATCCCTGGGACCTGGACGGCAGCCATGCCATCGAACTGGCGCTGGCCTGCGAGCATGCCGGGCGCGAGGATGCGCGCATCCACAATTCCGACGGCGCGTCGGTGGGCACCAGCGCCTCGATCGGCGTCTACGCCAATTCGCACGGCTTCCTCGGGCGCGAACGCGGCACCCGGCACACGATCGGCTGTGCGCTGATCGCGGGGCAGGGCGATGCCATGCAACGCGATGGGTGGTACACGACCGCCGTCGCCGCCGGCGACCTCGAGGCGCCCGCCGCGGTCGGGCGCCGCGCCGCCGAGCGCACCGCCGCGCGCCTGCAGCCGCGCTCGCTGCCGACCGGCACGATGCCTGTCCTGTTCGCGGCGGAGATGGCGCGCTCGCTGGTCGGCCACCTGGTGGGCGCGGTTTCCGGTGGCGCGCTGTATCGCGGTGCCAGCTTCCTGGTCGGAGCGGCCGGACAACGCCTGTTCCCCGACTGGTTCGCGATCGACGAACTGCCGTTCCTGCCGCGCGGCCTGCGCTCGGCGGCCTTCGACGCCGAAGGCGTGGCCACGGCCGAGTCCCCGCTGGTGCGCGAGGGCGTGCTGCAGCGCTACGTGCTCGGCAGCTATTCCGCGCGCAAACTCGGCCTGGCATCCACCGCCAACGCGGGCGGCGTGCACAACCTGCAGGTCGCATCCAACGCCGGCCGCTTCGGCGAGATGCTGCGGGGCATGGGAACCGGGCTGCTGGTCACCGAACTGATGGGTCAGGGCGTGAACACCGTCACCGGCGACTACTCGCGCGGCGCGGCCGGATTCCTGGTGGAAAACGGCGAGATCGCGCATCCGGTGGACGGCATCACCATCGCCGGCAACCTGCGTGAAATGTTCGCGGCGATCGAGGCTGTCGGCAGTGACGTGGACCCGCGCTCGCACGTGCGCACCGGGCCGATCCTCGTAGGCGCGATGACGGTCGCCGGCGGTTCCTCCGGCCCCTGAATGCGCGGGCTTGACGGCGGGCCCCGCGCCACCGACATTTGGCGACGGCGCCGGAGGGGCGTCGACTGGAGGGGAGAGCATGAACGACATCGATCCGGGCGCGGCGAGCACGGCCAGCGGCGTGCCCGCCGAAGAACGGCAGTGGGCAATGTTCGCGCACCTGTCGGCGCTTGCCGGCGGCCTGCTGACCTCGGCCGTCGGCGGCTGGGGATTCTTCCTCGGGCCACTGGTGATCTGGCTGATGAAGAAGGAGACCATGCCCTTCGTCGCCGACCAGGCCAAGGAAGCGCTGAACTTCAACATCACCGTGTCCGCGGCGATGCTGGTCCTTCTGGTGCTGGGCGTGGTGACGCTGGGCCTGGGCTTCCTCATCGCCATGCCGCTGATGCTGATCATCGGCATCGCCGCGCTGGTGTTCATCATCATCGCCGCGATGAAGGCAAACGACGGCGTGGCCTACCGTTATCCGTTCACCATCCGCCTGGTGAAGTAGTGCCAGGCGCTGTCGCCAGCGCCAGCGAACGGCAGTGGGCCGCCATGGCCCACGTCGCCGCGCTGGTGCTGGCGCTGCTCACCGGCTGGTTCGCGGGCTTCGCCGGCATGCTGGGTGCCGGCGTGGTCTATGTGCTCAAGCGCGACGACTCGCCGTTCGTCGCCGCGCATGCGCGCGAGGCCTTCAACTTCAACCTGAGCATGTTCGTCTACACCCTGCTGGCGCTCGCCATCGGCTTCGCCCTGGGCGCGTTCACCGTGCTGACCCTGGGCCTGGGCCTGCTGCTCACCGCACCCGCGACGCTGTTGATGGTGCTGGTGGTCGCGGCCGTCGCCGTGTTGTGGCTGGTGTGCAGCCTCATCGGCGCGGTGAAGGCCTGGAACGGCGAAGCCTACCGCTATCCGCTGGCGATCCGGCTGTTGTCGTGACGCTCCGCGTTCAATTGCGCGTGGCGTAGGCGTCCAGCCCGGGCACGCCGCCCTGGTCGATGCGGTCCAGGCGTGCGTCCAGTGGCGGGTGGGTCTTGTACAGCTGCGCCAGGCTGGCCGATTCGTTGCCGAACGCGGTCATCTTCTGCAGCACCGCGTACAGCGACAGCGGATTGAAGCCGGAGCGGGCCAGGTAAACCCCCGCCGCCTGGTCGGCGCGGAACTCGGCCTCGCGATCCAGGCCGGTCAGCATGACCTTGGCGCCGAAGCGGGTCACGTAATCCTTGGCGAACGCGCCAGCGATGCCGCCGCCGACATTCACCTGGCTGCTCACCAGTTCGGTCCCGGCCTGGGTCACTTCCTGCTTGTGGATCACGTAGTAATGGTCGCGTTGCACGACGTGGCTGATCTCGTGCCCGAGCACCGCGGCAACCTCGCCATCGTCCGCCAGCAGTTCGTACATGCCGCGGGTGAGCAGCACGTAGCCGCCCGGGGCGGCGAAGGCGTTGATTTCCGGCGAGTCGATCACGCCGAACGTCCACGGCAGTTCCGGGCGCGTGGTGTGCGAGGCGATCCAGCGGCCGATGATGTTGACCCGCTGCTGCGCGGCCGCGTCGTCCCACAGCGGCGCGGCGCCGAGGATGCGCCCGGCGATTTCCGGGGCCAGCGCGGCTTCTTCGGCGGACATTTCCTCCTCCGACTTGCCCATGGACTTCTCGGCGACGTTCAGCGCGCCGTCGCCCAGCGACGAGCCGCCTCCGACCAGGCCGAGCAGGCCGCGCGCGATGCCGAAGCCGGCGCGCTTGCTCTTCTGCGACGCACCGCCCTTCTGCCCGGTGGTCTTCTCCTGCGCCCACGGCACATCGATCGCCACCCAGCCCTGGGCTTGCGCATTGGCTTCGGCATCCTCGGCGGTGGCGCGGTGGGATTCCATGCCCGCCAGCTGCTCGCCGTCGAACGCAGCCGCCTGCAGGCTGCTCTCGTCCAGCCCGCGAACCCCCGCGGTCTCGGTCACTCGTCCCTTGCCCGCGCGGCCGGTGAACAATGCGCGCACGTTGGCGTCGCCGCCTTCCTTGCCGGCGTAGGCCATGCGCACGTCGGTCACGCGGACGAAGCCTTCGGCGCCGTCGGCCAGCTGCACCTTGAACCACAGGCCCTGCTGCCCGGCGACTTCGACCGACGCATCCTTCTTCAGCGTGGCGACCGTGGCGGCAGCGAAATCCGGCGCGCTGCGCACCTCGATGCTGGGCTTGTGCACCAGTGCCACGGTGCTGGCGGCGAGCAGCGGCAGCGACAGCGCGGCGAGCGCGCACGCGGCGAGCCAGCGGGCGGGGCGGCGAACGATGGCGGACATGGCGGGCCTCCGGCGAAAACGGGACTGAACCCGAAAACAAACGCGGTCTGCACGCGCGTCAGGCCACGGCAGCGGGCGTCGCGCATTCAGCTGCCGGCGCCTCCTGCACCTCGTCCGCGGCGAATGCGTCGTGCTCGGCCAGCGCCCGCTCTTCGGTGGCGGCCAGCAGCCGCCCCAGCACCGTGCATACGCGCGCGCGGGTCGTCGCCAGCGGCTCGTCCTCGCCCACCGCGGCGCTGATCAGGCTCGCCACGCGCACGCTGCCGTCGTCGGGCAGCACGTCGTCGTGGCCGGCCAGGTGCTCGCGCAGGGCCTGCAGCTCGCGTTGCGCGGTGGCGGCGACGGTCGCCCGGTCCGGCCCGCTCCACACCAGCACGTTGATGTCGACCAGCGATTCCCAGAGCCAGTGCTTGTATTCGACGATGCCCTCGATCGCGACCGCCTCGCAGCCGCGATAGAGGAAGCCGCGCAGGCGCCGCTTGTATTCACGCATGCGGCGGCCGAGCACCCGCTCGTCCAGCCCGGGATCG
Organism: Lysobacteraceae bacterium; assembly: GCA_004297225.1. Taxonomy (GTDB): domain Bacteria; phylum Pseudomonadota; class Gammaproteobacteria; order Xanthomonadales; family Xanthomonadaceae; genus Cognatiluteimonas. The sequence goes on along the minus strand of SCUI01000008.1, from coordinate 79,124 downwards.
GGCACGAAGCGCAGCCTCGCCAGCGCCAGCCAGCGGTCGCGGTCGGGGTTGAACTGCGGGCGGTAATCGTCGTTGCCGATCGCGCGCCCGCGCTGGGTGGCGGCGTAGCTGCGGCACAACCCGAACACCAGGCTGACGAAGGCCAGCGCCGCGAAGATGTCGAAGAACACGCCGAAGGCGGTGAGGCCGATGAACGCGGCCAGCAGCAGCACGAGGTTGCCGGCGACGAAGATCGCATCCATGTCCCAGGACGGCTCGCCGCGCCAGAACACGAAGCCGGTCAATGCGACCAGCAGCGCCGCCAGCAGGTACTTGAAGCTGGCGGGCGGCATCCAGATGGCGCTGCCGTCCACCAGCGCCTCGATCGCCTCGGCGTGCACCTGCACGCCGGGCATCGCCGGGTTCACGGGCGTCGGCTTGGCGTCGTTGAGCCCTGCAGCGGTATAGCCGACCATCGCCAGCGTGCCTTGCAGGCCTGGCGGCGCGGCCTTGCGGTCGCACACCTGCTTGCCCTCGATCAGGTCCGCGGCGCTGACGTAGGGCATCGGATGGCGCGTGCGCCAGTTGATCCGCACCGTGCGCGGATACGACGCCGGCTGCACGCCGGTGGCCGCGGCGGCGACGGCAAGCGAGATCGACGGCAGCGCCCAGTCGCCGAATTCGCGGCGCAGGACCACGTCGCGCACCAGGCCGTCGGCATCGCGGTCGGCGTCCAGCAGCGCGCTGTGCGCCCGCATCGCCTCGCCGTAGGGCGCGAGCAGGAGGATGCCTTGCGCGGGTCCGGGTGGCGACGCGATCGCGAACGCCCCCGGCGCCTGCGACACCGGCACCACGTTGTCCTCCCCGGCGAACGACTGCGGCGGCAACGTCGAGCCGAACACGAAGCGGCCGGCGCCGCCGGCGGCCATCGCCTCGAGGATCTCGTCGCCCATCGGGTCGGTGTTGGAGCGTTCGATGAACTGCACGTCGTAGCCGGCCGCGCGGACGCCCGCCCGGTCCAGCGCATCGAGCAGTTCGGCGTGGCGCTGCCGGCTCCACGGCCAGCCGCCTTCGCCGCGGTTGCGGTAGTACTCGATCGAGCAGTCGTCGATCTCGACCACCACCACCCGGCCCGAGCGCGCCGGCTCGAACGGGCGCATCGTGATCACCTGGTCGAAGATCGCGTTTTCCGCCGAGGCCAGCTTGCGGTCGTGGCTCCAGTCCCAGCCCAGCCATGCCAGCGCGGCCAGCGCCAGCAGCGGATAGGCGACGAAGCGCAGGCGCAGCGCCAGTCGCGCATAGGGCCGACGGTAGCCGCGCTCGATCGCGCCCCAGCGAGTGACGAAGGCGAAGCCCAGCCGCGCCAGCGTCGCTTCGATGGTCGATTCGAGGCGGTCGCGCCAGCGCCTGCCCATGCACCTGCCCCTGCATTCCCCTCGTCGAGGATCATTCCCGCGCGCGGCGGGTGTCAAGCACGCGGCTCAGCGGTCGCGTTCGATCGCCTGCCGCCCCAGTTCGCGCAGCAGGCCGGCGCGCGGGCCGAGCGCGTCGAGCGCCGCATGCATCCGCGCGCGCAGGGCCCGCAGCCGCGCGCGCGAGGCGTCCACGCCCAGCAGTGCGGGGAACGTGGCCTTGTCGTTGGCCTGGTCCTTGCCCGCGGTCTTGCCCAGTACCTCGCTGTCGCCCTCGACGTCGAGCAGGTCGTCACGGACCTGGAACGCGAGTCCGAGCGCATCGGCATAACGGTCGAGCTGCGCGCGCGAGTCGTCGTCGGCGCCGGCGGCGATCGCGCCCAACCGCACCGAGGCTCGCAGCAGCGCACCGGTCTTCAGCGCGTGCAGGCGCTCCAGCGCATCCACGGCGATGCCGCGCCCGGTGGCGTCGATGTCCAGCGCCTGGCCGCCGCACATCCCGTGCACGCCGGCGGCGCGGGCGAGTTCGCCGAGCATCGCCACGCGCGCGTCGGCCGGAAGTGGCGCGCCGGCAAGCAATTCGAACGCGAGCGATTGCAGCGCGTCGCCGGCGAGGATCGCGGTGGCTTCGTCGAAGGCGACGTGCACGGTGGGCTTGCCGCGGCGCAACTCGTCGTCGTCCATCGCTGGCAGGTCGTCGTGCACCAGCGAATACGCATGCACCAGTTCGACCGCGGCCGCGGCGGCGTCCAGCGATGCGGCGTCGGCGCCGAACGCGGTACCGGTGGCGTAAACCAGCAGCGGGCGCATGCGCTTGCCGCCATCGAGCGCGGCGTGGCGCATCGCGGCGTGCAGGCGGCGCGGCTCGCGCGTGGCCGGCGGCAGCGCGGCCTCGATCGCGGCGTCGACCCGGGCCCGCCAGGCTGGCAGCGGCGACGGGCCGGCAGCGGCCTCAGGCATCCGGATCGGCGGACTGCGCCGGCGGGAACGGCTGCCCGGCGGCGGGATCCTCGGGATCGCTGAGCAGGCGCACGCGCAATTCGGCCTGCTCCAGCGCCGCCTGGCAGCGGCGATACAGCCCGACCCCGGATTCATAGGCCGCCAGCGATTCCTCCAGGCTCAGGTCCCCGCGCTCCATCTTGTCGACGAGCTGCTCCAGGGCATCCAGCGAGGCCTCGAAATCGGCCACCGGCGAGGGTTCGACGGAATGGTTGGGCATGTGCCGATTCTATCCTTCCCGCCACTCGATCCGCGCCCCCCGCTCGCGCAACCAGGCCTCGAGGGCCGCACCGAGCACCCGGTCGCCCGCGGCCAGCACTTCGCCGTCCGCGGCCTCCAGCAGCGGCAACCGTTCGCGTTCCCACGGGGGCACGCCGCAATCCTGCAACACGTGCTTGAGCGCATGGTGGTGGCTGCGCCCGGGCAGGCGGATGCGCTCGCCGCCGCGGCGCGCGCGCACGCGCAATGGCACGTCGAAGCTGGCGGCGCCCTCCAGGCGCAGCCAGCCGCCGCCGGGGACCGGCAACGGCCGGGTGCCGTCCCAGTCGGTGGCCCAGGCTTCGGGCAACGGCGCCCGCACCGGGCCCGCATGCAGCCATCGCCGCCAGCGTCGCAACCGCGCGCCGGACCAGGAGAAGCAGGCTTCGGCGTCCACCGCGGCATGCAGCAGGTCGGCCTCGACCTGCTCCACGCCCTTGCCCGGCAGTGGCGGCAGCCCCAGCGTCTCGATCCAGTGGCGCAACACCCGTGCCCTGCGTTCGCGCGGCAAGGCTTTCAACGCGCCCGCGTCGAGCCGGTCCGGGCAGGGGCCGAGCACGCTGGCCAGGGCCTGCGCATCCTCCGCATGCAGCAAGGCCGATGCTTCGGCGCACAGCGCGGCGCTGCGGGCGAAGCGGGCACGCGCCTGCGGCCAGCGCCGCGCCAGCAACGGCAACACTTCGCGGCGCAGGAAATTCCGATCCAGCGTGGTGTCGTCGTTCGACGGATCCTCGATCCACCCGAGCCCATGGCGCTGCGCATGGTCCAGCAGTTGCTGCCGCGACATCGACAGCAGCGGTCGCCACAACCAGCCCGCGGCGTGCGCCCGCCACGCTTGCATCGCGCCAAGCCCGTCCGGACCGGAGCCGCGCAGTGCGCGCAACAGGAAGGTTTCGGCCTGGTCGTCCTGGTGGTGGGCCAGGGTGAGGATTTCCCCGGCGCGCAGTTCCGCCGCGAATGCGGCATGGCGGGCGGCGCGGGCCGCGCCTTCCAGGCCCAGGCCCTTGTCGCGCGGCACCTCGACCCGGGCCACGACCAGCGGCACGGCCAGCGCGTCGCAGGCCGCCTGGCAACGCGCGGTCCAATCGTCCGCGGCCGGGTCGAGCCCGTGGTGCACGTGGATGGCGCGCAGCGGCAGCGCGGGTGGCCGCTGCGCTGCCAGCAGGTGCAGCAGCACCATCGAATCCAGGCCGCCGCTCAGGCCGAGCAACACGCCGCTAGCGCCGCCGGTCGGCGGCGACGGCAGCGCGGGAAGCGTCAACGCGGCATCGGCCATGCCGCGATGGTGGCACGGTGCGGCCCGGGATGCCGGGCCGCACCGCCGGGCCGTGCTACTGCGTCTGGATGCGGATGCCGCCGACCCAGCCGGCGGCCAGGTTGTACACGAACGCCTGGATCACGCCGCCGATGAATCCGAAGATGCCGTAGACGATCGGAAGGACTATCACGCCCATGACCCCGCCCATTGCCATCAGGCCGCCGCCGTCGCTGCCGGATGCCGCCACGAGACCGGCTGCCATGCTGCCGAACAACAGGAACAGGATGCCCATGATCAGGCCGATGGCGGCGCAGATGATCCCCATCACTTTGCCCGCGGACATCACGCTGATGTGCTTGATTTCCATGCTTGCCCCTCCCCAGGGTCGCGCCGGCAGGATGCCGGCACCCCGATTCTAGCCACAAGGGGGGAGGGGCTGGGCTCAGGACGCCTCGTAGGCCCCGTAGCCGCGGATGCGGCGGTAGCGGCGCTCCATCAGCTCATCCAGTGGCACCGGTTCCAGCGCGTCGAGTTCGTTCACCAGCACCGCTTTCAGGCGTCGCGCCATCTGCAGCGGATTGCGGTGGGCGCCGCCGATCGGCTCGCGGATCACCTTGTCGACCAGGCCCAGCGACTTCAGCCGCTTCGCGGTCAGGCCCAGCTGCTCGGCCGCATCCTTGGCCTTGTCGGCCGAACGCCACAGGATCGAGGCGCAGCCTTCCGGGGTGATCACCGAGTAGGTGCTGTATTCGAGCATCAGCGTGCGGTCGCCGACGCCGATCGCCAGCGCACCGCCCGAGCCGCCTTCGCCGATCACCGTGCAGATGATCGGCGTGCGCAGCTCGGCCATTTCCAGCAGGTTGCGCGCGATCGCCTCGGACTGGCCGCGCTCCTCGGCGCCGATGCCGGGGTAGGCGCCCATGGTGTCGATGAAGGTCAGCAGCGGCAGGCCGAAACGCTCGGCCATCTTCATCAGCCGCAGCGCCTTGCGATAACCCTCAGGGCGCGGCATGCCGAAGTTGCGGCGCAGCTTGGACTTGGTGTCGCGGCCTTTCTCGTGCCCGACCACCATCACCGCGCGGCCGTCGATCCGGGCCAGGCCGCCGACGATCGCGGCGTCGTCGGCATAGGCGCGGTCGCCGGCCAGTTCCTGGAACTCGTCGCAGATCACCCGCAGGTAGTCGAGCGTGTACGGGCGGGCCGGGTGCCGGGACAGCTGCGAAACCTGCCACGGCGTCAGGTCGCGGAAGATGTGTGCCGTCCGGGTGCGCAGCTTGTCCTGCAGCGCGTGCACCTCGGCATCGACGTCCACCGCCGGGCCGTGGCTGGCCTGGCGCAGTTCCTGGATCTTGGCTTCCAGGTCGGCGATGGGCTGCTCGAAATCGAGGTAGTTCGGGTTCATCCCGGGATTTTATCCCGCCCACGGCCGGTGCAGGTGCAGGCGCACCGCGCGCACTCCGGGCAACGCCCGCAGCAGGCCCGGCAGCGCGGCGTCGCCGCGCACGCCCTGGCCGCCATTGATGCTGAGCCGGCCGATGGCGCCGCCGGGGATGATCGCCTCCACCAGCACCGGGGTCGGCCCGGCATGGCCCTGGAGCACATGGCTGAAGCGGCCAAGCGCGTCGCCGTCGCGCAGGTCCAGCTTCACCGACAGGCGTTGTGCCTGCTGCCGGCAGAGCTCGGTGTAGTCCCAGCAGCGCCGCGCGCGCAGCGAGAAGCCGCCGCTGAACTCGTCCTCGCGCAGGCCGCCCTCGACCACGAGGATGCGGTCGCGGGTGAGCAACGACCCGTGTTCGTGCCAGGCTTCGGCGAAGAAGGCGCATTCGATCCGGCCGCGGCCGTCGTCCAGCTGCACGAAGGCCTGCGAGTCGCCGCGCTTGCGCAGGCCGACCACCTGGCCGGCGACGACCACCGTGGTTTCCTGGCGCCAGCCGCGGCGTTCCTCGTTCGGCCGCTCGGCCCAGAGCCGGTCGAGGTCGCCGAGGTCGTGGCCGACCAGCCCGCGCAACTCGTCGCGATACGGGTCCAGCGGGTGGCCGCTGAGGTAGTGCCCGAGGGTGTCGCGTTCGCCCTGCAAGCGCTGCAGCAGCGGCCAGTCGTCGGCTTCGGGAAGCTCGATGCGCAGCGCCGGCATCGCGCCGCCGCCGCCGAACAGGGACACCTGCCCGGCCTCGCGCTCGCGCGCCAACTGGTCGGTCGCCTTCAGCACCTCGGGCAACTGCAGCATCAGCGAGGCGCGGTTGCGGCCGAGCGCGTCCAGTGCGCCGGCGTTGACCAGCGCCTCGAGCGCGCGCTTGTTGAGCCTGGTCGAATCCACCCGCTTGCAGAAATCGAGCAGGTCGGCGAAGTCGCCGCCGGCGCGGCGCGCCTCGACGATCGCCTCGCAGGCGCCGCGGCCGACGCCCTTCACCGCGCCCAGGCCGTAGCGGATGGTGTCGGCCGCGGTCGCCTCGAACATGAAGGTGGACGCGTTCACGTCCGGTGGCTGCACGGTGAGGCCCATGGTCCGCGCCTCGTCGAGGAATCCGACCACCTTGTCGGTGTTGTCCATGTCGCTGGACAGCACCGCGGCCATGAACTCCGATGGGTGGTGGGCCTTCAACCATGCGGTCTGGTACGACACCAGCGCATAGGCGGCCGCGTGGGACTTGTTGAAGCCGTAACCGGCGAATTTTTCCAGCAGGTCGAAGATCGGGCCGGACACCTTCGGTTCCAGGCCGTGGTGCTGCAACGCGCCGGCCTCGAACTTGGCCCGCTCCTTGGCCATTTCCTCGACTTTCTTCTTGCCCATCGCGCGGCGCAGCAGGTCCGCGCCGCCGAGCGAATAGCCAGCCAGGACCTGTGCGGTCTGCATCACCTGTTCCTGGTACACGACCACGCCATAGGTCGGCGCCAGCACCGGTTCCAGCAACGGATGCGGGTATTCGACCACGGCGCGGCCGTGCTTGCGCTCGATGAAGTCCGGGATCAGGTCCATCGGGCCCGGGCGGAACAGCGACACCAGCGCGATCAGGTCCTCGAAGCGGTCGGGCTTCGCCCGCTTGAGCAGGTCGCGCATGCCGCGCGATTCGAACTGGAACACGGCGATGGTGTCGCCGCGCGCGAACAGTTCGTACGTGGCCGGGTCGTCCAGCGGGATGGCGGAGATGTCGAGCGCGGGCTGCGCCCGCTTCGCGTTGATCGCCTTCACCGCCCAATCGATGATCGTCAGCGTCCGCAGTCCCAGGAAGTCGAACTTCACCAGGCCGATCGCCTCGACGTCGTCCTTGTCGAACTGGGTGACCGGGTTGCGGCCCAGGCCGTGGCCGTCGTGTTCGGCGAACAGCGGGCAGAACTCCGACAGCGGCTCGGGCGCGATCACCACGCCGCCGGCGTGCTTGCCGGCGTTGCGGGTGAGGTCCTCGAGCTCCAGCGCCAGGTCGATCAGGTCGCGGACGTCATCCTCCGCTTCGTAGCGCGCGATCAGTTCGTCGGAGCGCCAGTTGTCGTCGCTGCGCGACTTCGGCGTGCGCCCGAGCGCGTCCTCCAGCGAGATGCCGAGCGTCATCGGCACCAGCTTGGCCAGGCCGTCGACGAAGCCGTAGGGGAAGCCGAGCACGCGGCCGGCGTCGCGCACCACCGCCTTCGCCGCCATCGTGCCGTAGGTGATGATCTGGCTGACGCGGTCGCGGCCGTACTTGCCGGCGACGTAGTCGATCACCTCGTCGCGGCGGTCCATGCAGAAGTCGATGTCGAAGTCCGGCATCGACACGCGTTCGGGGTTCAGGAAGCGCTCGAACAGCAGGTCGTAGGGCAGGGGGTCCAGGTCGGTGATGCCCAGCGCCCATGCCACCAGCGAACCGGCACCCGAACCGCGGCCCGGGCCGACCGGAATGTCGTGGTCCTTGGCCCAGTTGATGAAGTCGGCGACGATCAGGAAGTAGCCGGGGAATCCCATGCGCACGATGACGTCGACTTCGGCTTCCAGGCGCGCGTCGTAGTCGGCGCGCGACTTGCCGGGCGCGAGCGGATGCCGCGCCAGCCGCCGTTCAAGGCCCTCGCGGGCGCAGGCGCGGATCCAGCTGTCCAGGGTCTGGTCGCTGGGCACCGGGAACGCGGGCAGGTGGTAGGTGCCCAGCGCCAGCTCGAGGTTGCAGCGCGTCGCCAGGGCCAGCGCGTTGTCGATCGCGTCGGGCACGTCGTCGAACAGCGCCGCCATGTCGCCGCTGGACTTGAGCGATTGTTCGGCGCTGTAGTCGCGCGGCCGCCGCGGATCGTCGAGCACGCGGCCGGAGGCGATGCACACGCGCGCCTCGTGCGCCTCGAAGCCTTCCCGATCGAGGAAGCGCACGTCGTTGCTGGCGACGACCGGCACGCCACGCCGCGCGGATGCGTGCAGGGCGAAGGCGTTGAACGCGTCCTCGCCGTCGCGCCGGGTGCGGGTCAGCTCAAGGTGCAGGCGGCCGTCGGTGGCGCCCTGCCAGTCGGCAACCCATTGCTCGGCCAGTTCGTGCTTGCCGGCGGCGGCCAGCAATCCCGCTTCGCTGTGGCGCCCGGCCAGCGCGAACAAGCCCTCGTTGGCCTCGCGCAGCCATTGCGGCCGCACCACCACGCCATCGTGGCGGTGGCCTTCCATCCACGCACGGGTCAGCAGTCGCGACAGCGCGAGGTAACCGCCATGGTCGCGGCACAACAGGGTCAGCCGCGTCGGCGCTTCGTCGCCGTCGGCGAGCAGGATGTCTGCGCCGGCGATCGGCTTGAGGCCGGCCGCTTCCGCCGCCTTGTAGAACTTGACCAGCGCGAACAGGTTGTTGTGGTCGGTGACCGCCACCGCCGGCTGTCCGAGCGCAACGCAACGCTCCACCAGCTCCGCGATGCGGATGGTCGAGTCGACCAGCGAATACTCGCTGTGCAGGTGCAGGTGGACGAAGCCGGCCATCGCGCCTTCAGGCCGGTTGCGGCAAGACGCCGCCCGGCAGGCCTTCGAACAGGTCCGGTCCCCGCAGCACGGCCTGCACCGGTGCGAAGCTGCGGCGATGCGCCGGGCACGGCCCCAGCCGCTCCAGCGCGGCGCGATGGGCGGGCGTGCCGTAACCCTTGTGCTCGTCGAAGCCGTACCCGGGCCAGCGCGCGTGCAGCTCGCGCATGTGCCGGTCGCGGGCAACCTTGGCCAGGATCGAAGCAGCCATGATCGCGCGCTCGCTGGCGTCGCCACCGACGATCGCGCGCGCCGCGCACGGCAGCCCGCGCGGGACCGCGTTGCCGTCGATCAGCGCCCGCACCGCGCCGACTTGCGCGACCACGCCCTCGAGCGCACGGCGCATCCCGAGCATGGTCGCGTGGTAGATGTTGATGCGGTCGATTTCCCCGACCTCGATGAAACACACCTGCCAGGCCAGCGCGCGCTCGACGATGCGCGGGTAGAGCTGTTCGCGGCGTTCGGCGCACAGCTGCTTGGAGTCGTCGAGGCCGTTGACCGGCGTGCGCCCGGGCGGGAACACCACCGCCGCAACCACCACCGGCCCGGCGAGCGGCCCGCGCCCGGCCTCGTCCACTCCGGCCACCAGCAGGCTCGCGTCGTGGTCGGTGGGTGCGGGTGCGGCGGCCATGCCGCCAGTGTAACGGCGACGGCCGGCCCGGCAACGCTCAGCGCGGGTCGAGCAGTCCGGCGATCGCGTCGGCGGCCGCCTGCGAGGCGTCCTGGCGCAACGTTTCATGGATCGCGCGGAAGCGCGGACGCAGGGCAGCCACCGCCTCGGGTTGCGCGAACCATTGCAGCACCGCCTGCGCCAGCCGATCGGGCGTGCAGTCGTCCTGCAGCAGCTCGGGGACCAGAGCCTCGCCGGCGAGCACGTTCGGCAGGCTCACGTGCGCGGACTTGAGCATCCCCAGGCGGCGGACGATGGCGTGCGTGAGCGGCGCGATGCGGTGGCCCACCACCATCGGCCGCTTGCACAGCATCGCCTCCAGCGCGGCGGTGCCGGAGGCGAGCAGGACGACATCGCTGGCGATCATCGCCCGCTGCGCCTGGCCGTCCAGGAGCCGGGACTGGGGAATCGGGAATGGGGCACGGGAGATGGCCTGCCCGATGGCTTCGCGACAGGCGGGGTTTGCGGCGGGGACCAGCAACTGCAGGCCGGGGATGTCGCGGGCGACTTGCGCCGCGGCTTCGAGGAACACCGGCAGCATCCGCGCGATTTCGCCGAGGCGACTGCCGGGCAGGATCGCCAGTACCGGCGCATGGAAGGCGATGTCCAGCGCTTCGCGCGCCTCGGCACGGTCGGGTTCCAGCGCGATCGCGTCGGCCAGCGGATGGCCGGTGAAGCGCGCGTCCACGCCGTGGCGGGCGTAGATCGGCGGCTCCATCGGGAACAGGCACAGCACCAGGTCCGCGCTCGCGCCGATTTTCGCGGCCCGCGACTCGCGCCAGGCCCATACCGAAGGGCTCACGTAATGCACGGTGCGCACGCCGCGATGCTTGAGCCAGCGCTCGACGCCCAGGTTGAAGTCCGGGGCATCGATGCCGATGAACACGTCCGGGCGCCACGCCAGCACGCGCTCGCGCAGCGTGCTGCGCAGGCGCAACAGGCGCGGCAGGTCGCGCAGCACTTCGGCCAGGCCCATGACCGCCAGTTCGCCCGCGTCATGCCAGGTCTCGACTCCGGCCGCGCGCATCGCGTCGCCGCCGATGCCGGCGAATTCCGCGCCGGGGAAGCGTTGCCGCAAGGCCGCGACGAGGCCGGCGCCCAGCTGGTCGCCCGAGGCTTCGCCGGCGACCAGTGCGATGCGCTTGCCCTGCGCGCCGGTCACGGCATGCTCATCGCAGCAGCGGGCGATCGCCGGCGTCCAGGAAGGCCAGCAGTGCGCGCACGTCGTCGCTTTCGCCTGCCAGCGCCTGCAGCTGCAGGCGCGCCTCCTCGAGCTTCGCGCCGGACACGTAGAGCGCCTTGTAGGCGCGGCGGATCGCGGCGATGCGGTCGGCGTCGAAACCGCGGCGCTTCAGCCCCTCGACATTGACTCCGCGCGGACGGCTGTAGCCTTCCTGCGCGACCAGCACGAAGGGCGGCACGTCGCCATTGACGAACGCGCCCATGCCGATGAACGCGTGCGCGCCGATCCGGCAGAACTGGTGGACCCCGGCGAAACCGCCGAGGATCACCTGGTCCCCGACCTCGACGTGCCCGGCGAGGGTGGCGTTGTTGGAGAAAACGCAGCCGTTGCCGACCTGGCAGTCGTGCGCGATGTGCACATAGGCCAGCAGCCAGTTGTCGTCGCCGACGCGGGTGCAGCCGCCGCCGTGGCCGGTGCCGCGGTTGATCGTGCAGAACTCGCGGATGACGTTGCGGTCGCCGATCACCAGTTCGGCGCGTTCGCCGGCGAACTTCTTGTCCTGGGCGTCGCCGCCGATGGCGACGTGGCCGTGGATGCGGTTGTCGCGGCCGATGCGGGTCGGGCCCTCGAGCGTGCAGTGCGCGCCGATGCGCGTGCCCGCGCCGATTTCGACCTCGCCGCCGACCACCGTGTACGCGCCGATGCCGACGCCATCGCCGATCCGCGCCGACGTATCGACGATCGCGGTGGGATGGATGGCGGGCGCTGGGCTCATGTCATTCCTGCGCTTCGGCGCAAAGGATCTCCGCGCAGGCGACCTGCTGGCCGTCGACGCGCGCGATCGCCTCGAACTGGGCCATGTTGCGGATGCTCCGCTTGAGCGAGACGCAAAGCTCCAGCTGGTCCCCGGGCACGACCATGCGGCTGAACTTCGCGTTGTCGACCTTGACCAGGTAGAAGACCTTGCCCGCGGCGTCGCCTTCCTTCGACAGCTGGGTGAGCAGGCCGCCGGCCTGGGCCAGCGCCTCCACCACCAGCACCCCCGGCATCACCGGGCGCCCCGGGAAATGACCCTGGAAGAACGGTTCGTTCACCGTGACGTTCTTCAGGCAGCGGATCCGCGTGCGCGGCTCGAATTCCACCACCCGGTCCACCAGCAGGAACGGATAGCGGTGCGGGAGCAGCGACTGGATGGCGATGGCGTCGATCGGCAACTGCACGGCGGTCTTCCCCGGGAGTGATGCGGTCATTCGCCCGGATTATCGCGCAAAGGACCGACCCGGCGCGCCAGCGCATCCAGTTGGCGGAAACGTGCTGCCGCCTTGCGCCAGCCGCGGTTGTCCATCAGCGGCGTGCCGGAGGAATATTCGCCGGGCTCGCGGATGGAATGGGTGACCAGGCTCATCGCCGTGACGACCACGCGATCGCATACTTCCAGGTGGCCGAGCACGCCGGCGCCGCCGCCGATCTGGCAATAGCGGCCGATGCGCGCGCTGCCGGCAACCGCCGAGCAGCCCGCCATCGCGGTGTGCGCGCCGATGCGCACGTTGTGGCCGACCTGGATCTGGTTGTCCAGGCGCACGTCCTCCTCCAGCACGGTGTCGTCGAGCGCACCACGGTCGATGCAGGTGTTGGCGCCGATCTCGCAATCGTCGCCGACCAGCACGCCTCCCAGCTGCGGCACCTTGACCCAGTGCGCGTCGCCCCCGGCCGGGCGTTCGAGCGCGATGCCGAAGCCGTCGGCGCCCAGCACCGCGCCCGGATGCACCAGCACGCGCCGGCCCAGGCGCACGCGGCGCACCAGCACCACGCGCGCGACCAGCTCGCTGCCGGCGCCGACCACGCAATCCTCGCCGACCACGCAACCGGGGCCGATGATCGCGCCGGCCTCGACCACGCTGCGCGCGCCGATGCTGGCGAACGGACCGACGTGGGCGCCGGCCGCCACCTGCGCGGAGGGTTCGACCACCGCGGAAGCATGGATCCCCAGCTCGCGCGCCTCGCGCGTTTCGAACAGCGCCGCGGCCCTGGCGAAGGCGACGTAGGGATCGGCGGCCACCAATGCGGTGCCGCGATAGCCATCCGCATCCGCCGCGCGCATCAGCACGATGCCGGCACCGGTATCGTCCAGTTGCGCGCGGTAACGTGGATTGGCCAGGAACGAGAGGTCGGCGGCACCGGCGCGCGCCAGCGTCGCCACCCCCGACACGCGCGCTTCGGGGTCGCCGTGCACGGCAAGCCCGAAGCGGTTGGCGAGTTCGGCGGCGCTGTACGTCATGCGGCGCTACCCGCGGCGGCTAGAACTGGCCGCCGAAGGTGAACTGCAGGCGCTCGGTGCGGTCGCCTTCCAGGGTCCGCAACGGGAACGCGTAGCTGATCGAGATCGGTCCCATCGGCGAGCGCCACAGCAGCGCCGCGCCGGCCGACGCGCGCATTTCGGCGGCGTCGAAGGCATCCCAGTCGCTGTACACGTTGCCGAAGTCCACGAACGCGGAGATACGCGCCGACGGGCTGTCGAACAGGCGCGGGAAGAACAGTTCCAGCGAACCGACCGTCTTCACCGAACCGCCGATCGGGCGATCGTAGCCGAAGGCGTTCCCCGCCTGCGGGCCGACGGTGTTGTCGACGAAGCCGCGGATGCGCCCGCCCGAGCTGATGCCGCCGGCGTAGAAGTTCTCGAAGAACGGCAAGCCGTCGGCGGTGACCGTCTTCACGTAGTCCGGCGAGCCCGGCTCGCATGGATCGCTCGGCGGCGGCGGGGGTGGCGGCGGTGGCGGGTTCGGGTTCTCGGTCGTCGGCGGCGTCGGCGGGGTCGGCGCGGTGTAGCAGAGGTTGCGCGTGATGGGGCTGCCGTAGCTGTCGCCGTAGCCCAGGTTGAGGCCGGTGCGCAGGATCAGCGCCGGACTCAGCGGCCAGTAGCGCGAGTATTCGTACTCGAGCTTGTAGTACTCGGCGGTGGAGCCGGGCAGCGCGATTTCCGCGGTGACCCGCTGCAAGCTGCCGGCACTGGGCATGAAATAGTCGTTGCGCGTGTCGCGGGCCCAGCCGAACTGGCCGCGCCAGGTGTGGAACGTGCGCTGGCCGATCGCCTTGATGTAGTCCACGAACGCGTCGGGGGTCGAGCCCTCGAAGGCGAGGATCTCCTTGCTGTCGATGCCGAACGACGCGCTGACGGAATCCCATTCGCTGATCGGCAGCCCGAGGATGGCGCGCGCCTCGCGGCTGGTGGTCGAGTACTGGGCGACGTTGTAGTTCGAGTAGTCGAACTCGCTCATCGAGAGCGAGTATCCCAGCGACACGCCGTTGTCGGTGAAGTAGGGATTGAGGAAGGAGAAGCTGTAGCTGTCCTGGTAATAGCTGCGCTGCGCGGCCACCGAGACCCGGTTGCCGGTGCCCAGGAAGTTGTTCTCCGACAGCTGCACCGAGGTGGTCACGCCGCTGAGCTGCGAATAGCCGACGCCGAACAGGAAGCTGCCGGACGTGGTCTCCTTCACGGTGAAGGCGACGTCGACCTTGTCGTTGCTGCCGGGGACAGGGGTCTTGTCCACCTCGACCGTCTCGAAGTAGCCCAGGTTCTGCAGGCGCACCTTGGAGCGGTCCAGTGCGGCCTGCGAGTACCAGGCGCCTTCGAACTGGCGCATCTCGCGGCGCAGCACCTCGTCGGAAGTGCGGGTGTTGCCCTTGAAGTCGATGTGCCGGATCTGCACGCGCGGGCCCGGGATCACGTTGAAGCGGATGCCGACGGTGCGCTGGGCGCGGTCCACGTCCGGGACCACGTCGACCTTGGCGAAGGCATAGCCGATGTTCGACAGCGACAGGCTGATCGCGTCCGAGGTGGCGTCCAGCAAGCGCCGCGAGAACACCTGGCCCTCGCGCACGAACAGGCGCTTCTCGACCTCCTCGCGCGGCAGCACGGTATCGCCCGTCAGCTCGACCTTCGCCACGCGGAACTGGTCGCCCTCGGAAATGCCCGCGACGATGAACATGTCGCGCTTGTCGGGGCTGATCTCGATCTGGGTGCTGTCGAGGCTGAAGTCGACGTAGCCGCGGTCCAGGTAGAACGAATTGAGCTTCTCGAGGTCGCCGGACAGCTTCTCGCGCGAGTACTGGTCGTCGCGGCGATACCAGCTGAGCCAGTTGTGTTCCCTCGATTCCCAGGAATCGACGATGTCTTCCTGTGCGAACTGCTCGTTGCCCACCAGGTTGATGTGGCGGATGCTCGCGGCCTTGCCTTCCTTGATGTCGATGTTGACGTCGACGCGGTTGCGGTCCAGCCGGGTCACCGTCGGGGTGATCACCACGTTGTACTTGCCGCGGTTGTTGTACTGGCGGGTCAGTTCCTGGATGACGCGGTCCAGGCTCAGGCGGTCGAAGGTGCCGCCTTCGGACAGGCCGATGTCGTTCAGGCCCTTGGTCAGGTCCTCGGTCTTGATGTCCTTGTTGCCGACCAGGGTCAGCTTGTTGATCGCCGGGCGCTCGGCCACGGTCACCACCAGGATGTCGCCCTGGCGGTCCATGCGCACGTCCTCGAAGAATCCGGTCTTGTACAGCGCGCGGATCGCGGCGGCGATGCGCGTGTGGTCGACGCGGTCGCCACGTTCGATCGGCAGGTAGGTGAACACCGTGCCGGCCGAAATGCGCTGCAGGCCGTCGATGCGGATGTCGCCGACGACGAAGCCGCCGGGCGCCGGCGCAACGGGTGGCGCCGCCGGGACTGCCGCGGGCGCGGCGAACGGGCTGGCGGTCTGGGCGAGGGCGGCGGGCGCGGCCGTCGCCGTCGCCGTGGCCAGTGCGAGGGCGAGCAAGCGGCGTGGGGGGAGTCGCGTCATGTCTGTTCCGGTTGGGGGTCGGCCGCGGATCAACGCAGCAACTGCAGGAAGTCGTTGTAGAACGCCAGGCCCATCAGGCCCGCGAGCAGGGCCAGGCCGATGTACTGCCCGGCGGCCATCGCCCGCTCGCTCAACGGGCTGCCCTTGACCAGCTCGATAAGGTAATACAGCAGGTGCCCCCCGTCCAAGACGGGGATGGGCAGCAGGTTGATGATCGCCAGGCTCAGCGAAAGCAGCGCGAGGAAGTTCAGGAACCACGCCGGGCCCAGGTTGGCCGACGCATTGGCGTAACGCGCGATGGTGATCGGGCCGGAAACGTTCTCGACCGAGGCGCGTCCCGTGAGCAGGCGCCCGATCATCGCCACCGAATCGCCCGTGAGCTTCCAGGTCTCGCGCAGGGCCGCCGGCAGTGCCGCGACCGGGCCGTGTTCCAGGGTGGCGTCGTGATCGGGCATCGGTGCCGGCGCGGGGCTGATTCCCAGCGCCCAGTAGGGTTCGCCATCGGCGTCCAGGCGCCGGCCGGGGGTGATCGCCAGCGCCAGGCGATCGCCGTCTCGCTCGACCTCGACCATCGCCTCGCGACCGCCGACCGCCTGCACCCGTGGCCCGATCTCGTCGAAGCTGGCGACCGGCAACCCGTCGATCGCGGTGACTTTGTCGCCCTCGGCCAGCACGCCCCAGGCGGCGCTGCCGGGCGCGACCCGGCCCACGTTCGCCGGCAGCAGCTGGTGCCGTGGCGTCAACCCGATCGACGCGAAGGCCCGCGGCTGGTCCAGCGACGCCGGCAGGCGCGACAGGCGCAGTTCGCGCCGCGCCTCCGCGCCCTCGGCCGTGCGCACCGCCACGGTGACGTCGCGGCGGTCCATCGCCGCGGCGACCAGTGCCATCGCTGCATCGCTCCAGGTCGGGGTGGCGACGTCACCCACCGCCAGCAGCGTGTCGCCACGCTCCAGGCCGGCACTGGCGGCGATCCCGTCGGCATGGCCGACCACTGGCGCGTAGTCCGGGCGCCCGATCACGAACATGCCCCAGAGCAGGGCGACGCACAGCAGCAGGTTCGCCAGCGGGCCCGCGGCGACGATCGCGATGCGGCGGAACACCGGTTGCCGGTTGAACGCCTGCGGCGCCTCGACCGCCGCCACCTCGCCCTCGCGCTCGTCGAGCATCCGCACGTAGCCGCCCAGCGGGATCGCGGCGATCGCGTATTCGGTGCCGTCGCGGCCGCGTCGCAGCCACAGCGGCTTGCCGAAGCCGACCGAGAACCGCAGCACGCGCACGCCGCAGCGGCGCGCGACCCAGTAATGGCCGAACTCGTGGAAGGTCACCAGCACGCCGAGGCTGACGATCATCCACCACACCGAACCCAGGAACGTGCTCATGCGAAAGCCCCGGCGGCGACACGCCGTTGCGCATACTCGCGCGCGGCCGCGTCGGCCGCGAGCAGCGTCTCGAGGTCGGGATCGGCGGTGGCGGGCAGGGCGGCCAGGCAATTCTCGACCAGGGCGGGAATCCCGAGGAAAGGGGTGCGACCCTGAAGGAAGGATGAAACCGCGACTTCATTGGCGGCGTTGAGCACCGCCGGGGCGGTGCCGCCGGCGGCAAGCGCCTGGTAGGCCAGCGCCAGGCACGGAAAGGCGTCCAGGTCCGGCGCTTCGAAATCCAGGCGGCCGTGCTGCAGCAGGTCCAGCCCCGCGACACCCGAGGCGATCCGTTCCGGCCAGCCCAGGCCGACCGCCAGCGCGGTGCGCATGTCCGGCAGGCCGAGCTGGGCCAGGGTGGAGCCGTCGACGAATTCGACCAGCGAATGGACCAGGCTCTGCGGATGCACCAGCACGCCGATGCGCTCGCCGGGCAGGCCGAACAGGTGGTGGGCTTCAATCACCTCCAGGCCCTTGTTCATCAGCGTCGCCGAATCCACCGAGATCTTCGGGCCCATCGACCACTTCGGGTGGCGGACCGCCTCGGCCGGGGTGACAGTGGCCAGGGACGCACGCGTCCGCCCGCGGAACGGACCGCCCGAGGCCGTCAACACGATCCGTGCCAGCCCGCTGTTCCCGGCCCCCAGGCACTGGAAAATGGCGTTGTGTTCGCTGTCGATCGGCACCACCCGGGCGCCGCCTTCGCGCGCTGCGCGGGTGAGCAGGTCGCCGGCCAGCACCAGCGACTCCTTGTTGGCCAGCAGCAGGCGCTTGCCGGCGCGGGCGGCAGCCAGGGTGCTGGGCAGGCCGGCGGCACCGACGATCGCGGCGACCACGGTGTCGCAGGCCTCGCCGGCGACCAGCGCCTGCAGTGCCTCGCCGCCGCAATGCGCGCGGGTCGGCAAGCCGGCGTCGCGCAGGCCGTCGCGGAGCGCGGCGTACGCAGTGGCGTCGGCGACCACCGCGTGGTCGGGTCGATGTTCGCGGCACAGCGCCAGCAGCGCGTCGACCCGCCGACCCGCGGCCAGGACGCTGGCGCGCAGCCGGTCGGGGTGGCGGGCAATGACGTCCAGGGTCGAGGACCCGATCGATCCGGTCGCGCCCAGCACGGCGACCTGCCGCACCACGACGCCTGCGTTGCCTGCCTCGGCCATGCTCAGAACCCGAGCCAGGCCTTGGCCAGCGTGAACACGGGAAGCGCGGCGATGACGCCGTCGATGCGGTCGAGGATGCCGCCATGGCCGGGGATCAGCGCCCCCGAATCCTTGGCGCCGACATGGCGCTTGAGCATGCTTTCGAACAGGTCGCCGACCACCGAGAACAACACGGCGGCGAAGGCCGCCAGCGCCACCAGCGGCAGTTCGCCCAGCCGCGCGCCGGCGAACGGCGCGAAGGCGAGGGCGACCGCGAGGCCGCACACCAGGCCGCCCAGCAGGCCTTCGACGGTCTTGTTCGGGCTGATCCGCGGCGAGAGCTTGCGCTTGCCGAAATGGCGGCCGGCGAAATAGGCCCCCGAGTCCGCCGCCCAGACGATCGCCAGCGCGACGAACAGCCAGCGGTGGCCGCCGGCCTCGCTGCCGTGCAGGAAGCCCAGCGCGCACCAGGCCGGCACGATCGCCAGCGTTCCCGCCGCGAGCTTGAACACCCGCGCGTGGGTCGCGGCATGGTCGGCGCCGAATTCGAAATGCCGTAGCCAGAGCAGCGCGAGCAGCCACCAGACCACGCCGACGATCGTCATCACCTGCAGCAGCACGAAGCTGAAGCCCTGGCTGGTGCGCGATCCCCAGACGATCGCGACCATCAGCGCCAGGTTCACCACCAGCAGCACGGTGCGCGCCAGGGTGTCCTCGATGTCGGCCAGCCGGAACCACTCCCACAGTCCGCCCAGGAACACGATGGCGGCCAGCGCCAGCATCCACGGAGTGGGCAACAGCAGGATCGCGGCGATCGCGATCGGGGTCAGGATCAGCGCCGCGATCACGCGCGTGCGGGTCATGCGGAAACCTCGTGCTGGGGGCCGGCCACCTGTGCCCCGGTGAGCCCGAAGCGGCGTTCGCGGCTGGCGTAGTCGTCGAGCGCGCGCTGCAGTGTCGCCGCATCCAGCGCGGGCCACAATGTCTCGGTGAACCAGAGCTCGGTGTAGGCCAGCTGCCAGAGCAGGAAGTTGCTGATGCGGCAGTCGCCCCCGGTGCGGATGAACAGGTCCGGGGCCGGCAGGCCGGAGAGCGCCACCCGGCTGCCGAACAGGGCCTCGTCGATCTGTTCCGGCCGCAGGCGCCCGGCGGCGACGTCCTCGGCCAGCGAGCGCGCGGCCGCGGCGATGTCCTGGCGGCCGCCGTAACTGGCGGCGATGTTCAGCGCCAGCCGGGTGTTGCCCGCGGTCAGCGCCTCCGCCTGGTCCATGCGCGCGCGGATCGCGCTGGCGAAACGCTCGCGCTCGCCGATGAAGGCGATGCGCACGCCGCGCCGGTGCAGTTCGGCGACCTCGCGCTCCAGCGCGTTCATGAACAGCTTCATCAGCGCGCCGACCTCGTCCTCCGGACGGCCCCAGTTCTCGCTGGAGAACGCGAACACGGTCAGCGCGCCGATGCCTTTTTCCAGGCAGAAATCGATGCACAGGTTGACCGCGCGGGCGCCGGCGCGGTGGCCGATGGCGCGCGGGCGATGGCGCTGCTGCGCCCAGCGCCCGTTGCCGTCCATGATCACGGCGAGGTGGCGGGGAATACGGCCCGGCTCGGGCGGCGGAGTGGCCATGCAGGCGGCGGTCAGACCGCCATCAGTTCCTGTTCCTTGCCCTTGACCACGTCGTCGACGTCCTTGATCGCCTTGTCCGTGACCTTCTGGATTTCGCCTTCGCTGCGCGCAGCCTCGTCCTCGCTGATCTGCTTGTCCTTCAGCAGCTCCTTGACCTGCTGGTTGGCGTCGCGGCGGATGTTGCGGATCGCGACCTTCGCGTCCTCGCCCTCGCCGTGCACGACCTTGGACAGTTCCTTGCGGCGCTCCTCGGTGAGGGCCGGCAGGTTCAGCCGGATCACGGTGCCGGCGGTGTTCGGGGTCAGGCCCAGGTCGGATCCGAGGATCGCCTTCTCGACCGCGCCGACGATCTGCTTTTCCCAGGGCGTGATCACCAGCGAACGGGCATCGGCCACGGCGACGCTGGCCACCTGCGAAAGCGGCACGTCGGAGCCGTAGTAGTTGACCTTGATGTGCTCGACCAGCGCGGTCGAGGCGCGCCCGGTGCGGACCTTGACCAGGGTATGGCGCAGCGCGTCGATGCTCTTGGCCATGCGCGCCTGCGCGTCTGAAAGGATGTCGTTGATCATCGCGGCTCCGGCCATTCTGCTTAGCCCACGGAGTATAGCGAACGACGCCCGCGGCAGGACCCGCGGCCAATGGGCCTGGGCTAATGGGCGTGCGGGGCGCGGTCGTGCTGGTCGTGCCCGCAGCGCTCGCCGAATTCCACCTGCAGGGTCGGGTGGTTGATGCCGAACGACTCGTCCAGCCCCTGGTGGATCCGGTCGAGGAACGCATCGTGGCCGCCCGGGCCATTGCGGACCAGGTGCGCGGTCATCGCCACTTCGCCCGCGCCCAGCGACCAGATGTGCAGGTGGTGGACGGCGCTGACGCCTTCCTGCGCGCCGAGCCAGGCCTCCACCTCGGCCTGGTCCAGGGCTGGCGGCACGGCGTCCATCGCCGCGTTGAAGGCGTCGCGCAGCAGCCCGAACGCGCTGATCGCCACCACCGCGCCGACCAGCAGCGCGGTCGCCGGATCCAGCCATTCCCAGCCCAGCCGCAACATGCCGATGCCCGCCATCACCGCCGCCAGCGACACGCCTGCGTCCGCCACCAGGTGCAGGAACGCGCCGCGCCGGTTGAGGTCCTCGCCGTGGCCGCCGCGCATCAGCCAGGCACCGCCCAGGTTCACCGCGATGCCGATCGCCGCGACCACGATCACCGGCATCGCCGGGATCTGCGGCGGCGCGTCGAGGCGGCGCACGGCCTCCCACGCCAGCGCGCCGGCGAACAGGACCAGCAGCAGCGCGTTCGCCAGCGGCGAGAGCAGGGTGGCGCGGCGCCAGCCGTAGGTGTGGCGCTCGGTCGGCAGGCGCCGCGCGAGCACGGCCGCGCCCCAGGCCAGGCCCAGGCCGAGCACGTCGCCGAGGTTGTGCAGCGCGTCGGACAGCAGGGCCAGCGAATCGGTGGCGAAACCGTAGCCCGCCTCCAGGATCGTGTAGGCGAGGTTGCCCAGGGTCACGATCGCGAACGATCGCGTCGCATGCCCGTGGAAATGGTCGTACCCGTGCATTGCCCGGAATCTCTGCCTTGTGGGAGCGGCGCAAGCCGCGACTAATGCGGGCCGCGCCCCTGCACCAGCGTCCCGATCTCTTCCCCGCGCAGGATCTTCAGCAGCGTCCCGGGCTGCGACATGTCGAACACGCGCAGCGGCAGTTCGCTGTCGCGCGCCAGCGCGAACGCGGCGGTATCCATCACCTGCAGGTCGCGGGCGATGACCTCGTCGTAGCTCAGCCGATCGTAGCGCTTGGCATCGGGGTATTTCTTCGGGTCCTTGTCGTAGACGCCGTCGACCTTGGTCGCCTTCAGCAGCAGGTCGGCGCCGATCTCGATCGCGCGCAGCGCAGCGCCCGAGTCGGTGGTGAAGAACGGATTGCCGGTGCCGGCGGCGAAGATCACCAGCCGGCCCTTCTCGAGGTGGCGGATGGCGCGGCGACGGATGTAGTCCTCGCAGACGTCATTGATCTTCAGCGCGCTCATCACCCGGGCCTTGCCGCCGAGCTTCTCCAGCGCGTCCTGCATCGCCAGGGCGTTGATCACGGTCGCGAGCATGCCCATCTGGTCGCCGGTGACCCGGTCCATGCCGCCGGCGGCGAGGCCGGCGCCGCGGAAGATGTTGCCGCCGCCGATCACCAGGGCGATCTCGGCGCCGGCGTCGCGCGCTTCGATCACTTCGCGGGCGAGGCGGGCGATGACCTTGGGATCGATTCCGTAGTCCTCGTCGCCCATCAGCGCCTCGCCGGACAGCTTGAGCAGGACACGGCGATAGGCAAGCTGCGACATGGGCTGGCTCCGGGCGGGGATCGCAGTGATTGTAACGGAGGCCGTTGTCATCGCTGGTTCGCTGTTCTTGTCATCGCGGGCGCCGGGTGGGGGTGGCCCATGACGCGAATGTCCCCCGGTGACGGCCTTTGGCCGCCACCTCCTCCTTTATTTCGCGTCATGGGCCACCCCCACCCGGCTTGGCGAGGATTTTTCGCGAACCGGTGGGGAGCGCCGGGAGTCGGGGGCCTCCAGGGCGAAATCAAGGAGGAGGCAGCCGCCGCAGGCGGATGCCGGGGGACATTCGCCCCGGAGGGCCACGGCTCCCGCCGCTTCTCGCACCACCAAAAGAAAAACCCCGCCGGAGCGGGGTTTTTCGAGGGCGCTGGCGTGGCGTTACGCCAGGCCGGCCTGCTTCATGACTTCGGCGGCGAAGTCGTCGGCCTGCTTCTCGATGCCTTCGCCGACGGCCAGGCGCACGAACGACAGCACCTGCGCGCCACCGGCGGCCTTGAGCGCGGCCTCGACGGTCTGGTTGGTGTCGAGCACGTACGGCTGGCCGGTGAGGCTGATCTCGGCGAGGGTCTTGGCGATCTTGCCCGAGACCATCTTCTCCAGGATCTCGGCGGGCTTGCCCGAGTCCTTCACCTGCGCCAGCGCGATCTCCTTCTCGCGGGCGATGAAGTCCGCCGGCACGTGCGCCGGCGAGATGTAGGGCGGGTTCATCGCGGCGATGTGCATCGCCAGGCCGCGGGCCAGCTCTTCATTGCCGCCCTTGACCTCGACCAGCACGCCGATGCGGCCGCCGTGGACGTAGGCGCCGATGATGTTGGCGCCATCGACGCGCGCCATGCGGCGCACCTGCACGTTCTCGCCGACCTTGGCGATCAGGTGCGAGCGGGCCTCCTCGACGGTCTCGCCGGAGGCCAGCTTCGCGGCCTTCAGCGCCTCGGCGTCCTGCGCGCCGCTGTCCAGCGCGACCTTCGCCACTTCATCGGTGAAGGCCAGGAAGTTCGCGTCCTTGGCGACGAAGTCGGTCTCGGAGTTGATCTCGACCAGCACCGCCTTGCCCGGCGCCTGCGCCATCGCGATGCGGCCCTCGGCGGCGATGCGGCTGGCCTTCTTGTCGGCCTTGGCCAGGCCGGTCTTGCGCAGCCAGTCGGCGGCGGCCTGGATGTCGCCGTCGTTCTCGGTGAGCGCCTTCTTGCACTCCATCATGCCGGCGCCGGTGCGCTCGCGCAGTTCCTTGACCAGCGATGCGGTGATTTCTGCCATGGGGGTAGGTCTCCTGTCTTATTCGGCGGCGTCGGCGGCGGGCGCTTCGGCGGCGGGCGCCTCGTCGGTCTTGGCGGCGGCCTTCTTCGCCGGCGCCTTGCGGGCACCACGGCGCGCGGCCTTGTCGCCTTCGCCGGCTTCGGTGAACTCGTCCTCGCGGACGCTGGCGGCCTGCGGTGCGGCGGCCTTGCCTTCCAGCACCGCGTCGGCGGCGGCACGGGCATACAGCTGCACGGCGCGGATGGCGTCGTCGTTGCCCGGGATCGGGTAGTCGACCAGCGCCGGGTCGTAGTTGGTGTCGACCACCGCGATCACCGGGATGCCGAGCTTCTTGGCTTCCTTGATCGCGATGTCCTCGTGGCCGATGTCGATCACGAACAGCGCGTCGGGCAGGCGGTTCATGTCCTTGATGCCGCCCAGCGAGGCCAGCAGCTTGTCGCGCTCGCGGCGCAGGCCCAGCACTTCGTGCTTGACCAGCTTCTCGAAGGTGCCGTCGGTCTCGGCGGCTTCCAGCTCCTTGAGGCGGCCGACCGACTTCTTCACGGTGGCGAAGTTGGTCAGGGTGCCGCCCAGCCAGCGCTGGGTCATGTACGGCATGCCGCAACGCTCGGCTTCTTCCTTCACAGCGTCGCGCGCGGAGCGCTTGGTGCCGACGAACAGGATCATGCCGCGCTTCTGGGCGATGCCCGAGATGAAGTTCATCGCGTCGTTGAACAGCGGAACCGTCTTCTCGAGGTTGATGATGTGGATCTTGCCGCGGGCGCCGAAGATGTACGGGCCCATCTTGGGGTTCCAGTAGCGGGTCTGGTGGCCGAAATGGACGCCGGCTTCCAGCATCTGGCGCATGGTGATCTGGGGCATTGCTGTCATCCTGGATGGGGAATCGCGCACGGCCCGGCTGGGCGCGCGTCGTCGATTCCGGGGTTGGACCTCCCTGTCGTCACTGCTTCCGAACCCGCTTGCGCGGGCACCCCGGAGCAGGGATTGCCGACAGGTGTGGATTCGACCGCTTCCCTCGGGAAGCTGCGCCCGTCGTGGGCGGCCTGGCGGACATGGGCCCGGGTCAGCCGCGGAATTGTAGCCGGTTCAGCCGCTTACGGGCAAGTCGGAAGGGCCCGGAGGCCGGAATGGGGGATAATGGCCGGATGACCACGATCGTCCCCAAGACCCCCGCCGAAATCGAGAAGATGCGCGTCGCCGGCCGCCTGGCCGCCGAGGTGCTGCAGGTGGTCGCCCCGCACGTGAAACCGGGGGTCACCACCGAGGAACTGGACCGGATCTGCCACGACCACATCGTCAACGTCCAGGGCGCCATCCCGGCCAACGTCGGCTACCGCGGCTACCCGAAGACCGTGTGCACCTCGGTGAACAACGTCATCTGCCACGGCATCCCCAGCGAGGCCAAGGTGCTGAAGGACGGCGACATCGTCAACATCGACGTCACCGTGATCAAGGACGGCTGGCACGGCGACACCAGCCGCATGTACTACGTGGGCACGCCCTCGGTCATGGCCCGGCGCCTGGTCGAGGTGACCCGGGAGGCGATGTTCCGCGGGATCCGGGCGGTGAAGCCGGGGGCGACCCTGGGCGACGTCGGCCACGCGATCCAGGAATACGCCGAGTCCGAGCGATTCAGCGTGGTCCGCGAGTACTGCGGACACGGCATCGGCAAGGTCTACCACGACGAGCCGCAGGTGCTGCACTACGGCCGCCCGGGCCAGGGCGTGGTGCTGCGCGAGGGCATGACCTTCACCATCGAGCCGATGATCAATGAAGGCGCGCGCCACACCAGGCTGCTGCCGGACGGCTGGACCGTGGTCACCAAGGACCGCAAGCTCTCGGCGCAGTGGGAGCACACGGTCGCGGTGACCGCGGACGGCGTGGAAATCCTCACCCGCCTGCCCGGGGACGACAACACGCCGTGAGCGCCACCCTGCCGCGATCGCCTGGCGACGACGCGGCATGGGCCGCCGGCGCCCGCGCGGCGCTGGCGCAGGACGACGCGGCCTTCGCCGCGCGGTTCGATGCCGGCGAGGACATCGACCGCCTGCTCGGCGCCCGCGCCCGAGCCGTCGACGGCTGGGTCCGCGCGGCGTGGGAGCGTTGCATCGGCGTGGAATCGTCCGCGCTCGCGCTGTTCGCGGTGGGCGGCTACGGCCGCGGCGAACTGTTCCCGCATTCGGACATCGACCTGCTGGTGCTGGCCGAGCCGGCGGCGCAGCAGGCGCACCAAGCGGCGCTCGCGCGCCTGTTCGCATTGCTGTGGGACGCGGGACTGGCGGCCGGCCATGCGGTGCGCTCGGCCGCCGAGTGCACCGAGGCCGCCGCGGCCGACATCACCGTGCTGACGGCGATGCTGGAAGCGCGGCCGCTGCAGACCAACGCCGCCGAGGTCGCGCGCCTGCACGAGGCGATCGCGCCCGACCGGGTCTGGCCGCCGCGCGAGTACTTCCTTGCCAAGCGCGAAGAGCAGCGCGCGCGGCATGCGCGCTACGACGACACCGCGGACAACCTCGAACCCAACCTCAAGGAAGGCCCGGGCGGCCTGCGCGACGTGCACACGCTGCACTGGATGGCGCTGCGCGTGCTCGGCGCGCGCGGGCTGGAACCGCTGGTGGCGCTGGGCCAGTTCGGTGCCGACGAATACGCCACCCTGGAACAACAGCGGCGGGAACTGTCGCGGCTGCGCTGGGGCCTGCACCTGGTCGCCGGCCGCCGCGAGGAGCGGCTGCGCTTCGATTACCAGAAGCCGCTGGCCGCGCGCCTGGGCCACACCGGCGATGCCGGCAACCTCGCGGTCGAGCAGATGATGCAGGGCTTCTACCGCAGCGCCGCGCTGGTGCTGCGGATCAACGAGCGCCTGCTGCAGCGCTTCGAGGAACAGCTCGAGGGCGAGGCGGTGGCCGAGCCGCTGGTCGATGGCTTCGACGTGCTGCGCGGCTACCTGCACGCCGCCGACCCGGCGTGGCCGCGCGGCATCGCCGACGTGTTCGCTCTGTTCGAGGCCTGGGCCGCGCATCCGGACCTGCGCGGCCTGCACTCGCAGACCGCGCGGGCGCTGGCCGAGTCGCTGCCTGCGATCGGCGACCACGCGGGCGCGTCTCCGGCCGATCGCGCCCGCTTCATCGCCCTGCTGCGTGGCCAGGCGCCGGTCGCCACGCTCACGCGCATGGCCCGGCTCGGCGTGCTCGGCCGCTGGATTCCCGCGTTCGCGCAGGTCTCCGGGCGCATGCAGTTCGACCTGTTCCACGTCTACACCGTGGACCAGCACACGCTCGCGGTACTCAGGAACATCGCCGGTTTCGCCGCCGGCACCCCGGACCCGCGCTTCTCGATCGTGCACAACGTCTGGCCGCGCTTGCGCAAGCCGGAACTGCTGCTGCTTGCGGCCTTGTTCCATGACATCGCCAAGGGCCGCGGTGGCGACCATTCGGTGCTGGGAGAGGTGGATGCACGCACGTTCTGCGAACTGCACGGCCTGAGCGAAGGCGAGACCGCGCTGGTCGGCTGGCTGGTGCGCGAGCACCTGCTGATGTCGGTGACCGCGCAGAAACAGGACATCAGCGATCCGGAGGTCATCCATCGCTTCGCTTCGCGCGTCGCCGACCGCGAGCGCCTGGACCTGCTCTACCTGCTCACCTGCGCCGACATCGCCGGGACCTCGCCGAAGCTTTGGAACGCGTGGAAGGACCGGCTGCTGGCCGACCTGTACACCGCCACGCGCATGGCGTTGCGGCGTGGGCTGGAGCATCCGCTCGACGCGGAGGCACGGATTGCCGAAACCCGCGACCATGCCCGGGCGCGGCTGATCGACGCGGGCCTGGACGAGGACGAGATCGAATCGCTGTTCGCACGGCTGCCGGAGACCAGCTTCCTGCGCGGTCGTGCCGACAGCATCGCCTGGCAGGCGCAGGCGCTGCACCGCATGCGCGCGGGCCAGTCGATGGCCGTGCGCGCGCGCCCGCTGGTGCAGCATGCCGGCGCGCTGGAAGTGTTCGTCCATGCACCAGACCGCGACGGCCTGTTCGCCGCGATCGTCGCCTCGCTGGACCGCCTGGGCCTGGCCATCCAGCAGGCGCGGCTGCTGGTCGGACCGGAAGGGGGCGTGTTCGACACCTTCGAGGTGTTGCCGTCGGACCCGCAGCGTCCGGTCGAGCCGGTGGCGGTGGAGCGCGCGCTGATCGCGGCGCTGTCGCGCGAGGACCTCGACCAGGTGCGGCCGCCGCGGCGCGCGCAGCCGCGCCACCTGCGGCATTTCCGCCTGGCGCCGCAGATCGGTTTCGACGGCGCCGGCGCCGGCGGGCGCACGGTGCTGAGCCTGGTGTCGACCGACCGGCCGGGGCTGCTGGCCGACGTCACCCGGGTCCTGCGCGACCAGCGCCTGCGCGTGCACGATGCGCGCATCGCCACCTTCGGTGAACGTGCCGAGGACGTGTTCCAGATCACCGACGAGCGCGACCACGCGCTGGTCGACCCCCGACAGCAGCAGGCATTGCGCGAAGCATTGCTCGCCTGCCTTGATGGAGACGGCAACCGATGAGCGCTGCGAAAAAGTCGACGAAGAAGGTGGCGAAGACGGCGAAGGCCGCGAAGAAGCCGGCGAAGAAGGCAGCGCCCAAGGCCGTGCAGCCCGGCAGCGAATCCGACGAATTGAAGTTCGTGATCGACAGCGCCTGGGAACGACGCACGATGCTGACCCCGGACGAGGTCGAGGGCTCCACCCGCCCCACCGTCGAGCGGGTCATGGACGGGCTGGAGAAGGCCGAGTTCCGCGTCGCCGAGCCCGACGGCAAGGGCGGCTGGCAGGTCAACGAGTGGCTGAAGAAGGCGGTGCTGCTTTACTTCCGCACCCGCGAGATGGAACTGGTGGAAGCCGACCCGGCGCCGTTCTGGGACAAGGTGCCGGCGCGCTTCGCCGAATTCGACGAGGCGCAGTTCCGCAAGCTCGGCGCGCGCGTGGTCCCGGGCGCGATCGCGCGGCGCGGCAGCTTCATCGGCAAGGACGTGGTGCTGATGCCGAGCTTCGTCAACATCGGCGCCCATGTCGGCGCCGGCACGATGGTCGATACCTGGGCCACCGTCGGCTCCTGCGCGCAGGTCGGCAAGCACTGCCACCTGTCCGGCGGCGCCGGCATCGGCGGCGTGCTCGAGCCGCTGCAGGCAACCCCGACCATCATCGAGGACCACTGTTTCATCGGTGCGCGCTCGGAAGTGGTGGAGGGCGTGATCGTGGGCCATCACAGCGTGATCGGCATGGGCGTGTTCCTCGGCCAGTCCACGCGCATCTACAACCGCATGACCGGGGAGGTCAGCTACGGCCAGGTCCCGCCCTACAGCGTCGTCGTTTCCGGGCAGCTGCCGGCGAAGGACGGCACGCATTCGCTGTACTGCGCGGTGATCGTCAAGCAGGTCGACGCGCGCACGCGGGCCAAGACCTCGGTCAACGAACTGCTGCGCGGCCTGGCGGATTGATGGCCACCATCCTCTACGGACTGGCCAACTGCGACACCTGCCGCAAGGCGCGCAAATGGCTGGAGCGCTTCGGCGTCGAGCACCGCTTCGTCGACTACCGCGACGAGCGCCAGTCGCCCGCGACGCTGCTCGCCTGGCGCGACACCCTCGGCGGCTGGGACGCGATGGTCAACAAGTCCTCCACCACCTGGCGCAACCTGCCGCAGGCGCGCAAGGCGCCCGGCTCCGACGCCGAGTGGAAGCTGCTGCTGAAGGAATACCCGCAGCTGATCCGCCGCCCCGTCGTGGTGACCGACGACGGCACCATCACCCAGGGCTTCAGCGACAACGCGTTCAAGGCGCGGTTCGGGATGCGATGAGCGAAGTACTGCAGCTGGCGAAGGAGCTGATCCTGCGGCCGTCGGCGACGCCCGACGATGCCGGCTGCCAGGCGCTGGTCGCCGAGCGCCTGCGGCGCTCCGGCTTCGCCTGCGAATCCCTGCGCTTCGGCGAGGTCGACAACCTCTGGGCCACGCATGGCGGCGGCGAGGGTCCGGTGCTGGTGTTGCTGGGCCACACCGACGTGGTGCCGCCCGGCCCGCGCGAGGCCTGGAGCAGCGATCCGTTCGTGCCGGAAGTGCGCGACGGGATGCTGTACGGCCGCGGTGCCGCCGACATGAAGGGCAGCGTGGCGGCGTTCGTGATTGCGCTGGAGCGTTTCGTGGCGGCGCATCCGGACCATGCCGGCACCGTGGCGCTGCTGCTGACCTCGGACGAGGAGGGCGATGCGATCGACGGCGTGCGCAAGGTAGCGGACGTGTTCCGCGAGCGCGGCCAGCGCATCGACTGGTGCATCACCGGCGAACCATCGTCGACCGCGGTGCTT
This sequence comes from Lysobacteraceae bacterium, assembly GCA_004297225.1. Classification (GTDB taxonomy): domain Bacteria; phylum Pseudomonadota; class Gammaproteobacteria; order Xanthomonadales; family Xanthomonadaceae; genus Cognatiluteimonas. Next base: position 49,494 of record SCUI01000008.1, on the reverse strand, counting down.
GGCGACCTGCTGCGCGTCGGCCGGCGCGGTTCGCTTTCGGCGACGTTGACCGTGCGTGGCGTCCAGGGCCATGTCGCCTATCCGGAACAGGCGCGCAATCCCGTGCACCAGGCGCTGCCGGCTCTGGCGGAACTCGTGGCACGGCGCTGGGACGAGGGTTACGAAACCTTTCCGCCGACCTCGCTCCAGGTCAGCAACGTCCATGCCGGCACCGGGGCCAGCAACGTGATTCCCGGCGAGTGCGAGGTGCGGTTCAACCTGCGCTACAACCCGCACTGGGATGCCGACCGGCTGCAGGCCGAATGCGAGGCGGTCCTGCGGGCGCACGCACTGGATTACGCCATCGACTGGCATCGCAGCGGCGAACCGTTCTTCACCCCGGAGGGGCCCTTGCGCTCGGCCGCGCGCGAGGTGCTGGCCCGCTTCGGCGGCGGGCCGCCGGAAGAAAGCACCGGCGGCGGCACCTCCGACGCGCGCTTCATCGCGCCGCTGGGCGCGCAATGCATCGAGGTGGGCCCGGTGAACGCGAGCATCCACAAGGTGGATGAACATGTTTCGGTGCAGGCGCTGGAAGCGTTGCCCGACATGTACCTGGCGATGCTGGAGCGGTTGCTGGGCTGATCCGGGATTGTCCCGGCAAGCGTGCTATGGCGCCAGGGTCAGCTTGCGCCAGCCTACGGTCCGATCGCCGCTCTGGTAGGGACTGGCCACGGCGCCACGCGCACGCTCGATACCCTCCAGGCTCGCCGGCAGTCCGCGCGTCTCGCCGACAAGATGGACCTCGAGCGGCTTGTCCGCCGGGGCATCGAACGCCACGATGACGCCATCCGCCGGTGTCGCGATCGACGTGACCACCTGCCACCAGGGCCAGCGCGATTCGGACAACGGTTCTCCGTCCACCCGCACCGATCCCTTGTCCACCGATTCGGGGAAATGCACGGTCAGGTCATCGCCGGCATGCGCGGGTTGCAGGTGCAACCGGACCTGGCGGGTGGCGCCGCGGACTTCGTTGCCGAGCACCACCACGGTGGGTGCCGGCAACACGGGTCCGCTCTCGCCGGCGTGGTAACGGCGACCGCTGAACGGCAGCACCGCTTCCACCCCTGAAGCAAAGCCATTCGCCGACAGGAATCCGGCCGGCGCCGACGCCAATGGCGACGCCAGCAGTTGCGAGGGCTTGCCGTCCTCGCCAGCCAGCAACAGGTTGAGCGTCCGTGGTGTCGCCGCATCGAACGCCGGCTTGACGCAGGCGAGCACGGCGAAGGCCAGTGCACCAAGCAGGGCCAGGCCCACCGCGGGTTTCGTCGCCCGGCCCAGCATCGCGATGGCCGGCAGCAACGGCATCACGACCAGGCCGGCCAGCAACGTGGCGCCACCCAGCCCGTCGCGGCCGATCGCATCGTGCGCGCCGGCGACATAGGGCATCCACAGCACTGCCGCCACGATCGCGACTGCGCCCGACCACCACAGCGTGCGCATGGGCAACAGGTGGCCGACGACGACCAGTGCCAGCAACGGCGACAGCCCCGCGAAACTTGCGCCCGGCATCCACGCCACGGCGGCGATCGCCAGCAGTGCGAACGGCACCAGCGCCGCAAGCCCGAGTACCGCGTCGCCCCAGCGCCGCTGCAGCGGTCGGGCAAGCAATGCCATCAGGCCGGCGCCGGCCAGCGCGAAGCACGCCGTCAGCGCACCCCCTTGCGCGGTCCACGGCGCGGGCGTCGCACCCAGCGCGCCCAACCCCCACGACAGCAGCCACGCCGGCAACAGCAACAGCGCCCACCCAAGGACCAGCACCAGGCTTGCCGCCACCAGTGCGCGCACGCGCAAGGTGCCTCGCCGCCGCAGCCGCCATGCCAACGCCACCCAGCCGAGCAGCCCGATCGCCAACAGCCACGGATTCCACGCGGCCGGCCACGCGAGCTGGAATGCAGCGAACGGATGCATGAACACCGAGTCGCCCTTCGCGCGCAGTTCCTGCGGCGGCGTCGCCGCGAACTCGCGCACCAGGGCCACCGCGTTGTCGCCGTGGTGTTGCACCGAACCCGCCGACAGGTGCGCCAGGTCATCGAGCGTTGTGTGGTAGCGCGCCGCGCCGCGCGACAGCGCGAAGTTGGCACCGCCGCGCCCCTGCATCCGGTACACGGTGAAGTCGGTGTCGTTCGGCAGGGTCTTGTAGATCTCGTAATCGAGCGAACTGCCGGACGGACGCGGCAGCGCCCGACCGATCGCCGCGACCACGCCGGCATTGCCGGGCTGGGTCTCGATCAGCGAACTGGCACCGAGGTCGCCGCGTGCTTCCACGTTCACCACCCAGCCGATGCCGGCGAACTCGGGTTCGCGCACGAACGCATACGCGCCGAGCAGCCCCGCCTCCTCGCCGTCGTCGAGCAGGAACCAGACGTCGCGCGCGAGCGGCGCCCCGGCCTTCAGTGCGCGCGCGGCCTCGAGCACCGCCGCCACCCCCGAGCCGTCGTCGCCCGCGCCCGGCCCGGCGGCCACCGAGTCGTAATGCGCGGTCAGCAGGATCGCGTCGCCGCGCGCCTGCCCGGGAAGGTGGCCGAGCACGTTGTGCACGGTGGCGCAGGCCGAGGCGCCGCAAATGAAGCGGTTGCGTACTTCGGCTTCGATGCCGATGCGGGCGAACTCGGCCACGATCCGGTCCCGCACCGCGGCATTGGCGTCGCTGCCCACCGGGTGCGGACGCCCATCGACCAGCACGCGCTCCAGCACGGCCATCGCGCGATCGGCGGAGAACACTCCGGCAGGCGCATCGATCGGCAACGGATCCGGCGCGCGGCCCTCGCGCAGGGACAGTGCTCCCGAAGCCAACGCAAGCAGCAGTACCGACAGTGCCTGGACAGTCGACCGCGTCATCGCCTGTTTCCCCATGGTGCGCCCGCCAATGCAATCGCGCAGCATAGTGCCATGGCACCCGGACGCCCCCCAGCAAACGTACTGGCCCGCATTCCGGCCTCCGTGTGGGCGCTGGGTTTCGTCAGCCTGCTGATGGACGTCTCCTCGGAAATGATCCACAGCCTGCTGCCGATGTTCATGGTCGGGGCGCTGGGCATGTCGACACTGGCGGTCGGCCTGGTCGAAGGGCTGGCCGAGGCCACGGCGCTGGTCGTCAAGGTGTTCTCGGGTGCACTCAGCGACTACCTGGGCAAGCGCAAGGGGCTGGCATTGTTCGGCTATGCACTGGGGGCGGTGACCAAGCCGTTGTTCGCCATCGCCAACGGTCCCGCACTGGTGGTGACGGCGCGCCTGACCGATCGCATCGGCAAGGGTATTCGTGGCGCGCCGCGCGATGCCCTGGTGGCGGACGTGACGCCGCCGGGGATCCGCGGCGCGGCCTTCGGGCTGCGGCAGTCCCTGGACACCGTCGGCGCGTTCCTTGGTCCGTTGATCGCCGCGGGACTGATGCTGCTGTGGGCCAACGATTTCCGCGCGGTGTTCTGGGTCGCCGCGATTCCGGGCGCGCTGTCGGTGCTGGTCCTGTTGCTGGGCGTGCGCGAGCCGGAACGGCACGAGGGCAAGCCGCGCACCAACCCGATCCGGCTCGCGAACATCCGCAGGCTCGGTGGTGGCTACTGGTGGGTGGTGGCGCTGGGTGCGGTCTTCGCGCTGGCGCGGTTCAGCGAGGCGTTCCTGGTGCTGCGCGCGGAGCAGGTCGGCATCGCCATCGCGCTGGTGCCGCTGGTGATGGTGGCGATGAACTTGGTCTATGCGGCTTCCGCCTATCCGTTCGGGAAGCTGTCCGACAGTGCGAGCCACGCGAAACTGCTGGCGTGGGGCTTGGTCGTGCTGGTTGCGTCGGACGCGCTGCTGGCCGTCGCGCAGCACTGGAGCGTCGTGGTCGCGGGCGTGGCGCTATGGGGCGTGCACATGGGCATGACCCAGGGACTGCTGGCCATGATGGTCGCCGAAACGGCACCGCCGGACCTGCGCGGTACCGCCTTTGGCGTGTTCAACCTGGCCAGCGGCATCGCCATGCTGGCGGCCAGCGTGATCGCCGGATTGCTGTGGGATGCGTACGGATCGTCGATGACGTTCTGGGCGGGCGGCGCGTTCGCGCTGCTGTGCCTGGCGGGATTGCCGTGGCGTCCTGCGCCGCTGGTCGCCGTTGACCGGGACGCGGCCCATCCGGCTCAGCGGCGCGAAAGCCTGTAGACGACGGTCTCCAGCGTCGTCACTCCTTCGGCCTGGAACCCTGGCTGCTGCGCCAGGATGTCGCGCCGCTCCAGCACCTGGACTTGCCAGTCCCGGCCGTAGCGCTCCATGACTTCGGTTTCGGGCACGCTGAAGGGCGGTCCCTGCTTTTCGTCCTGCGGGTATTCCAGGGTGATCAGCAGGCCGTGGCAGCCCCGGGGCAGGCGCGCATACAACTCGCCGACATAGCGCGCTCGCAACTCCGGCGGCAGGGCGATCAGCGCTGCCCGGTCGTAGACGGCATCGCAGCCGCCAAGCAGGTCCGCGTCCAGCCCGAATGCGTCACCGAGGATGATCTCGATGCCGCCGGCCTCGAAGTGGGTTCCGTATTGCGAAGTGCGTTGCGCGGGCTCCAGGGCGAGCCCGGCGAAGAACTGCTCCACCGCCAGCGGCGACAGTTCCACGCCCAGCACGCGGTATCCGTGCGACGCCAGCCACGCCATGTCCAGCGACTTCCCCGCCAACGGCACGAACACCCGGCTGCCCGGCTGCACGCCCAGCGACGGCCAGTGCTCGAGCAGCAACGGCGTCGGCTTGTCCTGGTGGAAGCCGGTACGGCCCTCGCGCCATCGTTGCTGCCAGAACTCCGGTTCCATCGCATTACTCCACGGTCATTCCACCGAGAGGCCGTCGACCTTTTGCCATCCCCTGGGCAACAACCCACCCCGCGTCGCGCGCGAGCCGATGTAGCCTTCCAGGTCCTTGAACGACAAGGTCATCGTCCGCTGCCCGCTGCGCACCAGCAGCGCCTGCCCCGGACCGACGCTGGCCACCGCGACCACCCGCTCGGTGCCGAGCTTGCCACGCGGGATGTCGATGATCTTGTTGCCCTTGCCCTTGTCCAGTTCCGGCAGTTCGGACACGGGGAAGGCAAGCAGGTGCCCGGCGCTGGTGACCGCGACGATGCGGTCGTTTTCGACCGAGGCAACCTGCGCCGGCTGCAGCAGCTTCGCGCCGGTGGTCAGCGACTTCAGCGCCTTGCCGGCCTTCTGCCGCGACAACAGGTTCTCGAACCTGGTCACGAACCCGTAGCCGTGCGAGGACGCCAGCACGAAGCGGGTGTCGTTGTCGCCGGTGGCCAGTGCCTGGAACGACGCCCCCGGCGCGGGCGAGAAACGCCCGGTCAGCGGTTCGCCATTGCCGCGCGCGCCCGGCAGGCCGTGGGCGATGGCCGAGTAGCTGCGTCCTTGCGAATCCAGGAACGCGACCTGTTGCGTGCTGCGCCCGCGCACCGCCGCCAGCAGTCCGTCGCCTTCGCGGTAGGAAAGCGCCGCCGCGTCGACGTCGTGGCCCTTGGCCGCACGGACCCAGCCTTTTTCGCTCAGCACGATCGTGACCGGTTCGCTGGGCACCAGCTCGGTCTCGTCCAGCGCCTGCGCCGCCTCGCGCGCCACCAGCGGCGACATGCGCGCGTCGCCGAACTTCTTTGCGTCGGCCAGCAATTCGTCCTTCACCAGCTTGCGCAGCTTTGCCTTGCTGTCCAGGGTGGCGATCAGCTTGTCGCGCTCGCTGTCGAGTTCGTCCTGCTCGCCGCGGATCTTCATTTCCTCCAGGCGGGCCAGCTGGCGCAGCTTGGTGTCGAGGATGTAGTCGGCCTGGTCTTCGCTGAGCTCGAAACGCGCGATCAGCGCCTGCTTCGGCTCGTCCTCGGTGCGGATGATGCGGATCACTTCATCCAGGTTGAGGAAGGCGACCAGCAGGCCCTCGAGCAGGTGCAGGCGGCGCTCGACCTTCTCCAGCCGGTGCTTCAGCCTGCGGGTGACCGTGTCGGCGCGGAACACCAGCCATTCCGACAGCAGTTGCCTGAGGTTCTTGACCTGCGGGCGGCCATCCAGGCCGATCACGTTGAAATTCGCGCGATAGCTCTTTTCCAGGTCCGTGGTCGCGAACAGGTGGCCCATCAGCTGTTCGGCGTCCACGCGGTTGGAGCGCGGCACAAGCACCACCCGCACCGGGTTGGCGTGGTCGGACTCGTCGCGGATGTCCTCCAGCCACGGCAGCTTCTTCGCCCGCATCTGCGCCGCGATCTGCTCGATCACCTTCGACGGCGACACCTGGTGCGGCAGGGCGGTGATGACGATGTTGGCGTGCTCGCGCGCGAAGACCGCGCGCGCACGGATGCTGCCGTTGCCGGTTTCGTACATCGCCAGCAGGTCGGCGACCGGGGTGATGATCTCCGCCTTCGTGGGATAGTCGGGGCCGCGCACGTGCTCGCACAGGTCGCGCACGCTGGCGTCGGGATCCTCGAGCAGGCGCACGCAGGCGCTGACCACTTCGCCCAGGTTGTGCGGCGGCACGTCGGTGGCCATGCCCACCGCGATGCCCGTGGTGCCGTTGAGCAGCAGGTGCGGCAGCCGCGCCGGCATCCATGCCGGTTCCTCCAGCGTGCCGTCGAAGTTCGGGTTCCAGTCCACGGTGCCCTGGCCGAGTTCGGCCAGCAGCACCTCGGCGATCGGGGTGAGCCTGGATTCGGTGTAGCGCATTGCCGCAAACGACTTCGGGTCGTCGCTGGAACCGAAGTTGCCCTGGCCGTCGATCAGCGGGTAGCGATACGAGAACGGTTGCGCCATCAGCACCAGCGCCTCGTAGCAGGCGCTGTCGCCGTGCGGGTGGTACTTGCCGATGACATCGCCGACGGTGCGCGCGGACTTCTTCGGCTTGGCGCCGGCGGCGAGGCCGAGCTCGCTCATCGCGTAGATGATCCGCCGCTGCACCGGTTTGAGGCCGTCGCCGATGAAGGGCAGGGCGCGGTCCAGGACCACGTACATCGAATAGTCGAGATAGGCGCGCTCGGCGTACTCGCGCAGCGGGATCTGCTCGAACCCGTGGAAGGCCGCTCTGGTGGTGTCGTTCATCCGCGGATTTTATCCCGCGAACGCCCAATGCCACGGTTCGTAATCGATCCCGTGGGGGTTGCCGCGCGGGTAGCTCAGGCGGAAGCCATGGGCCGCGGCATTCTCCAGCAGCCATGCGAAGGCCGCAGTCGCCTCGAACGAGGCTTCCGCAGGCGGCTCCCCGGGAGTACCGATGTCCATCGCCCGGCCGCCATGGTGTTCGCTGAAGCCGGGGGCCGCGTTCACCCGCAGGATTTCGGCCACCGACTGGCCGCGTGCCAGCTTGCGTTCGAAGATCCCCAGCTGGTAGTCGTGGCTGCGATAACCGGAGATCGCTTCCAGCATCACGCCGTCGCGCAAGGCGCCTGACTGCAGCTGTTGCCAGCCGCGCGCGGCGGCCGGGTGCAGCCAGGTCGGGCGCCGGTAGCGATCGAAGCCAGCCAGCACCAGCCAGGCGGGTTCCGGAACCAGCGCCAGCCCGGTGCGCGCCGTGTACTCCGTTTCATCCAGGCCCAACACTTCGAGCCGCTCGTGCAGGCGATCCAGCGGCAGGGTCGGCACCGCGTCGATGCCGCTGCGCCGCTGCCGACGCGCGCGCGCCAGCGCGGCCATCGCCGCGTCGAGACCGGGCTCGCGTCGATAGCCGGGCCGCAAGGGCAGCAGCTCGCCGCCGCGTTCGACCGCCAGGTACAGGCCGTCGCGCTTGCGCCGCAACACATGGTCGGCGCCGGCGAGCAGGCGCGCATCCTGGCTGCCGCGCGCACGCAGCAGGCCGCCCGGCCAGGCCTCGACGCGCGCGGTGTTGAACAGCGTCTGCGGCAGGTGTCGCGGCTGCATCCGGGCAGGTTAGCGGCGGACCGGCACCGGCGCCACCGCGGCCAGCTCGCGCATCCGCTGCAGCGTCGCCTGCGGGTTGCGGGGCTGCAAGAGCAGGTCGTAGCCCAGGGTCGTCGGCACCCACAGCACGCGGTCGCCGCCGGCGGTGGCGACCAGCGCCTTGGCCGGCTTGCGGGTGCGAAACCAGCCGCTGCGATAGCCAGGCATCGCGTAGCCGTTCGACTTCAGCGCGGGCCTGTGTTCGGGGTGCTCGCCCAGCGAAACCACGCGGGCGTCGTCCAGGCGCAGTTCGGGCCAAAGCAGCCGGCGCTTGTAGAAACTCGTGGTGACCGCCAGGCCGGCCTCGTCCATGGCCAGGCGATGGCGCCGCATCATCAGCCACAGCAGCACGAAGATGCCGCCGAGCACGGCCAGCACCACCAGCGCGGCATACAACTTCACCAGCGCCGCGTCTCCTTTCGCCAATGCGGCCAATGGGCGCGCGGCGTCGCGACTGGCTCCCGGCAGCACCTGCACCAGCACCATCGGCAGCACCACCACCAGCGCGAACAGCAACCACTGCGCGCGCGCCGACGCCGGTTCGAGCTGGAATCGTGGATCGTCGCCACGCACCGTGGGCTGCGCCATGTCAGCGATCCCGGACCCAGCGTGCGACGTCGGCGACCAGCCCCGCGTCGACGTGGCCCGGAACCGCGTACTCGGCAAGATTGCCGTCGCCTTCGCCGGTGATGCCCAGGTGATTGAGCGCGGGGTAGAGCTTGAACTCGACCTCGGCGTCGTCGTGGAAGCCTGCCTTCCAGCCCTGCCAGTCGGCGTCCACCACCTGTATGTCGCGCGCGCCCTGGAGCACGAGCATCGGCAGGTCGACCACCTGCGCTTCGTGCACCGGATCCACGGTGTCGGTGCTGCGCCAGTACGCCGCGGGCAGGTTCAAGGGCAGTCCGGCAACCGGCTGCTCCTCGCCCGCCCGGATCGCGCGCACCTGTGCGATCAACGTCTCGATCGCTGCGCGCTCGGCGTCGCTGGTATGGGCGTCGTCGAGCACCGCGAGCCGCCGGTTCTGTTCGACCACGATGTCCATCAGCTTGCGCGAGGGCGCGGCCAACAGCACCAGCCCGGCCACGGGCACGCCGGCGTCGATCGAGCGCGCGGCGATGCGCGGCGCCATCATCGCGCCCTGGCTGTGACCGAACAGGAACAGGCGAGTGGCATCCACCCGCGGTTGCGCCGCCAGCGTGCGCAGGGCGGCGACCGCGTCGTCGGTGGTCTCGCTGTCGATGGTCAGCGAACCAGGGGCGGCGTAGGCACCCGGATGCGCCTTGCTCCGCTTCTCGTAGCGCAGCACCGCCACGCCCTGCGCGGCCAGGCCCCGGGCGATGTCGAGGAACGGGCGGTTGGGGCCGATGCTTTCGTCGCGATCGTGGGGGCCGGAACCGTGCACCAGCACCACCGCCGGGAACGGGCCGGAGCCTTCGGGCAGTGCCAGCGTCGCCGGCAGCGCCGTGCTGCCCTCACCGACCGCAAGTTCGTGCTCGCTGAAACCGGCGTCGCTCGCTGGTGCGGCCGCGGTCGGCGCCGCGGCAGGCTGGATCACGAAGCCCGGAACCTTGCCCTGCGCATCCACCGCCACCTTGGCGACCAGTTCGGCCCCGGCGTAATGCAGGGGAATGGTGACGATTGCGGTGTCGCCGGCCACCGCGACCTGCGGCTCGCCACGGCCGGTCGCCACCCCCGCCTGCGACGGCAGCGATTCCCACACCGCGGCCAGCTTGTCGGCGGGCACCGCCGCGGCCATCTCCGGCGTGAACCGGGCCGCCGCCGCCGTGTAGTCGCGTGCGTCCAGTTCGTCCAGCAGCGCGGCCGCGATCGATGCCGGATCCACCGCGTCCTGCGCCCGCGCGAACAGCGGGAACGCCAGCGTGGCGGCGAAGGCGAAGATGAGCAGCGATTGCTTCAATGCATTCATGGTGGTTCCTTCGGGCAGCATCAGGATTCGTCGGCATCCGCCGGTTCGCCGGGCGGTTTCAGCCGCCCGGCCTTGCGCAGCGCGTCGCGCAACACGTACTCGATCTGTGCGTTGAGGCTGCGCAGCTCGTCGTCGGCCCAGCGCTGCGCCGCCGCCAGGACCTCGGCGTTGATGCGCAGCGGATAGGCCTTCTTCTCGGCCATGGCTCAGTACAGCGTCCCTGCGTTGACGATCGGCTGGGTGGCGCGCTCGCCGCACAGCACCACCAGCAGGTTGCTGACCATCTGCGCCTTGCGCTCCTCGTCCAGCTGCACCACGCCGTTCTTCTGCAGGTCCGCCAGAGCCATCTCGACCATGCCGACCGCGCCGGCGACGATCCGCGTGCGCGCGGCGATGATCGCGTTCGCCTGCTGCCGCTGCAGCATCGCCTGGGCGATTTCCGGGGCGTAGGCAAGATGGCTGATGCGCGCATCCAGCACCTGCACGCCGGCGTCGGCGAGGCGTTCGGAGAGTTCCTCGCGCAGGTGGGCGCTGATCTCGGCGGCGTGGCTGCGCAGCGCCACCTGGCCGTCCTCGTGCTGGTCGTACGGATAGCTGGTGGCCATCGTCCGCAGCGCGGATTCGGACTGGATGTGGACGAAGCTCTCGTAGTCGTCGACGTTGTAGACCGCCTCGGCCGAGTCCACGACCTGCCAGACGATCACCGCGGCGATCTCGATCGGGCTGCCGTCGAGTTCGTTGACCTTGAGCTTGCCGCTTTCGAAGTTGCGCACGCGCATGGACACCTTGCGCTTGCCGAAGAACGGATTGTTCCAGCGCAGCCCGTTCTCCTTGGCCGTGCCGACATATTTGCCGAACAGGCTCAGCACCGCCGACTGGTTGGGCTCGACCATGTACAGCCCGAACAGGCAGAAGGTGGCAAGCAGCGCGACGACCACCGCGGCCACGAGCACGGCCACCGACGGCGGCGGGTTGGCGGCGGCGTCGATGAACGCCCAGGCGCACAGCGCGTCGACGACGAGGAGGCCCAGCAGCACCGGGATGCCGGGCAGGGAGCGGGTCGGATTCTCTTTCATGGCTGCTCTCACGGGACGGCCGGGCTGGCCGTGGAGATATTGATATCAGAGTGATATCACCAATGCAAGAAGGAAAATTGCCTGCCATGCGTGGCTCCTCCCGCGTTGCGACGCGCTGAAGGCGATCGCATCCGGCTCAATCGCGGCGCGGATTCAAATAAAGCAGCGGCGAGGGGCTGATCTCCCCGGTGGCGTAAAGGGCCTGCCCGTCCGCGCTCCAGGCCAGGGCCTCGGCCTGGGGCAGCCAGGGGAGGGGGTGGACCTCGGGCTTGCGCGCGAGCGCCTTCGCCCAGTTCTCCCGGCCCCGGCGCGGATAGACCAGCACGTCGCGGTAGGTCAGGACCGCCATCGCGTGGCGGTCCGGTGCAATGTCCGCCGCGGTCACCTGGCTGCGGATCCGCGCCAGCTCCGGGTTGGCCCGGACCTCGTCGGCGTCGCCCTGCGGCACGCCATGCAGCGTGCCCAGCGGTTTCGCCACCAGCGGTTCGTGGCCTTGCGGGCGCAACGGCAACGAGAACAGTTCCGGAGGCTGTCGCTTCTTCGACACCAGCAAGACTTCGCCGTGGATGGCGTCGACCGCGACCGCTTCGCAGTCGCGTGGGCCGTCCGGCCAACGGAACACGATCGACCATGCGGGTGCGATCGTCGCGTCGGCCAGTTGCATGGGCTCGGCAACCACGTGCAGCTGCAGGGTCTTGCGCAGGCCGCCGTTGTCGCCGGTGTCGGCGACCAGCAGGTAGCTGCGCCCGTCGAGCTCGAACGCGGCCAGGTCCTCCCAGTCGGTGTTGTCCACGCCTTCCAGGCGCAAGCTCGCGATGCGGCTGCCGCGGCGGCTGACCGCGTGCAGTTCGGGTGCACTGCCGCCGTCGTTGACCATCCACACCGTGTCCGGATGCCGCCGCGAGGCGGCGATGCCGCTGATTTCCTGCAGCCGCGCGTCCAGCACCAGGCCGGACAACTGCACGAAGGGGGGTGGCGTGTCGCAGGCGGCCAGCGCTCCCAGCAGCAGGGCGACGACGACGATCGCGGGGGCAGGACGCCATGCCATGGCGCAAGCATCGCATAGACTGTGCCGATGCCCACGATCGGAACGCCCCTCACCCCGCACGCGACCCGCGTGTTGCTGCTCGGTTCCGGCGAACTGGGCAAGGAAGTGACCATCGAGCTGCAGCGTTTCGGCGTCGAGGTCATCGCCGTGGACCGCTACGCCGATGCACCGGCGATGCAGGTCGCGCACCGCAGCCACGTGGTCGACATGCTCGACGGCGCCGCGGTGCGCGCGGTGATCGAACGGGAGCGACCCCACCTGGTGGTGCCGGAGATCGAGGCCATCCACACGCCCACGCTGGTGGCGATGGAAGCCGAGGGACTGACCGTGATCCCGACCGCGCGCGCGGCGCGCCTGACCATGGACCGCGAGGGCATCCGCCGGCTGGCGGCGGAAGAACTCGGCATCCCGGTCTCGCCATTCCGCTTCGTCGACACGGTGGAGGAATACCGCGAGGCGGTCGACGCGCTCGGCCTGCCCGTGGTGGTCAAGCCGGTGATGTCGTCCTCCGGCCACGGCCAGAGCCTGGTGCGCAGCCGGGAAGAGATGCAGGCGGCCTGGGACTACGCGCAGACCGGCGGCCGCGCCGGTGCCGGCCGCGCCATCGTCGAGGGGTTCGTCGACTTCGACTACGAGATCACCCTGCTGACGGTGCGCCACGTCGGCGGCACGAGCTTCTGCGAACCGATCGGCCACCTGCAGCGCGACGGCGACTACCGCGAGAGCTGGCAACCGCAACCGATGGCACCGCGCGCGCTGGCCCTGGCGCAGGAGATGGCCGGCAAGGTCTCGGCGGCGCTCGGCGGACGTGGCGTGTTCGGCATGGAGTTCTTCGTCAAGGGCGACCAGGTCTGGTTCTCGGAAGTCTCGCCGCGGCCGCACGACACCGGACTGGTGACGCTGGTGTCGCAGGACCTGTCCGAATTCGCGCTGCATGCGCGCGCGATCCTCGGCCTGCCGATCCCCGTCATCCGCCAGCTCGGCCCGTCCGCGTCCTGCGCGGTGCTGGCTGAAGGCCACGGCGTGCCGGTGTTCGACCACGTCGGCGCCGCGCTTGCGCATCCGGACACGGCGCTGCGCCTGTTCGGCAAGCCGCGCGTGGCCGGACATCGCCGCGTCGGCGTGACCCTGGCGCGTGGCGAGGACACCGATGCGGCGCGCGCGATCGCCCGCGACGCCGCCGCGGCGCTCACGCTGCGCCTCGCCTGAATGCGGCAAACTCCCCGGATACCGGTTCGAACGAGGCACGGACGAAGCGAATGAACGGCAAGAACGGCTACGCGGTGTTCTTTTTCCCGCAGGCGCTCGAGGCGCTGGGCGATGCGATCAAGCCCTACCTGCAGGACAGTCCCGCCGGCCCGCACCTGGTCTGCCAGGAAATCGACACCGGTGGCGCGCTGATCGAGATGACGCTGGAAGGCGTGACCACCGAGGGCCGCAGCGTGCAGCTGGAGCTGATGGTGCCGGGCAGCATGGTGCGGATGATCGTGTCCAGCCAGAGCGATGGCGACTTCGGCTTCGGCCCGCGGCTGCAGGCGGCAACGCTGCCCGCGGCCGGTCCGACCGCCGAACCCGCGCATGCACCGCCGGGGGCGATTCCCGACGGCGGTGCGCTGCCGCCCGACAGCCCCAAGGCTCCCGCGCCCGACGACGACCTGTAGCGTCACAGGGCCTTCCAGCTCCTCCCGTCGAACGCTTCCAGCGGCCGGAATCGCCGCTTGTAATCCATCTTGCGGTGGCCGGCGATCCAGTAGCCCAGGTACAGGTGCGTGCGCCCGTCGCGCGCGGCCCACTCCAGCTGCTTGAGGATCGCGAGCGTGCCGAGTCCGCGCGCGGCTTCGTCCGGGTCGAAGAACGTGTACACCGCCGACAGCGCCCGCGTGCCGGCGAGGTCGGTCACCGCGACCCCGAGCAATCGATGGCTGCCGTGCTCGCGCAATTCCAGGAACCGCCCCTGCGACCAGCTGCCGACCAGGAACTGGTCGAACTCGAAACTGCCGTGGTCGTCCATGCCGCCGCCGGGGTGGCGCGCCTTCAGGTAGCGCCGGTACAGCGCGAACTGCTCCTCGCTGCGTTCGGCCGGGACGATGCGCGCGTCCACGTCGCGGTTACGGGCCAGGCAGCGGCGCTGGCTGCGGTCCGGGCGGAACGCAGCCACCGGGATGCGCACCGCGACGCAGGCCTGGCACCCGCGGCAGTGCGGCCTGTAGACGATGTCGCCGGAGCGGCGGAAGCCCCACTCCAGCGCCAGCGGGTAGCGCTGCGCCAGGCGCTCGTCGCGAGGGTCGAGCACCAGGTCGCGGGCGTGGCGTTCTGGCCAGTAGCCACACGGATGCTCGCCGGTGTGGAACACCCGCAGGCCGGTGGCGCCGTCGTCGTCGCGGACCGGAGAGTTGCCCATGGGTGCAGCATAGCGCCCGCCGCGTGCCTGTCCGTCCACTGAATGCGGACCGTCCGCGGTCAACGCCGCCGCGATCCCGGCGTTGATGGTGGCATCGGTGGCAGCGTGCCGCCGGGCATCGACACAGGAGCCACCATGAACCGCATCGTCCTGCTCACCCTCGCGCTGGCCGCCACCGGCGCCTCCGCCGTCGCCCTTGCCCAGGCCGGGCATGGCCACGACGGCAAGCGCGACCACGCCCGCGGCCACCACGGCCAGGGCATCGTCCAGCTCGACGCCGACAAGGACGGACGCATCGCCCGCGCCGAACTCGCCGGCGACGACCGCCGCGCGCAGCGGCTGTCGAGCCAGTTCGACGCCATCGACGCCAACGGCGATGGCTACCTCGTGCGCACCGAGCTGCAGGCCTGGCGCGACAGCCATCGTGCCGATCGCAAGGAACAGCGCGGTGAGCGGCGTGCGCAGCGTTTCGCCGAGGCCGACCTCGACAAGGACGGCAAGCTGAGCAAGGCCGAAGTGGACGGGAAGATGCCGCGCCTGGCCGACCGCTTCGCATGGCTGGACGCCGACCGCGACGGTTACCTCACCAGCGACGAACTGAAGCCGATGCGCGGCCGGTAACGCGCAACGCCACGCAGCGCAGCGCTACAGCAGTTCGATCACCCGCCACCCGCCATCGCGCCCGCGCGACACCTCGTAGGTTTCCGCCACGGGGGTCGCGCCGGCGCCTTCCAGTCGTTCCAGCGTGATCGTCCCGGCACCGGCAGCGTTGGCGCGGTAGGCGTGGATCGACAGCCGCGGGATCGTGCCGGCGGGGCATTGCGACAGCGCGATCACCGGCCCGGGGCTGGCCGGCAGTGCCGCCAGCAGCGATGGCTGCGGATCCGCGCCGTCCACCGACAGGCACACCGCCTCATCGGCGCTGCGCGGCAATTCGCCGGCCAGCACCGCGACGGCCAGCGCATCGGGTGTCGCCGTTTCGCCTGCGGCCAGCACGCGCGTGGCCTGCGCGGGCGGTGCGGGCGCGCCGCCATCGTCGAGCTGCGAGAACCAGGCCATCCCCAGCACGATGGCGATCACCGCCAGCAGCCCGAGCTTCATCCGGAACACGCGCTTGCGGCCGGCGTCCGCGGGTGTTTCCGCCGCCTCGCTGCGGAAGGTCGGCAGGCGATAGCCGGTGTCGCCGCGGGTGCTGTCCAGCAGGCCGAGCTCGCGCAGCAGCGCACGCGCCCTGGGCTGGTCCTCCGACCGCACCACCCACACCGCCGGAACGGGCTTCGCGTCCGCGCCTTCGCGATAGCTGAAATTGCCGCGCAGGCCGCCGCGATACGAACGGCCATGGGTCACGCGGGTCTGCACGCCGGCCTCCTCGAGCAGCTGCGCCACGCGTTCGACGTTTTCCAGCCGCGGGCTCGAGAACACCTGGCGCATGTCAGGCCTTGGGCACGTGCGAGGCGGCGCTGGCGTCGGCCACTACGCGGATCAGCCCTTCCTGCGCGGTACTGGCGACCAGCTTGCCGTGGCGGTCGTAGACCATGCCGCGGGCGAGGCCGCGCCCGCCCTGCGCGCTGGGGCTGTCCAGCGAATACAGCAGCCACTCGTCGGCGCGGAACGGGCGGTGGAACCACATCGCGTGGTCGAGCGAGGCCATCTGCACGTTCGGCTGGTAGTAGCTGATGCCGTGCGGGAAGGTGGCGGTGCCCAGCAGGTGGAAGTCCGACGCGTAGGCCAGCAGCGCCCGGTGCAGCACCGGCGCGTCGCCGACACGCTGCCCGAGCCGGAACCAGACCTGCTGGTAGGGAGGGCGCTTGGGTGGCTTCAGTTCGTCGCGGGGATAGACGTGGCGGAACTCGAACGGACCCATCCGGTCGAGCCAGCGCTGCACCTTGGTCGGCAGCGTCGCCAGCACGTCGGCCGCGATCGCCGGCGCCGGCTCGATGTCCTCGGGCCGGGGGACTTCCGGCATCGACAACTGGTGTTCCGGCGCGGCTTCGTCGGCCTGGAACGAGGCGGCGCAGAAGAAGATCACCTGGCCGTGCTGGATCGCGGTGACCCGGCGCACCGAGAAGCTGCCGCCGTCGCGGGTGCGGTCGACGTGGAACACGATCGGTGCCTCGATGTCGCCGGCGCGCAGGAAGTAGGCGTGCAGCGAATGCGCGTCGCGGTCCACGGTCATCGTCGCCTGCGCCGCGGACAGCGCCTGGCCGAGCACCTGGCCGCCGAACACGTACTTGGTGCCGATGTCGCGGCTCTGGCCACGGAACAGGTTGTCTTCCAGCCGCTCCAGCGAAAGCAGCTCGATCAGTTCGGAAACGGGGGAAGGCATCGCGAAATCATACCGGAAGGCGGCGCAGCGGCAGGCCCCCGAGCACCCGCTCCCAGGGAAAGCGCGGGCCGGGATCGCGCTTGCGGCGCACGCGGCGGCCCGGGTCGTCGCTGGCGGCGACTTCCCCGGTGTCCAGGTCCTCGTGGCCGGCGATCCAGGCCAGCGCGGGCAGGTCCACGCACAATTGCTGCAGCAGCGCGACGAGCGCGTCGACCTGGACGTCCGGGTAGGGTTCGTCCATCGCCTGGTGGCGCGAATCCAGCCAGTCCGGGAAGCGGCCGCGATTGACCAGTTCGATCCCGATCGAACGCGGGTTGTACCCGCGCACGTGGTGGGCGACGCGTTCCACCGGCACCCAGGCATGCACGCTGCCGTCGCGATCCACGTAGAAGTGCCCGCTGTTGCCGGTGCCGCTGTCGGGATGGAGGATGCGTTCGCCGTATTCGCGCGCGGTGGCGAGGTCCGGCAGCTCGGTGCAATGGATCACCACCAGGTCGACGGCATCGAGCGCGCGTTCGCCCAGCGCATCGACGTAGGGCAGCGGATCGGCGTGGCGGACCGGCGGGGCGCTCATCGCACGGATGCTAGCATCGCGCCATGCGCGGCCACTGCATCCTCTCCCACGGTTTCGAAAGCGGTCCGGACGCGACCAAGGTCACGGCGCTGGCCGACGTCGCGCAGGCGCTCGGCTGGAGCCACGAACGCCCGGATTACACGGATCTCGACGCCCGCCGCGAGGCCGGCGAGCTCGGCGACGTCGCCGCGCGCCTGCAACGGCTGCTCGGCCTTGCACGTGCGGCCGCCGCGCGCGGGCCGGTGCTGCTGGCCGGCTCCAGCCTCGGCGCCTGGATTTCCGGCCGCGCTTCGCTGGAACTGCCGGTCGCCGGCCTGTTCCTGCTGGCGCCGCCGGTGCGCATGCGCGGCGCCCCGCCGATGGACGCGGCCAACGTGCCGGTCTCGATCGTCCACGGTTGGCACGACGAACTGATCGACGCCGATGACGTGGTCGCCTGGGCACGGCCGCGCAACGCGCGCCTGCTGCTGGTGGACGACGGCCACCGGCTGTCGGCGCACGTGCAGGACGGCGCCGACGCGTTCGCCGCGTTCCTGCGCTCGTTGGCCTGAGTCGTCCGATGAAGTTCTTCGCCAGTTGCGGCAAGGGCCTGGAATACCTGCTGGTCGAGGAACTGCAGGCGTTGGGTTGCGAACGCGCGACCGCCACCGTGGCCGGCGCCAATGTCCAGGGCACGCTGGCGGACGCGCAGCGCGCGGTGTTGTGGTCGCGGCTGGCCAGTCGCGTGCTGTGGCCGATCGCCGAATTCGAGTGCGCGGACGCCGATACGCTCTACGCCGCGGCCGCGGCCATCGACTGGCCATCGCACCTGGACGCCACGACCACGCTGGCGATCGACGCCCACGTCTCCGGCGACGCGTTGACGCACGAGCGTTACGCCGCGCAACGACTGAAGGACGCGGTGGTGGACGTGATGCGCGAGCGCACCGGTGCGCGCCCGGACATCGACGTCGAGGCCCCGGGCCTGCGCCTGAACCTGGTGGCGCGCAAGGGGCGCGCAATCGTTTCGGTGGACCTGGGCGGCGGCCCGCTGCACCGGCGCGGCTGGCGAAGCGCGCAGGGCGAGGCGCCCCTGAAGGAGACGCTGGCGGCCGCGGTGCTGCTGCGTGGCCACTGGCCGGAAGTGCATGCACAAGGCGGCGCGCTGCTCGATCCGATGTGCGGCAGCGGCACCCTGCTGATCGAAGGCGCACTGATGGCGGCCGACGTCGCCCCCGGCCTGCAGCGCCATGGCGAGGCATTGCCGACGCGCTGGAAGCAATTCGATGTCGCGGGCTGGCAGGCGCTGGTCGAGGACGCGAGGACGCGCGAAGCCGCCGGTCGTGCGTCGCTGCGTGCCGTGTTCCATGGCAGCGATGCCGACCCGCACGCGATCGAGGCCGCCAAACGCAATGCGCAACTGGCGGGCGTGGCCGACGCGATGGCGTTCGAAGTCCGCGATGTGCGCGCGCTGCCGGTGCAACCGGCGGTGCGCGGCCTGGTGGTCTGCAATCCACCGTACGACCTGCGCCTGGCCGCCGATCCCGCGCTGTACCGCGCGCTCGGCGATGCGCTGAAGACGGCGGTCCCGGAATGGCGCGCCAGCCTGCTGTGCGGCGACGCCGAACTGGCGCGCGCCACCGGGCTGCGCGCGGGCAAGCGCTACCAGGTGTTCAACGGCGCGATCGAGTGCACGCTGATCGTCGCCGACCCCATCCTGACCCCCACCATCGACCGCGGTCCCGCGCGCGCGCTGTCCGAAGGCGCGCAGATGGTCGCCAACCGCCTGCGCAAGAACCTGCGCACCGGCAAGGCCTGGCGCGAGCGCGAGGGCGTCACCTGCTTCCGCGCCTATGACGCCGACATCCCGGAACATGCGGCAGCGATCGACGTCTACGCCGAGGCCGACGACCCGGCCTCCACCTGGCTGCACGTGCAGGAATACGCCGCACCCGCCGACATCCCCGAAGCGGTGGCGCGCCGCCGCCTCAACGAGCTGCTGGCCGCGGCGCGCGAGGTGTTCGCGCTGCCGCGCGAGCGGGTGGCGCTGAAGACCCGCGCGATCGGCAAGGGCGGCAGCAAGTACGCCGGGGGATTCGAGCGGCGCGGCGAATTCATCGTCGTGCGCGAAGGCGTCGCGCGTCTGCGCGTGAACCTGTTCGATTACCTGGACACCGGCCTGTTCCTCGACCACCGACCCATGCGCCTGCGCCTGCACGAGGAGGCGCGCGACACCCGCTTCCTCAACCTGTTCGGCTACACCGGCGCGGCCACCGTGCACGCGGCGCTGGGCGGCGCGCGCACCACGACCACCGTCGACCTGTCGGCCACCTACCTGGAGTGGTGTGCCGCGAACCTGCAGGAGAACGGGTTCGGCGGCGCCCGCCACCGGCTGGCCCAGGCCGACGTCCTGCAATGGCTGCGCGCCGACACCGGCCAGTACGACCTGGTGTTCTGCGACCCGCCGACCTTTTCGAACTCCAAACGCGCCGGCGATTTCGACATCCAGCGCGCGCACGTCGAGCTGCTGCGCCTGGCAGTGGCCCGGCTCGCTCCGGGCGGGGTGCTTTATTTCTCGAACAACTTCCGGCGCTTCCGCCTCGACGAGGCAGCGCTGTCCGCATTCGCGACCGTCGAGGACATCAGCGCCGCCACGATCCCGCCGGATTTCGCCCGCGATCCACGGATCCACCGCTGCTGGCGCCTCCGGGCGCTAGGGCGGCCCGGTTTGCCGCGCCCGTGATCGCGTCGGTGGCACCCTGCGTTCCACGGATGCCACTGGCCTTGCCGGCTTTCGCCCCCACCATTGCGGCATGCACCAGGAGACCGCCATGACCCAGGCCCGCGACCCCGCCATCGTCACCCGCACCATCCGCGGCATGGCCGCGTCCGATGGCGCCGGGGTGAAGCTCACCCGCGTCATCGGTTCGCCGCAGCTGGACATGCTGGATCCGTTCCTCATGCTCGACGAGTTCGGCACCGACCGCGCCGAGGACTACATCGCCGGTTTCCCCGACCATCCGCACCGCGGTTTCGAGACCGTCACCTACATGCTCGATGGCCGCATGCGCCACAAGGACAACCACGGCAACGAAGGCCTGCTGGTCCCGGGCAGCGTGCAGTGGATGACCGCCGGCCGCGGCCTGGTGCATTCGGAGATGCCGGAGCAGCAGTCCGGGCGCATGCGCGGTTTCCAGCTGTGGGTGAACCTGCCGGCGAGCGCGAAGATGACCGAGCCGCGCTACCAGGAATTCGCCCCCGACCGGATCCCGCTGGCCGAGCCGGCGCGTGGCGTCGCGGTCAAGGTGATCGCCGGCAGCATCGAGGATGCGCACGGCGCCACCGTGCGCGGCCCGATCGAGCAGCCAGCGACCGAGCCGCTGTACCTGGATGTCGTGCTCGAGCCGGGCGCGGCCTGGGAGACGGCGTTGCCGGCCGGCCACAGTGCGTTCGCTTACGCCTACGAAGGCGACCTGAGGATCGGCGAGGGCGACGACGCGCGCGCGCTCGCGGCGCATGAACTCGCCGTGCTCGGTGGCGGCGACCGGTTGGTGTTGCGGGCCGGCGAAGGCGGCGCGCGCCTGATCGTGGTCGCCGGCCGGCCGTTGCGCGAGCCGGTCGCGCGCCACGGCCCGTTCGTGATGAACACCCGCGAGCAGCTGATGCAGGCGTTCGTCGATTTCCAGGAAGGGCGCTTCTGACTATTTGGCGTCGATGCGCAGCGTGGCGTCCGGTGCCGCGCCGCGGGCGAGTCCCACCAGGGTCACCGTCCGTTCGCCCACCTGGTGCGACTTGTCGCCGCGCCCGGTATGCAGGCTGAAGGCATCGCGCCCGCCGCCGTTGCTGCGCCAGGTGAACGCCACTTCCGCATCGCCCGCCCACACGCACTGCACGTCGGGCGGGCAGCGTGAATCGTTCACCACGCGCTCGTAGTGAAGGGTGCTGCGGTCGGCGAGCGTCACCGCCTGGCCTGGCTGCATCGGGAACGTGCTGCCGTCGGCGATCACGGCGTTGCCGCCACTGGCATCGCCCGAGGACGCGACGCTGCTGCAGGCGGCCAGCGAAAGTGCGGCGGCGGCGATCAGGCTGTGTCCGGGCATGCGGGCCATTCCATGGGGCGACGCGCGCAGTCTAGGGCCAACCTCGCCGATGGATGGTGAAGTCAGGGCGAAAGCGCCGCCAACAGGCCGCGCGCCGCCTGCAGCCTGCTGGCGGCATCCGGCAGGTCCAGCTTGATCCGCAGCTTCTCCGGCCCGTCCATCGCGTAATGCTTCGGCTGCTTCTGGATCAACTGGATCACGGTCATCGGATCGACATGCGGCTTTGCCTCGAACTGCACGCGGCCGCCGCTGGCGCCCAAATCGAGCTTGCGGATCCCCAGGCGCGTGGCCTCGAGCTTCATCTCGGCCACCGCGAACAGGTGCTTCGCCGCGTCCGGCAGCAGGCCGAAGCGGTCGATCATCTCCACCTGCAGCTCGCGCAGTTCGGTTGCGTCGCGCGCGGAACTGATCCGCTTGTACAGCGTCAGCCGCGTGTGCACGTCGGGCAGGTAGTCCTCGGGGATCAGCGCGGGGATGTTCAGTTCGACATCCGCGCCGTGCGACACCGGCGCGTCCACGTCCGGCAGCTCGCCGCGGCGGATCGAACGCACCGCGCGCTCCAGCAGCTCGGTGTAGAGGCTGAAGCCGACCTCGGCCATCTGCCCGCTCTGGTCCTCGCCCAGCAGTTCGCCGGCGCCGCGGATCTCCAGGTCGTGGGTGGCCAGGGTGAAGCCGGCGCCGAGCTCGTCCATCGAAGCGATCGCTTCCAGCCGCTTGCGCGCATCGCTGGTGATCGAACGCTTGTCCGGCACCACCAGGTAGGCGTAGGCGCGGTGGTGCGAACGGCCGACGCGGCCGCGCAGCTGGTGCATCTGCGCCAGGCCGAGCTTGTCGGCGCGGTCCATGATGATGGTGTTGGCGTTGGGGATGTCGATGCCCGACTCGATGATGGTCGTGCACAGCAGCGTGTTGGTGCGCTGCTTGTGGAAGTCGAGCATCACCCGCTCCAGCTCGCGCTCGGGCATCTGCCCGTGGGCCACGCCGATGCGCGCTTCCGGCACCAGTTCCTGCAGCTCGCGCTGCAGGCGGCCGATGGATTCGACGTCGTTGTGCAGGAAATAGACCTGGCCGCCGCGCGCCAGCTCGCGCTGGAAGGCCTCGCGGATCTGGGCGCCGTCCCAGGGCACGACGAAGGTCTGCACCGCCATGCGGTGCGCGGGTGGGGTGGCGATGATCGACAGGTCGCGCAGCCCCGCCATCGCCATGTTGAGCGTGCGCGGGATCGGCGTCGCGGTCAGCGTCAGCAGGTGCACGTTGGCGCGCAGCGCCTTCAGCGCCTCCTTCTGGCGCACGCCGAAACGCTGCTCCTCGTCGACGATGACCAGGCCCAGTTCCTTGAACTTCACGTCCTTCTGCAGCAGCCGGTGGGTGCCGACGATCACGTCGATCTTGCCCTCCGCGAGTTTCTCGAGCTCGGCCTTGATCTCTTTCGTGGTCTTGAAGCGCGACAGCACCTCCACCTTGAGGGGCCAGTCGGCGAAGCGGTCGCGGAAATTGCGGTAATGCTGCTCGGCCAGCAGGGTGGTCGGCACCAGCACCGCGACCTGCTTGCCGGCGGCCGCGGCGACGAACGCCGCGCGCACCGCGACCTCGGTCTTGCCGAAGCCGACGTCGCCGCAGACGACGCGGTCCATCGGCTGCGAGGATCCGAGATCGCGGATCACCGCCTCGATCGCGGCGTGCTGGTCGGGCGTCTCCTCGAACGGGAAGGCAGCCGCGAACGGCTCGTACATCGCCCGGTCCACCGGCAGCGCCAGCCCGGCGCGCGCCTGGCGCTTGGCCTGGATTTCGAGCAGCTCGGCGGCGACGTCGCGGACCTTCTCCGCGGCCTTGCGCCTGGCCTTGGTCCACTGCTCGCCGCCGAGCGAATGCAGCGGCGCGGTCTCCGGCGAGGCGCCCGAGTAGCGGTTGATCAGATGCAGCTGCGCCACCGGCACGTACAGCCGGTCGCCCTTGGCGTACTCGATTTCCAGGAACTCGCCGGGAGTGCCGCCGGCGTCCAGCGTCACCAGGCCGCGGTAGCGGCCGACGCCGTGGTCCTCGTGCACGATCGGCGCGCCTTCGCTGAGCTCACCGAGGTCGCGGATGATCGCTTCCGGCTCGCGCCCGGCGCGCCGCTGCCGTCGCGGCTGCAATGCGCGCTCCGGGAACAGCTGGCGCTCGGTGAGCACGACGATCGCCGGTTGCTCGATCGCGAAGCCGTCGTCCAGGGGAGCGACGGTGATGCAGAAGCGGGAACGGGGAACGGGGAACAGGGAATGGTGGAATGCCGCGAAGTCAGCGACGACATCCGGCTGCAGGCCGGCGGCGGCGAGCACCTCGAGCAGTGCTTCGCGGCGGCCGGGAGAATCCGCGGCGAGCAACACGCTGCCCGGATAACTGCCGAGGAACGACTTCAGGGCGTCGGCCGGCGCCTGGTCCTTCGCCGCGATCGGCAAGTCCGGCGCGGCATGCGCCGCCAGCGATTGCGCTTCGCCGTGGCGCGGATGCCCGCTGCCGCAGACTTCCACGCGCGCGCCGCCATTGAGCCGTTCGCGCAGGGCCTGTGGCGACAGGTACAGCTCCGCAGGCGGCAGCAGCGGCCGTTCGATGTCGTGTCGACGCTGTTCGTAGCGCTCGGCCACCTGCGCCTGGAACTGCTCGGCGCACTCGCCGGCGCCTTCGCCCAGGATCGGCAGCACGCCGTCGCCGAGATAGTCGAACAGGGTCGCGGTCGCGTCGAAGAACAGCGGCAGGTAGTACTCGATGCCGGCCGGCGCAACGCCCGCCTTGAGGTCCTGGAACAGCGCGCTGCGCCGGGTGGCGATGTCGAAGCGCTCGCGCAGCGCATCCATGGCCCGCTTCGCGGAGGCCTCGTCCAGCGGCACCTCGCGCCCGGGCAGCAGGCGCACGGCGTCGACCTTGTCGAGCGAGCGTTGCGATTCGGGGTCGAACTCTCGGATCGAGTCGATGTCCTCGTCGAACAGCTCGACGCGGAACGGCACGTCCGCGCCCATCGGGAACACGTCGAGCAGGCCGCCGCGCACGGCGAAGTCGCCGGGATCGAGCACTTGCGGCACGTTGCGGTAACCCGCCGACTCCAGCCGCCGCTTCTCCGCGTCCAGGTCCAGGCGCTGGCCGACGCGCATGTCGAAGCTGCTGCCCACCACGTGGCGCAGCGGCGGCAGGCGTTGCAGCAGCGTCTGCACGGGTACGACCACGATGCCGCGCTCGAGCGAGGGCAGGCGATGCAATGCGGCAAGCCGCTGGCTGACGATCTCCGGGTGCGGGCTGAACTGGTCGTAGGGCAGGGTTTCCCAGTCCGGGAACGCGACCACCGGCAGCGCGCCGTCCGCGCCCAGCAGCGTGCGCAGGTCGGATTCGAGCTGGTGCGCGGCCTGGTTGTCGCGCGCGATCGCCAGCACCGGCCCGTCGTGCGCGGCCGCGGCGCGGCCCATCGCCCACGCCAGCGCCGAAGGCGAGCCAGGCGCGCGCCAGTACGCGCGTTGCTGCCCCGCGCGCGGCAGCGGCGGGACCGGGAATTCGGGGAAGGGATCGGTCATGAACCGATCATTTTACGACCCTTGTAGAGCCGACCCTGTAGAGCCGACCCATGGTCGGCTTTCCTCCAGAGGCCGCCCGACCATGGGTCGGGCGCTACAGATCCAGCACCACCCGCACATACCCCGGCGCCGTCGTCGCCTCGCGCCGGAAACCCAGCGATTCCGCCAGCGCCAGCATCGGCTGGTTGTCCTCGGCGACCTCGCCGTAGAGCCGGTCGAGCTTCTTGCCCTTCGCCCAGCGCACCAGCCGGCGCATCAGGTGCCGGCCCAGGCCTTTGCCGGCGAGGAAGCCGCCGACCAGGATCGCGAATTCTCCCTGCCCGGTGCCGTCGAGGACGCCGACGCGGGCGACGGCGCCGATCACCGCCTCGCCCGGCTGCAGCGGCTCGGAGGCCACCAGCGTGAACTCGCGGCGTGGATCGGGCTTGCTCAATCGTTCCAGCGTTGCCGCGGTCGGCGCCTGTCCCTGCAGGAAACTGCCGTGCAGCTCATCGGGTTGCAGCAGCGGCAACGCGGCGCCCAACGGCACCGCATCCTCGGGACGGATCGGACGGATCAACACCTCGCGGCCGTCGGCGGTGCGGATCATCTCGTGCCAGGGGGGAAGGCGGTTGCGGGCAGCCATGGCGCGGATGCTCGCACGGGTGAAGTGAAGCCCGGCTCCACATTTCGTTCACTTTGGCCTACCGCTTCCCACCTGAAGCATTCATCCCGTTCAGCCGACCGACGTCACGGAACGCCACTTTGCTGCTTGAAGCAATGGGCGGCGCTCCCTAGCGTGATTCCCGTCAGTGGAGTCACCAACCCGCGCGGATTTGCCACGACCACGAGCTACCAGGCCTGGGACATGCCCACGACGGAGTGCCCGACCCTGGTCGCGATGCCGGAAGGGGTGTACACCCATCTCACCCGCGACCAGTTCGGAAAGCCGGAACGGATCCAGCGCAGCGACAACGCCACCCTGGATGCCGGCATGGTGAAGGTGGATCGCAGCTATACCTACAACGGCTTGGAGGAGTTGTGCCGGGTCATCGATCCGGAAACCGACGCCACGCTGATGGGCTATGACGCGGCCGGCAACCTGGCCTGGAGCGCCAGCGGCCTGGCCGCGAGCACCGCGTGCAGCAGCACCGGCAACGAGACCCTCATCGCGCAGCGCAAGGCGGTACGGACGTATGACGCCCGCAACCGCGTCACGAGCCTGTCCTTCCCGGATCTCAACGGCAACCAGAGCTGGACCTACACGCCCGACGGCCTGCCCGAGACGGTGACCACCTACAACGACGGCGGCGCCACCACCGTCGTCAACAGCTACGCCTACAACAAGCGCCGGTTGCCGACCAGCGAGAGCAGCGCGCAGCCGGGCTGGTACACGTTCACCGCGGGCTACGGTTACGACGGCAACGGCAATCTCGCCAGCCTGAACCGCCCCGGCTTTCCTGGACACTACGGGCTGGCTGGTTAACTGAGCCTCGCCCATTGCTTCGACCAGTTGAAGCTGGGTCAGGCCTTACGCCTTGCGCAGGGCAACAATGCACTTGGGCAATTCACCGCAGCGCCGGCGACTCCCATCCCGGTCGCGGCGCGAACCGCTCGCCATGCCGCGTCTGCAGGTCGCGCAGCTTTGCCAGCAGCGCATCGGCGCCGGTGTCGCGGATGTACTGGATCGGGCCGCCGCGGAATGGTGCGAAGCCGGTGCCGAAGATCACGCCGGCATCGAGCAGGTCGGCATCGTCGACCACGCCATCGTGCAGCGCGGCCACCGCTTCGTTGAGCAGCGGCAGGATCAAGCGGTCCTGCAGGTCTTCGGGCGCGCGATAGTCCTTCGGCAGCTCCGGCTTCACCGGCCTGCCTTCCTTCCACGCATAGAGGCCCTGGCCGTCCTTCTTGCCACGCTTGCCGGCTTCCGGCGGCGCGGAGAGGGACGCCGGCACCGCGAGGCCCAGGAACGGCGACAACTCGCGCGCCACGCCCGCGGCGACATCCAGCCCCACGGTGTCGATCAGCTCGATCGGCCCCATCGGCATGCCGAACTGCTTCGCCGCCTTGTCGATCGCGGCGCCGGGGATGCCTTCCGCGTACGCGGTCGCGGCTTCGAGCATGTACGGGAACAGCACGCGGTTGACCAGGAAGCCGGGCGTGCCGGCCACGGTGACCGGCAGCTTGTCCAGCGCGCGGCAGAACGCGGCGAGGCGCTGCTGCGTGTCGGCCGCCATGGCGTCGTGGCGGACGATTTCCACCAGCGGCATCAGTGCCACCGGGTTGAAGTAATGCAGGCCGGCGAACTGCGCCGGGCGTTGCAGGTGCCCGCGCAGGTCCGTGAGCGGAATCGAGGAGGTATTGCTCGTCAGCAATGCGCCGGCGTGCATCCGCGGTTCCACCGCGGCATACAGCTCGCGCTTGGCTTCTGCCTGCTCGATGATCGCCTCGATCACAAGGTCGGCCGCCGCCACGCCTTCGCCACCGAGGTCGCCGCGCAGCCGTGCCGCCACCGCCGGCCGCTGCGCCGGATCCTTCACCTTCTTGTCGAACAATGCCTGCGAGCGCTGCAGCGCGCCGTCGATGAAGCGCTGCTCGCGGTCGGCCAGCGTCACCTCGAAGCCCTTGTACGCGGACCAGGCGGCAATGTCGCCGCCCATCACGCCGGCGCCGACGACGTGCACGCGCTGGATGCCGCTGTCCTTGCCGCCGGACTTCAGCTTCTCCTGCAGGAAGAACACCCGGATCAGGTTGCGCGCGGTGTCGGTGGCGGCGAGCTTCGCCACCGAGCGGCGTTCGGCCGCGAGCAGCTTCGCCGTTCCACCACTCGCGCGCCGCCAGGTTTCGATCAATGCGTACGGCGCGGGGTAGTGCGCCTTCGGTGCCTTGCCCGCGACCTGCTTCACCAGCACGGGGGCGAGCAGCTGCCGCACGGGCCACGAGTTCGTCGCCCAGGCCAGGAAGCGCTGCTTCGGCGGGCGTTCCCCGCCGCGCAAGGCAAGGTCGGCGGCGGCATCCACCAACAGGGCCGGGTCGACGACCTTGTCCACCAGCCCGATCGCGCGCGCGTTCTTCGCCGACAACGCGCGTCCGGTAAGCATCATGTCCATCGCCGCCGGTGCGCCGACCAGCCGCGGCAGCCGCACGCTGCCGCCCCAGCCTGGATAGATGCCGAGTTTCACTTCCGGCAGCCCGATCCGGGTGGATGGATCGTTGCTGGCCACTCGGTACTTGCAGGCAAGCGCCAGCTCGGTGCCGCCGCCCATGCAGTAGCCATGGATCGCGGCGACCGTGGGGCAGGGCAGCTCCGCCAGTTTCTGGAACACGAACTGCCCGCGCGCGAGCGCGTCCTTGACCGTGCCGCGTTCGCCGAAGCCGCGGAACTCGCGGACGTCGGCGCCGGCGACGAAGCCCGAGGCCTTGGCCGAGCGGAACACCACGCCCCTGGGCGGATCGATCGCCAGCCGCTCCAGCAGCCCGTCCAGCTCGATCAACATGTCCTGCGACAGCGCATTGACCGCCTGGCCCTCGCGGTCGATGGCGACCACCACGACCCCGTCGATCCGCCGCTCGACCTGCCAGTGCCGCAGCCGCAGGCCGTCCAGCCCCGCCAGCTTCCCCTCGTTCATGGCGTCCATCCGTTGCGGTATGGGAGCGAAGTATGATCCCGGGTGCATTTGATTGCCGTCAATGCCGCCCCCATGGAGGTGCGCAGGGGGAACTTTCCTCGCAAACCGTTGTCCCACCGCCCGGCTGGAATGCCAGGGCCGACATGCAGGAGTGCCGGCAAGGCATGGCCGAAGACGAATCCTCCCAGCGGGCGGACCACGCACTGGTGCGGCGCGTCCAGCAGGGCGACAGCACGGCATTCGACCTGCTGGTGCGCAAGTACCAGCACCGGGTGATCGCGCTGATCGGCCGCTACGTGCACGACTGGAGCGAGTGCCAGGACGTGGCCCAGGAGACCTTCCTGCGGGCCTATCGCGCGCTCGACGGCTTCCGCGGGGACGCGCAGTTCTATACCTGGTTGCACCGGATCGCAGTGAACACCGCCAAGAACCACCTCGTCGCCGCCGGGCGGCGGCCACCCACCGGGGACATCGACGTCGCCGACGCCGAGCAGTTCGACTCGGGCATCCGCCTGCGCGACAACGACACCCCCGAGCGCGAGCTCATGCGCCAGCAGATGGAACAAACCGTGCTGCGCGCGGTCCAAGCCTTGCCGGAGGAACTGAGCGTGGCGATCACGCTGCGCGAGGTCGACGGCCTGAGCTACGAGGAGATCGCCGAGAAGATGGATTGCCCGATCGGCACGGTGCGTTCGCGGATCTTCCGCGCCCGCGAGGCGATCGACGAGGAGCTCCGGCCCCTCCTGGCAGCGGACGACGGCACGGAGTAGGCAACGATGGCGCACGAACACGACAAGGTCCAGGTCATTGACCACACCCGCCTGCAGCTGTCGGCGCTGTTCGACGGCGAGCTCGGCATGGACGAGGCGCGCTTCCTCCAGCGCCGGCTCGAGCATGACGGCGCACTGGCGGCGCGCTGGTCGCGCTGGCAGCTGGCCGGCGATGCCTTGCGCGGTCACGCCACCGCAGTCGCGCCCGCGGGCTTCGCCGAACGCGTGGCTGCCGCCGTGGCCGCCGAACCGCGCGCCGGCGCGGCGGGCCGTTCGAACCGCCGTTTCTGGATGCCTGGCGCCGCGTTGGCGGCGTCGGTCGCTGCATTGGCGATGTTCGTGACCCGGCAGGCGCCCGAAGTGTCGGCGCCGGCGGCACCGCAGGTGGAAATCGCCAGCGCCGCGCAGCCGCTGTCGGCGAATCCGCTCCCGGCGCCGGCGGCCCCGGCGCCGGAACAGCCCGTCGCGCCGCAGGGTGCCGCCCAGGTGGCCGCCGCCGCGGTGGCCGTGGCCGAGGTGCCGCGCCGTGCCGCCGCCGAGCGCCGCTCGCGCGCGCAGCAGCAGCGCGCCGCCGCCACCCGCGCCGCGCGTGCCGCGCCCGAACCTGCTGCGCAACGCCTGGTCGCCAATGCGGCGCCAGCGGCCGGCAGCACCCATAACCCGTTCGCCCCCGAGGCGGCCGCCGGCGCAATCGCCACCAAGCCGTGGCCGCGCGCCCTGCTGCCCGACACCGGCCATGCCTTCAGCGTCGGCTACGGCCAGCTGCAACGCGCGCCTTCCACGTTCCAGCGGTTCGAGCCGTTCAGCGGCGCGGCCGCGGTGCCCCACGTGACCATCGAACCCGAGGACAGCCCTTGATGCATCCGAAGCTTCGCACCGGCATCGGCGCGGCAGCGCTGGTCGCCGTTTCCGTCGCCACCACGGCCGTGGTCCTGCCGCCGGCCACCGCCCAGTCCCCCGCCACCACGCCCGCGCCGCAACTGGTGCAGGGCCTGCCCGATTTCACCGCGCTGGTGTCGCAGGTCGGCCCGGCGGTGGTGAACATCGACGCGACTACCGAAGCCAGGCCGGCGCGCGCCGGCGCCTACCCGGACGAGGACCAGATCCCGGAAATCTTCCGCCGCTTCTTCGGTCCGGGCGGCATGCCGTTCCCGATGCCCGACGGTCCCCGCGGGCGCGGGCCCGGCGTGTCGCAGGGCAGCGGCTTCATCATCTCCGGCGACGGCTACGTGCTGACCAACCACCACGTCATCGACGGCGCGGACGAGGTCACGGTGAAGCTGTCGGATTCGCGCGAATTCAACGCCAAGGTGGTCGGCAGCGACGAGAAGTCCGACGTCGCCCTGCTCAAGATCGACGCAAAAGGACTGCCGGCGCTGCGCCTGGGCGATTCGCACCAGCTCAGGCCGGGCCAGTGGGTGGTCGCGATCGGTTCGCCGTTCGGCCTCGACCACTCGGTCACCGCCGGCATCGTCAGCGCCATCGGCCGCAGCAGCCAGTTCACCGGCCAGCAGTACGTGCCGTTCATCCAGACCGACGTCGCCATCAACCGCGGCAACTCCGGCGGCCCGCTGCTCAACACCCGCGGCGAGGTGGTCGGCATCAACTCGCAGATCTTCAGCAATTCCGGCGGCTACATGGGCGTGAGCTTCGCCATTCCCATCGACCTGGCGATGAACGTCGTCAACCAGCTCAAGGACACCGGCAAGGTCCAGTACGGGATGATCGGCGTCGGCCTGCAGGAGATCACCCGCGAGCTCGCCGGGGCGATGGGCCTGTCCGACACCCGCGGCGCGCTGGTGCGCAACGTCACCCCCGGCAGTCCCGGCGACAAGGCCGGATTGCAGGCCGGCGACGTGATCCGCAGCGTCGACGGCCGCGCGATCAACGCCTCCAGCGAACTGCCGCCGGTGATCGGCGCGATGCCGCCCGGCACGCGCGTGAAACTGGGCGTGCTGCGCGACGGCAAGACCCGCAACATCGAGGTCACCCTCGCCCCGCTCGACGAAAGCCTGCTGGCCGGCGGCGACGCCGACGCGGACGCCGGCCCGGCGCCGGATCGGGCTGCACCGGCGCCGACCGCGTCCAATCCGCTCGGCTTGGTGGTCAAGCCGCTGGATGCCGCCACCCGCGACAAGCTCGGCATCGAAGCCGGGCGTGGGGTCGCCATCACCCGTATCGAAGGCGCCGGCGCGCGCCGGCTGGGACTGGCGCCCGGCGACGTGATCGTGAAGGTCGGGACCAGTTTCGTCGGCAGCCCGGCCGAGCTGGATGCCGCATTGCGCGGCGCCAGGCCCGGGCAGACGCTGATGCTGCTGGTGAACCGCGGCGGCAATGCCGCGTTCGTCGCGGTCGAGGTGCCCATGCGATAATCCGCCGTTTGGCCCGGCGGTCCCGGCGCCCTCCAGTCCAGGCCAATGCGGAACATTCGCAACTTCTCGATCATCGCCCACGTCGACCACGGCAAGTCGACCCTGGCCGACCGCATCATCCAGCTGTGCGGC
The DNA here is from genome assembly GCA_004297225.1 of Lysobacteraceae bacterium. Taxonomy (GTDB): domain Bacteria; phylum Pseudomonadota; class Gammaproteobacteria; order Xanthomonadales; family Xanthomonadaceae; genus Cognatiluteimonas. The sequence continues at coordinate 17,717 of SCUI01000008.1, read as the reverse complement.
GGTCTCACCGCGCGCGAGATGGAATCCCAGGTGCTCGACAACAACCCGATCGAGCGCGAGCGCGGGATCACCATCAAGGCCCAGTCGGTGTCGCTGCCGTACACGGCGAAGGATGGCCAGGTCTACCAGCTCAACTTCATCGACACCCCCGGCCACGTCGACTTCAGCTACGAGGTCAGCCGCTCGCTGGCCGCCTGCGAGGGCGCGCTGCTGGTGGTGGACGCGGCACAGGGTGTGGAAGCGCAGTCGGTCGCCAACTGCTACACCGCGGTCGAGCAGGGCCTGGAAGTGGTGCCGATCCTGAACAAGATCGACCTGCCGACCGCTGACGTCGAAAAGGTGAAGGCCGAAATCGAGGCGGTGATCGGCATCGACGCCGCCGACGCCGTGGCGATCAGCGCCAAGACCGGCCTCAACGTCGAGGCGGTGCTGGAGGCGATCGTCGAGCGCATCCCGCCACCGCAGCCGCGCGACACCGACAAGCTGCAGGCGCTGATCATCGATTCCTGGTTTGACAACTACCTGGGCGTGGTCTCGCTGGTGCGGGTGATGCAGGGCACCATCCGCAAGGGCGACAAGCTGCTGGTGATGTCCACCGGCCGTGCCCACGAGGTCGACAACGTCGGCGTCTTCACCCCCAAGCGCAAGGTGCTGGACAGGCTCGGCGCCGGCGAGGTGGGCTGGGTCACCGCCAGCATCAAGGACGTCCATGGCGCGCCGGTGGGCGACACGCTGACCCAGGCGAACGACCCGGCGCCGAAGGCGCTGCCCGGCTTCCAGGAAATGCAGCCGCGCGTGTTCGCCGGCCTGTTCCCGGTGGACGCCGAGGACTACCCGGACCTGCGCGAGGCGCTGGAAAAACTGCGGCTCAACGACGCCGCGCTGCGCTTCGAGCCGGAAAGCTCCGAGGCGATGGGCTTCGGCTTCCGCTGCGGCTTCCTCGGCATGCTGCACATGGAGATCGTGCAGGAGCGGCTGGAACGCGAGTACGACCTCAACCTGATCACCACCGCGCCGACCGTGATCTACGAGGTGCTCAGGACCGATGGCACTGTCATGCCGCTGGACAACCCGGCCAAGCTGCCCCAGGCCAACCTGGTCGAGGAGATCCGTGAGCCGATCATCCGCGCCAACATCCTCACTCCGCCCGACTACGTCGGCAACGTCATCACCCTGTGCGAGGAGAAGCGCGGGAGCCAGGTCGGCATCAGCTACCTGGGCAGCCAGGTGCAGGTGAGCTACGAGCTGCCGATGGCCGAAGTCGTGCTCGATTTCTTCGACCGGCTGAAGTCGGTCTCGCGCGGCTATGCCTCGCTCGACTACCACTTCGTGCGCTTCGAGGCCGGTCCGTTCGTGCGCGTGGACACGCTGATCAACGGCGACAAGGTCGACGCGCTGTCCCTGATCACGCATCGCGCCCACGCCGACCGCCGCGGCCGCGAACTGACCGAGAAGATGCGCGAGCTGATCCCGCGGCAGATGTTCGACGTCGCCATCCAGGCCGCGATCGGCTCGCAGATCATCGCCCGTTCCACGGTCAAGGCATTGCGCAAGAACGTGCTCGCCAAGTGCTACGGCGGCGACGCGACGCGCAAGAAGAAGCTGCTGGAAAAACAGAAGGAAGGCAAGAAGCGGATGAAGCAGGTCGGCCGTGTGGAGATCCCGCAGGAAGCCTTCCTGGCCGTGCTCACGACAAGCAAGGACTCCTGATGCGCTGGTTCGAAATCGCCCTCGTCGGGCTCACCTTCCTCACCGGCCTGGTCTGGCTGCTCGACAAGTTGTGGCTGCGCAAGCGCCGCGAACAGCACGCCGGCATCCTGGAGCCGAAGGAGCCGATGCTGGTCGACTACTCGCGCGCCTTCTTCCCGGTGCTCGCGGTGGTGTTGTGCCTGCGCAGCTTCGTCGCCGAACCCTTCCGCATCCCGTCCAGCTCGATGATGCCGACCCTCCAGGTCGGCGACTTCATCCTGGTCAACAAGTTCGCCTACGGCCTGCGGCTGCCGGTCAACAACCACAAGGTGGTGGACATCGGCGAGCCCGGGCGCGGCGACGTGGTCGTGTTCCACCCGCCGATGCACCCGGAGCAGGACTGGATCAAGCGCGTCATCGGCCTGCCCGGCGACACCGTGGGCTATCGCGACAACACCGTTTACCTGAACGGGCAGCCGCTGCAGTACCAGTCGCGCGGCCGCTATGTCGGCAAGGGGCAGGGGAGCGACGCCACCGGCGCGCAGTTGCTGGTCGAACAGCTCCCCGGGCGCCCGCACCAGGTGCTGGAGCGCGACGACGTGCCGTTCTTCATCCAGGGCGAAGGCGAGTGGGTGGTCCCCGAAGGCCACTATTTCGTCATGGGCGACAATCGTGATAATAGCGAGGACAGCCGGTTCTGGCCGGAAGGCATGCACTTCCTGCCGGAGGAGAACCTGCGCGGCAAGGCGTTCCTGGTGTGGATGCACTGGGACGGCGGCGTCGGCTTCGATCGCATCGGCAAGCGCATTCCATAGCCAACACCTCGGGGAAGGGGAACGACAATGAAGCGCACGCAAGGCGGCATCACCCTCATCGGCTTCATCATCGTGCTGGCGCTGGTGGGCTTCTTCGCCTACGTCGCGATGAAGCTGGTGCCGATGTACTCGGAGTACTACGCGGTCAAGCAGGCGCTCAAGGGCCTGCAGCAGGAGCCCGGCATCGCCAACCGCGACCCGGCCAAGATCCAGGACCTGTTCTTCCGCCGCCTCTACATCAGCTACGCCGAGAACGTGAAGGCCGAAAACGTCAAGATCGAGCGCGTCGACGGCGGCTGGAACATGAGCGTCAACTACGAGGTGCGCAAGCCGCTGATGGGCAACCTCGACGTGGTCGGCAAGTTCGCCGCCTCCGAGCAGCTCAGCAACCGGGGCCCGGACTGAGTGGGCGAGGGGCCGCGCGACAGCTTCGCGGGGCACCGCTTCGCCGACGCCGCGCTGTTGCGGCAGGCGTTCACCCATCGCAGCGCAGGTAGCCCGCACAACGAGCGGCTGGAGTTCCTCGGCGACGCGCTGCTGAACCTGGCGATCGCCGAGCAGTTGTACGCGCGCTGGCCCAAGGCCGACGAAGGCGCGATGACCCGCGCGCGTGCCGAACTGGTGCGCGAATCCACCCTTGCCGGCATCGCCCGCCGGCTGGAGCTGGGCGCGCTGTTGATCCTTGGCCCGGGCGAAATGAAATCCGGCGGCCATCGTCGCGATTCGATCCTCGCCGACGCCGTCGAGGCGTTGATCGCGGCGATCTACCTCGACGCCGGCTTCGACGTCTGTCGCCATGCGGTGCTGGCGTTGTACGAGCCGCTGCTGTCGGCGTTGCCGCCGCTGCACCAGGTCGGCAAGGATGCCAAGACCCGTCTGCAGGAGTGGCTGCAGGCGCGGCAACTGCCGCTGCCGACGTACACGCTGCTCTCGGAAACCGGCGACGAGCACGACAAGACCTTCCACGTCGCCTGCACCCTGGCCGAACCGCCGCTGGCCGCCGAAGGCGACGCCGGCTCCCGCCGCGCGGCCGAACAACGCGCCGCCGAGGCCGTCCTCGGTATGCTCCCCGCATGACTTCCACCCCCCACCACGCCGGCACCGTCGCCGTCATCGGCCGCCCCAACGTCGGCAAGTCCACCCTGGTCAATGCCCTGGTCGGGGCCAAGGTCAGCATCACCTCCAACCGCCCGCAGACGACGCGCCACCGCCTGCTCGGCATCGCCACCTTCCCGGAAGGCCAGCTGCTGCTGGTCGACACCCCGGGCATCCATCGCGAGCAGGGCAAGGCCTCGGCCTCGGCGATGCATCGCTGGATGAACCGTGCCGCGCGCGGCGCGCTGGAAGGCGTGGATGCCGCGTTGCTGGTGGTCGAGGCCGGACGCTGGGACGAGGAGGACACGCTGGCCTACGACGCCTTGCGCGAGGCCGGCGTGCCGGTGGTGCTGGTGGTGAACCAGGTCGACAAGTTCAAGGACAAGGCCGCGTTGTTGCCGTTCCTGGCGCAGGCCAACGAGGGCCGCAGCTTCGCCGCGGTGCATCCGGTCTCGGCACTGAAACGCAAGGGTCTGGAACCGCTGGTGCAGTCGTTGCTCGCGCTGCTGCCCGAGCAGCCACCGCTGTATGGCGAGGACGAGATCACCGACAAGAGCCAGCGCTTCCTCGCCGGCGAACTGCTGCGCGAGCAGCTGATGCGCCAGCTCGGCGCCGAGCTGCCCTACGCCACCACCGTGGAAGTGGAAACCTTCGCCGAGGAAGTTGGCCGGCATGGTCCGATGTACCGGATCGGCGCGGTCATCTGGGTCGAGCGCGATGGCCAGAAGGCGATCGTGATCGGCAAGGGCGGCACGCGCCTGCGCGAGATCGGTACCCGCGCGCGCGAGCAGATGGAGCGCCTGTTCGGCGCCAAGGTCTTCCTCGAGACCTTCGTCCGCGTCCGCGCCGGCTGGTCCGACGACGAAGCCGCCCTGCGCACGTTGGGCTATCACGACTGACGCGATCGCTTCAGGCGGCGTTCCTTGCCGGGTGGGCCAGCCCTTTGGGCGAATGTCCCCCGGCATCCGCCTGGCGGCGGCTGCCTCCTCCTTGATTTCGCCCAAAGGGCTGGCCCACCCGGAGCCGTGGAGGGTGACAATCGGAGCATGAGGATCACCGGCGAACCGGCGTTCGTGTTGCACGTGCGGCCCTGGCGCGAAACCAGCCTGCTGGTCGAAGCGTTGACCGCCGGCCACGGCCGCATCGGCCTGCTCGCGCGCGGCGTCCAGGGCCCGAAGAAGCACGTCCTGCGCGCCGCCCTGCAACCGCTGCAACTGGTCCGCCTGGACGCCGCCCAACGCGGCGAACTGGCGCAACTGCGCCACGCCGAAGCGCTCGATGCCGCCCCGCTGCTCGATGGCGAAGCCACGCTGGCCGCGTTCTACCTCAACGAACTGGTGCTGCGCCTGGCCCCGCGCGGCGATCCGCAGCCCGAGTTGTTCGAGGCCTACGCGGTGGTGCGCGAACGCCTGCGCGCGCGCGAACCGCTGGCCTGGACCCTGCGCCGGTTCGAGGCCGACCTGCTCGAGGCGCTCGGCGTCGGTTTCCAATTCAGCAGCGACGGCGACGGCGAGCCGATCGATCCGGCGGCGCGCTACCGGATCGATCCGGAGCACGGCCCGCGCCGGCTGCTGAGCGATCGCGGCCAGGGCGAACGCAGCCACGCCGCCACCGGCAGCGCGCTGCTCGCGCTGGCCGCGCGCGAGGCGCCGCCCGGACCCGACGACCTGGCCGGCCTGCGACGCGCGCTGCGCCCGGTGCTCGCGCACCAGCTCGGCGGCCGGCCGCTGAAGTCATGGGACCTGTTGTCCGACCTCGGCCGCATCCTCCACGCGCAGCGCGGCGGCGACGGCGCGGTCGAAGGCGAGCCAGGCTGACGCGGATCCCGGCGAGGCCTGCAACGCGCGCACCGCGGCATCGAGCTCGATCGCGCCCACGGTGGCGCAGGCACCGCGAAGCCGATGCAGCAGCGACTGCGCGGTTTCGCATTCGCCACGCCCGATCGCGGCACACAGGGCGTCGCGCTGGCCCGGCAGTTCCGCGATGAACATCCGCTGCAAGCGTGGTTGCCACGGTGGCGCGGCCGCCTCGGCCACGCTGCGCGGCGGTGGCTGGCCCAGCGCGCCCCGGATCGCCTCGCGCAGCGCCGGGATCGCGATCGGTTTCAGCAGCACGTCGCGGAAGCCGGCAGCGCGCAACACGCCTGCCACCGCCGGATCGGGGTCGGCGGTATGCGCCAGCGCCGGCGTCGCGGGCGCGTGCTTCCGCAACGCCCGCAACAGGGCGACGCCGTCGCCGTCGGGCAGGTGCGCATCGAGCAGCCACAACGCGAACCCGGGCCCCTGCCGCGCGGCCTCGAGCGCGCCGCCGGCACCATCGACCGCCGTGACCTCGGCGATCCCGCCCATTGCCTCGGCCAGGAAGGCACGGCTGACTGTATCGTCCTCGGCCAGCAGGATCCGTGGCCGGCCGGATTTCATCGTGCGCGCATTCATGCTCCCGGTATGCTCGCCTCCATGCTGGCCCTGCCGCCGAGTCGCAAGCCCTGGAACCGCCCGCTGGTCGCTGGCGCGATCCTAGCCGCGTGCCTGCTGGCGGGGCCTGGCGCTACCGGCAGCGCGCAGGCGCAGCCGCGCACGGCGACCGCGCGCATCGACCGGGTGGAGACCGCGGTTGCCACCCTGCAGGACGTGCGCGTGCGCCTGCATTGGGTGCCGGGCGCATCGAGCGGCCAGCTGCTGCTCGACGCCGGACGCGTGGACGCCGTCGACCTCGGCTACCACTACCGCAACCTGCGCTGGTCCTGCCCGTTGCGTCGGCTGCAGGCCGACCGCTGGCAATGCGACGGCGAACTGCGCAGCGGCGGTGGTCCCGCGTTCCGCCTCGCCGTCGACCTGGGCAGCGAACACACCCGTGCGCAACTCGCGCGCGGCGCGGCCCGCATCGACCTGCGCCGCGACGCCGCCACTCCAGAACTGACCAGCATCGACCTCACCCGCGTGCCGCTGGCATGGGCGCAAGCCCTGCTCGCCCAGGCCTGGCCCGACGGCCAGCTGCAGGGCGGCCGGCTCGATGGCGGGTTGCGCATCCGCGCACCCGACAACGCACCGTTGCAGGTCGAGGGCGGGCTCGACGTGGCCGACGCCGCGCTCGACACGCCCGACGCCAGCGTCGCGGCGCAGGGCATCGACGGCCATTTCGACATCGGCTTCCGCACCGGCGGCGGCAATTCCAGCTTCGACGTGAGCGGCCGCTTGCGTGGCGGCGAATTCCTTGCCGGCAACACCTACGTAGCCTTGCCCGAATCCCCGGTGACGCTCGAAGTGGAGGGGGAAAGCGCAGGCGAGGGCTGGCGCCTGCCGCGTTTCGCCTGGCGCGACGGCGACGTGCTGGTCGCCACCGGCAGTGCCGGCATCGGCCCGGGCGCCAGCCTGCAGTCGTTGCAGGTGGACCTGCGCAGCGAGGACGTCGCGCCCCTGCGCGATCGCTACCTGTCCGGCTGGCTCGGCCTCGCGGGGCTGGCCGACATGGAGATGAGTGGCGCGCTGGAGGCCTCGCTGCACGTCGCCGATGGCGCCCTGCAATCGGCCGACGCGCTCCTGCACGACATCGACCTGGTGGACGCCAAGGGACGCTTCCGTTTCGACGACCTTGCCGGGCATCCGCGCCTTTCCGCCGGCGCGGTCGTGACCAGCGACCTGCGCTGGGGTGGCGGCCAGGTGTACGGCCTGGATTTCGAAGCCGCCAGCCTGCCGCTCGCCAGCGGCAACGGCGAACTGCACCTGCGCGAAGCCGTCGCCTTCGACGCCTTCGGCGGCAGCATCCGCTTCGATGGCCTGGAATTCCGCCCACCCAGGGCGGGCGCGCCGATGCGCCTGGAATTCAGCCTCGGCCTGGACCGCCTCGACATCGGCATGATCGCCAAGGCGCTGGACCTGCCCGAGTTCACCGGCGAACTCAGCGGCGACATCCCCAGCGCGCGCTACGAGGACGGCCGCCTGGTGTTCGATGGCGGCCTGGGCATGCAGCTGTTCGGCGGCACGGTGGAAGTCTCGCAGCTGGCGCTGGAGCGACCGTTCGGCGTCGCCCCCTCGCTCAGCGCGGACCTGGTGCTGGACGACATCGACATGTACTCGCTCACCGGCGTGTTCGATTTCGGCAGCATCAGCGGCAAGCTCGACGGCCGTGTCGACGGCCTGCGCCTGGTCGACTGGACGGCGACCGCCTTCGATGCCGAGCTGCACACCGACCGGGCCGCCGCCCGCCGCGACGGGGTCCGCCAGCGCATCAGCCAGCGGGCCGTCCAGAACATTTCCAGCGTCGGCGACGCCTCCTTCGTCAACAGCCTGCAGGGCAGGCTGCTGGCCTTTTTCGACGACTTCGGCTATCGCGAGATCGGCATCTCGTGCGAGCTGCGCAACACGGTCTGCCTGATGGGCGGACTGGACGTGGCGCCGCCCGCCAGCCCCGGTTCAGGCCCCGGATTTACCATCGTCCGTGGCGCCGGCATCCCGAACCTGAGCGTCGTCGGATACAACCGGCTGGTGGACTGGCCGGTCCTGCTGGAACGCGTTGCAGAGATCGGCAAGGGCAACATCAAGCCGGTCGTACAATGACCCCCGCTGCGTCAAGGAGAGCAAGCATGAAATCCCGGTTCGGACTGCCCATCATCGGCGCGCTGGTGCTGACGGCCTGCGTGACCATCAACGTGTACTTCCCGGCCGCCGAGGCCAAGGAAGCCGCGCGCGAATTCGTCGAGAAGGTGATCGACGAGAACCCGCCGGCCGGCGACGACGGCGGCATGGCCTTCGTGCAGCCCAGGTCGCACGGCCCCGCCTTCGACCCGTGGATGCTGGTCGGCATCGGCAGCGCCCATGCGCAATCGCAACCGGACATCAACATCCGCACGCCGGCCATCCAGGCGATCCAGTCGCGGATGGAAGCCCGTTTCAATTCGATCCTCCGCCCGGCCTTCGACTCCGGCGCGCTGGGCTTCACCAACGACGGCATGGTGGTGGTGCGCGACGCGGCCAAGTTGCAGCTGAAGGACCGCGTGGTGGTCAACAACGCGGTGGCCGACGACAACCGCGACCGCAAGGCGGTCTACCGCGAGATTGCCGTCGCCAACGGCCATCCGGAATGGGAGTCGCAGATCCGCCGCGTGTTCGCCGCGCAGTGGATCGAAAGCGCCCGTTCCGGCTGGTGGTACCAGGACACCAGCGGGGCCTGGAAGCAGAAGTAGAGCCGACCCATGGTCGGCTAACCGGAATTCGATTTGGCGCGCATAGACCAGACCCCGTTCGACCTCGAGATCACCGACCTGAGCCACGACGGCCGCGGCGTCGCCCGCCGGCCGGATACGGGTGCGTCGCCGGGCAAGGCGGTGTTCGTCGCCGGCGGCCTGCCGGGCGAACGCGTGCGCGTGCAGCAGACCGGCCGCCAGCGCAGCTTCGACGAGGCGCGGGTGCTGGAGGTGTTGCAGGCCTCGCCCGACCGGGTGGATCCGCGTTGCGCGCATTTCGGCACCTGCGGCGGTTGCGCGTTGCAGCACATGGACGAGGCCAGGCAGATCCACGCCAAGCAGCGCGTGCTGCTGGAGAACCTGGAGCGCATCGGCCACGTTGCCGCGAACATGGTGCTCGATCCGCTCGTCGACAGCGCCTGGGGCTACCGCCGCAAGGGTCGCTTCTCGGTGCGGCGCGTGGAGAAGAAGGGCAAGACCCTGGTCGGCTTCCGCGAACAGGATCCGCGTTTCGTCGCCGACATTTCCGAATGCCATGCGGTGCTGCCGGCGATCGGCGGGCGCATCGGTGCGCTGTCGGCGCTGGTCGATTCGATGGACGCGCGCCGCGACATCCCGCAGATCGAATTCATCGCCGGCGACGCCACCGACGAGTTCGACGGCGTCGCCCTGGTGTTCCGGCACCTGCAGCCGCTTTCCGATGCCGACCGCGAACGCCTGCTCGCCTTCGGCCGCGAGCACCGCTTCGCGATCTTCCTGCAACCGGGCGGCGTCGACTCGGTGCAGGCGCTGTGGCCGGCGGAGCCGCGACTCGCCTTCCGCCTGCCGCAGTGGGACATCACCCTGCGCTTCGAGCCGCTGGATTTCATCCAGGTCAACGCCGGGCTCAACGGCCGCATGATCGCGCGCGCGATCGAACTGCTCGAGGTGGGTCCCGGCGACCGCGTGCTCGACCTGTTCTGCGGCCTGGGCAACTTCACCCTGCCGCTGGCGCGCGTTGCCGGCGAGGTGGTGGGCGTGGAAGGCGACGCTGGCCTGGTGCGGCGCGCGCGTGGCAACGCCGCGCTCAACGGCCTCGCCAACGCCAGCGTCCACGCCGCCGACCTGGCCAGGGACCTGCGCGGCGAACCGTGGATGCGCGCCGGTTTCAGCCGGCTGCTGCTGGATCCGCCGCGTTCGGGCGCGATCGAGGTGCTCAAGCAGCTGCCGCTGGAGGGCATCGGTCGCATCGTCTACGTCAGCTGCCACCCCGGCTCGCTGGCCCGCGACGCCGGCTACCTGGTCAAGGAACGCGGCTGGACCCTGCAGGCCGCCGGCGTCATGGACATGTTCCCGCATACTGCGCACGTAGAATCGATCGCGCTCTTCACCCGCTGAGCAAAGCCACCTTGTGGGAGCGGCTCAAGCCGCGACAGGACCCTCCAGATGCTAGTAATCGGCATATCCGGCCATCAACTCACCCCCCGGGAACGGGACTGGCTGCAACACGACGCCTGCGCCGGCGTGATCCTGTTCGCGCGCAACTTCGCCTCGAAGGCGCAGGTCGCCGAGCTCTCGCAGGCGATCCGCGAAGCCGCTCCGCGCCCGCAGCTGGTCTGCGTCGACCAGGAAGGCGGCCGCGTGCAGCGCTTCCGCGACGGCTACAGCGCGTTGCCCTCGCTGGACGGCTTCGGCCGCCTGCATGCCACCGACCCGGCCGCGGCGATCGATCTGGCCGAGCGCCACGCCTGGCTGATGGCCAGCGAAGTGCGCGCCAGCGGCGTGGACCTGAGCTTCGCGCCGGTGGTGGACCTGGGCCGCGGCAACCGCGCCATCGGCGACCGCGCGTTCTCGCCGGATCCGCAGGTCGTCGCCGAGTTCACCCGCGCCTACGTCCGCGGCATGCACGCCGCCGGCATGGCCGCCACGCTCAAGCACTTCCCCGGCCATGGCTCGGTGCTCGAGGACACGCACTACGACACCGCCGTCGACGATCGTCCGCTCGAGGAACTGCGCGCGCTCGACCTGGTCCCGTTCGCCGCCGGCATCGAGGCGAAGGCGGACGCGGTGATGATGGCGCACGTGGTCTATCCGCAGGTCGCGCCGGAACCCGCGGGTTATTCCGCGCGCTGGATCCGGGAGATCCTGCGCGACGAGATGGGCTTTCGTGGCGTCGTCTTCTCCGACGACATCGGCATGGCCGCGGCGTTCTCCGCCGGTGGCGTCAAGGCGCGCATCGACGCGCACCTGGACGCCGGTTGCGACGTGGTCCTGGTCTGCCATCCGGACCTGGTGCCCGATTCGCTGGCCGCGGTCGAAGGCCGAGCGCTCAACACCGCCGCGCTCATCAGCCTGATTGGCCGCGGCCCGATGGGCTGGGACGGCTTGCTGGCCAGCGCCGAGTACGGCGCCGCCCGCCAACGCCTGGAAAGTGGCGTGGCATGAGCACGCCACCGGAACTGGCGCAGGCGATGGCGGCGGCCGACCTGGTCCATGATCGCGCCACCATCGAAGCCGCCATCGCGCCGATGGCCGAGCGCATCGCCGCGGACTACAGCGCCGGTGGAGTTCCGGACGCCGCGCACCGCCCGGTGTTCCTCACGGTGATGCACGGCGGCCTGCCGTTTGCCGCGCAACTGGCGCTGGAAATCGGCGCGCGCGGGCTCGACCTGGAATTCGATTACCTGCACGCCACCCGCTACCGCGGCGCGCAGTCCGGCGGCGAACTGGCGTGGAAGCACCGGCCGGCCACGCCGTTGCGCGGCCGCCGCGTGCTGCTGGTCGACGACATCGTCGACGAAGGGCACACGCTTGCCGCCGTCCGCGACTGGTGCCGGGGCGAGGGCGCGGCCGAGGTACGCATCGCCGCGATGGTGGTCAAGCGGCACGACCGCTGCGTGGAAGGCCTTTGCGCGGACTACGTCGGGCTCGAGGTGCCGGACCGTTACGTGTTCGGTTACGGCATGGACTTCCACGAGCAGGGGCGAAACCTGCCAGCGATCTACGCGCTGCCATGAGCCGGCGCGATCCCGTGCTGGCGGTGATCGGCGGCACCGGCGTCTACGCGCTGGCCGAGCTGGCCGACGTCGAATCCATCGACGCCACGACACCCTATGGCGCGCCGAGCGGTCCCGTGCGCGTGGGAACGCTGGCGGGGGAGCGCGTCGCCTTCCTCGCCCGCCACGGCGAAGGCCATGGCGTGCCTCCGCACCGGATCAACTACCGCGCCAACCTCGTCGCGCTGCGCCAGGCGGGCGCCCGCCGGGTGCTGGCGCTCAACACGGTCGGCGGCATCACTCCGGCCTGGGGACCGGGTGTGCTCGGCTGCCCGGACCAGCTGATCGACTACACCTGGGGTCGCGTCTCCACCCTGTGCGAAGAACCCGGCAGCGAGGTCCTGCACGTCGACTTCGGCGAACCCTATACGGCGACCCTGCGCCGCGAGGTCCTAGCGGCCGCCGCCACGGCCGGCGTCCCGATGGTCGACGGCGGCTGCTACGGCGCCACCCAGGGGCCACGGCTGGAGACCCGCGCCGAGATCGCCCGCATGCGCCGCGACGGTTGCGACCTGGTCGGCATGACCGGCATGCCCGAGGCCGGCCTCGCCCGCGAACTGGGAATCGATTACGCCTGCCTCGCCATCGTCGCCAACTGGGCGGCCGGGGCCGGTCCGGATCCGGACGAGGTGATCACCCTGGACGACGTGCTGGCCAACGTCCGCCTGGCCACCGCCGGGGTCTCGCGGGTGCTGTCCGCCCTGCTGGCGGGGTGATTGCAAGCCGCCCGCCGGCTTTGCATACTCGGGCTCGTGCGCCGGCAGCCCCACGCGCCTGCGCACGCATACCACCCTGGACGAGGTCAGCAACGCTATGCAGTACGGCACCGTGAAGTGGTTCAACGACGCCAAGGGTTTCGGCTTCATCGCACCCGAGGATGGCAGCGCCGACGTGTTCGTGCACTATTCGGCGATCAGCTCGAAGGGCTTTCGCAGCCTGCAGGAAGGCCAGCGTGTCAGCTACGAGGTCCAGCAGGGCCCGAAGGGCGCCCAGGCCGCGGGTGTGCAGCCCGTCACCGCCTGAACGACCCCAACCGAATGCTTCCAGGCCCCGCCGCAACGGCGGGGCTTTTTTGTGCCGCTATCGGCCATCGCCCTCCAGCGAGCGTGCCACCAGCGCGCGTGCACGGGCGTCGGCGAGATTCCAGGTGCGCCAGCCACCAGGCCGCTCGCCCGACCACCGTGCGCGCAAAGCGGCCTCGATCCGGGAACGCTCGCCGGGCGGCAGGTTTGCGCGCGCCGCCAGCAGCGCCGGCACCGCATCGGCGCCGAGCGTACGCAGGTAGGCGCCGTCGTACTCGAGGCCGGCCGCGGCGCGCGACAGGTTCACCCGCGCCACCAGCGCTTCCGGATTCAGCACGTGCAGCCCTGCCAGGCAGGCCAGTCCACCGACGATGGCGCCGAATGCGAACTCGCGGCGCCTGCCGCGCAACACGGTCGCGGCCAGCCATGCCAGCACCCCGGCGAGCCACAGCAGGATCGTGCACACGTACACGCGCGCCTCGGTCAGCCCGTAGGCCTGCTGGTAGAGGTGCATGCGGAACACGGCCGAGACCATGACGCCGGCGAGCAGGGCGACCAGCAACAGCGAGACCGCGCGCAGCATGCGGCGCGCGCGGCTGTCGCCATCGGCCGCGGCCCAGTCCGCGAGCAGCAGCAACGGCACGACGAAGGCGATCGCGGCGACCAGTTCGAAGAATCCGCGCCGAGCGTACTCGGCATAACCCAGGCCGTCGGTCAGCGCGACCACGTCCGCGCCGCCGAACAGATAGCGCGCCTGCACCGCGAGGAAGGCCAGGAACAGCAGCGCGAGCAGCGACAGCGCGATCGCCGGCTCGGCCGGGGACAGCGCCGGACGGGGCAGGCGTAGCGAATCGATCGCAGGATCCGGCACCAGCGCCGCGCGCAGGTAGCCGCTCGCGAACCACGCCATCAGCGCGGCGAAGCCCAGGTGTTCGAGCAAGGGCTCCAGGCCGAAGGAAACGAGACGCTGCAGCAGGCCGGCGAAGACCGGGTCGGCCGCGGAAAGCAGGGCGACCAGCACCAGCAGGGCCGGCAGCGCCATGGCCACGCCGCGCACCAGCGTGCCGCTGCGGCTGCGCCAGGTTCCGCGCGCACCTGGAGTTCCTCCAGGCACGGATTTGGCACTGCCGAAGCTCCAGCCCAGGGGTCCCAGTGCGATCAGTGCCGCCACCCGCGCCGCCGCGGCGAACAGGGGTTGCACCTCGGCCTGCCGCGCCCACTGGAGCGCGCCACGACCGGCGGCCAGCCCGAGCAGGACGATGATCGCCAGGAGGTCGAACACGGCCAGGGCCTCGGCGTCGCGCAGCATCAACAGCGCGGCGAAACCCACGGCCCCCAGGACCAGCCAGCGGCTCTCGGCGGAGACGGGTTGGGCGCGGATCCGACCCAGCAGCCACAGCGTCGTCGCGCCGGCGATCGCCATCAGGAAGGCGTTCAGGCCCGGGCGTCCCTCGGCGCGCAGCAGCAGGTCGGCCAGCAGGCCCAGCAACAGGGCGGCGAGAAGTGCGTGGTCGCGGAGTCGGCTCATGGGGCGGAGCATGACGCCACGATTTCGGTCGCGTCAAGTACTTTATGAAAAAAAGTCGATGTCAGCCGTCGGGTTCATCCGGCCCCGCCGGTTCGGCGAACACCGCCAGCAGTTCCCGGGCCCGGGCGGCCAGGGACTCGGGAACCATCAGCGTCGCCGTGCCCGAGGTGCCGATGCGCAGGCCCGGCAGCAGGGTCGCGAAGTTGCCGCCCCGCACCAGGCACGGGATGTCGTTGGCGTCGAGCAGGCTGACCATGGCGGCCCGCTCGGGTTCGGAGGTGGGTGAGGCGACGGCGACCAGCGGCATGTGATCCAGCCCTCAGGGGATTCCTTGATCTGCGCGCTCCCATGATGCCACCGGCCCCGGCCCGGGCTCGAACAGCGGATGGCAATCGGGGCTGGCGAGCCCGGACCAGCGTGCGTGGAGCAGTGGACTGCGCGCGGCGAGCTTTTGCTGGAGGTGCCGCCATTCCAGCGCCAGCTGTCCGGTTCCGACCGTGATCGGCGCGACTTCGCGCACCGGGCCCAGCTTGGACCGGTCGAACGCATAGCCGCGACTCACGGCCTCGGCGTGCACCGCCGCCAGGTAGGCATTGATCGCCAGGCGCGGATGTTCATGGGCCGCGAACCGCTCCAGTTGCGGATGTCGCGTGTAACCCCGGGTCTCGCCGCGCAGGACTGCCCTGGCCAGCAACCCTTCCCGCCACAGGGCGACGAGTCCTTGTGGATCCAGGTACTTCGGATGCAGGGACCACAGCCGCATCGGGCGTCAGCTGGATAGCGCGTACGCGGCCAGGGCGAAGGCCAATGCAGCCATGGTGGCGGCGACGATCGCCACCGTCCTGGCCACGGCCAGTTCGCGACGCAGCACCACGGCGCCGGTCTGCAGCGCCTCGATGTACTTCTGCGTGTTTTCCGCGAACACCGAAAGCGCCTCGGCATTGCGGGTGATCGCATCCGCGTTGGTGCGCGACGCATCCTGCAGCTCGGCGACCGAGGCGGGCAGGTCCAGCGACTTGTCCTGCGGCTTCCTGCTGAAGTAGGGCGTGGTCAGGCGGATGACTTCGGGGATGAGCGGTATCGCGGTTGCGATCCAGGTGGCCATGGTTACTCCTGGGCGTTACAAGGCAGGAACCTGCGGCTGCAGGGCTTGGCAGGCTTCCGGGCAATAGCATCCGCGGAGCATTGTCAGGCGCCGCCGACGGGGTGCCAGAAGGAGATATCGGGTGGTCCGGCAAGGAATCCGGAGGCGGCCTGGATGAAGGCCTGGATGTGAGGCTGTTGCATGTGCGGCCCCAGGAAGATTTCCTGGCTCGGCCAATCCTCGATCAGGGTGAACCCGGCTGGATCGGCCGCGTCCTGGAGCATCGTGATGCCCCCGCACTCGGGCTCCGAGGACTGGACCGTTGCGATCAACGCGGCAATTTCTCGCCTGGCGGCCTCCTGTTGCCCCGGGAGCGCGCGGTATTTGACGATCACGACCAATCTGATCACGAGCCGCACCTCCCTACGTGGTCAAGCCGAGCCCAGAAGCTGCGGATTGAGCTGCCAAACCGAATAGTTGAGCGCCACCGCAAAGCTCACCCACAACAAGTACGGAATGAGCAAGGCTCCCGCCAACGGCCGCACGCGCCAGAAGGAAACCAGGGTGGCGACAATCAGAACCCAAAGCACCACGATCTCGGCGAACGCCAACCCACCCAGGTGCCACGCGAAGAAGAGCCAGCTCCAAAGCGCGTTGAGCGCGAGCTGGAGCAAGAACAAAGAGAGCGCGTTTCGGTTCGCGCGCACACCCCCGCGGCGCCATACCAGCCAGGCGGCGATAGCCATCAGGGCGTAAAGAACGGTCCAGACGGGCCCGAAGACAGAAGAGGGCGGGGCCCATGAAGGTTGCGCCAGCTGGCCGTAAAAGGCGCCGGCCTGCACCGATGCCACTGCCCCAATGGCGGAAGCCGTAAAGCTCAGGACGAACCATCCGAGGAGCCCGAGGAATTGCTGTCGCTTGGTTTGCGGCGCCATGCGAATCTCCGCGTGTTGTGAATTGTTGGAGCGAAAAGCATTGAACTACACCCTGTAGTCGTCCAGTAATACTGGCGGAAGCCTCGATGCCTCTTCCATCCACTCCTGCACGGTAGCCCTGGACATGAGCAGCTTGTACCACGCTTCCGTCAACGGCCACTCGTCCGCGTTTGGCGCATGGGACATGATTCGTATCAAGGTCGGGACAAACGCCAAATCGGCGAGTGATAGGTCTCCAACAAGGAAAGGGCCGCCGCTGCGCAATAGCGTCGTCTCCAATACGTCGAATAGCCGTTTTGTATCTGCGGCCTCCCCAGGGCTCATGGCGCGCCGATCGGGATAGAAGGAGCTTTCAAATGAGAGTCGTGGGCAAAGATTGGAAAGGCCTGAATGTTGCCAAGCCACCAACGAGCGAGCCTGGGCCCGCAATTTCATATCCGCAGGAAGAAGGGAGCCGCCACCGAGATCGTTGGCGTACTCCATGATGGCAAGCGAATCGTAGATGACTGCGTCGCCATCGACGAGCACTGGCACGGCCCCCGGCGGTGAAAACTCGGCCACACGCGCGAGGTTATCGAAACGCTGCGGTCTGCGGATATCAACGACACGCTCCTGGAACTCAATGCCTTGCTCCTTGAGGGCCAGCCAAGCCCTGAACGCCCAGCTTGATGCGTTCTTCGTGCCGGAGTAGAGGATTCGGCTCATGTCATCGGGTTCCGAATTGTCTCATGCGCGTCTAACGCCCAAGTCAAGCCGCGGTCCCATGCCACGCGACCCGGCTAACTGTGCAACCCGCCCTTAGCGAGTTGTGGACCTCGGCAAGCCGGTCCGTCTCAGAGAGCAATGCCTCGACCTGTTGAGCAGGTGCAGGCGAATCTACCTTGGCCGAATACGTCACGTCCTGGGCGGCGAGGCCAATGCCATTGAACTGGCCCTGAGCCCGCACCTCGCAGCCTGTAATGGACACACCCAGCCGGGCAGCCTCCCGGTACAAATCATTGCAGTAGCAGGTGGCAAGCGCGGCCATCAAGAGCTCCCCGCCGTTGATGGAGCTGCCTTGACCAGACGCCTTGGCGGAAATCACCAAGGGCCGAAAAGTCCCGTCGCTCGAAACGGTGAGCTCATGACCCCCAGGACCATTACGAAGGTATGCAGAGATCTGCAAGGGTGGCAATCCTCCAGAGTGGCCTAACGCCTGAATTAAGCCGACCCGCGAAGCGGGTGGGACTTCCTGCGAATAAGTGGACACCCAACAGTTAGGCGCATTGCTGTTCGAACGTGATCGGCGGGACATATCCCAGCGAAGAATGGAGCCGCTGGTGGTTGTAGAAG
>SCUI01000063.1 GCA_004297225.1 Lysobacteraceae bacterium | reverse complement strand
GGGCCGATGGGGGCGCCGTCCCCGGTCTTTACTGCGTGGGCGAAGCGGCCGGCTTCGGCGGGGGCGGTGCCAGCGGCAAGCGTTCGCTGGAGGGCACCTTCCTGCCGGGCTGCATCCTCACGGCGCGGGCGGCCGCGCGTTCCATCGTGACGGGCGCCTGAGGCGTTCGTCGTTCACACCAGTTCAACCACCACAGGAGTCAAGGTGCAAGGTGACATCGTCTCGGGCGTGCTGCTGCCGCTGATCCTGGCCTTCATCATGTTCTCGCTCGGCCTGGGGCTGACGCTGGGCGACTTCCGGCGCATCCTGGTGCAGCCGCGGGCCCTGCTGGTCGGCGTTTTCAGCCACTTCGTGCTGCTGCCGCTGGTGTGCTTCGGCATGCTCAAGCTGCTGGGCCTGAGCGGGGCCTTCGCCGTGGGCTTCATGATCCTGGCGGCCTGCCCCACGGGCGCGACCTCCAACCTGCTGACCTACCTGGCGCGCGGCGACGTGGCACTGGCCCTGGGCTTCACGGCCATCGCCAGCTTGCTGACCATCTTCACGCTGCCGGTCATCGTCACCGGGGCGCTGGGGCACTTCATGGGCACCGAACGCGCGGTGAACGTGCCCGTCGGTTTGATGATGGGCCAGGTGGCGCTGGTGATGGGCTTGCCGGTCACGCTGGGCATGGTGGCTCGCCACCGCTGGACGGCGTGGGCATTGCGGTTCGAGCCGCGTGCCACGCGCATCGCCACGGGCCTGTTCGTGCTCATCGTGGTGATGGCCGTCGTCAGGAACTGGCCGATGGTGCAGGCGCATTTCGCGGCCCTGGCGCCGCTGGCGCTGGTCCTGAACCTGACCATGCTGAGCCTGGGTTTCGCGGTGGCCTGGCTGGCACGCCTGTCACGCAGCCAGTCGATCACGCTGGGCATCGAGACGGCGGTGCAGAACGCGGCCCTGGCCCTGGTGATCGCCAGCACCGTGCTGCAGGATGGCACCATGGCCATTCCCGGGGCGCTGTATGGGGTGCTGATGTACGTGGGCGGCCTGCTGTTCGCGTGGGTGATGCGGCGGTACGTGGCGGCGCCCGACGCAGCCACGGCGCCCCACCGCGCCCCCGATCTGCGCTGACCGCTCCCCGCAACAAGGCGTCCACGACCCATGCCCCTGCACCTCCCCGCCACGGCCGCCGACCTGCGCCTGAGGGCCCAGGCCCGGCTTCCCCGCTTCCTGTTCGACTACGTGGACGGCGGCGCCACCGACGAGCAGACCCTGCGCGCCAACGAGGCCGACTGGGCGCGCGTGACGCTGCGCCAGCGCGTGCTGATCGACGTCGACGGCGTGGACACCCGCACCACGCTGGCCGGCCAGCCCTGCAGCCTGCCCCTGGCCCTCGCTCCCATCGGCCTGGCCGGCCTGATGGCCCGGCGTGGCGAGGTGCAGGCCGCGCGCGCCGCCGAAGCCGTGGGCGTGCCCTTCACCTTGTCCACCGTGGGCATCTGCCCCCTGGGCGAGGTGCAGCGCGCCGTGGTGCGGCCC
>SCUI01000064.1 GCA_004297225.1 Lysobacteraceae bacterium | reverse complement strand
CCTCGCTCTGCCAGCTTGCCATTTCTTCAAACGACCACAGCCCGGCATTGGCCGTTAGAGCGAAAAATAAATCCAACAGAGCGGCGGATTGCCCGCCCTCGGTGGAGGATTTTCGGCGGAGGGCGTCTTGAATCACAAAATGGCCGCCGGGGCGGAGGGCGCGGGCGATCTTTTTCGTCAGCGCGCGGTTGGCCGCGTCGTCGAAGAGATGCACGACTTGCGCCATGAAAATAATATCATAGGCTTCGACTTCGAGATCGTCGGCGAGGGCGTTTCCGGCGCGATGTTTCACTCGATCCCCCATGCCCTCTTTCGCCAGAATGGGCGCGGCGTGTTCGACGGCTTGGGGCAGATCGAGAATGGTCGAGCGCAGAGACGGGTAGCGGCGGCAGAAGGCGACCGAGTAGTACCCATGCGAGCCGCCAATGTCCAGCATGTCACGCGCGCCCGGCGGCACAGGCGTTGACCGCACCGTTTCGCCTACTCCCAGCGCGGCCACATTTCGCATGCCACGCTGGTACATGCCCCATTCTTCCGAGTTCATTGTGCCGTGAATGTCCACCGGCTTGCCAGTGCGGACGAAATCTTCCAACTGCAACATCCAATCCCAATTCACGTCACGAAAGAGCGTGATGTCGTAGAGGGTGGATGGGCTGTCTTGTAACACCCATTTGCGAATGCGCGGGTTGAGGGTGTAACGCTCGCCTTTGAGCCGGACGTATTCCATGCTGACCAACGTATTGAGCAGTGTTCGCATGGCGCCGGGGTTCGCATGGCATTGTGACGCAACTTCGGGCGCGGTGAGCGGCCCGCTTGCGAGCGATTCAAATACTCCGAGCCGCGTGGCGGCGATGACAGCGCGGGCGATGATCAACGTGAGATAAGTGTCGGTGAACGGTGTGGGCGCGAGGCCGGATTTAAGCACCAGCCATTCGAGCGGGTTTTCGGCGATGATGCCAATTTTCATATGTACACGTCCTCTCTATTTAGGCGCGGCGTAACTACTCAGCCGGGCAATTGAAGTCGCAGCAATGACAGCACGAAGCCGGTCTCCGCAGGCTGGCGCCGAGTCGGCGGAGGCCGACTTCGTGCAGTTCGTTGGCACGGTTTCAACCGCCAGCCGCCAATGGCTGAGTAGTCACTTTGAGCGAAGTAGAATAATGGCAAGCCAGATGTGCCACACTTGCATAGCGAGAAAAGAAGGAAAGCCCGTAATGGGGCCAATCCAGACCGTCAGCGCGAACAAGATACCGCCGATAATTCCAATCCAGTTTAGGATGGCAGGAAATCTTTTCGTCTTCAGCGCGGCGATGCTCCACAACACCATTGCCCATCCCGTCGCGTAGGCCGCTGTTGACCGAAACCCGCCAGCGACTCGATTGTTCGCAACATTGATTACGGTCAGGTCCGGTGTTCCTATCGCGCTTGCAAGTTGGCTTGCCCGTTCGGGCGAGTAAAAGACGCTTCCAAATACGTTCTCTTGGCCACCAGCACCTGCGGCGACAAGAAATGCGCCCCCGATAACGCCGACAACTAATGCAAAGCGCATCATCACGTTCAAAGGCGTTGCGAGGTGATAACTGAGCGGTAACGCCAGAGCAATTATGGCTGTGCCAATGGCGAGTTGTAGTAGCCAGTTGAGCGTTGCCATCAACACATTCGCTTGAATTTTGGCCGGGATAAACTGGTCGCTAACACCGGGAAACACACTTGATTGAGCAATCGCCACGATAATGGCAAATAGCCACAACACGAATAGCGCCAGCGCCGCCCATCCGGCAAGTTTGGGTGATCCAACTTCGGTTGTAATGTGATTAGTTTGCATAGGTGCCTCCAGAGTTATAGGGTTGAGATTTCATAGAGTCACAATAGCACGCACCCTGTCCCAAAGTCACGGGCGTTTGTCCCGATGGGTCGGGAAACATGGGGCGCAAGTTTCCTCCGGTATCCTTTTCAGCCTTCGTGAAGGCCTCCCACGCCCCACGTGAACCCGTTAATTTGACAAAGCTGGCCCGCTTGTGCGATACGAATAAATAGGAATCGGGCGGCCAATGGCCGCCCGATTGATTCATCCCTTCGAGAACGTCTCTACTTCTTCCCTTTGCTCTGGGGTTGGATGTTCTTCGCCTCCGGCATGGGCATAAACACACGGTCGTAGAGAAACGCCGCCGCCGCGCCGCCCACCACCGGCCCCACGATATACAACCACCAATATTCGAGATGCCCAGTGGCCAGCGCCGGGCCAAACGTGCGCGCCGGGTTCATGCTGGCCCCGGTCAGCGACCCGCCCATCAGAATATCCATCGTCAACACCAGGCCAATGGCTACCCCGGCCAAATTGCCGTTGCGGCCGGCCACCCCGCTGGCGTACACC
>SCUI01000173.1 GCA_004297225.1 Lysobacteraceae bacterium | reverse complement strand
GGGCCGAGAGCACATCGGGATCCCGGGCGAGGAGCGCGGTGTCAATGGAGGCCGGACCTTCAGGTCCGGCAAATTCGCCGGGTCTGAAGACCCGGCCTCCTTCTGGAACCGACGCACGCGCCTCCCAGAACGGATGCCCCTCTCCGGCATCCACGGCATATCGGGCCGCCTGTTGACGAAAGCTCGAGGCGATCGCTCGTTCACGCGCCTCGAAGAAAGAGAGCGCGGCGGCCTGCATCTCCGGCGCGATCAGCAGTGTGTGGACCACCACTCCGGCGAGCCAGCCTGACGCCAGGGCTTTCTTCACGCCGAAGGACGAGAGGGGATCGATGAACGCCGCGGCATCGCCCACCAGGAGAAACCCGGGGCCGGCATGCTGACTTGCTCCGTACAACGAGGCATCGGCGCCCCACGGACCATCTTCCAGGAGGGCGTGTTCAAGCCACGGCGCAAACGGCGCGACTTTATCGAGCTCGGCGCGATACAGATCCAGTGCGGATGCACCGCGGGTCAGGTGACTCCGTTCAGGATCCACCATGAGCGTCACGTAACGCAGGCCTGACGCCACCGGTACCGACCAGGCCCAGCCGTCGGCATGCGACGCCACGAGCGTGTGGCCCTCTTTCTCAGGTGGCCACGGCATCGTGGCACGCCAGATCCCGGCCAGCGCCACCGTTCGATGAGAGGGTTCAGACATTCGAAGGCCCTTGCGGGCAATCACTCCGGCGCGGCCCGAACAGTCCAGCACCCACGGCGCAGTGACTTGCGCAACCTCGCCATTGGCATCAATCGTTACCGACGGCAGATCGACATCGCGAACGACGCCTGGCAGACGCTGCGCGCCGGCGGCAATGGCCACGTCGCGCAAGACGGCGTCGAAGCGGTTGCGTTCCACTTGATATCCAGTGGCGTCTGGCGTGAAGGTCTCAACACGTGGCGGCGCGTCGGCCCACCACACGCTGTTGCCAGTCCATGGTTGAAAGCCCGCGGCTGCCACCGCGCGGTCCATGCCCAGTTCAACGAGGAGTCTTTTCGCGCTGGGAGGAATGGACTCCGCCAGCGCGCGGCGCGAGCCCGCGGGGCGGTCCACCAACAGCACGTCATGGCCGGCCTCGGCCAACACGGTGGCCGCGGCGCACCCCGCGGGGCCAGCCCCAATCACGATCACGGCGGCGCGGCGCATGCGAAGAGCGTAACTTACCCGGCCATTGGCCGGTCCGGTGTTACTTCGCTTTCTTCAGCACGACCTGCAGTTCGCCCTGATTGATCGCGGCGGGCCGCGCCGGGTCGCCGGGTGTCGCCAGCGTGATGCTCAATGTGTCGCCGTTGAG
>SCUI01000172.1 GCA_004297225.1 Lysobacteraceae bacterium | reverse complement strand
GGAACGCACTCCGGACGCGACGCCGTTATCGGTTTCTACGAGCGGCTGGTGGATGGCTTCGAGCTGGGCTTTCGTGTTCCAGCGCACTCGATCCTGGTGCACGACGCTTCTGTCGTCGTGGCGCCGACGGGCACGGCCCTGGGCGGCGAAGCAGAGCACGGGGTTGACATCTATCACTTCGCCGACGGCCTGATCTCGGAGATCTGGATCACGCCCTGGGATCGCCCAGAGGGCTCCGAGTGAGCCGCGCCGTCGCCGTGCCGCTTGACGACGCGATCGAGGCGTACCTGACGTTCCTGCGCGTGGAGCGAGGGCTGGCCGACGCGACGATGCGCGCCTATGGCAACGATCTCCAGGGATACGGGCGCTACCTGGAGCGCAAGCGTGCCAACTGGGCGAGCGGCGCACAGGGCGCGATCGACTATCTCGCCGCGCTCACGAGGCCGCCGCGCGTCCTCAAACCGTCGAGCCACCGGCGCAAGGCCGCGGCAATCCGGGCGTTCTACCGCTTCTGCTTCGCCGAGGGCCTGATCGACAAGGACATCGCGTCGCTGCTCGACCTGCCGCGCGCGGCCAGGCAGCTGCCCGACACGCTCGACGTCGCGCAGGTCGAGTCGCTGCTCGAAGCGCCCGACGCCGGGACCCAGCTCGGCCTGAGAGACCGCGCCCTGCTCGAGCTGCTCTACGCCTGCGGGCTGCGGGTGAGCGAGGCGCTGAACCTGGACCTGGAGGACGTCGCGCTGTCAGAGGGCAGCGTCCGGGTCATCGGCAAGGGCGACCGCGAGCGGCGGCTGCCGGTGGGCGACGTGGCGCTCGCGGCGCTGACCAAGTACGTCGATGAGGCGCGGCCCGCTCTCCTGGGCGTCACGAAACCCGGCTCAGGCAAATCCGCCCTCAAGCACGGCGGCCCGCTGTTTGTGAGCGTGCGCGGCGGGCGCCTGAGCCGCATGGCCGCGTGGCGCGTCATCCGTCATGCGGCGCTTGTGGGTGGCGTGCGTGGCCGCGTAACGCCGCACACGTTGCGTCATAGTTTTGCCACGCATCTGTTGGAGGGCGGAGCGGACCTGCGCGTCGTGCAGGAATTGCTGGGACACGCGAG
>SCUI01000171.1 GCA_004297225.1 Lysobacteraceae bacterium | reverse complement strand
GAAGCTAAGTAAGCGGCGTTAAGCCTGACCTTGGCTTGGCCAAAAGTACACTCCGCCGAAAGGATGGCAAAAGCGATCTGCTCCTCAATGAACTCACGGCTTACTTCCTTTTTGAATGTGAACTTGTAAACGTTTGTCATTAGTGCCTCCATATGTGATTACAGGAATTCTGAAAAAGTGTCGAAGTCGCTCATGGCAAATATTCCCTAAGTCCTTCACTCTCAAAGATTTCTCTCATTCGTTTTATTTCGTTATGAACCGTTGCCCGATGCACCTTAAGACGAACGCTAATCGCTGTTACGGATAAATCGCCGTCTTGAAGCGCTTGGAAAACCTTTTTTTGTTGAGGATTTAACCTTTGAAAAATATTGGTGAGTTTGACTCTAAGATCGGGAAGCTGAACTTCATCGGTTGGATATTGCGCGAGGATTGAAGAATTGGGATTTTCTTCCAGAAACTGATTTAAAGAAACTGCCTGATAATATTCATTGCGTTTTTTTGTGCGGCGACCTTCAACAATGTTACAGAGATAATTTCTGACAATAGTAACCATGTACGCCCTGCGCTTTTCTTCTTCCTCGGGCTTCACGGTGTCCCTTTGTGAAAACCAATGCTTTAAACATTCATCGACCAGATCATCTTCAAAATCTCTCCCGAGACATTGACAGGTGCTCCGGAATTGCCTCACATACTTTTTTGCTATTGCGATTTCCCAGCTTTGAAACAGACCTTTTGGATAATTCATCGATACACCTCCCCTTTTTTTAAAAAGGCGTATCGATGAGGTCTGAACTACATACTAGATTTTCAAAACACTCCGTTCCATAACGGAGGCCTAACGGAGTATTTCATTTTCGACACTTCCCATTTTTTCCTGTAATCACATATGGGAGGTGCTTATGGACGAAAATATTGAAATTGAATGGGAATTTGAGCCTACGGAAGACGCCAATCACAGGCTGAATCTGATATTCAAGCTATTGCTATCAAATGACTTACAATAAATATTCCTCTTGGCTTGTCCGGGGGTTGTGCCATACTTGAAGCTATGAACATCGCCATTTACGCCAGAGTCAGTACCGAAAAACAAGAAAAGCAAGAAACGATCAAATCCCAGATCAGCGCGCTCCGGGAATTTGCCATAAACAACCGCTATGCAATATTTAAGGAATA
>SCUI01000170.1 GCA_004297225.1 Lysobacteraceae bacterium | reverse complement strand
CACGGGTACTGGCAACGAAGGTCGCTCGGTATCGGACGCTGCTGGTGCGCGCGCCGGCAGTGACCACCAACCTCGGCATCGTGGTCGAGTCTCGTCGCCGCGCCCAGTCCTTGCTCACGCGGCTCGACCTCACCGCCGGCGATTCGCCTCGGGTCTGGCTCGGCCTGGCGCCGGACCTGGTCGCCGATCCGATTGCCGCCACTTGGCACGAGGCAACCGGAGAGCGGCGCTCGACCATCGACCTCCCCTCGGATCCGCATCTGCCCGACCGAGTCCTCGGACGACTCTGCCTGCTCGAGCCAGATGGAGTCGAGGCGTTCGAGCCCGATGCCAACCACATTCCGGTCCTAGAACCCTTTCTTCGCCGCGCGCGGCGCTGAGAACTTAGCAGTGGTCCCGTCGGTTCGGTTTCATCACCGATGTTGACACAAAGGTTGACACAAATTCCCTTGACCTGAACCGTCGCGCTCGGTAGCGTTGCTCATGGCGGCCGGACGCTGCAGCCAAAGGGACCTGAGCCATCCGGCCGCCGCCAACGCCTCAGATCGAGGCTGGCGGAGTCCACCGCCACGGGCTCCCGCGACGTAGATCGTCGCGATCCACCTCGTGACGGCGCCGGGAGTTTCTCCCTAGGCTTCCCGGCGGCAGCTCACCTTACCAACCGCATACACGCTGCCATTTCGCGCATCGCCTCGAACGCGCGACATCGCACGCCACGGCGCCTCCGCCCCCTGGTTCGGGACGGGCTCGGTTCGCCGATCGGTCCATCTGTGAGGAACGCTCCTCGGATGTCTCCGCGTCGGCTCGACCGGTCCGCTTCCACCACCGGTGGGCGGCCGCGTCGGACCAGGCTCGGATCGTTCCGGGTGCTCCACGCAGGTGGCGATCGACGGCTCAGGCTCACTCCGATCAGACGGTGGCGGAAGTCTCCGCGCCATGAAAGGAGGGATGCCCTCACCGCCATCGCATCGACACCG
>SCUI01000169.1 GCA_004297225.1 Lysobacteraceae bacterium | reverse complement strand
AAGGCGGCGAGTTCGCCTTCGTGCTGTTCGCCGCGGCCATGGCGGCCAAGGTCATCGACCCGGTGGTCAACGCCAACATGACGGCCATCGTCGTGCTGTCGATGGCCTTGACGCCCTTGACCGTGCTGCTGCACAAGCGCTTTGCCAAAGCCGCTGCCGTGTCGATGGACGGGGTCGAGGCGGTGAGCGAACACACTGCCAACGTGCTCATCATCGGCTTCGGCCGCGTGGGACAGATCGCCAGCCAGGGCGTGCTGGCGCGCGGTGCGTCGCTGACCATCATCGATCACGACACCCAGGTCATCCGCGACACGGCAGCCTACGGCTTCAAGGTCTATTACGGTGACGGCAGCCGCCCAGAGGTGCTGCACGCCGCCGGCGCGCACGAGGCCTGCGCGGTGCTCGTGTGCATCGACGACAAGGCCGCGGCCACGCGCATCGCCGAAAACGCCAGGCACGTGTGCCCGCAGGCCCAGGTCATCATCCGCGCCTACGATCGCGAGCACGCGGTGGAGCTGGCCAAGGCGGGCGCCGACGTCTACGTGCGCGAGACCTTCGAGTCGGCCATGGTGCTGGCCCGCGAAGCGGTGCTGGCCACCGGTGCCAGCGCGGAAGAGGCCGACGAGGTGATGGCGCGCGTGCGGCGCCGCGACGCCGAGCGCTTCGAGATGGAGGTGGCGGGCGGCCTGTTCGCTGGACGGGCGCTGGTGCTGGGCAACGTGGCCAAGCGGCAGCACCAGATCGAAGCCAGCCCGGCCGTGAACACCGCCAGCTGAAATCGCCCCTGGGCTGCAGGCCCTTGGCAGCGGTCGGTAAAATGCTCGTGTCGGCTCCTGTGGGGCCGACGGCGTTCTCAGGGCGGGGTGAAACTCCCCACCGGCGGTATCCGTGCCTCGGCGCGGGAGCCCGCGAGCGCCCGCTGTGCCCCGCGTGGGTTCGGCGGGG
>SCUI01000026.1 GCA_004297225.1 Lysobacteraceae bacterium | reverse complement strand
CGGTGCAGGATGGCCTGCTGCTGTCGGGTGCGCTGCCGGTGACCCTGCTGGCGCTGGACGAGGCACGTGGCCGCACACCGGGCTACGTGCTGCTGGTCGAATGCGACGAGGGCGTGCCGGATCAGCGCCGCCTGGCCATGCAGAACGACCTGGCCACCCAAGTGGAAAAAGCCCTGCAGGCCAACTTCCACTACAAGCTGGCGCGCGAACTTGGCCAACTTCAGCACGCGGCCTGCGTCGCCCTGCCGCACATGCGTCAAATCTACATGGACCAGTGCCGCGAGCGCGGCATGATCGAGGGCAACATCAAGATCGAGCCGCTGCGCCACTGGCGCGGCGCGGTGCCCGCGATGCTGCGCGAATCGCTGGACGCCTGAAGACATTTCAAGAAACCAAGCAGCACCATGGCCATCACCATCCGCCTCGGCACCGAAGCCGACAACCCCAAGATCCACGACCTGGTCTCGAAGATCACCATGCCCGGCCCGGCCGAGATGTGCTTCCAGCGCCAGCCGGACTTCTTCATCGGCTCGCGCGTGGTTGGCGACGAGTTCATCATGACCGTGGCCGACGACGACGAGCGCCCTGACGTGCTCGCGGGCCTGACGGTCATCTCGGGCCACGACATGTACATCAGCGGCAAGAAGCGCCGCCTGTACTACTCGGGCGACACGCGCGTGGACCCGTTCTACCGCCGCCGCGGCATCGCCTCGGCCCTGTTCGCCGAGCAAAAGAAGTTCCGCAGCACCGATGACCTGATGCACGGCATCGTGCTCAAGGACAACACCGCGCCGCTGGAAGCCGCCTCGCGCGTGCAGGACGACGTGCTGTTTCGCTACTGGGTGAGCCACACCATCGAGACCAGCTTCATCTTCGTGCGCAAGCTCAAGCCCCGCATCCCCGCCGGCGTGACGCTGCGCGCGGCCACCGCCGCCGACCTGCCCGCCATGCAGGCCTTCTTCGACCGCGAAGCGCCGCGCCGCAACGGCTACCCGCTCTACGACTTCGACAAGCTGGCCAAGGGCGACCCGTACTACGCCGGCCTGAAGGTGAGCGATTACGTGCTGGCGCTCAAGGGCGGCAACATCGTCGGCATGCTGGCCGCCTGGAACCAGAAGGCCTACAAGCAGACGCGCATCATGGGCTTCAAGCCCGCCATCAAGGTGCTGCGCCCGCTCTACAACCTGTACGTGAGCCTGGCCGGCGGCTTCAAGCTGCCGCCCGTGGGTGGCGTGCTGAACTACCTGACGCTCTACAACGTCCTGATCGCAGGCGATGACAAGGCCATCTACCAGGCCCTGATCGACTGGGTGATGGCCCATGAAGGCCAGAAGTACGACGCGCTGGCCACCGCGGTGACCCATGGCGACCCCCTGGTCGATGTGCCGCGCGGCTACAAGCGTCAAAAACTCATCTCCAGCCACTTCTGGCTGAGCTATGGTGACGATCCGCGCCCCGGCATCGACAACCGCCCCCTGTATGTGGAGCTGGGCCGCCTGTGAGCCCCCGGCCATGAAACCGAGTGACATGAAAGTTTCGACATGAAGTTGCCGTCGACCCTCCCCCATCGCCCCGCCCGCCCTGGCGTGCTGGCGGCTTCGCTGCTCGCCTTGAGCCTGAGCGGCTGCTTCTTCGACGGCCA
>SCUI01000168.1 GCA_004297225.1 Lysobacteraceae bacterium | reverse complement strand
AGACGAGCGGCACACCGAACTCCCCGGCGATCCGGCCGATCTCAAGGACGGTCGGTGAGTTGATCGGGATTTGGGTCTTCGGGCCGGGGTTGCGCAGGTCGAGTTCGCCGACGAACGCCCAGCGCCCCGTGCGCAACTGCGAGCGCACGTACTCGGGCGCGTCTGGCGAGGCGGGGTTGAACCCGCCGAGGCCTCCGAACAGCCGGCCGGGGTGCCGGTCCATCGCGGCACGCACCCAATCGTCATGATCTGGCCCGAACTTCGCGACGCCGGTCGTCCATTCTGCGTTGCGATGGAGGATCGTGAACGCGACGTTGTTCTCATCCATGAGGCGGACGAGATTGTCTGCGTATCGTGCCTGACTGCCCTGGGATGCGACGATCGGATGCGCGTGGTTGTCGACGATGGGGTCTTTCATCGAGGCGATGTCGAACGGCTTCGCCGCCGGCCGAGGTGTGCTCGCCCCGCCCGCGGTCCCTGTCGCGCTGGGCGACGCGGGGCCTCGATCGGCTGAGGAGGCAGCGGTTGGCTGCGCGTTCGGCGGCGGCGAGGTGGCAGAGCCTTCCGCGGCGGGCTGCGACCGCTTTGGTCCGCACGCGGCCACGATCAACGCACCGATCCCCTGTGTCAGTAACGCGAGCGCACGACGGCGGTTCATGGCGACCCCCAGACCGGCTTAGCGGGCCCCGTCGCGGTGCACCCTCGCGTGCCGGTGAGTACGTGTCAACCGGCATCCCGATCGAGCCCAGGAGCATCTTGACAGGGAAGAACGTGCGTTCTATTGTGACTCGGTTCGGGGCGAACACTTGTTCCGTCCAGGGGGTTGAAATGCTCTTCGCCATCGTCCTCGGAATCATGCTCGGCGCCGCCGCGGTCACCCTGCTCCGGCAATACCAGGAATCGGGATCGGCTTCCCGCGAGGTCGTCCTCCGGCCGGCGCAGTTCCCGCACCTCGCCCCGCCCGCCATCGTCACGCGCGGGGGCACCGTGCGACGCCGCGCCGCCTGACGGCTGCCCGTCAACCTGGTGAGGCGCCCCGCTAGACTCGGCGTATGCCAGACGAGCGCGCTCTGCCCCTTTCCGTGCGCCTTCTCCTCGACGCTGAGGACGCCATTCTGAGGGCAGCCGAGGCGATTCCGG
>SCUI01000058.1 GCA_004297225.1 Lysobacteraceae bacterium | reverse complement strand
GCCGCTGGCAGGCCCGCCGTCGTTTGAGTATCTTCAGACATTGATCGATCCGATTGTAACGTCGAGTGGACCGTGATGTTTCCAAGTTGCAAAAACGGGCGGGCCTTGCGAGACACAGCGCCGCCGTCGCGAAACGGGCACTTTTGCGGACTACACTGATTTGTCACACTTGTGAATGTAAGTTCTGCAATTCACAATATTGACTCTCACTGATAAATATACTAGAATTCATCTGAAATTTCACATTTTAGATTTCACTGTTTGCGCTCTTATGACAAATGATGCTGTTGTGACAACCGACGGGAACGCTCCGCAATTGCTCAGTCCAGTTAAACTGAGGGAGGCAGTCTACGCTTGGTTGCGCAAGCGCATTCTCAGCCACGACTATCCGCCCGGTTTTCGGTTCGACCTCCTGGCTCTTGAAAAGGAGCTAGGCATCAGTCGCACCCCTCTCAAAGAAGCATTACATCGGCTGGAAGTCGAGGGGTTAGTGGAGATTCGGCCTCGCCGGGGCACCTTCGTGATCAGCATTGACGCGCAAAGCGTAGCCGAGGACTTCGATGTCCGGCGAGCGTTGGAACTTTACGCGGCTGAAGCGGCCGTGCGCGAAGCTACCGACCAGGACCTACAGCAACTTAAGGCCCTAGCGGAAGAGATGCGCCGTTTGCTGGAGAACAACGATTACCAATCCGTCGTCGACAAATACATACACCTTGACCATCAGTTTCATAACTTGCTAGTTGGATTGGCGCGAAACAAGCGCCTCATCGAGATTTATGAGCAGATAGATGTTCACGTGAGAATCGCCCGAGTCAAGCAGAAATTCACCCGCTCCGACTCGAAGCATACCGAGTCGGAGCATGACGCAATTCTGGAGGCGCTCGAACGACGCGACGGCCGGGCGCTGATCAAAGCGCTGAGCGATCACATCGAACTTTCCAAGGCCAGGATGCTAAAAGTGCTCGAGGAACATGTCTGAACGAGACGTTGTCGTCGTGGGGGGCGGTCTCACCAAGTTCGCCGCCGAGCGCGCCGACGCTTCAGTCCGCGATCTGGTGGTCGAGGCAGTTATGTCGGCCGTGGAAGATGCGGGGGTTGACCTCCACGATGTCGAACATGGCCTCACCAGCTATGAAAGCGATCACTTCAATCGCCAGATGACCCTCGGCGCAATTTTCCATGATCACATCGGGATGGTGCCAAAGCCCAACGTCCGGGTTGAGGGGGGCGGCGCCACCGGTGCGCTGGCCCTTCGCACCGCCTTCGCTTATATCAAGAGCGGCTTGTGCGATTCCATCATCGTCTATGGCGGTGAGACGAACGGCAAGAGTGTAACCTCCGCAACGGCTCAACAATTTTTCGCCCTCTCTTCAGATGCCGATTGGGAAATGATGGTAGGTGGCACCTACACAGCCTACTATGCCGCCATGATGCGAGCCCACATGAGCCGCTACGGCACAACCGAGCGACAATTTGCGCGGGTCGCCGTCAAGAACCGGCGCAATGCTC
>SCUI01000079.1 GCA_004297225.1 Lysobacteraceae bacterium | reverse complement strand
GCCGGAATCTCCTTCGTACGACTACTTGCGCGCCTTCCGGGCGGCGTAGCGGGCGTCACGGCGGGCCTTCTGCTCGGCCTTGGTGAGCGCCTGGCGCTCCTTGCGCGCGCCCCGCTTGGCGTCCAGCGCAGCGGCGGCGGCGGCCTCTTCGGACAGGCGCAGCGCCTCGGCGGCGTCTTCCGCCGCCTGCTTCTTGGCGGCCTTGGCCTCAGCCCGCGCCGCGCGGACCTCGTCCAGCTCCTGCTGTTTCGTCGCCGCGCGCGAGGGCGCTTCGGCGAGCGTCACCGACGGCTTGGGGCGGAACTTGGCGAGCAGGGCCTGCCTGGCCTCGGCGGCGCGCTGCAGCCGATCGGTGAGGCCTGAGCCCTGGTGTTCACTGTTCATGGTCGTCGATTGTCTCCTGGGCCGACGCAGGGGTCTCCCGCGGCCGACCGGCCGCTGCGGCGCAGATCGCCGCCAGGTGCCCTTGCAGCGTGCGCGAGGCCAGCAGAGCGTCCACCGCGCGGCAGCCGTCCGCCTTGAGGCGCTTTTTCAGGCTGGCGACGTCGGCCGCCTCCCCGGAGCGGGCCAGCTGGTAGGCCCGTTCGATCGTGGAAAGTGTCATGCGGTACGCGAGGTGGCCGGGCGGGCGGGCGGCGGACCGCGCGCCCGCCCGGCCGAAGTCCCTTAGGCCGACTGCAGTTGGCCGGCGGACATCTTGCCGCTGCGCTGGTCGCGCTCGAGCTCGTAGCTGAGCTTCTGGCCTTCGTTGAGCGAGCCGAGGCCCGCGCGTTCGACCGCCGAGATGTGCACGAACACGTCCTGACCGCCGTCTTCCGGTTGGATGAAGCCGAAGCCCTTGGTGGGGTTGAACCACTTCACGGTGCCAATGGCCATGATAGTCGCCTTTCAGATGTAGGTTTTCGCCCGCCCCTGCATGGGACAAGAGATCAAAATGTCGGAGAAGGTCTTGGCAGGCTCGGGCTCGATCCGAAGAACAAGCGTGGAGAGCAACCGAACCGAAAACGATATTCGATCTCCTAAGCATCGCACGTTTTCCCCGGCGACGCGAGAAAATTCGGGCGGCGGCGCAGCGCCCGCATCCACCGGTAGAGCCGCCGCCGCACATCGCGTATGATCGCAGACAAGCGAAGGATCGGGAGGACGCCATGGCCGAACAGGGCCTGAAGGCGCAGATCGAGGCGGCGAACCGCCGCTTCATGGACTTCTTCGACAGCGGCGACCTGCAGGGCCTGGCGGAGTGCTACACCGCGGACGCCCAGTTCCTGGTTCCCGGCGTGGAGCCGCTGGTCGGGCGCGCGGCGATTCCGGCCGCT
>SCUI01000167.1 GCA_004297225.1 Lysobacteraceae bacterium | reverse complement strand
TCTGGGCTCTGATCATAATGGTTTTCATCTGAAAGAAAAAGTATTTGCCTACTTGGCAAAACGTAACATCCTCACTGAGGACGTCGGCAATGTTGAACTTGATCCGAATGATGATTTTCCGCAGTTTGCGCAGATGGCGGTACTCAAGGTAATTGGCGATGAGGATAGCGATCCACGAGCAATCTTGCTGTGTGGTGGCGCTCAAGGTATGGCGATGGCGGCAAATCGATTCAAGGGTATCCGCGCCAGTGTTATTTGGGATTCCGAAGAAGCTCGTATGACGCGCAACGACAACGACAGCAATGTGCTATGCCTACCAGCGCGCGTACTAGAGCAGCAAGATGACCAAGTGTGGCAGGACATTGTTGACACCTGGCTACACACACCGTTTGCGACAGCGCCTCGTTACAAGCGACGCAATGATGAACTGGATGAAATTGGCTAATGGCAACAATCGTTCCCTGTGTCACGGTCAGTACGCCTGAGGATTACAAGGCGTCACTTGAACGTATCCATACATTCGCAACGAGGATCCACATTGATATCAGCGATGGGCAATTTGCGCCGATCGAACTACTTGCGCCGAATCAGATATGGTGGCCGCAAGAATGGCAGATCGATATTCATGCCATGGTGAATCAGCCATCGTTGTATGTGCCACAGCTGATCACACTGAAGCCAAACATGATCACACTCCACGCCGAAGCGCAGGAGGACATTTTGCCATGGTTACAGCAAATCAAACAGGTCGGCATCAGAGCAGGTGTCGCGTTACTACGTTCAACAGTCCCGTCAGATGTTGCTGGATTAATCGAGGCTGCCGACCACGTGATGATTTTTAGTGGAGAACTGGGTAAGTATGGCGGTAGTGCTAGTATGATGCAGCTTGAAAAAGTACGCCTGGTCAAGAATATTAACGCGGGCACAGAAATCGGCTGGGACGGCGGCGTATCTGTCGAAAATGCCTTTAGCCTGG
>SCUI01000017.1 GCA_004297225.1 Lysobacteraceae bacterium | reverse complement strand
CGAGCGAGAGTGGCGCGGGCGTCGGTTGCTCCGCCGCAGGCAGCCAGCACCAGCGAGGTGATGATTAGCAGGGCTGTGACTGATCGATTTTGCATGCACCGGTTATTGTATCCTCGCCGTATTGAAGTTTTATAAAGAAAGGGCGGCAATCCATAGGCAGATGCATGATGTCTCTTGCATGCAGTGAGCCGCCGACGGGGCCGGCCGGTTTTGTGTTTCGCGCCCCAGGCGTTATACTGCGGACTATGCCCTCCCTCGAACAACAACGGCAGGAGATTCGGCGGCTGGTGGATGATCGCTCGCCGGCTCAGGCTTTCACTGCCTATTACGCCCTGCATCACGACCCTCGACGCACCGCCTTGTTCATCCATCGCACCGCCACAGGCCGGCCCGACGGATTTTTGGTGCGCGCACAGACGGGGATGGATTTGTTCAGACCGGTAGCGGTGCTGTCGGTGAAGACGGAGGACGCGGCGATCGAATTGTTTCAGGCCGGATTGGTCGCCAATCGGCCCTACTATCTGGTGGCCCCGTTGCAGCTCGGGGCCACGGTCAACCGTGTGCTCATGGTGACTGATGCCGAAGCGTTGCGCGTTTATCGGCTCGACCCGAACCGGTTTGAGCCGCAGCTCAACGTCCTCACCGTCTCCAACCCCGCGCCCAATGGGTCGCCCCGTTTCGAGATCGGTTCCAACGGCATTGTGCACGCTGCCGCCGGGGTCAATTGGCGGTCGCCCAATTTCGCCGAGGTGTATGTTTACACCGAACCGGCCGCCCGCGGACGCGGCTGGGGCAAGGCGGTGGTGTCGGCGCTGGTGGCGGCGCTATTGGGCAGCGGCCACACGCCGCTGTACGTCGTCAACGATCAAAACGCGCCGTCCATCACCCTGGCCGAGAGCGTTGGCTTTGTGGACACGGGCGCCCGAGAGTATGCCGGGCAGGCGGTGAGGCGGGTGACGAGCGGCGAATAGCGAACTGGCGACTTTCGCCCTTCGTCTGCCGTATTTCGCTGGGAGGATTTGCATAGATGATTAGCGCCACGCACACATTTCCGCGCGGGTTCAAATGGGGCAGCGCCACTGCGGCGCATCAAGTGGAAGGCCACGCCCGGAACAGCGATTGGGCGCAGTGGGAAACGCTGCCCGGCAAGATCAAAGAGAACGGGTCGGCAGCGGTGGCCTGCGACTGGTGGGGTGGGCGCTGGCGCGAGGATTTTGACCGGGCTGCCGCCGACGGCCAGACCACGCATCGCCTCAGCGTGGACTGGAGCCGCATTGAGCCGCGCCCGGCGGTGTGGGACGACGAGGCCCTCGACCATTACCGGCAGATGGTGAGCGGCCTGCGCGAGCGCGGTATAGAGCCGATGGTGACGCTGCACCACTTCACCAACCCGTTGTGGCTGGTGGAAAAGGGCGGGTGGGAGAACCCGGCGGTGGTGAGCCACTTCGAGCGGTTTGCCCGCAAGGTGGTGAACGTGTTGGGCGACCACGTGGACTGGTGGTGCACCATCAACGAGATGAACGTGTATGCCTACAACAGCTACGCCGAGGGCATTTGGCCGCCGGGGAAGAAAGACATTCGCCTGTGCTTCACCGCCATCCGCCACATGCTGATAGCCCATGCCGCCGCGTACCGGGCCATTCACGAACTTCAGCCGCATGCCCGCGTGGGCGTGGCCCCCAACATTTTGCTTTTCGACCCCGCCCGCCCCGATTTTGCGCTGGATGCCCGTGTTGCCAGTTTCCAGGCCCGATCGTTTTACGAGGCCATCCCGCAGGCATTGCACACGGGCAAGTTGCTGTTTCCGGTGGGCGGCTGGCGCGAGCGTTTGCCCGGCGTGGCCGGCACGATGGACTTTTTTGGCGTGAACTATTACGGCCGCCGGTTGACC
>SCUI01000025.1 GCA_004297225.1 Lysobacteraceae bacterium | reverse complement strand
TGATCGTGATCTCGAGGTTGGAGACGGCGGGAGGCGCAACGGTGTCGACGGCGAACTGGGCGGTGTCGAAGACGACGCCGTCGAGCGCCACCGTGACGGTGTGGGGGCCGTCGGGGAGGGGCCGATCCGGCGTGAAGGAGAATCGGCCGTTCTCGCCGGCGTAGGCGACGCCCGCGACGCGCTCGTCGAGCGAAACGAGGACGAGCGAACCGGGCGCCGAGGTGCCGCCGATGTCCGGCGTCGGATCGGTGGTCGGCGTTTCCGTCGACGGCGCAGTCCCGTTGATCGTGATCTGGGTCTGTTTTTCTTCACCGGGCGCCGGCTGCTCTTCT
Source organism: Lysobacteraceae bacterium (assembly GCA_004297225.1). Lineage (GTDB taxonomy): Bacteria > Pseudomonadota > Gammaproteobacteria > Xanthomonadales > Xanthomonadaceae > Cognatiluteimonas. The sequence continues at coordinate 7,448 of SCUI01000025.1, read as the reverse complement.
CCCGGCGTCGGTTGTTCCTCTCCCGGCGCGTTCACGTTGGCGTTCTGGTTCTGGTTGGCGTTGGTCGTCGGCGGACGGCTGACATTGCCGTTGACCGGCCGGCGGTTGACGTTCGTGGCCTGCGGAACGTTGGCGTTCGCCGGCGGCTGATTGACGTTGGCATTGAACGGAGCCGCGGCCACCGGGTTCATCGTTTCGTTCGAACAGGCCGCCTTCTCCAGCTGCTTGGCCGTGGCGCAGGCGCTGTTGCGGAGGATCACCAAATTATTGCCCTGCCCCGGCTCGATGGTCACGGTCGTGTTGAACGTGAGGACCAGGGCATCCCCGGGTCCGACGGACGGATAGACCAAGGAAACCGTCTTGTTGGCGGCGCTGAAACAGGCCGCGTCGTTGTCGCAGGCGTCCGACTGCTTGATGCCGTTCACGGTGAGCGATCCGGCCTGGTACGCCAGCCCGATCGGCAGCGCGTCGGACAGTGCAATGCCCGTCGCCGAGCCGTTGCCGTCGTTCTCAATCCGTATCTGGTAGGTCAGCGTGTCGCCCGTGGCCACGGCGTTGCCGTCTCCGGTGAAGGTCTCGGCGCCGAAGGCAAACTGCGGCGCAAAGGTCAACAACATGGTGGACGCCGCCTGCACCAGAAGTGCCGCAAGCGCGGCCAGACCCGTGATCTGACCGCTGCGGTGGAGCACGCCGTGCGTGCGGCGCGACGGGCCGCCTTTCGCGGGGCTGACGTAGGACTGCGCCGGCGAACGCGCCATCCGGCAGACGCCGGCAAGACACCGCTCCGCGCCGGCACGGCGATGCAGCATGGTGAAACCCATGACGGACAGCGCGAACAGGCCCAACAGCACGGCTACGGCGAGTCCTGCCGCCGTCCCAATCGCCGCCACGGCGGCCCCGAAGGGGTTGATGGCGACGGACTTCTTCAAAATCAGATTCGCCACGCCGCCTTCCTCCTCCGAGGACGGAACACCGATCCCGGCGGTCACCGGAAGGGATTTTTTCCCGTCGCCGTTCCTTGAGATGACCTGGAAGGTGTAGACGCCTTTCGGATCAAGTCCCTGGACGAGCATCCCCTTGTCGCCGCCCCAGGCGTCGCGCGTCTGCCAAAATTCGTCCTTCTGCAGGTTGCCGTTCGGACCGACGTATTGTCCGCTTTCCTTTTCGTAGATGGCGTATTCGGTGGAGGTGCTGTTCTCGCCGTCCTTCCAGGCGACGAGGCGCGTCGTCGCGTTCGGCACGCTGACAACGACGTCTTTGGCGGCCGCAGCAAGCGTGTAGGCACAGGGCAGCTGCGTCGGCGCGGACAGTCCCTTGGCATTCAGCGTTCGGACGACGCGGTTGCAGTACTTGGTGTTCGGTGCGAGGCCCGTTTCGTCGATGTACGAGAGATCCTTGGTTTCGATCGGCTCGGTGGTGTAGATGATGCGCGCTTCTTTGTTGGGCACCTCTTCGCGGAGCTGGAAACCGGTCTCCATGCTGCTGCGGTCGGTGAATGTCCAACGGATGCTCGTGGTGTTGCGCGCCTCCGGCGTTCCCGCCTTCGGATTCATAGGAACGGAATCCGTTCCCTCCGTGGTTCCCCCGGTCGTGGTGCTGCCCGCGCTCGCCCCTCCCGCGGATTGCACCACATACTGGACGAACACGTTGTTCTCGTCCCACACCACGTAGGCCGAGCTGCTCGTCACGGTGATCGGCTGATGCATGAATTCGTCGCCCGTACCGTCGTAGGCGCCATCACCGATGTTCGTTGAGGCGGTCGGCCATTGCAGGACAGCGGCCGGCGTGACGTGCTGCATGCGCACGCCGGTCGTCGTGAACGCCGCGACCTCATACAGCCAGCTCACGAACACGCCGCCCTGGCCGTCGAGCGCGACGCGCGGCTTGGGGAAGATGCCGGTGTTGGTATCGACCCGCACCGCCGTCCAGGAGAGGGTTCCGTCCGTCTGCGTCGATCCCCACAGGTTGGTGCCGGTCGGCGCCACCTTGTAGAGCATGAGCGTGCGCTGTGAGGAACCGTTCAGCGCGCCGTGGGCGAAATAGAGGTTGTTGTTGCTGTCGAAGACGCCGTCGCCGTTATCGGACGTCTGCACGAAGTTGGTGGTCTCGCCGGAAAAGATGGTCGTCGTCGACATGCTGCCGGTCGTCCCGTACATCACCTTCAGGCCGACGTTGAAGGTGGAATCGCCGTCCGTGTCGCCACGGCCGAGGATGGCGATGACGAAGCCGCCGGAGCCGTTCGGACCCAACCCCAGGATGTGCGTGCCGCGGGCGATGAGGGATGCCGACGTATAGCTGTCGACCTCGGTGCCAGCCGCGCCGTACTCCTGCGCGCCCGTCCCGAGGTTCAGGCGCTGCACGTAGGCTTTGGTCGTGCCGCCTCCGGTCGTATCCGCTCCCGAAAAGGCGACGAACGCCTTGCTGTTGGCCGTATCCACGGCCAACCGGATGAAGTAAGGCCGTTTGGCCGTGGTCCCGGACGACGTGATGTCGGTGTTCGTGGACACTTGCTGCGTCCAGGTGACGCCGCCCGAAGAGTCGATGCGTTTGGCGCGCAGCAAGGAGTCGTTGCTCTGGTAATAGGCGATGATGGCGCCGCCGGATCCGTCGCTGATGGCATCCGCGAGCGAGTAGATGCCGGTGGCATTGTTGAGGAAGGTCGTCGGTCCCCAGACCGTCGCTCCATCGCCGTCGAGGCGCATGCCGACGATTTGCCGGGCCGGATAGGATCCGTTGGCGCTTGCCGCCCAGAACACGAGCGCGCCGCCGGATCCGTCCGCAATGACCTGATGCGCCAGCTGATAGGTCGTGGAGGCGACCAGGCGCTGTCCTCCCGAGGTCCAGCCCGACGACCCGGCGCTGTTGAAGCGCTGGGCGTAGAGACTGCTGGTCGAGGCTGCGTCGCGGTAGTCTTCCCACACGGTGATGCCGCCGGTGCCTCCGTCGGAGATGACGCGCGGCCGCAGGTGGTCGGCGGCGTCCGACGTGTTGAGCTGGAGTCCGCCCGCGGTGAAACTCTGGCTGATGACGAGCGTGTTGAACGAGACGGAAACGGCGTCCAAGGTCGGCGTCGCGGTGTTGACCGTGGTCGACAAATCGGCGCGGTAGCGGAGATCGGAACCGCTGGTCGGGAACGTCAGCGAGACTCCCGGCGTCGACGTCGTCCACGTCGTTCCCCCGTCATTCGAGAGGAAGCTCGTGATCGTGGTATTCGCGGGCGTCGTCGACGTCACGGTGAGCGTGGCGTCGGTGATGAGGTCCGAAGTGGCGTCGAGCGCGGTGGTGCGCACCGTCGCCGACGTCTGATAGGTTACCGCGCCGGAGGCCAGCGTGAGCTTTTTGATGCCGCGAACCGTCGTCGAGAGATAGGCCCGGTAATCGTCACCGAACTCGATGTCGCGGATGGTCGCGCTGCCCAAGCTGGTGGTCTGGGCCGCCCAGGTGGTTCCGCTGTCGTTGCTGTAGGCGAGGTAGCCGTCGGCGCCGCCGGCGAAACAGTTGCCGACGCTGTTGCATTCGATGACCTCGAGCGACGAGGCCGCGGAGACGATGTCATAGGCCGCCCAGCTGGAGCCGTCCGTGGTGCGGTAGGCGTTGTCCCCGATGCCGCCGCCGACGAGGAAGGCCACGGTCTCCGAGACCGCCGCGAGGACACCGGGACGATCGGCCGGCGTGATGGTGGCGCCGCCGAGGTTGAGCTGCTGCGTCCAGGTCGTCCCGTCCGTGGTGCCGAAAACCGCCTGCGTTCCCCCGGCGGCGATCTGGAAGTCGCTTTCCTTGCCCGCGAGCGTGGCGACGACGCCGCCTTTGGCCACGGCCCAGCAGGTGGTGGCGCTGGCGCAGTCCACGGCGATGAAGCTCGAGTTGCTCACCAAGGTATGGACCAAGGCATATGTCGCACCGCCGTCCGTGGAACGGAGGATGGACGCGCTGGTGCCGTTGCCTATCGTGACGGCGTAGGCCGTAGACGTGCCGACCAAGGTGACCGCGTTCGCCGCGGCGGAAAAAGCGCCCACGCCGGTGATCGTTGCCTGGGCCCAGGAGCTGCCGCCGTTCGTCGAATAGTAGGCGCCGCCCGAGGTGCCAGCCACGCAGGTCGTGTCCGTACATTCCGCGTCACGGACCGTGACGGCGAGGCCGGTCGGCGTGGTGACGCTGGAGAAATCATCGCTGGTGCGGCGGTATTCCGGATCCGCGGAAAAGCCCAAGGTGACCGTGCTCGACGCGGTCTTCGACGGGGTGATGGCCTTGATCTCGTCGGCGGAGGACCAGCTGCCGAGACCGACCGGCGAGACCATGATGATGTTGGCGCCGCTGTTCACCGAATAGCCGAACGTCGCCGTGCCGGACGAATCCACCACGTAGAGGCTCGTCGTGCTCACGAACTGGATGGTGTATCCGGAATTGAGCGTGCCGCTGATGCTGCTGGCGTTCCAGGTGCCGCCGCCGTTGGTGGAATATCGGCACTCGGCGGCGCCGCAGGCCACGACGACCGAACCGTCCGTATTCATGGCAACGGAGCTCGGCGCGCCGCTGAAACCCGGAGTCGAGGTCGTGAACGTCACGCCGCCATCGGCGGACTTGAGCACCCGCGGGCTGAAGAAGTCCTCCAAGGTGTCGACGGTCCAGACGGTGCTGGTCCCGGAGGCCACGGCCAACCCGTGGCCGATGTTCGCGAACGCCGCATTGGAGGGATCCGTCGACGTGGCGAAGCTGCTGCCGCCGTTGTGCGTGTAGTGGATGTTGCCGGCGGTGTTGCCCTTGTAGAGCATGTCCGCCGTCGAGGTCGCCGTGAGGTCTTGGATGACTTCGCCGCCACCGCCCACGACCGCGTTCCACGTCGAACCGTTCGTGGTCTTCACCAGCAGCTCGCCCGTAGAGCCGCCGCCGGCCCAGCCGACGCTCGCGTCGACCATGTCGATGGCGTAGAGCGACGCCGTGCCGGTCCGCTGTTGCGTCCAGCTGGAACCGCTGTTGTCGGTCTTGTAAATGTCGCCGTCTTCGTTGACCACCCAGCACGTCGTCGCGTCGGTGCAGTCGATGTCGTAGATAATCTTGGCTGATTCGGGGCTCGTGAGCGCCGTCCAGGAGTAGCCGCCGTTCGTGGTCTTCCAGACCTTGCCGGCGTCGCCGGCGACGTAGCCGGTGCTCGAGGAGACGAAAGAGAGCCCGTATGAGTTGTCGTCCGGGACGACGGTCGAGGCGTTCAGGTCGCTGCTCAGCGTGCCGGAAAACTGAATGGCATTGGCCGTGGGCAGGGTCACTTGGCCTGTCGTAGTGTTCCATACGGCCGTGGTGGCGCCGCTGTCCTTCGCGCTGTCAGTGGAGAACGTCAGGTCCACCGTGGTTGCCGCATCCACGGGCTGCCGCAAAATCAGGCCGAGCACGCCGGCGTTGGTCAGAGTCAACACGGCGACGAGCGAGAGCAACAGGCCCTTCATCGCCCCATCCGGGAAACGAGAAACAGCGCTCCGGATATTCCGGCGCGCACCTCTCGCCCATCGTCCAAGTCCGGTCCGACGCAGCGCGTCTGATCCGACGGTGTGGTGGCGATTGGCGTTCATGTGCCCGTATTTTATATGCAAAGCGATCGCCGGGATAGGCGCTCGCGTGTTGATAACTACGGATGCGGGGTTTTGGGTCGGTAACTGCACCACCGGGCCACCGGACAGCGCCAGCACTGCGGCTTCCTGGGCACGCAGATGTCCCGTCCGAACTGGATCAATGTATGGTTGACGTTCAACCAATGCCGTTTGGCAAGCGCTGCGCGCAGCGCGCGCTCGGTCTGTTCCGGGGTCCGCGTCTTCACCCAGCCCAGACGGTTGGCGATGCGGTGGACGTGGGTGTCCACGCAAACGGCGGGGATGCCGAACGCGTAGACGAGCACGCAGTTCGCGGTTTTGCGCCCGACGCCCGGCAGCTCCACGAGCGCGTCAAGGTCCGCCGGCACCTTCCCGCCATGGTCGGCCGTGATCCGCCGCGCCAGCGCCACGACGTTTTTTGCTTTTGACCGGAACAGGCCGATGCGCGCGATCAGCGGCGCGACCTGTTGCGGCGTGGCGCGCGCCAACTTCTGCGGCGTCGGATACCGCGCCAGAAGCATGCGGTAGACCTTCTCCGTCTCCACGTCCCGGCTGCGGGCGGACAGCACCGTAAACAGCAGGCTCTTCCAGGGCGTGGCCTTGGCCGACTCGGCCCGCCCGCGGTAGCGGGCGCGCAGGGCGCGCATGACCTGGTCGGCGCGGGCGATCGCGCTCATGCCCGGCGCTTCTTGGTTGCGGATGCGCGGCGTCGGGCGGGCGGAGTGGATGCCGGGAGCAGGCCGACCACGGGGACCGCGTGCAGGCCGCAGGTGGCGGGATGCGTGGTCACGTCGTGGTACGCGGAAGTCGCGGCGATCGCGCCCTGGGCGGCGCCGGTCACGATCTGTTTGAAAGCGCCGCTGGCGTTCGTGACATCACCGGCGGCGAACACGCCGTCGACGCTCGTCGCCAGGGTGCGCGGGTCAACCTCCACCTGACCGAAAGCATCGAGACGCACCCCGAGCTGGCCCGGCAGCTCGCCGCGCGGCACGGCGCCGATGGCCACGAACACCGCGTCGAGCGCGATGCGGTCCCCCGTCTCGGAAGGATGCTTCAAACGCACCGCCTCGAGCCGCGCGTCGCCGATAAGTTCCACGATCTCATTGCCGAAGAGGACGTCGACGTTCCGCTTCCCTTCCAGGCGCGCCCGGTTGATCGGTTCTGCGCGCGACAAGTCCGGCTCGCGCACGATCAGCGTGACCTGCGCCGCCCCCATGTCAGAAAGTTGGTTGGCCCATTTCACGGCGGAATCCCCGCCCCCGACGACGGCCACGCGTTTCCCTTTAAAGAGCGGTCCGTCGCAGGTGGCGCAGTAATGGATGCCCTTTCCCTTTAATGCGTCTTCCTTGGACAGGCCGAGCTTGCGATGCTCCATGCCCGTGGCAAGGATGATCGTCTTTCCCTGGAAGGCGTCTTTGCCGACGCGGACGCGAAAACAGTGGTAGCGGTTCTGGACGAGTGCGGCGCGCCCGTCGACGAGACGGACGCCGAGCGTCACGGCTTGCCCCTTCATCTTGTCCATCAAATCGAAGCCGTCGATGCGCGCGAAGCCCGGATAATTTTCGATGATGCCGGCGCGGGACGTTTCACCGCCGAACTCCTCCTCGATCAGCAGCGTTTCCAAATTGTAGCGGCGCGCGTAGATGGCCGCGGACCACGCCGCGGCCCCGCCGCCGACGATGATGGCGTCAAACGCCTCCATAGGGCGGCGCCTGCCCCGCGCCCGGCGGAGTCGTCGGCCTCAGGGGCGCGGCAGGCGGCGCACCCTCATCCGTCCCCTGCCGGAGGCTGATGTCCCGGGCCACGAGACCGCCCTTCGGCACGCTTGAGAAGTCGATCGGCGGGGTGGTCAGGCCGGCGTATCCG
>SCUI01000018.1 GCA_004297225.1 Lysobacteraceae bacterium | reverse complement strand
GAGGGTGAACACCAGGGTGACCTGTTTCTCCTCTCCCGGCGCGATCTCCCCAAAGGGAATATTCATGTGCCGGTCCCCAACCGTCGACTTGTTGAGGGAAAACAACTGCATTGTTTTGTATCCCTTCGCCGTGAGCGTCATGTTCACGCGATCGACTTGATACTCATCGAAATACATCAGATTGGGGTACAGCAACATGGCGCTGGTGGCCTCGATTGCCGAGACGGTATTATTGCGAAGCGTGACGGTACGAATGATGGCGGAATCATGGATGGGGCAGAAGCTTTCTTCCCGCACCGCGCAGCCGGCCGCCTCCCACTCCAGCACAACCGTCGGGATGCCGTTCGGATACATCCAGTGGATCGTCGAATGGGCAAATTCCGGTAAATACCCGCGGCCATTGATGATGGGAGTGAAGCGGGAGTTTTGAAGTCCCCGTTCCGGATGATACAAATACGTGCTGATTTTTCTCCCAAAATGCTCCGACGACATCACCAGTAATCCGCCATGCGTTCCCAGATCCGGGTTCGGCGAGGCCTGAAGGGCGCCGAGGATCTTCCCGTTGCCAAAGATGAAGTATTCCGTTCCAGGATTGTTGGATTGATAATCCGGGTGCAGCTTTTGTTCAGGCGGGGTGGTGGATTGAGTCGGGAGGGGGTTGAAAGAGGGCTCGATCCCGGCTGCCAGAGCACCAACACTGAGGTGTTTGAGAAAATCACGTCGTTGGATGGTCACGAAATCTCCTTGTGCTGCGCTGGAAGCTCAGAAAAATAGGAGCGGAGGATGTCAACATTGCGTTTCGAATTCTCGATAAGCGGGAGACAATGTGTCTCGAGCGTCACATGTTTGACGATTTGGTCTTGCACAAGCGCCTGCAACTGTCCTTTCCAATCAATCGCCCCTTCCCCCACGGGTACGCATTCGATCAAAGATCCTTTCTTGGTGTCTTTGACGTGAACATTGGCAATGAGGTGCTTGATGGCTTCATAGCCGTCCGGAAAAGGAATCTCGGCGGTGCCGTAGCCGTTACAGGGATCCCAGTTCGCTCGCAGAGAAGGGATGTTCGCCGCCTCGATGATGCCGGCGGTGTTTGCACCCGAGTCACACCAAAACCCCGGCTCGTTCTCCACCGCCACGGTGACCCCATCCCGCGCCGCCCGTTCCGCTGCACGGCGGAGAAAATCGGTTGCCCGTTTTCGATTCTCTGCCGGCTCATCGACTTCCCTTCGAAACCCGAAGACGATCACGAGTCGGGAGTTGAACCGTCCGGCGAGAGCCAGGGTCCGGGGAAGGATCTCGGTTAATTCCTGCTCCAGTTCATGCTTCTTCGAGAGGGGGTGTTTAAAGATACCCGGTGAGAGGGCGGAGATGGTAAGATGATGGTGTGTGACGAGCGTTTGAATTTCCTCCAACTCGACGGGGTCGACCTGGGGAACGCGACCTGACTTGAGAACGCGGAGTTCATAGAGGGAGATCCCCCAAGCGTTTCCGTACCGAACTGCTTCCGAGAAATCAGGAGAGATTTCGTCGCTTACAATGCCCAGTGCAAGTGGATATGGATGTGTCATTGCCGTAGGTGAATGAACGATGGACGCTGGACGGCGTCCGGATGGCCGTCTTAATCGGGGTGTTGCCCCGTGTACCCTATGCGTTTCGAGATGTGCAGGGCTTCTCGTTTCAAGACGGAGATGAGATCATCCACAATTTGCTTGTCGCGGCTGACACGATCTGAGGGAACCGCCGTCATCAGCGAAACGGCAGCGTGGCCGCTGTGATCCCAAACCGGAACGGCCATGGCGCACAGGTCGGGCTTGTACTCCCCGTCGGCTACTGCAAATCCCTGTTTCTTGACCTCTTCGAGACGTTTCTTCAATTTGGCGGGGGTTGTCACAGTCTTGGAGGTGTATTTACGCAATCCCTGCCGCTCGATCATGCCGTCGATCTCCTCGGAAGCAAGGTCGGCACTCAGCACCAATCCGCTGGCAGTACAATGAAACGGCGAACGGTGGCCCAGGCGCGTGACCATTTTCCAGATCTCCGGTGTGTCGACATGATCGATGAGAATCACCTCGTCATGATCCAGCATCGCGAGGTAAAAGCTTTCGCGTGTGGCATGGGCAAGGTTCATGAGATGCGTGTGCGCGATCGTTTTGATGTCGATCTTCGAGAGGGCGGCGTTGCCCCAATCGAGGAGCTTCATGCCGAGAGTAAAGAGCTTGCGTTCATGATCCTCCACAACGATCGAATTTTGCTGCAACGTGAAGAGAATTCGGAACATCGTGCTCTTGGGTACCTTCGTCTGTACCGCAAGCTGGGCGAGGGACATTCCCTGAGGCGATGATGAGAGGAGTTCGAGAACTTTGACGGCTCGATCAAGGGCAGGGACTGTATAATTGGGGGGCATAAGGGTTAGAATTTCGCTAATTGAATAGTGTTTAATTAAAGCTTTGCTGAGTATACAAGAATTCTACTTTGTTGTCAAGGAAACATTGGCGGAAAGCTTACACGGGAGTGTCAATTTCGACAAGTGTATAAGGGCCTTTGGGCACGACGGCAATGGAGACGCTGGAGCCATACCGGTCAAAGGCACGCTGTAATGCCTCCTCCACGGAGTCGGCAGATTGAATAAACAAACCCTGTCTCTCTTCGTCACTGACCCCGCTTGAAACAAGCACCACATCGGCATGACGCGCTGCCTTGGCACATTCCTCCAACTGCCATTGATCGACGA
>SCUI01000166.1 GCA_004297225.1 Lysobacteraceae bacterium | reverse complement strand
CTGGATGGTGCGCAGCACCTTCTGATAATTGGCCGCCGTGTCGCTGCCGTTGAGCGTGAGCACGCCCGTTGCGGCGTTGTACGACTTGCTGATGTTCGTGCCCGTGACATCTGCCAGCAGCGACTCCAGCCCGGCATTCTGGATGTTGCTGATGGTCACCGTCATGCCACTGAGGTTGGGGCTGGCACCGTTGGTGCCCGCGGTCACGGTGGCCAGGGTGCTGCTGGCGATGTTGACGGGCGTGTTCTCGATGTAGGAAGCCGAGTAGCCGGTGCCGATCACGCCGCCATTGAGGTCCACCGCGGGCGGTGTGGGCGCGGTGTAGTTGATGGTCAGCAGCGGTCGGTAGGCCGACGTGCCGTTCTCGGAGCTGGCGACGCTCCACTCGTTGCCATCGGTGTAGAGCACCCACCCCAGGTTGCTCGCGCCATTGGCCCAGGCCTGCACCGTGCTCGTCACGGTGAAGGTGGTGTAGCTGTTGTTGCTGCTGAGGTCGTTGCTGCCGTCAGAGCTGGATGAGGCCTCCACGCCATCGAGCGAGATGCCACTGCCCAGCGAGTTCCAGGTCGAGCTCTCGTCCCAGTTGCTGGTCAGGATGCGGTTGAGGTAGCCCTGACCGGTGCCATCCTGTGTGATGCGCAGCTGCAAGGTGGCCGAGGTGATGGTCGATCCCACCGGGATGGATCCGCCCGATCCGGCGATGAGGTTGTCAAAGCGCAGCAGCATCTGCTGCCCGGTGTTGCCGGTCAGCACGAGCTCGGTGCCCGCACCGTTGGCGGTGCTGGGCGCGCCGCTGGTGATGTAGGTGTCCTGCGTGCCGGTGTAGCTCGAGACACCCTGCTGGAAGGTGGCCGTGGCCAGCACGCCCTGCCACTGGGCCTGCAGGCTTTGGCCGAGCGCCACCGCGGCGTCAACCTGGCCGACGCGCTGCTCCAGCACCCAGTCGCCACCGAGAGCGCTGGCGCCGGTGCGGTCTTCGCTGGCGGCCACGTCGGCACCCGTGAGCAACGACAGGTCGGAAATCAGTTGCCGACCTTCGGCGTTGGCCGCCAGGTCGCAGCCATAGAGCAGCAGGTCGCCGTCGCTGCTGAAAGCCTGAGACCACTGCACGATCTCACCCGCCCGCTCGGACAGCGTTGCGCCATCGAGCATCGCCGAGCCCAGCTGCAAGGCACCCGCCTGGCCGTGGCTGAACACGTGCACGGCATCGAGGTCGGAGTGGCTTGCCAGCCAATCGCCGATC
>SCUI01000165.1 GCA_004297225.1 Lysobacteraceae bacterium | reverse complement strand
CCCGCGACCATGAGGCCCACCGCGATGAGGAGGACGACAGCGCGGTGCCGGATGGACCAGGTGATGAGACCGTCGAAGAGCGCGCCCATGCTTCACTCCGTGTGGCGCAGCTCGGAGCGAAGACTCTCTCCTCTAAGTGACATCGCGCCCTGCGTGACGACGCGGGTCCCTGCCGTGAGCCCGCTGGCGAGGCGCGCCCGTCCGCCGAAGCGCGCGGCCACGCGAACCGCATGGGGCGCGAAGGTGCCGGGGGCCGTCTCGACGTAGACGACGTCGCCGCCGACGCCGGGAACGAGTGCGCTCTCGGGTAGGAGGATGCCGCTCGATTCGCCCACGCCTACGCGCACCGAGATCGTCGCGCCGGGAAGCAGCGCAGCCGCTTGTCCGGCATCGACCTCTAGGCGGTCCCGTCTTGTGCCCTCGGGACCGACGAAGCTCCCGCGCGTCACGAGTCGGGCAGGTATCCAGCCGCCGCTGACCTGAACCTCGTAGCTCGCGCCCACGGGGTCGTCGGGCGATACGGAGACGTCGATCCATCGCGAGCCGCCTCGCAGCACCCGCGCGAGCACGTCGCCGGGCCGCACCACGGCACCGAGCGAGACGTCCAGCGCGACGAGGCGGCCGGCGATCGGCGCCCGCAGGGAGAGCTGGCTCGCGCCGCCGGAGAGCTGCATCGCGCGGGCGCGCCGGAGGGCTTCGACTCGCGCGCGCGTCGTTTCGACGGCGGTCTCGGCTTCCTCCCGTGCTTGCGTGCTGATGATGACGGATGCGGACAACTCGCGCGCCCTGGCCGCCGTGGCTTCCCGCAGAGCCAGCTCGCGCTCCGCGCCACGTAGCTGCCCTTCGAGCTCGGCGGTCTGAACGTTCAACGACACCGTCTCACCCGCGGCGAGCACCGGCGTCACCTCGACCAGCGTCGCTCCGCTCGCTACGTCGCTGCCGATCGCAATGGAAGCGACGCTCGTGATGCGGGCCGAGACCGGCGCGACAAGCAAG
>SCUI01000037.1 GCA_004297225.1 Lysobacteraceae bacterium | reverse complement strand
GAACTCCACACGTGCGACAATTGAGCTCCGAGCTCCATTCGGAACTCGGACGATACCGGTTCGACTGTGACAACGAACCCTGGTTTCTTGAAAATCTCACCGGCTGCCGATATCTGAGTTTTCAATTCCGATACGGAAATAGGTTGCGCAGCGTCGAGTCCGATGCTCCCACCGACTAGCATTGAGACCGTCAAAGCCATGACGAGTCCCGGCGCCAGCAAATATGCGGTGATCTTTGCCTTCTCCGCGGCGGTCGTTCCGAGCAGTAGTTCTATCACTGTTATCCAGTCAAACATGTTGCGTGCTTCCGATCGTGAGGACTTTGCAGACAACGGTGACAATTAGAAAGAGCATCACCCCGCCCGGAACCGTGTTGACCTGGTAAGTCGTGGGTGCCGTCGGAATTCCCAGACCGGACTCAAGATAGACGAGCCAGCCAATGACGCCCCCGACGGCTATCCACAATAGGCTGTTCGCTGGAAGGTGCGCGGGTGCCGCCCGGGTCCCTGCCTGGATGCCTGCAATCAGCGCATATGGTCCAAGGAGTAGGTTCGCGAGCAGGTATGGATTTGCGAAGGACAACGATGCAGCAAAGAGAAAGAACGCGGTCAGCAATGAGGAAGCCATCAACACGTGAAACCGCGGAAGCTCTGATTCAACGCGTCGTTGCTTACGTTGAAACAAGAGACCGACATGAACGCTCGCCAGCAACGCACTGTTGTATGACGAAAGAAAACAGGCGACGAGCCCGAGGGAGCCGGCCACGAAGAGAAACGCTTGCGTTGGAAATCCCGAAAACAGCAGGTTGGCATTGACCGGCCCGTCCCGAACATGCGGCACGGTGAGAGCCACAAGCACGAGCACGAGGAATGGCGCAACCCCAACAGCGACGAATGTCACGAACCGTCGAAGAGATTTTTCTCTCAGAGTTGTTACAACAAAAACCCGCTTCCACGCATCGGGAGCCGCCGCGAGAAGTCCGAACCCCATCACGGAGCCGATAACGAACTGATAAGCGTATTTCAATGCGCCAGCCTCGGCCCCGACAAACGGGATTTCCCAGTACCCGGCTCTCGGCCACCAGTTGTTTCCCAACTCAACCGGGAAGCCGACAACCACCGAATACGCTGTGAAAGCCAAAGCCATTGCAGCGACCAGAGTGAATTGCAGCACATCGGTGCGATACACCGCCAAGTACCCGCCGAACAGCACGTAGAAATATCCGACGATGCCGACGCTGACAGCCAGAAGCGTGGCGTAATCAGATCGAATATCGAGAAGCGCTCTACCGATCTCCCGCAGGATCAGCAGTTCCGATGCCGCGTAGGCACACTGGACGGCAGAGACAATCACCGCAAAGACAGCCATATTCATACTGTCGCCTTTCAAGACGAGCAGCAGAAACTCCTCGAACGTGTGGGCATCGTGCTTCTGAACCCATCCGCGGATCACGAACAGTGCGACCACGGTCCCGAAGGCAGATCGGAAGAGC
>SCUI01000164.1 GCA_004297225.1 Lysobacteraceae bacterium | reverse complement strand
GGCGACCCGCGCGCCTTCCTGCAGGCGGGCGCCGGGCTGGACGATGCGACCATCGAAAAGAAGATCGCCGAGCGCGCCGCCGCCAAGGCGGCGAAGGACTTCGCCGCGGCCGACCGCATCCGCAAGGAACTGCTGGAGCAGGGCATCGTGCTGAAGGATTCGCCCACGGGCACGACCTGGGAGGTGAAGCAGTGAGCGATGAGGCCGAACTCGTCACGCCCGAATACTGGGAGGAGGCGCGCAAGCACCTCACCCGGCGCGACCGCGTGATGAAGCGCCTGATCCCGCAGTTCGGCAACGCCTGCCTGCAGTCGCGCGGCGACGCGTTCACCACGCTGGCGCGCAGCATCGTCGGCCAGCAGATCTCGGTGAAGGCCGCGCAGAGCGTGTGGGACCGCTTCGCCGCGCTGCCGCGCCGCATGACGCCCGCCAGCGTGCTGAAGCTGAAGGTCGACGACATGCGGGCCGCGGGCCTGTCGGCCCGCAAGATCGAGTACCTCGTGGACCTGGCGCTGCACTTCGACTCCGGCGCGATCCACGTCGACGGCTGGCGCAGCATGCCCGACGAGGAGATCATCGCGGAGCTCGTGGGCATCCGCGGCATCGGCCGCTGGACGGCCGAGATGTTCCTGATCTTCCACCTGATGCGCCCCGACGTGTTGCCGCTGGACGACGTCGGCCTGATCACGGGCATCAGCAGGAATTATTTCTCGGGCGACCCGGTTTCCCGCAGCGATGCCCGCGAGGTGGCCGCCGCCTGGAGCCCCTTCTGCTCGGTGGCGACTTGGTATATTTGGCGATCGCTGGACCCGCTGCCCGTGGCCTACTGAGCACGGCGCGGCGGGCGGCAACTTGAGGAGCACACGCTTGGCGAAACGGACTTTCCTGGACTTCGAGCAACCCATCGCGGAGCTGGAGACCAAGATCGAGGAGCTGCGCTACGTGCAGACCGAATCGGCGGTGGACATCTCCGAGGAAATCGAGCAGCTGGGCAAGAAGAGCCAGCAGCTCACCAAGGACATCTACAGCCAGCTGTCGCCGTGGCAGATCACCAAGATCGCGCGCCACCCGGAGCGGCCCTACACGCTCGACTTCGTCAACGAGATCTTCACCGACTTCGTGGAGATGCACGGCGACCGCCACTTCGCCGACGACCAGTCGATCGTCGGCGGGCTGGCCCGCTTCAACGGCAACGCCTGCATGGTGATCGGCCACCAGAAGGGCCGCGACACCAAGGAGCGCGCGCTGCGCAACTTCGGCATGAGCCGCCCGGAGGGCTACCGCAAGGCGCTGCGCCTGATGAAGACGGCCGAGAAGTTCAAGCTGCCGGTCTTCACCTTCGTCGACACGCCCGGCGCCTTTCCGGGCATCGATGCCGAGGAGCGCAGCCAGTCGGAAG
>SCUI01000036.1 GCA_004297225.1 Lysobacteraceae bacterium | reverse complement strand
AAATAAACGGCGCAAGTTTGCATTAGTCGCCTGGGGCGCCACCATTCTGGGGCTGATATTGGTGGCCTGTGCTGGCCCCGATACGTCGCGGACTGTGCCCGCGGGCGCGCAGGCGGGCGACCTCACGCTCGAACCCTGCAAGTTCAAGTGGAATGCTGAGGAGTACGAGGCGGACTGCGGCACGCTGATCGTGCCGGAGAACCGGGCGAAGGCTGATTCACGCTTGATCGCGCTGCCCGTCATGCGCGTGCGTGCCACAGGTGGAAGCCCTACCGAACCAATCTTCTTCCTTAACGGTGGGCCGGGTCTGAGTAACATGGGACCCAAGCCGCCAGCCCTGGGATTGGCGAACCACGACTTTGTCATGGTAGGTTATCGCGGAGTGGATGGCTCTGTCGTGCTGGATTGCTCGGAAGTTGAGCGAGCGAGAACCGGCGTGGGCGACGACCTGCTTAGCCCGGAATCCCTCGCCAACTTTGCGGGGGCCTGGGCCCAATGCGGTGCACGGCTGCAAGCCGAGGGGACTGACCTGGATGGCTACACCATTCCCGAAGTCGTCGCAGACTTGGAGGCGGCTCGCGTGGGACTAGGCTACGAGCGGGTGAACTTGGCTAGCCTGAGTTACGGCACACGCATCGCACAAATCTACGCCTATTTGCACGCAGACCGCATCTATCGCTCCGGCATGATCGCTGTCAACCCTCCCGGCCACCTTGTCTGGGAGCCAGAAACCATTGACGCGCAACTGGAATACTACGCCGGGCTGTGCGCGCAGGATACCGAATGCAGCGCCCGCACCCCCGACCTGGCCGAGACCATGCGCAACGTCACCCACAACCTGCCGGAACGTTGGCTGTTCATCCCAATTGACCCAGGCCAGGTCAAGGGGGTCACTTTCGCTCAGCTATTTAATCGCGGCTCGGCCGCTCTGGTGTTTGACGCCTACATCGCCGCCGAGCAGGGCGATCCCAGCGGGCTGGCATTGATGTCGTTCCTGTATGACTTGCTTCCTTCCGGCAATACGTGGGGCGAGATGGCGGCCATAGCCTTCAGCGCCGACTACGACCCCGCGCGTGATTACGTGGCTGAAATGAACCCACCGGACTCGATTCTGGGTTCGCCGATATCGTTGTTAGAGTGGAGCAGTGCGGCCTCTTGGCCTACCCAACAACTCATACCGGCTGAACTGCGCCGCGTGCAACCCTCGGACGTGGAGACTCTGCTGGTGAGCGGGAGCGTTGACTTTTCAACCCCCGCCGAGTTCGCTACGGACGAGTTGCTGCCTTACCTGACGAACGGCAAACAGGTCATCCTGGCAGAGATGGGGCATGTTGACGATCTCTTGCGTCTGCAACCCGCAGCCATCGAACGCCTGGCGACCAGCTTCTACGACACCGGCGCAGCCGACGACTCACTCTTCACTTATGCGCCGATGGATTTCCATGTGTCGCTGGGACTCCCAATGCTGGCCAAGATCGTGCTGGGCATCGTGCTGCTGCTCATTGCGGTCGTGGTGATGGTCATTTGGTTCATTGTTCGGCGGATTCGGCG
>SCUI01000163.1 GCA_004297225.1 Lysobacteraceae bacterium | reverse complement strand
GGCAGCAGTTTGCCAACGCCCCCGGCGCGCGGCGCGTGCATCACGCCTATTTGGGCGGGCTGCTGGAATACACGGTGGAACTGCTGGCCCTGGCCGACCCGCTGCTGGCCCTTTACCCCGACATTGATCCCGACCTGCTGCTCAGCGGCGTGCTGCTGCACGCCGTGGGCAAGCTGCGCGAGAACGAATGGCAGAAAGATTTTGGCCCCACCGACGAGGGCACCATGATTGGCTATGTGGTGCTGGGCGACGAAATGGTGGCGCGGGCCATCGCCGCGCTGCCCGACTTCCCCGCCGAGTTGGCGCTGCGGGTGCGGCACATGATCGTCAGCCACCGCGGCCGCCCGGAGTGGGGCGCGCCGCGCCGCCCGCAAACGCTGGAGGCCATTGCTTTGCACCATCTCACCGAACTGGACGTGCAGGTGAATCGCTTCCACGGTGTGCTGGCCGGAAGGCCCGACGGCGAGCCGTGGACGCCCTTTGATCGCCGGTTGGGCCGGGCGCTTTATGCCGGGCGGGCCGACGACCCGCCGGCGGATGACGACGGTGTGGCAGAGTGATGCGCTGCCCCGGGCGCGCTAATGCGCCACTAACGTTGATGGGCTACTATTAGCGTAGCCGCGCAGGCTGCGAATCCTGCTATAATCGGCGGCATCGTTTTACCGCACCACGTGACGTTGTTTTGGAAGTAGACCCGCTATGCCTCTCTATGCTTATAAATGCGATAACTGCGGCGTGCAATTCGACCGTGTGCAGAAGTTCAGCGACAAGCCCATCAAGCGCTGCCCCGAATGCAGCAAGAGCGCGGTACGCCGCGTGATTCAACCCTCGGGCATTATTTTCAAAGGCTCCGGCTGGTATAAGACCGACAGCCGCTCATCCTCGAGCGCCAGCGTTCCCGCGCCCACCGCAAAGACCAAAAAGACCGACAGCAAGCCGGCGGATGGTTCCGCCTCGTCAACCTCATCAGCCCCGTCATCCGAGAGCAAACCGGCAGCCTCCTCGTCCGACGATTAACAAACAAAGGCGACCTTTTGGGGTCGCCCTTGCGTTTGGCAGTGTGAGCAATGCGCGCCCGCAGGTGGGCGCGCTTTCTCTTTACAGCAGATTTCTCTTCGAT
>SCUI01000057.1 GCA_004297225.1 Lysobacteraceae bacterium | reverse complement strand
AACCCGCTCAGTTTGTTTGCACTCACGCCGAATACACTGTCGCCTAATGCTGGGCTGGCGATTGGCGCGGCTATCGCCGCGCTATTTGGCTGGCAAAAGAGATTGCCACTGCGCCGCACCCTGGATGCGCTCGCGCCGGGGCTGGCGGCGTTCTTGGTCGCCTTTGGCGCCGCGCACTTCCTCGGCGGCGATGCCTTCGGCGCGCCGACGAAACTGCCGTGGGCGATTTATCTCTGGGATGACTATCGTCATCCCTCTCAAGTTTATGAAACGTTAGCGGCGAGCGCCGCCTTTGCCCTTGTGTGGAAGCGGCCTTTCGACAAGCCGGGCGACGGCGTGAACTTTCTCCTCTTCGTCTCCTTGTCGGCGGGAGCGCGCCTCTTTCTCGAAGCCTTCCGCGGCGACAGCATCATTTGGATCGGGGGATTCCGCGCGGCGCAAGTAATCGGTTTACTCGCGCTGGTCGCCTCGCTGTGGCTGATGAGGGTATGGGCGCAACGCGAATCACAATCGGCGCAAATGCTATGAATCGAATTCGTAAGCGCTATTTTCCGCTCTGAGGGTAAACGAATGAAATTATCCCGGCGCGATTTTCTGAAACTGAGCGGCATAACCTGTGCGGGCGTATTCGCTCCACGCTCGTGGCGGCAGGCCGCCGGTCGTCCCTCAACTGATTGGCCGCCCGGTGTGCCGCTTGGCCGCGTCACCGAATCGCGCATCCGCTTGATCGCGCGGCCTCACGCAGAGGGGGCGCGGTTGGATTACAGATACAAAGACGACGTCTTCCCGATCCTGCGCTCCGTCGTCGGCGAGGGGTTCTATTCACACAATCATGTTTGGTTTGAAACGCTTGATGGATATGCCTATTCGCCGTGGGCGCAGCCGGTGGAGTTTCTTCCCAATGCATCTCTGACCGTTGTGTCCAGCGATGGGATGTTCGCCGAAGTGAGCGCCCCGTTCACCGGCGCTCGCGCCGCGCCCGATTCGCAAGCGCCGGTTGTGTACCGTTTGTATTACAGCTTGGAGCAAGCGCGCGTCGCGGCACATGTCAGGTGGCACACCGCAAAACGGCTACGACTTGCCCGGCGTGCCGTGGGTGAGCTACTTCGCCGGAAACGGCGCGGCTCTGCACGGCACGTATTGGCACAACGACTTTGGCACGCCCAAGTCGGCGGGCTGCATCAACTTGCGCCCACAGGATGCCAGGTGGCTCTTCCGCTGGACTCTGCCGGAAGTGCCGTACGTGCCGGGAAACGTCACCGTCGAATGGCCAGGCGGAACAAGGGTCATCATAAAGGATTGAGGGGTCTATGATTCGCAAACAGCTTCTACCCGTTGTTTTGATCGCCGCCGCATTGCTGGCCGCGTGCGGGAGCTACGCTCTGCGTGCCGCGCCTACTGCCGCCGCAGTTTCCGGCGGGCGGGTAAGCGTTGATGGCGGCGGGGCCTACACCAACGTCACCCCCGCTCAATTGGTTGAGATGTTGAAGGGCAAAGATTTCTTCTTCGTCAACACGCACACTCC
>SCUI01000162.1 GCA_004297225.1 Lysobacteraceae bacterium | reverse complement strand
GCTCGCCGAAGGCCTCCTCGTCATCGACCGCAAGCAGAACATCGTGCTCGCGAATCACGCCTTTGCCGGCTTTCTCGGCAAGACGCCGGAAGAGCTGATCGGTCACAACGCGGCGAACCTCGACTGGCACGAGGCGGACGATCAGCCGCTGTCGAAAGATCAGTTGCCGTGGCTCGTCACGCTGCGCGACGGAAGCGTGCAGCAGGACCGGCTGCTCAACCTGCGGAACGCGAAATCGCAGCAGCGCAACTTCATCGTCAATTGCTCGCCCGTGCTCGGCGGAAGCGGCAAGGCGAACGGCGTATTCATCAGTCTTAACGACGTGACGCAACTGGAGCAGAACAAGGCCGAGCTGCACAAGGCGAAGGACGCCGCCGAAGCGGCCAACCGTGCCAAGAGCGAATTTCTCGCGAACATGAGCCACGAGATCCGCACGCCGATGAACGCGATTCTCGGGTTCACCGAACTGCTGCGCCGCGGCTACAACCGCGATACGCGCGACGCGGAAAAATTCCTGAACACCATACACGCGAGCAGCAGGCACCTGCTGGATCTCATCAACGACATCCTCGATCTGTCGAAGGTCGAAGCGGGACAGATGGAGATGGAACGCATTGCCTGCGCGCCGCATCGGGTCATCGGCGAAGTGCTGACCGTACTGACGGCGCGGGCGCGCGAGAAGGGAATCGCCCTCAGCGCCCGCGCACCGGGCCCGATACCGGCGTCGATCCTCTCCGACCCGGCGCGGCTCCGCCAGATCGTGACCAATCTGGTCGGCAACGCGATCAAGTTCACCGAGCGCGGAGCGATCGAGGTCGTGATGCACGTGAAGAAAGAGGACCGGCGCACGCTTTTCGCCATCGACGTAATCGACAGCGGCATCGGCATTCCGCACGACAAGCTGGAAAGCATTTTCGATCCGTTCGTGCAGGCGGACACGAGCGTCACACGCCGCTTCGGCGGAACCGGCCTCGGCCTTTCGATCAGCCGCCGCTTCGCGCGAGCGCTGGGCGGCGACATCGTCGCGAGCAGCGTGCCGGGGAAAGGCAGCACGTTCTCCGTCACGGTCGAAAGCGGCCCGCTCGACGGCGCGCCCATGCTGCGACCGGATGAGATCCTGGCGGTCGATGAAGCGGCGCCGGTTCAAGCGAAAGCGTCGTGGCGCTTTCCGCGTTCGCGCGTCCTCGTGGTCGATGACGGACCGGAAAACCGTGAACTGGTCACGCTGGTATTGGGCGAGTGCGGTCTTGAAGTCGAGCAGGCAGAGAACGGTGAGATCGGGCTCAAGAAAGCGCTGCACGGAGGGTTCGATGCCGTTTTGATGGACATCCAGATGCCGATCATGGACGGGCATACCGCGACGCGACTCATGCGCGAGGGCGGCCTGCAGA
>SCUI01000161.1 GCA_004297225.1 Lysobacteraceae bacterium | reverse complement strand
AAGTTCCTCCGCGACAACGCGCTCCGGCTGTACGGGATCGACCGGTCGAGCGCGAGATGACGGCTCCTCGAGAGCGACCCGAGCGGCTGCCCCCATACCTGCGAGCGCAGGAGAGATCGGCACGCACGAGCCTCCGCGAGATCCTCGATGACGGCGTCCTTGTGCTGCCGGGGGTGGCGGACGCCATCACCGCGCGCATCGCCGAGCGCGCCGGCTACAGGGCCTGCTACGTCACCGGGAGCGGCCTCGCGAACGCCCGCTACGGGATGGCCGATCTCGGATTGACGGGCCTGTCGGAGATCGTGGATCAGGTGTATCGGCTGGCCGGGGCGGTCGCGCTGCCCCTCGTCGCCGACGCGGACACGGGCTACGGCAACGCCATCGCGGTGATGCATGCCGTCGCGGAGCTCGAGCGCGCCGGCGCGAGCGCCGTGCAGATCGAGGACCAGACGTTTCCGAAGCGGTGCGGCCACTTCGATCACAAGGGCGTCATCCCGACCGAGGAGATGGAGCAGAAGGTCCGCGCGGCCGTCCGCGCGCGAGCCGACCCCCGGACTCTGATCGTCGCACGGACGGACGCGCGCGCGGTCCTGGGGTTCACCGAGTGCGTCGAGCGCGGCAAGCGCTACGCCGAGGCGGGCGCCGACGTCATCTTCATCGAGGCCCCCCAGACCGTGGAGGAGCTCGAGCGCATCCCGCGTCTTCTCAACGGGGTCCCCGTCATGACGAACGTCGTCGACGGCGGTCGCACACCCGTGCTGTCGGTCGCCGAGTTCGAGCAGATGGGATACGCGATCGTCCTCTACGCCAACGTCGCGCTGCGGGCCGCCATCGCCGCCGTCCGGAGCGTGCTCACGGACCTGCGCGAGAGCGGCGACAGCCGGAAGCTCGACGGGCGCATCGCCTCCTGGGAAGAGCGGCAGGATCTCGTCTTCCTTGCGGCCGTCGAGGAGATCGAGCGGGAGATCGCCGCCCCTTGACGACCCCGGAGTGGGACGCCGAGACGGACGTGCTCGTCGTCGGCGCGGGGGCGTGCGGATTCGCGGCGGCCATCGCCGCCGCGGACCACGGCGTGCAGGTCTCGATCGTGGAGAAAGGCGAGCGGCTCGGGCTCTGCAACACCGCCCTCAGCACCGGCTCGGTGCCCGGCGCCGCCTCGCGCTTCCAACGCGAGGCCGGCATCGAGGACTCCCCGGAGCTGTTCTGCGCGGACCTGATGCGGCAGAGCGGTGCCCACGACGTCCCCGAGCTCGCGGCCCTGCTGGCCCGAGAG
>SCUI01000046.1 GCA_004297225.1 Lysobacteraceae bacterium | reverse complement strand
CATCACAGACAGGTGAAACGCTATGGAATTTGGCGATTATCATCGTACCAGTGATTTTGATCGCAGGGTTCTTTATGTTCATGATGCGTCAGGCGCAGGGACAGAACAACCAGGCGCTTGGATTTGGCAAGTCAAAGGCAAAACTCTATGGTGTTGATAAGGAAAAGGTCACATTCGATGACATTGCTGGCAATGATAGTGCCAAACAAGATCTTGAAGAGGTTGTTGATTTTCTGAAGCACCCCAAAAAATATCAAGAGGTTGGCGCAAAGATTCCAAAGGGCGTGCTGTTAGTCGGTAGTCCTGGTACTGGTAAGACAATGCTGGCGCGTGCAGTTGCTGGTGAAGCAAATGTACCATTCTTTAGCATCTCTGGTTCGGAATTTGTTGAGATGTTTGTCGGTGTCGGCGCGAGCCGTGTCCGCGATTTGTTCCAAAAAGCCAAGAAAAACTCACCGGCGATCATTTTTATTGATGAAATCGATGCCGTTGGGCGTAAACGTGGTAGCGGTATGGGTGGTGGTCACGACGAGCGTGAACAGACACTAAATCAGATTTTGGTTGAGATGGATGGATTCGAAACCGGTACAAATGTTATCGTGCTTGCAGCTACCAACCGTGCGGATGTCCTTGACCCAGCATTGCTGCGCCCAGGTCGTTTTGACCGACGTACGAATATCATGTTGCCAGAGCGTAAAGACCGCGAAGCAATCCTGAAAGTTCACTTCAAGAATAAGCCAACCGATAATACAGTTGATCTTGATAAATTGGCTGCCAAAACAGCTGGCTCGAGCGGTGCTGATCTTGCAAATATTGCCAATGAGGCAGCAATCATCACAGCTCGTGATAATCGTAAGAAGATCTCGAACGTTGACATTACCGAAGCATTCGAAAAGGTCGCGATCGGTCCAGAGCGTAAAGCTAAGGTCATGAACGATAAGGAAAAAGAACTGACTGCGTACCACGAGGCTGGTCACGCGATTGTTGGTCATGTATTGCCAGACAGTGATCCTGTGCATAAGGTAACGATCATTCCCCGTGGTGGTACTGGTGGTGTGACATGGTTCTTGCCACCCGAGGATAAAAGCTACACGAACGTCTTTGAGTTTAAGGATATCCTGGCGCGTGCCATGGGCGGTCGTATTGCAGAAAAGATCGTGTACGGTGCAGATGGTATCACTACTGGTGCAGGAAGTGATCTACGTAAGGCAACTGAAATTGCCCGCGACATGATTATTGAACAAGGTATGGGTACAAAGCTGCGTGATCAGGTATTTCATGAGGACAATGGCGGCATGGTATTTGACAAAATTACTCATGAGCGTCCGTATAGCGATGACACTGCCAAGGAAATCGACCATGAAGTCGAGTCACTCATCAAGGAAGCTGCGCGTCGCGCCGAGATTGTCCTGACAGAGAACCGCAAGAGTCTCGATATTTTGGCAAAAACGTTGCTTGTCGATGAGACAATTGGCGAATCAGACGTCGAAAAGTTGCTCAAGGATACAACGCTCCCAAAGGAAGCGAAGCTATATTCATAGCAGGATAAACTACGGGTATGGGACGAGTCAGAAGCGCCGTTGCTCGCGCCAATAAGCGGTTATCAGTTCAGTTAGCTGCTTCAATGCTTGCGGGCTCGACGTTTCTGTCGCTGATATTCGGATTTTTCCGGATGCGTCTTTTGAACGGTACATATTACGATACATA
>SCUI01000160.1 GCA_004297225.1 Lysobacteraceae bacterium | reverse complement strand
TCTCGCTGCAGCCGTTCTCCGGCGCGTTCGACCCGCTGGACCCGAACCCGGCGGGGCTGCTCGCCTGGGGCGATGCGGAGTGCAGCGGGCCCGGGTGCACGTTCACGGTGGACTTCAGCACGTTCATGCCGGCCCCGCCGAAGCCGGAGCCGAACAAGAAGGCGCCCAAGAAGAGCGCCTGGTCGGCCCAGGCGATGGGGACGCTGTTCGAAGCGGTGCCGTTATTCCAGGTGGCGCAGGGCGCGGCGCAGCAAGGGACGGGCTCGCCGGCGCCTGCCTCTTCCAAGGTCAGCCCGGTCCTGGGCGCGGAGGCGGTCGTGTCCGGGTCGGCGGTGGGCGGCGCGCTCCTGGCGGCCCCGAAGGAGTTCTACTTCCGGGCGGTGCCGATGAGCGGGGACTCGCTGCTCGGCCCGGTTTCGAACACGGTGGTCCTGCGCTGGATGGGCCCCTACGACGGACCAGACCTGACCAAGATCAAGTTCGTTGATTGTTCGAAGACGCCGGAGGACCCCTACTGCAAGGCCAAACTGCCGAAGCCGCCGAACTACACGGTCGAGATCCTGAGCTACCACGGGTGGATCGCCCCGAAGGACGGCCATGAAGGGTGCTTTGTGGTCACGAAGACCACGAAGGCGGCGCTTGGCTTTGGGATGCCAGAAACCACCTACCACGAGGGCCAGGTGCTGTGCCCGCCGAAACCGAAGGAACCGAGCTTCCTCGAAGCGGTCGTCAACTTCGTGGTCGATGCGGTGAACTGGGTGGCAAACACCTACCAGAAGCTCAAGGACGAGGTGATCGACCTGGTTTCGCAGTTCGTGCCGGCGGCACTGTGCGACAAGAGCTGCCTCGGTACGTTGCTCGACGCCGGGCTGATGGCCCTGGGCATCCCGCCAAGCCTGCCGAACTTCGACCAGCTGATGGACCAGGGCCTCGATTACCTGGCCTCGGCCGCGGTCGAACAGATCGGCGTGCCCAAGGCGCTGCAGGACATGGCGGCGGGACCGGCGAAAGACCTCGCGATCGAACAGTTCAAAAAGACGGCTGAAGATCAGATCAAGGCCGGGATCAAGGCGGGCATCGAGGAAATGCAGAAGAGCCTCTCATCGCAAGTGGCCTGGATCGCCGACGGTGTGCCGATCAAGCCAGACCCCCTGGGGGATTACCAGCCACCGGCCATGACCTTCCGGGTGACCCGCAAGCCGGGGGCGGATACGTGCCCGAGTGGCAGTGTGACGGTCGGTGGGACGGTCTCGAACACAACGCCGAAGATCGGAAGAG
>SCUI01000158.1 GCA_004297225.1 Lysobacteraceae bacterium | reverse complement strand
CGCAGGCCATGACCGAGCTGGACATTGGTGCGCTGCCAGTCTGTGACGGCGACCGCCTGGTGGGCATGATCACCGACCGCGACATCGTGGTCCGAGGAGTGGCCCAGGGCCAAGCCAATGACCGGATGCACGTTGCCGAGGTGATGACCGAAGAGGCCGCGTGGTGCTACGACGACGACAAGGTCGAGGAGGTGTTGGACAGGATGCGGGCCCTGCAGATTCGGCGCCTGCCCGTGGTCGATCGCCACAAGCGCCTGGTCGGCATGCTCTCCTTGGGCGACATCGCTGTCAAAGCCGAAGGCGAGGACACAGGTGAAGCACTCAAAGGCATCTCGGCCCCCTCGGAGCCCGCTTGCTGACACCGCCCAAGCCATTTCTTCAAACCGGAGTTCACCATGCAGCCCACCCGTTCCTCCCCTCAAACAAGCCAAGGCCCTCAGCCTTACAACCTGTTCTCCCTGCCACTCGAATGGGGTCGCATGATGGAGGCCTTCATATCGGGCGCAGGAAGCCTGACGCCTTTTGGTTCACCCATGGGCCTGCTGTCGCCCGTTCGCATTGACGTGCTCGAGGACGAATCGGCGTTTGAACTCGTCGCCGAGATGCCGGGTGTCCAGGCCCAGGACATCGATGTGGAGCTGGAGGGCCAGGAGCTTCGCATCAGCGCCCAAAAGAATGGCGAAGCTCAGCACCAGTCCGATCGGTTCCACCTCAAGGAGCGCAGCTTCGGACACTTCAGTCGCAGTGTCATGCTGCCATTTCCAGCAGATGTGGAGCAGGTTTGCGCCGACTTCAGCAACGGCATCCTGACCGTGCGCGTGCCCAAGCCCGAAGCGCTCCAGCGCACCCAGCACATCCGCGTCCGCGATCG
>SCUI01000159.1 GCA_004297225.1 Lysobacteraceae bacterium | reverse complement strand
GCAACCACCAAGAACGAGCCGGTTAGATGCTCGGCGAGGTTGCGCCCTATGAACCCGTTCCCACCGGTTATCAGTACAGCCGGCTGGTCGGCCATCTAAGATTCGCCCCCTTAACTTCTTGACCCGGCACGGCCACAGAACCTGGTGATCTCTTCAACCACAAACTCCACCGTCTCAATGGTCATTCCGGGGTATACGCCGACCCAAAACGCATCTTCCATGAGGCGATTGGTATTCACCAATTCCCCAACAACCCGATAGCCTCTCTGCTCCTTACGCATGACGTCGAAGCAGGGATGCTTGATGATATTTCCGGCAAACAGCATCCTTGTTTGGATTAGCCTGCTTTCCAGGTAGTCCACGACTTCTTTGCGGGAAAATCCAGCATCCTTTCGGACAATCATGAGAAATCCAAACCAGGCGGGATCACTCCCGGGAGTCGGATCCACGAATAC
Organism: Lysobacteraceae bacterium; assembly: GCA_004297225.1. GTDB lineage: Bacteria > Pseudomonadota > Gammaproteobacteria > Xanthomonadales > Xanthomonadaceae > Cognatiluteimonas. The sequence goes on along the minus strand of SCUI01000159.1, from coordinate 948 downwards.
GAAACGATCCTCCAATGGCAGCAATCCTTCCCGAAGCAAACGGTAGTTCCTCCTCCGCAGATCGCAGAATTGCTTCAACTTATCCAGTTGCGCACATCCCACTGCCGCTTGGAGGTCGCTGGCTTTCAGATTGTACCCAAAGTGGGAATAGGTATATTTATGGTCGTACCCGATGGGCAATTCCCCTAACTGGTGCTCAAACCGCTTCCCGCAGGTATTGTCTTTACCTGAAGGGCACCAGCAGTCCCGTCCCCAATCGCGCATGGACTCGATAATACGGGCCAAATCCTTGTCGTTCATATACACCGCCCCTCCCTCGCCCATCGTGATGTGGTGAGGGGGATAAAAGCTACTGGTGGCGATGTCTCCGAACGTCCCCGTATACCGACCTCGGTAGGTAGATCCCAGCGCATCGCAATTGTCCTCGATCAGCCATAAGCCGTGGGTTCGGCAAAACTGCTGAACGGCATCAACATTGAAAGGGTTGCCAAGAGTATGCGCCAGAACCACCGCCTTGGTTTTCGTCCCCCGTGCCAGTTCAAGCATTTTGACATCCACGTTCAGCGTCTGGAGATCCACATCCACAAACACGGGAACGGCCCCATACTGGACGATCGGTGCCACAGTCGTGGGAAATCCAGCCGCGACAGTGATGACCTCGTCACCCCGCTGGACTTTCCGGTCCCCCAGGTCGTCGGAGGTCAAGGACATAAAGGCGAGGAGATTGGCCGACGACCCGGAATTGACCAGGTTACAGAACCGCACTCCCAGGAAGTCGCAGAATTTCTTTTCGAACTCTTTGGAAAATCGGCCGTAGGTCAGCCAAAATTCAAGTGCGGCATCCACAACGTTGATCATTTCGCGCTCGTCATAGACACGGCCGGCATAGCCGATTTTTGTCGTGCCTGCGATGAACGATGAAGATCCTTGATGGACCAGACGATAGTA
>SCUI01000157.1 GCA_004297225.1 Lysobacteraceae bacterium | reverse complement strand
TCGAAACCCGCGTCCTCGGCGATGCCCTGCAGCAGCTCGATCAGGTCGATCTGGTCGTTGCGCTGGTGGCTGGCGCCGGCTTCGAGCCGGTGCAGCGTCAGCAGCTCGTTGACGAGGCCATCGAGCCGTTCGATTTCGCGGTCGATGCGCTCGACCATGGCGCCCGCCTCGCTCGGGTCCTGCCGGATCAGGCCCATGGCGGCGCGCATGCGGCCCAGCGGCGAGCGCAACTCGTGCGACAGGTCATGGAACAGGCGCGTGCGCGCTTCGGTGAGCTGCTGCAGTTGCTCGGTCATGTGGTCGAAGCGATCGGCCAGGTCGACGATCTCGTCGCGCCGACGACCCAAGCGCGGCCGGATGCGGGTGTCGAAGCGGCCGTCGGCCACGCGGTCGACGCCCCAATGCAGGTGGCGCAGGGGCTTGGTCAGGTACCAGGCCAGGGCCAGGCTGGCCAGCAGGCTGCTGAGCACACCCGAGATCACCGGCACGAGGAGGAAATACTGGCCGACCGGGCCTGGTGGCGGCGGCCCGGCAGGCCGTTGCCGCAGGCCTGGCAAGGCACCCATGGAGGCCCCGGGAGATGCCGCCGAGGTCGAGCTCGCAGGGCCACCTGGCATGGCTTCGGAGGCCCCAGGCCAGGAACCAGGGGCAGGTGGTGTGAAAGGGGGCGCGTCAGGCGGGAAGACAGGCCTCGTGCCAGGCACGGGCCTCACGTCGATCACACGCGGCCGCTCCTTGCGCGGGCCGAAACCTGCCCAATCCATCACGAAACGGCCGGCCACGAAGGCCAGCAAGGTCGCCAGCCAGAAGGTCAGGAAGAACTTGAGGAAAAGGGAACGCGGCCAACGCAGCATGGCTCAGTCTTTC
>SCUI01000156.1 GCA_004297225.1 Lysobacteraceae bacterium | reverse complement strand
ATCCAGCGGGTGCCGTGCGATCAGGGCCCGCGCTTCTTCGATCGATTTCTCATACTCCTTGTCGGCAAAGAATATCTCGTAAATCTGGTACTGGGCGAGGGCGGACAGACGGGGAGAATCGCGCCGCTCTTCGACGATCCGGTAGTTCTCGATGCTTGCTTCCTTGTTTCCCTGGTTCCGGAGAGCATTCCCCTTTTGATAATAGGCGGCGGTCCGGACCGCCACATTCAGCTCGTCTCCGAGCAAGTTGACGCGCACGCTGTCGGATTCAAGGAACGTGCTCTCCGTGGAGATGATCCAATCATATTGCTCGATCGCCCGACGGTAATCCCGCCCTGCATAGAAGTCCTGTCCGCTCTTAAAGCGCGTTTGCACTTCGATCGGCGTCGGGATAAAATACGCCGCGAGGGAAGCGGAGAGGACGATAATGATGATGGTTTTATAATCCATGGCTTGTCCTGGGCGGCGGTCATCGCGGACGGCCCGGATCGCCAGGACCCGGGGTCAACAATGGACCGCGCCTGCTTTTACACTCTTGTTGTTCCCGAGCGTGCCGCGTTGGTGGCTCGCTAGAACCCCGCGTAAATCGTCACGAAGATCAGCGATTCCTTTTTCTCGCGCAACCGCGGGTCGGGTTGGCGGGGGAATTCCCTCCCCGTCAATTTGTATCCCATGTCGATCACCACGTTATAGCCGCCGTACGCTGATTTGTTGCTTAACGTTACGGCGAAGGTGGTCCTGTTCTCATCCCGCTCCGGAAAACGGAGGTCCTTGATCTGGTAGTTGAACGAATTACCCGTTCCCGGAATCTGGAAGCCCTGGAAGCCAAAGCGAAGGTCGGTTCGGTCCGTAAGCCGGTAATCCACGCGGAAGATCGGCATCATTTCCTGAATGTGGGTTTTGACGGCGTTCACCTCCACCACCGCATTGCCGATCTGCGCCTGTTCCCGTTGGACAATTTTCTGGGTCCGGACTTTCAATTGCGGGATGAATGCAAGATTGTTGTTGAAGAGACGGAAGGTGTAGTCGATTTTGTTGACGATTCCCATTTTGATGATGCGCCCGGCCGATTGTTCGTCCGGATTGAGCAGGATGCCGCGGTTGTCGCGCCGCGCAAGGCCTATTGCCGTTTGTTCATTGTGTTCGTACTTCATGTTGTTCTCGATCCGCAGGCCCGGGATC
>SCUI01000155.1 GCA_004297225.1 Lysobacteraceae bacterium | reverse complement strand
GACGCGCATCACCATCTACATGGATGACGCGATTCTCAAGCGCTTCAAGGCCCAGTCCGAGAAGTCCGGAAAGGGCTATCAGACGCTGATCAACGAAGCCCTGAAGTCCCACCTTGGGCTCGCTGAGCAGCCCGTAACGCAAGATCTCGTGCGCAAGATCGTGCGTGAAGAGCTCGCGGCACACGGTTGAGCGCTAAGCTGACGCCGCACACGGACGTGCGCCAGAGAGACCACGAAACGCGTGAAACCAAAATTGTTATCCGAGGGTACAGCCTTGATGGGCGCGAAGCCGGAGTCGTTATCAAGCTTGGCCTCACGGGCACGCTCTACGTCATCACGGTCTACCTCGTCTAGCCGCCGCTGCGCGTCCTGCGGGCGTGCGGGCGTGCAGCTCAAGCGGGTCACCCGGCCCTTTGGTAGCGGGCGTACCCTTCTTGTGGTGGAGGGGATTCCGATGTGGTCTTGTCCGCACTGCGGAGAGTCTTACTTTACGGCGCAGACGATGCACGAGCTCGAGCGCATGAAGACGTTCCGAAAAGCAGTAGCCGTACGGAAGCCTGTAGCAGTCGCCGAGTATCGTCAAGCCGGTGCATAACCGCGCGATCGACAGCGACGCGGAGCTAGCGCTGCTCGCGCTTGCGTGCGCGCGTCATCGCGGACGCTATGCCGCAAAGGGAACAGGCGTAGAATAGCGTCGCCATGGAAGACGCGGCGCGACATCTATTGCAGTCCTTTGAGGCGTTGTCTGAGACCGAACGACGTGAGGTCTTGGAGGAATTACTTCGCCGCACAACCGAGTTGCCGTATTCCTTCCCGTCGGATGACGAGCTCGTCCGAGCCGCCGATCAAGTCTTCCAAGGGCTCGATCGTCGTGAGGCCAAGGGGTGAGCACGGACGTTGAGCGCGGGGGATGAGCCGCGCGGTTCCACGCAAACCCGGAACTCATTCCACCTTGATGCCGGCGTCCTTGATCACCTTCCCCCATTTCTGAATCTCGGCGCGTATCAACGCGGAAAACTCCTCCGGCGAGGTCGGGCGCGGCAGCATGTTGAAACCCATTTTGATGTATTTGTTGCGTGATTCCTCGGTCGCGAAAACGTCGACGATCGCGCCGTGTAGCTTGGCGAGGACCTCCTTGGGCAAACCCGCGGGCGCGCAGATCCCGTTCCAGCCGGACGCCTCGAACCCCGGCAGTCCCGACTCGGCGAGGGTCGGAAACTCCTTGTATCCCAGACTCCGCGCGCGGGACGCCGTACCCAGCGCCCTCAAGCGGCCCGACTTCACGAAGGATATGACCGGTGTCATCACGG
>SCUI01000007.1 GCA_004297225.1 Lysobacteraceae bacterium | reverse complement strand
CTTAGTGATCCGGTGGTTCTGTATGGAAGGGCCATCGCTCAACGGATAAAAGGTACTCCGGGGATAACAGGCTGATACCGCCCAAGAGTTCATATCGACGGCGGTGTTTGGCACCTCGATGTCGGCTCATCACATCCTGGGGCTGTAGTCGGTCCCAAGGGTATGGCTGTTCGCCATTTAAAGTGGTACGCGAGCTGGGTTCAGAACGTCGTGAGACAGTTCGGTCCCTATCTGTCGTGGGCGTTGGAGATTTGAGAGGGGCTGCTCCTAGTACGAGAGGACCGGAGTGGACGAACCTCTGGTGTTCCGGTTGTCACGCCAGTGGCACTGCCGGGTAGCTATGTTCGGAAGCGATAACCGCTGAAAGCATCTAAGCGGGAAGCGCGCCTCAAGATGAGATCTCCCGGGGCACAAGCCCCCTGAAGGAACCATCAAGACCAGGTGGTTGATAGGCAGGGTGTGTAAGCGCAGCAATGCGTTGAGCTAACCTGTACTAATGATCCGTGTGGCTTGACCATATAACCTCAAGTTGCCTTGGCTTCGACGAACACGTCGACATTCGCAAGGACACTCGCTACGCCCCAACCTTTTCGCCGACCACGGGGATCATTCCGTGCGAAGCAACCGAGCGAGAGCGTGGCGCGACCATCATTGGATGGACCGCGACCCTCCACCCTCTCCCTGGTGACAATAGCTGCGTGGAACCACCCGATCCCATCCCGAACTCGGAAGTGAAACGCGCACGCGCCGATGGTAGTGTGCATCTAGCATGCGAGAGTAGGTCATCGCCAGGGTCTTTACCCAAAACCCCGCAGCCCCGGCTGCGGGGTTTTTCTTTGCCCGCTCGCTTCCGGGTGGAGCCGGGTGGGGGTGCCCTTCGGAGCGAAATAAAGGAGGAGGCGGCGGGCGTACGCCCGACGCCGGGGGACATTCGCTCCGAAGGGCACCCCCACCCGGCTTTCCACTCTTTCAATCGGCCCTCGCAAGCGCGAAGCAGCAACCAGCGACGGGAAGGTCCGGGCTTTTGGGCGAAATCAAGGAGGAGGCCGCCGTCGAAGACGGCGGCCGGGGGACATTCGCCCAAAAGCCCGGGCCTTCCCGTCGCCCGTGAAGGCTAGAAAACGAGCGGCGGTTCGCCGCCGACGATGACGATGTCGGCACGGCGCCGCGCGAACAGCCCGACGCTGACCACGCCGGGGAGCTGGTTGATCGCGGTTTCCATCGCCACGGGATCGCTGATGCGCAGGTTGTGCACGTCCAGGATCCAGTTGCCGTTGTCGGTGGTGGTGCCCTGGCGCCAGACCGGCTGGCCGCCGGTGAGCTGGACGAGTTCGCGCGCCACCAGGCTGCGCGCCATCGGCACCACCTCCACCGGCAACGGGAAGCGGCCGAGCACGTCCACGCGCTTGGCCGGGTCGATGATGCAGACGAAGCGCTCGCTCGCCTGGGCGATGATCTTTTCGCGGGTGAGCGCCGCGCCCCCGCCCTTGATCAGGCACTTGCCGGGGTCGCACTCGTCGGCGCCGTCCACGTACAGCGACAGCGGCCCGGTGTCGTTGAGCTCCATGACCTCGATGCCATGGCTGCGCAGCCTCGCGGTGCTCTGCTCGGAGCTGGAGACGGTGCCGGCGATGCGGTCGCGGATCCGCGCCAGCGCATCGATGAAGTACGCCACCGTCGAGCCGGTACCGACGCCGACCACCATGCCGTCCTCGACGTACTCGATGGCCTTTTCGCCGGCCAGGCGCTTGGCTTCGGTCATGCGTTCGATTCCAGGGAAAGGAGCAGCTTCCATTGCGCCGCCGTCACCGGCAGCACGGACAGGCGGGAGCCTTTTCGTACCAGCGCGAAATCCTCGCCCAGGGCATCGGCATGGCCGCGGATCTCCTCGAGCGGGATCGGCCGCGCCAGGTGCCGCTCGTAGCGCACGTCCACCAGGTCCCAGCGCGGCTGCTCCGGCGTGGCCTTCGGGTCGAAGTACTTCGACTTGCGCTTGAACTGGGTCGGGTCCGGGTACGGCGCGCTTGCGACCTCGGCGAGGCCGTAGATGCCGGGAACCTCGCAGTTGGAGTGGTAGAACAGCACCCCATCGCCGACCTGCATCTGGCGCATGAAATTCCGCGCCTGGTAGTTGCGCACGCCGGTCCACGGTTCGGTGCCGACGCGACGCAGGTCGTCGATGGAAAAATCGCCGGGCTCGGACTTCATCAGCCAGTGGCGCTTGCGCGGGGTCATCGTGGTCCTGTCATGGAACGGCATGGTGCGCGAAGTGGACGTCCTGCTCGGTGCACACGGCGTCCAGCGGCACGTCCCATTCCGCGGCCGCCAGCGCGTCCACCTGCTGTGCCTTGAAGCCGACGCCCACCAGCCAGGGCGGCGGTGTCGCGCCGGTCGCGTTGCGGAAAGCGAAACTGCGATCGTACCAGCCGCCACCCATGCCCAGCCGGTGCCCGCGCGCATCGAAGCCGACCAGCGGCACCAGCACCAGCGACATCGCCTCGGGTTCGATGAGTGCCGACTCGTCCACGTCGGGTTCGGGGATGCCGTGCCGGTTCGCCACCAGGGGTGCGCCGGGCGACCAGGGCGCGAACCGCAGGCGCCCATCGCCCGACAGCACCGGCAGGCAATAGCGCAGCGCCTGCGGCAAGCGCAACTGCAGCACGTGCAATGCGATTTCCCCGTCCATCGCCCAGTAGCCGGCGAGGTCGCCGACCGCGGGCAGGAACGGCAGCGCCAGGATCCGCGCGGCCAGCGCTTCGGCCGCCGCGATGCGCGCGGCCGGCGGGATCGCACGGCGTCGGGCGCGCAATTCGCGACGCAGGCTGGCACGGTCGGCGTTCATGCCGCGATACGCGAGAAGCCCGCGCCTTGTGGACGCGGGCTTCGACGGGCTGTCGCCGTAACAGGTACATCCTCCGCCATGGCGATGCGTGCGAAACGACCTTGAACCCGGGGTTCAAGTGGGAATGCCTGGCAACCTTCGGGCTTTCCGCTCGAGGGCGGACTTGCACGCCTGGCTACCGCTGCATCCCCGTGGTCGCTTTTAAGGGCCAAGGGTAATGTTTGCGCACGCCGTCGCGCAGGGCAGAGGACGCAGCCGCAGTATAGCCGCGCGCCGTCGCGTGCAACATCCATTCGTCGGTTCGCGCGGTGCCGCTGTTCAGCCGTGCGGCGCGCGCGTGAATGCGCCTCAGGCGCCAAGGCCGTCGAGGCGGCGTTGCATGCCGTCCAGCACCCGCGCCACTTCGCGGTCGCGGTCGGCGTTGTCGTCGCGCAGCTGCTGCAATTCATGCGCGAGGTTCAGCGCCGCCAGCACCGCGACTCGATCCGCCGCCGCCATCCGGTTGCCGCCGCGGATCTCGCGCATCTTGGCGTCGAGCAGGCGCGCGGCCGCCATCAGGCTGTCGCGTTCTCCGGGTTCGACGCCGACGGTGTATTCGCGATCGAGCAGGCGTACGGAAACGGGTTCGCTGGCGTTGCCCATGGCGGCCTCAGGTGTGCTGTTCCAGCGATTTCAGCCGGGCGATCATCGCCTCGACCCGGGAGCGCGCCTGTTCGTTCTTGGCCAGCAGCTGGGAACGTTCGCCGGCCAGTTGCTCCTGTTGCAGCCGCAGGCGCTGGTTTTCTTCCGCGAGCAGGCGCGCACGCTCGGCCAGCGCTTCCACCCGCGCGGCGATGGCGTTGAGCTGGGCGATCACCTCGGCGGAGTCCATGGCCGCACGATAGGCAGCGCCCGGGGGGCGGTCAAGGCGTTCAGGCCAGCGGCGCCAGTTCCGGCTCCCGGCCGGTACGCCCTGGCTTCGCCCGCCAGCCGTGGATGAAGGACTGGCACTGGCCGGCCTCCAGCGGCGGCGAGAGCCAGTAGCCCTGGACCTCGTCGCAGTCGTGCTCGCGCAGGAACTGCAACTGGGCCTCGGACTCCACGCCCTCCGCAACCACGTTCAGGCCCAGCGCGCGCGCCATCGCCAGCACCGTGGTGGTGATCGCGGCGTCTTCCGAGCCGTGGCCCAGGTCGAGGCCGTCGACGAATTCCTTGTCGATCTTCAGCGTGTTGATCGGCAGGCGCTTGAGATAGGCCAGCGACGAATAGCCGGTGCCGAAGTCGTCGATCGCCAGGCTCACGCCAAGATCGCGGAAGGCCTGCAGCCTTTCCACGGTCTGCCGGGCGTTGGCCATGACCACCGACTCGGTGAGTTCCAGCTCCAGGGTCCCCGGTTCCAGCCCGGTGTCGTCGAGGACGCACGCGACGGCGGCGGGGAAATCGCTGCGCAGCAACTGCAGCGCCGAGACGTTCACCGAGACGCCGATGCCGGGGAGCGAGTCGCGCTGCCAGCCGGCCACGGTACTGCAGGCCTCGCGCAGCACCCATTCGCCGATCTCCATGATCAGCCCGCTCTCCTCGGCCAGCGGGATGAACTCCGCCGGCGGGATATCCCCGTCAGGACCTTCCCAGCGCAGCAGTGCCTCGACGCTGACGATCCGCGACTGCGACAGCGACAGCCTCGGCTGGTACACCAGGCGCAGCTCGCCGCGGTCGAGCACCTTCCGCAGCGCGCCGGAAACGCTGGCCCGCTGGCGGATCGACGCATCCATCGCCTGGCTGTAGCGCATGAACGTGCGCCGCCCCGCGGCCTTGGCCTGGTACATCGCGGTATCGGCCTGCTTCAGCAGTTCGGTGGGAACCTGCGCATGGTCCGGATACAGGCTGATGCCGATCGAGGGGGTGATGGCGATGTCCTGGCGATCGTCGAGCAGCAGCGGCGCCTCGAACGCGGCGATGATCCCGCGCGCGGCCTCGTCGGCGTCCTCCGGCGTGTCGAGGCCTTCCAGCACGACCGTGAACTCGTCGCCGCCCAGCCGCGCCACCGTGTGCCGCTTGCCCACCAGTTCCTGCAGGCGCGTGGCCGCGGCGCGCAGGAGGCGGTCGCCGGCGGCGTGGCCGAGGGTGTCGTTGATGTCCTTGAACCGGTCCAGGTCCAGGAACAGCACCGCGATCCGGTCGCCCTGGCGGCGGGCGCGCACGATCGCGCGCGACAGCCGCTCCGCCAGCAGCGTGCGGTTGGGCAGGTTGGTCAGCGGGTCGAAGTTGGCGAGGTAGCGCAATTCCTGTTCGGCGCGCTTTTGCTCGGTGATGTCGTTGAGCACCAGCACGTAGAGCGAGTGCCGGCCGGCGCCATCCAGCACCGCGCTGCACTCGTAGGCGCAAAGGAATTCGTCGCCGTCCTTGCGCCGCTGCCACATCTCGCCCGACCAGCGGCCGTGGTGGCGCAACTCGCCTCGGATTTCCGAGTAGTACGACGTGGGGTGCTGGGCGCTGTCGAGCAGGCTGGCGTTGCGCGTGGCGATCTCCGCTTCGCCATAGCCGGTCATCCGCGAGAACGCGGGATTGACCGAGATGAAGTCGAACTCGCGGTTCAGCACGCACACCGCCTCGCTCATGCTGCGCAGCACTTCCGAGGCGATCCGCCGCTCGTTCTCGGCTTCGCGGCTGTGGGTGGTGTTGCGCGCGGTGCCGGCGAGCCGACGCACGCGCCCGCTGGCGTCGCGCTCGACTCCGCGCCCGCGCGCCAGCACCCAGGTCCATTGCCCGTCATCGCCGATCACCCGGTGCTCGGACAGGAACAGCGGCGATTTGCCCGACAGGTGCCGGCGCAGGCGCTCGCGGACCAGTGGCAGGTCGTCGGGATGGATCCGGTGGTTGGACTCGACTTCGGTATCGACGGTGATTTCGGCGGGGTCGCTGATGTCGTCGCGCACGCGCATGCGCTTGAGCTCGTCGCGCGCGAAGTCGTAATCCCAGAACTGCTCGCCGGAGGCCCACAGCGCCAGCTTCAGGCGTTCCTCGCGGTCGCGGATGCGCTGGAACCAGCCGTTCTCGCGCCTGCGCTGGCGCCGCAGCTGCAGCCACATCAGCCAGGGCGCGACCAGCGCCAACGCCACGCAGGTCCCCAGCAGCAGCGGATGTCGCCAGGCGAGGGTGGCCGCCGGCGCGAGTGGCGACGCCAGCAGCGGAGCCGCGATCGCCACCGCGAGCGCGGAGATGCCGGCCAGTGCGGCAATGACGATCTTCACGCTGCCCGCGCGCGATTTGCCGGTCAAGGCGATGCTGTTGCTCCCCAGGCACCGCCACCGGCGGAGTCCCCAGTGTAGGGCAAGCGCGCTTGCGGGCAAGCCTTGCGACGCTCCCGCCCGGTCCGCCTCGGTACACTGGGCCCCCCAGTTGCCGAGGCGTTGCGTGTCCAGGACCCTGCCCGAGATCGAGGAAGTCGAAGCGGCCATTCGCAAGGCCGGGCTCGCGGTCGATCCATCCGAGCTGCATGGCGGGTTGTGCGGCTGGATCGCGGGCGGCGGCGAGATCGGCCAGGACTGGCTGGGCAAGGTGCTGGCCGACCCGTCGCTGTCGGTCGCGGGCGGCGAAGTCCTCGAGCGGATGGCCCAGGCCAGCGCCGCGCAATTCGAGGATCGCGACTTCGGCTTCGAGTTGCTGCTGCCCGGCGCGGATGCTTTGCTGGTGGAGCGCAGCGGCGCGTTGTTCGAATGGTGCCGGGGGTTCCTCGGCGGCTTCGGCCTGGCGTCCGGCGCCAAGCCTGCATTGTCCGGGGAAGGCCGCGAGGCGTTGGCCGACCTGGCGCGCCTGGCCGCGGCGGCGCCGCAGGAAGACGGCGACCAGGAGGACGAGGAGGCGCTGGCCGAAATCGAGGAGTTCGTGCGCGTGGCCGCGTTGCTGCTGCATGGCGATTGCGTGCTGGCGGCGCGCCATCGGCAGAGCCTGAATTGAAGGCGGCACGATGAAGCCCGTGACCGGGATCGACGGCAAGGAGTTCGCGCGGCGGCGCCGGCAGTTGATGCGCAGCGCCGGTGACGACGCGATCCTGGTCCTGCCCGCGGCGCCCGAGCGCATCCGCAGCCGCGATACCCATTATCCGTATCGCCAGGATTCCGACCTGTGGTACCTCGCGGGTTTCCCCGAGCCCGAGGCCGTGTTGGTGCTGGTGCCGGGACGCGCCCACGGCGAGGCGATCCTGTTCTGCCGCGAACGCGATCCGGAGCGCGAAGGCTGGGACGGGCCGCGCGCAGGCCCGGAAGGCGCGGTCGAGCACTTCGGCATGGACGATGCCTATCCGATCGAGGACCTCGACGAGATCCTGCCCGGACTGCTCGAAGGCCGCAGCCGCGTCTATTACCACTTCGGCCGCGACACCGAATTCGACCTGAAGCTGATCGGCTGGCTCAACCGGGTGCGTGCCCAGGTGCGGAGCGGCGCGCAGCCGCCGCACGAGTTCCTGGAGCTCGGCCACCTGCTCGACGAGCTGCGCCTGTTCAAGTCGCCCGCCGAGCTGAAACTCTTGCAGCGTGCCGCCGCCATCAGCATCCAGGCGCACGAGGTGGCGATGCGTTGCGTCCGCGCCGGCGTGCACGAGTACGAGCTGCAGGCCGAGATCGAACGGGTGTTCCGCAGGAACGACGCGGTTCCGGCTTACGGCAGCATCGTCGGTGCCGGCGCCAACGCCTGCGTGTTGCACTACGTCGCCAACCGCGGCCAGGCCAGGGATGGTGACCTGGTGCTGGTGGATGCCGGCGCCGAGTACCGCAACTACGCCTCCGACGTCACCCGCACCTTTCCCGTCTCCGGCCGGTTCAGCCCGGCGCAGCGCGCGCTGCACGACCTGGTCGGCGCCGCGCATGCCGCGGCGCTGGCGCAGGCCCGCCCCGGCGTGCCGTACGAGGCCGGCCACGCCGCCGCCGTGCGCACGCTGACCGAAGGCCTGCTGCGCCTGGGCCTGCTCAAGGGTTCGCTCGCGAAGAACATCGAGACCGCCGCGTACCGGCGCTTCTACCGGCACAAGACCGGGCACTGGCTGGGCCTGGACGTGCATGACGTCGGCGACTACCGGATCGAGGGCGAGTCGCGCCTGCTCGAGCCCGGGATGGTGTTCACCATCGAGCCGGGGCTGTACATCGCGCCGGACGACACCAGCGTCGCCGCCAAATGGCGCGGTATCGGCATCCGCACCGAGGACGACGTGGTGGTCACGAAGGACGGCGCCCGCGTGCTCACCGCGAAGCTTGCGCGTAGCGCCGACGAGATCGAAGCGCTGATGGCGGGACCTGGGATTGATTGACGCATACAGTGAGGTATGGTACAAGCGTCGGCAATCGCACTGGCCGCCAAGGAGATAGGGGGATGAAACTGGATTTTCGTATTGCGATCGCTGCGTTTCTCGTCGGCGCGTTCTGCGTTGGTGGAGCTGTCGGTAAGAGCCGCCAACACGTACAAGTAGCGTCTTTGATCGAAGGGCATGATGTTTCAATTGAAATTGGTCCGCTCAGAGCAATGGGTCGCCAAAGCCTGATTATCAATGATGAGTCTTCGCAAGATCCCGACAACACCCGCTCCCTTGTGTCTCTAAGTGGCGACGTATTGATTCAAGGCGGCGATGCCGTAATCAGTTCCAACTGGGTACTCGTTGACCCGGAAGAGCTCAAGCTGGAGGCGCTGGCAGTGACGATGCAGCTTGGGGGTATCGAGCACAACTTTCACTGCTCAGGCGGAGAATTGTTCGATGGAACCGAAAGCCTGGGCTACAAGACTGAAGAAGATCCATACTCCGAAGGACGTTGGACCGTTTGGTGCGCGGGTGATCGATTGAACCTGAAATGGATGCCTAGGGGGGGTTGACACTTCTTCTTTGCCGCGGTTCTGTTTTTGGGCGCACGCAGACATTTCCTGCGCGCTCCTTTTTTGGTACTGATCATTGATGTTCAAGAGCGAGCGATCAGGGCGAATAATTCAGTCCCGTCGAATTTCGAATTCGTCGCGCGTCAGGTTCACCGGGGCGCCGTCGGTGCAGGCCACGTCGTCCTCGATGCGGATCCCGCCGTAGGGGCGGAACGCGTCCACGCGCGCCCAGTCCACCGAGGCGGCATGCGGCCCGGCGCGCAGTTCCTCTAGCAGCATGTCGATGAAGTACAGGCCCGGCTCGATCGTCACGACCATCCCCGGTTCCAGCCGGCGCGTGAGCCGCAGGTAGGGATGCCCCTCGGGCTTGTCGATCGTGCCGCCGGCGTCGGACGCGGCGAAGCCGGCGACGTCGTGCACCTGCAGGCCGATGCCGTGGCCGATGCCGTGCGGGAAGAACGCGCTGCTGACGCCGGTCTCCAGCGCTGCTTCCGGCGACAGCGTGATCAGGCCGAACTCGCGCAGGATGGTTGCGATCGCCAGGTGCGCGTCCAGGTGCAGCTGGCGATAGTCGACGCCATTGCGCACGCTGGCGCACATCCCGAGCTGGGCCGCATCCATCGCATCCACCAGCGCCTGGAACTCGTCGGCCGGGTTGGCCGAATACGTGCGGGTGATGTCGCAGGCGTAGCCGCCGTGGCTGGCGCCGGCGTCGATCAGGAAGCTGCGCACCGGGTTCGGCGGGACCCGGTCGCGGTCCATGTAATGCAGCACCGCGCCGTGTTCGTTGAGGGCGATGATGTTGCCGTAGGGCAACTCGTCGCTGTCCTGGCCCGCGGCCTGGCAGTAGGCGAGGTGGATCCCGAACTCGCTGGCGCCGGCGCGGAATGCGCGCTCGGCGGCGCGGTGGCCGCGCACGCCGCGGCGCGTCGCCTCGCGCATCATCGCGATCTCGTACGGCGTCTTGAACGCGCGGTGGTACTCGAGGTAGTCGACCACCACCTGCGGGTTGTTCGGCACCCAGGCCCCGAGCGCGGACTGCGGCTCGCCCAGGATCGCGCAGCGCGAGGGGTCGCCGGGCAGGTGCTGCAGCGCCTCCTCCGCCGTGCGCACGACGACGATGTCGAAGTGCGGCACCCAGTGGCCTTCGGGCGCCTTCGGCACCACGTGCCAGTAGTCGCGCGGTTGCAGGTACACCAGCTTCGGCCGCGAGCCGGGCGTGTGCACCAGCCAGCTGCCCGGGTTGCGGGTCAGCGGCACCCAGGCCTTGAACTGCGGGTTCACCGCGTACGGATAGTCGCGGTCGTCGAATACCTGGTAGTGCAAAGTGCCGCTGGGGACCACGAGGTGGTCGAGCGACGCGCGCTCCAGCGCGGCGTCGGCGCGGGCCTGCAACACCTGCAGGTGGTTGCGGTACAGCGTTTGCCAGTCGGCGTGCATCGTGGGGGACTCCACCGGAAGCGATCGCCCGATTCTACCGTCGCGGCCGTGGCACGACCGTGCGCGGGCTACAGGAACAGGCCGATCACGTCGTTGGTGAAGCGCCGCCCCAGCTCGGTCGGCACCACCCGCGTGCCATCCACCCGCAGCCAGCCGCGTTCCACCGCCTGCGCCAGCTCGCCGGCGATGGCCGCGCGGGGCAGGGCGGTGCGGGCCTCGAAATCGGCCAGCTCGAAGCCCTCGTTCAGGCGCAGGGCGTTGAGCATGTAGTCGAACGGCCTGCGTTCCGGCTCGATCCGTTCCTCGCCGCCGATGGCGCCTTCGCCGCCCGCCTTCAGCTGGTAGGACGCCGGCATCTTCACCTTCCAGCGCCGCAGGATCGCCTGCTCGGCGCCGAGTGTCAGCTTGCCGTGCGCGCCGGCGCCGATGCCCAGGTAGTCGCCGAACCGCCAGTAGTTGAGGTTGTGCGCGCACTGCCGCCCGGGACGCGCGTAGGCGCTGACTTCGTACTGGGCGTAGCCGCCTTCGGCAAGCAATGCCTGGCAGCGCTCCTGCATGTCCCACGCCTCGTCATGGCCGGGGATGCCCGCCGGCGGCCGCGCCGCGAACAGCGTGTTCGGCTCCAGCGTCAGCTGGTAGTGCGAGATGTGCGCGGGCTCCAGCGCGATCGCGCGGGCGATGTCGTCCTCGGCCATCGCCAGCGTCTGTCCGGGCAGCGCGTACATCAGGTCGAGGTTGAAGTTGTCGAAGCCGGCCTCGCGCGCCAGACGCACCGCGGCGACCGCCTCGCGGCTGTCGTGGATCCGGCCCAGGCGCTGCAGGCAGCCGTCGTCGAAGCTCTGCACGCCGAAGCTGAGGCGGTTCACGCCGGCGTCGCGGTAGCCTTCGAAGCGCCCGTGCTCGGCGGTTCCGGGATTGGTCTCGAGCGTGACTTCGCACTCCGGCGCGAAGCGCAGCCGGCTGCTGGCCTGCTGCAGGAAACGGTCGATCGCGTCGGGCGGGAACAGCGATGGCGTGCCGCCGCCGAAGAACACCGTTCGCACGGTGCGGCCCCAGGCCAGCGGCAGGTCGTGGTCGAGGTCGGCCAGCAGCGCGTCCACGTACGCGTCGAACGGCAGCGCGCCGCGCCCCTCGTGCGAGTTGAAATCGCAGTACGGGCACTTGCGCACGCACCATGGCAGGTGCACGTACAGCGACAGCGGCGGCACCTGCAGGTCCATGCGTGCCTACAGTTCGCCCAAGCGCTGCACCAATGCGGCCAGTGCGTGGCCGCGATGGCTGATGGCGTTCTTGGTCGCCGGCTCGATTTCCGCCGCGGACAAGTTGCGGGCGGGATCCAGGAACACCGGGTCGTAGCCGAAGCCGCCGGCGCCGCGCGGCGCTTCCAGGATGGTGCCTTCCCATTGGCCCTCGACCACGATCGGCTGCGGATCGTCGGCGCTGCGCAGCAGCGCCAGCACGCACACGAAGCGCGCGCCACGCGACGCGGCGGGCACGCCCTCCAGTTCACGCAGCAATCGGGCGATGTTGCGATCGGCATCGCCGTGCACGCCGCCGTAGCGCGCCGAGTACAGGCCGGGCGCGCCGCCCAGCGCGTCCACGCACAGGCCCGAATCGTCGCCCAGTGCCGGCAACCCGGTCGCGCGCGCCGCATGGCGCGCCTTGAGCAGCGCGTTCTCGATGAAGGTCAGCCCGGTTTCCTGGGCGTCGCCAACGCCGAAGCCGGATTGCGGCCGGAGGTTGAAGCGGCCGTCGCCGCCCAGCAGTTCGCGCAGTTCGGCCAGCTTGCCGGCATTGCCGCTGGCCAGCACCAGGTCCACGGCTCAGCCCAGGGCCAGCGCCGCCTGCTGCGCGGCGAACAGCTCCGAGCAGCCTTGCGCGGCCAGCGCCAGCATCGCGTCGAGTTCCTCGCGGCGGAAGGCGTGGCCCTCGGCGGTGCCCTGCAGCTCGATGAAGCCGCCGCCGTCGTTCATCACCACGTTCATGTCGGTGTCGCAGTCGCTGTCTTCGGCATAGTCGAGGTCCAGCACCGGCGTGCCGCGGTAGATGCCGACGGAGACCGCGGCGACCGCTCCGACCACCGCGCTGCGACCGCCCTTGGTGGCAAGCTCGCGGCGCGCATCCAGCCAGCGGATCGCATCCACCAGCGCGACGTACGCGCCGGTGATGGCGGCGGTGCGGGTGCCGCCATCGGCCTGCAGCACGTCGCAGTCCAGGGTGATGGTGCGTTCGCCCAGGGCGCCGCGGTCGACGCAGGCGCGCAGGCTGCGGCCGATCAGCCGCTGGATTTCCAGGGTCCGCCCGCCCTGCTTGCCGCGCGCGGCTTCGCGATCGCTGCGGGTGTGGGTGGCGCGCGGCAGCATCCCGTATTCGGCCGTGACCCAGCCTTCGCCCTTGCCGCGCAGGAACGCCGGCACCCGGTTCTCGACGCTCGCGGTGCACAGCACCCGGGTGTCGCCGAAGGACACGAGGACCGAGCCTTCGGCATGGCGGGTGTAGCCGCGGGTGATGGCCACCTGGCGCAGCTGCGCGGGCGCGCGGCCGCTGGGGCGGGACGTTTCGGTCATGGTGGGGGTGCCGGTCGCGTGGCCGCACAGTGTAGCCCGCGGCGCAGTGGCGGGCCGTGTGCGCTAGGCTTTGCAGCCAAGCCTGGCCCGGGAGCGCCGATGCCGATCCGCAGCATGACTTCCTTTGCCTCGGCCGAGCGCAATGGCCCGGACGGCGCCCTGTCGTGCGAGTTGCGCGCGGTCAACCACCGCTTCCTCGAGCTCGGGCTGCGCCTGCCGGAGGAACTGCGCACGCTGGAAACGGCCTTGCGCGAGCGGGTCGCCGAGCGCGTGGGGCGCGGCAAGCTCGACCTGGGCATGCGGCTGCGCGCGCCCGAGGGCGGGGACGCGCTGCAGCTCGACCCGGCGATGACCGGGCAGCTGGCACGGCTGGCGCAGGAGCTGCATGGGCGCTTTCCGATGCTCAAGGTGGAGCTCACCGAATTGCTGCAATACCCGGGCCTGCTGGCCGGGCGCGGCGTGGACGCCGAGCGCCTGCAGGCGCAGGCGTTGTCGTTGCTCGACGAAGTGCTCGACGGCTTCCTGCGCGCGCGCGAACGCGAGGGTGGCAAGCTCGCGACGGTGATCCTGGAACGGGTGGACGCGATCGAGCGGATCGCGGGCGAAGTCCGCGGCCTGGTGCCGGCGATCCGCGCCGGCCAGCGGCAGAAGCTGGAGGCGCGGCTGGCCGACCTGCCGCAACCGGTGGAACCCGGGCGACTGGAGCAGGAGCTGGTGCTGGCGCTGCAGAAGCTCGACGTCGACGAGGAACTCGACCGGCTGGACAGCCATGTCGCCGAATTGCGCCGCGTGCTGCGCCAGGACGCACCGGCGGGCCGCCGGCTCGACTTCCTGCTGCAGGAATTCAACCGCGAGGCCAACACCCTGGGTTCGAAGTCGGTGGACGCGCGCACCTCGGCCGCGGCGGTCGAGCTCAAGGTGCTGATCGACCAGGTCCGCGAACAGGTGCAGAACATCGAATGAACATGCGCGGCACCCTCTTCATCGTCGCGGCGCCGTCGGGTGCCGGCAAGTCGAGCATCGTCAATGCGTGCCTGGCGCGCGACCCCAACATCAGCCTGTCGATTTCCTTCACCTCGCGCGCCCCGCGCCCGGGCGAACGCCACCACGAGCACTACCACTTCGTCAGCGCGCAGGAATTCGAGCGCATGGTCGCGGCCGGGGACTTCTTCGAGCATGCGCGCGTGCACGGCGACTGGAAGGGCACCGCGCGCCAGTCGGTGGAGCCGCAACTGGCGGCCGGCAGGGACGTGCTGCTGGAAATCGACTGGCAGGGCGCGGCCCAGGTCCGTGCCCAGGTGGCCGACGCGGTGAGCATCTTCATCCTGCCGCCGTCGCGCGAGGCGCTGCGGCAGCGGATGCGGGCCCGCGGCCAGGACAGCGAGGAGGTCATCGCCCGCCGGCTGGCGGCCGCGCACGACGAGATGTCCCACTACGCCGAGTTCGACTACGTCATCGTCAACGAGGTGTTCGAGTCCGCCGTGGCCGAGATGTGCGCCATCTTCACCGCCAGCCGCTTGCGGCTGGGGCAGCAGGTGCAGCGGCACGCGGCCCTGCTCCGGACCCTGTTGGAGCCGGACGGAGGCGCCTAAGTCGCTGATTCCACGGGAAGTGCTTGCGCCAGGCGGGACCTGGCAGGTAATATTTCCGGTCCCCAGAACCCACACGGACGGCCCAGCGCCGCCGGGAGCCACATGGCCCGCATTACCGTCGAAGATTGCCTGGAAGTGGTCGACAACCGCTTCGAACTCGTGATGATGGCCGCCAAGCGCGCGCGCCAGCTGGCCAACGGCGTCGAGCCGCAGCTGGACAACAGCGAGGCCAACGACAAGCCGACCGTGCTGGCGCTGCGCGAAATCGCCGCCCGCCGCATCGATCAGCCCTACATCGACGCCGTCGACAAGGCCGAACGCGAGCGCAAGGAGCGCGAGGCGCTGGAGTGGGCCGCCGCCGAAGTGGTCGCGGACGACGACCTGTCCAAGGGCGACGACTGAGGGAAGCGACAGCGGGAACAGGGAACAGGGAATCGCGGTTCCCGGTTCCGGCGACGAGGACGGCTCCGGAAACGGGGCCGTTGCTGTTTGTGGGCCCTTGGATGCCGCCAGTCCCCCATTCCCTGTTCCCTGTTCCCGCTCTACTCTCAACCCCATGCCCTCCGATCCCGCCCACGCCAGTTCCCCGTCCGCACCCCCCGGCGCGGTTCCGGACTATGTGCAGGCGCTGGAGCAGGCGGCGGCCTACCTGCCGGAGGAGCAGCGGCCCCTGTTGCGCCGTGCCTGGGCGGTCGGCGCGGCCGCGCACGCGGGCCAGACCCGGCGTTCGGGCGAGCCCTACATCACCCATCCGGTGGCGGTGGCCGCGGTGCTGGCCGAGCAACGGGTGGACGTCGAGACGCTGGTGGCGGCGATCCTGCACGACACGATCGAGGACACGCCGCTGACCCGGCAGGCCATCGCCGGCGAGTTCGGCGAGACCGTGGCCGAGCTGGTGGACGGGGTCACCAAGCTGGACAAGCTGCGCTTCGCCGACCGCCAGGAAGCGGTCGCGGAAAGCTTCCGCAAGATGATGCTGGCGATGGCGCGCGACCTGCGCGTGATCATGATCAAGCTGGCCGACCGGCTGCACAACATGCGCACGCTCGGCGCGCAGACGCCGGACGCGCGGATGCGGATCGCGCGCGAGACGCTGGAAATCTACGCGCCGATCGCGCAGCGGCTGGGCATGAACCTGGTCAAGGCCGAACTCCAGGACCTCGGATTCCGGGCGATGCATCCCTGGCGCCACGCGGTGCTGGAGAAGCGCATCCGTACCCAGCCCCTGGTGCGGCGCGAGGCCTTGGCGCGGATCGAGGCGCAACTGGCGCAACGACTGACCAACGAGGGCCTGCAGTACCGGCTGGTCGGCCGGGTGAAATCGCCGTGGAGCATCTATTCGAAGATGCGCGCCGAGGGCAAGTCGTTCGACCAGGTGATGGACGTATTCGGCTATCGCATCGTCGTGTCCTCGGTGCCGGACTGCTACCACGCGCTCGGCGTGGTGCATTCGGTGTTCAAGCCGCTGGACGGGCGCTTCCGCGATTTCATCGCCATCCCCAAGGCCAATGGCTACCAGTCGCTGCACACGGTGCTGTTCGGGCCCTACGGCTCGCCGATCGAAGTGCAGATCCGCACCGGGGAGATGGACCTGGTGGCCGAGCGCGGCATCGCCGCGCACTGGATGTACAAGCACGGCGGCAGCGGCAACGTCGCCCACGTCCGCGCGCACACCTGGATCGCGGGCCTGCTGGAAAGCCAGCGCGGCACCGGCTCGTCGCTCGAATTCCTCGAGAACGTCAAGGTCGACCTGTTCCCCGACGAGGTCTACCTGTTCACGCCCAAGGGCGACATCCTGTCGCTGCCGCGGAACTCGACGGCGCTGGACTTCGCCTATTCGGTCCACACCGACGTCGGCAACCACGCCGTCGCCGCGCGCGTGGACAAGCAGCTGGTGCCGCTGCGCACCAAGCTGGCGAGCGGGCAGAAGGTGGAGGTGATCACCGCGAAGTCGGCGGCGCCGCAGCCGCAGTGGCTGGAGTTCGTCGCCACCGGCAAGGCCCGTACCGCGATCCGCCACCAGCTCAAGCAGCTCGAGCACGAGGACGCGGTGCAGTTGGGCCACCGGATGCTGGACCGTTCGCTGGAGCGCCTGGAGACCTCGCTCGACCGCTTGCCGCCGGCGCGCCTGGACGCGTACCTGGCCGAGAACCGCTACCCGCGCCTGGAGGCGTTGCTGGCCGACATCGCCCTGGGCAACCGGATGCCCTCGCAGGTGGCGCGGGTGCTGGCGATGAAGGCGGCCGCGGTGCCCGAGAGCATCGAGGCGCCGCGCAGGCCGGCACCCGAGGATCCCTTCGCCGGCCGCCAACGCGGCGATCGGATCCTGATCACCGGCCACGAGCGTGGCGTGGTCACCTTCGCCAACTGCTGCCTGCCCATTCCCGGCGACGAGATCATGGGCTACCACACCACCGGCAAGGGCCTGGTGGTGCACCGCCTGGACTGTCCGAACGTGGCCGACTACCGCAAGTCGCCCGAGCGCTGGGTCGCCATCGACTGGGATCGCCAGGTGTCCGGCGATTTCCACAGCGCGCTGATGGTCGAGGTCGAGAACCGCCCGGGCGTGCTGGCGCAGGTGGCGGCGGCGATCGCGCAGGCCGACTCCAACATCGACGGCGTGGAGTACGTGGAACGCGACAGCAACATCGCTTCGATCCGGTTCGCCATCGAGGTACGCGATCGCAAGCACATCGCCGAAGTCATCCGCCGCGTGCGCCGGCTGGCGGTGGTGCACGGCGTGCAGCGCCTGTAGCGGATGGCTTAGGATGCCGGGAACCAACACCCGGGAACCGACATGCCGCGCCAACCCATCCACAGCGACCGCGCACCCGCCGCCATCGGCCCGTACTCGCAGGCGGTGCGCGCTGGCGATACCGTCTTCCTTTCCGGCCAGACTCCGATCGACCCGGCGACCGGCGCGCTGGTCGAGGGCGACATCGCGGTGCAGGCGCGGCGCGCGTTCGACAACCTGCGTGCGGTCTGCGAGGCGGCCGGAGGCTCGTTCGACGACGTCGTCCGCATCGGCCTGTACCTGACCAACCTCGGCCAGTTCGCCACGGTCAATGCGGTGATGGCCGAGTACTTCCATGCCCCCTATCCCGCGCGCTCGACCATCGAGGTGTCGGCCTTGCCGAAGGGCGCGGCCTTCGAGGTCGACGCGGTGCTCTACCTGGGCTGAGCCGGCTCATCCGGTCGCGGCGACCGCGGCACGATGTCCGAGCCTTCCTCGCGGTCGCGGTACAGGGCCGCGCGCACCAGCAGCATCAGCGTGATCGGCGTGGTCACCGTCAGGAACGCGCCGATCAGGACCTCGTGCAGCACCGGCCGCCCGTGGAGTACCGAGAAGCAGGTGACCGATGCGGCGACCATCAGGAAGGTGCCCATCGTCGTGCCCAAAGTGGGCGCGTGCACGCGCTGGTAGAAGTTGCGCAGGCGCAACAGTCCCAGCGAGCCGATGAACGCCAGCAGCGCGCCCGCCAGCGCCAGCACCGCGACCGTGACCGCCGCCCAGGGCGGCAGCGCCTCCAGGTGGTTCATTCGATCACCTCCCCGCGCATCAGGAACTTGGACAGCGCCATGGTACTGGCGAAGCCGAGCAGGGCAATGATCAGCGCGGCTTCGAAATACAGCGGGCTGCCGGTGCGGATGCCGATCGTGAGCAGCAGGATCATCGCGTCGACGTAGAACGTGTCCAGCGCCAGCGCACGGTCCTGCGCGCGCGGCCCGCGCGCCATGCGCACGAACGCGAAGCCCATCGCCAGCAGCAGCAGGAGCTGCGCCGCGGCGATGGCGTAGGCCAGGAAGGCATGGCTCATTCGAAGATTTCCATCAGCGGGCCCTCGTAGCGGCGCCGGATCGTGGCGATCCAGGCATCCTCGTTCACCAGGTCCAGGACATGGATCAGCAGCACGCTCGCGCGTGCGTCGTAGCTGACCCAGACCGTGCCCGGCGTGGAGGTGATGATGCAGGCCAGCACCGCAAGGCCGTGGCGGTCGGCGAGCGTCAGCGGGATTGCCACGAACCCGGACTTGGCGTCGCGCCGACCCGACAGGATCAGCCGTGCGACCGCCAGGTTGGAGCGGGCGATGTCCAGCATCACGCGGGCGAACAGGCGCATTGCGGCAGCCGGCTTGCGCACCCGCGCCTTCGGCGGTTCGAGCACGCCGTAGGCGCGGCCCATGACGATGCCCAGCAGCATCCCCAGCAGGATCGTGCCCGGCGCGAGCGACTGGTTCAGCACCATCCACACCGCCGCGAGCGTCGCCGACAACAGCGGGTAGGGCAGCCAGCGCGCGATCACGGCCGCGGCCCCGGCAGCACGCCGCGCACGTAGTTGCCGGCGTCGTGGACCTGGCGCGCGGTGTCGCGCAGGTATTCCAGGGGAGTGCGCGCGAATCCCGTCAACAGCAGGCACAGGCCGAGCAACAGGGCGATCGCCGCCACCTCGGTCACCCGCGCCTGCGGGAAGCGGCGGTCGTGGTCGGCCCAGAACACGTGGATGCCGGCACGGACCATCGCGACCACGGTGCACAGGCCGGCCCCGATCACCAGTGCGAACAGCAGCATCGTGCCGCCGCGCGGCGATGCCTCGAGCATCGGCGCCAGCATCGCGAACTTGGCGATGAAGCCGGACAGTGGCGGCAGCCCCGCCAGCAGCAGCGCGCACAGCACGAAACTCAACCCCAGCATCGCCACCGGGGCCGGGATCACCACGCGGCTCTCGTCTTCTTCCGCGTAGAGCCCTTCCGCGCGTCCTTCGCCGTCCGGCGCCTCGTAGGGCTCCAGCTGCAAGGCCTCGTCGAGTTCCTTCTCGCCTTCGGGTGCGATCAGCCCCGCGACCAGGAACAGCGCGGCGATGCCCAGCGTGGACACCACCAGGTACGCCAGTGCACCCGCGGTTACCGCCGGTTCGTGCAGTGCCACCGCGCCGAGCAGCGTGCCCGAGGACACCAGCACGTTGTAGCCGGCGAGCTTGCCCAGGTCGCGCGCGCCGAGCATGCCGATGCAGCCCGCCACGATCGTGGCCACGCCACCCCACAACAGCCAGTCGCTGCCGAAGTGGCGCGAAACCCCGGCACCGTCGCCGAACACCAGGGAGCCCACGCGCAGCAACACGTAGATGCCGACCTTGGTCATCAACGCGAACATCGCCGCAACCGCCGGCACCGAGGCGGCATAGGTGCGTGGCAGCCAGAAGCCCAGCGGCCACATCGCGGTCTTGACCAGGAACGCGATGCCGAGGATCGCGGCGCCGGCGTGCAGCAGCGCGCGGGTCTTGCCGGGGACCTCGGGAACCAGTTGCGCCAGCGCCGCCATGTTCAGCGTGCCGGTGACGCCGAAGACCAGGCTGACACCGAGCAGGAACAGCATCGACGCGGCCAGGTTCACCGCGATGTAGTGCAGGCCGGCGCCGACCCGGCGCGGACCCGAGCCATGCAGCGCCAGGCCGTACGACGCCGCCAGCAGCACCTCGAAGAACACGAACAGGTTGAACAGGTCGCCGGTCAGGAACGCGCCGTTGAGGCCCATCAGCAGGAACTGGAACAGCGGCTGGAAATAGTTGCCGCGTTGCTGCCAGCGACCGAGCGTCACCGGCAGCACCGCAAGCGCGACCACCGAGGTGAGCAGCAGCATCAGCGCCGACAGCCGGTCGGCCACCAGCACGATGCCGAAACGTGCCGGCCAGTCGCCGATCCGGTAGGCGGCGGCCAGCGCGTCGCTGCCAGGCCTGTCGCTCCAAAGCACCAATGCCGCAGCCGTCGCCACCAGCCCCAGGCACGAGGCCAGGCCCAACGCCACCGCCGTGCGCTGCCGGCGCTCCCCGGCCAGCAGCTGCAACGCCGCCGCCAGCAGCGGCAGCACGATCGGCACCACCAGCAGGTGCGGACTCAAGGGGTGCCGTCCTTGCCGTCGACGTGGTCGTTGCCGGCCAGCCCGCGCGAAGTCAGCAACACCACCAGGAACAGCGCCGTGGTGGCGAATCCGATCACGATCGCGGTCAGCACCAGCGCCTGCGGCAGCGGATCGGCGTATTGCGCGAGGGTGCCCGTGGTCCCGCGCAGCACCGGATCGGCGCCGGTGCGCAGGCCGCCGGTGGAGAAGATGAACAGGTTGACCGCGTAGGAGATCAGCGTCAGCCCGATGATCACCTGGAACGTGCGCGGGCGCAGCAGCAGCCACACGCCCGAAGCCGCGAGCACCCCGATCGCGATCGCCAGCACCAGTTCCATCAGCCTCGTTCCTCCACCTGCAGCGTGCCGTCCGCGCCGACCACGGTCGCATTGCGCGGGCGGCGCAGGGACTGGTGGGCGAGCGCGATCAGCATCAGCGTGGTCGCGCCCACCACCAGGCAGAACACGCCCAGGTCGAACAGCACCGCCGTGGCCAGCGGGACCTTGCCCAGCAGCGGCAGGTCCAGGTACTGGAAGTGGGAAGTCAGGAACGGATGCCCGAACGCCAGCGACCCCAGCCCGGTGCCGGCCGCAAGCAGCAAACCGATGGCGATCCAGCGCACCGGGCGCACGCGCACGCGCGCCTCGACCCAGCGCGCGCCGCGCGCCATGTACAGCAGGATCAGCGCCACCGACACGGTGATGCCCGCGGCGAAGCCGCCGCCGGGCAGGTCGTGCCCGCGCAGGAACAGGTGCGCGCCGAACAGCAGCACCACCGGGAACATCAGCTGCACGATCAGGCCGGGGATCATCATGTAACCGGCGACCGACTGGTCGCTGGCCTGGTCGGACCCGGCGGAGTCGAGCAGCGAGTTGCGGCGCTGCAGGCGCAGCGCATCGATGCTCTCGGCCGCCGGCCGGAAGCGGCGCAGCAGCACGAACACCGTCAACGCGACGATCGCCAGCACGCTGATCTCGCCCATGGTGTCGAAGCCGCGGAAGTCCACCAGGATCACGTTGACCACGTTGCGGCCGCCGCCCTCGGTGTAGGAGCGCTCCAGCAGGAAGCGCGAAACCGAATCGGCCGGATGCATCATCACCCCGTAGGCCAGCGTGGCCACGCCGGCGCCGACCACCAGCGCGATCGCGGCATCGCGCCAGCGCTTGAGCCGGGCCAGCGGTGGATCCGGCGACAGGCCCTGGATGCGCTTGGGCAACCAGCGCAGCCCGAGCAGGATCAGGATCGTGGTCACCACCTCCACCAGCAGCTGCGTCGCGGCCAGGTCCGGCGCCGACAGCCAGACGAAACTGACGCACGACACCAACCCCGCGCCGCCGGTGAGGATCAGCGCGGCGAGGCGGTGGAACTTCGCCTGCATGGCGGCGCCGATCGCGCACGCCGAGCCGAGCAGCCACAGCAATGCGAAGCCCGGGTCGACCGCGTCCAGGCGTGGCGTCGGCATCGCCAGCGGCGCGGTGCTGGCGGCCAGACCGCCGGCGAGCAGGGCGGACAGCACGATCAGCAGCAGCTGCACCTGCAGCCGGCGGCCCGGGAACCAGCGTTCCATCCTTGCCGGCACCTCCGCCGCGAACAGGGCGAGGCCGCGGTCGAAGATGCGCCTGGCGCTGACCGCGCCGATCAGTGGCGCCCGGTCGCGGCGGTCGAACCAGCTGCGCATCGCGCCGTAAAGCACGACGCCGAAGGCGAAGGCGACGAAGCTCATCTGCATCGGCGTGCTCCAGCCGTGCCAGACGGCCAGGCTGTATTCCGGCGTCCGCGGGCCGAGCACCGAATGCGCGGCCGCGGCCAGCGACGGCCCGATCACCCGCCCCGGCAGGATCCCGACCAGCAGGCAGGCCAGGGCGAGCAGCCCGATCGGCACCCGCATCCAGCGCGGAGGCTCGTGCGGCTGCCGCGGCAGCCTGCCGGCGACGGGTCCGAAGAACACCCCGCGCACGAAGCGCAACGAGTACACCACGCCGAATGCGCTGGCGGCGATCGCCAGCACCGGCACCAGTCCCGGCAGCGGGCCACGCTGCGCGGCCAGCGCTTCGGCGAAGAACATTTCCTTGGACAGGAAGCCGTTGAGCAGCGGGACGCCGGCCATCGCCGCTCCGGCCACCACGGCCAGGGTGGCGGTGATCGGCATGTAGCGGCGCAGGCCGCCCAGCTCGCGCAGGTCGCGGGTCCCGGCCTCGTGGTCGACCGCGCCGGCAGCCATGAACAGCGAGGCCTTGAACGTGGCGTGGTTGACGATGTGGAAGATCGCCGCGACCACCGCCAGCGGACTGCCCATGCCTGCGAGCATGGTGATCAGGCCCAGGTGGCTGATGGTCGAATACGCCAGCATCGCCTTGATGTCGTGCTGGAACATCGCCTGGTAGGCGCCCAGCACCAGTGTCGCCAGCCCGGTGCCGCCGACGATCCAGAACCATTCCTCGGTCCCGGCCAGTACCGGCCAGAACCGGACCAGCAGGAACACGCCGGCCTTCACCATCGTCGCCGAGTGCAGGTACGCCGACACCGGCGTCGGCGCCGACATCGCCTGCGGCAGCCAGAAGTGGAACGGGAATTGCGCGCTCTTGGTGAACGCGCCCAGCAGCACCAGCACCAGCGCCGGCAGGTACAGCCGGTGCGAGCGCACCTGCGCGCCGGAAGCAAGGATCGCGTCCAGGTCGTAGCTGCCGACGATGTGCCCGAGCACCAGCACGCCGGCCAGCAGGCAGAAGCCGCCCGCGGAAGTCACGATGAGCGCCGTGCGCGCGGCGTCGCGCGCCGAGGCGCCGTTGTACCAGTAGCCGATCAGCAGGAACGAGAACAGGCTGGTCAGTTCCCAGAAGAACACCAGCTGGATCGCGTTGCCGGACATCACGATGCCGAGCATCGCGCCCATGAACGCGAGCAGCAGCGAGAACAGCCGCGACAACGGATCGTCCGGCGCCATGTAATAGCGGGCGTAGACGCCGACCAGCGTGCCGATGCCGCTGACCAGCAGCATGAACAACCAGCTGAAGCCATCCACCCGCAGGCTGAACTCCAGGCCCAGCGAAGGGACCCAGGCCACCGAGCTGCGCAGCACCGCGCCGCCGACGATCGCCGGGTACAGCGACAGCGTCAGCGCCAGGCAGGCCAGCGCGGTGCAGGTCATCAACCACGAGGCCACGTTGCGGCCGCGTGCGCGCATCGCGAAGACGATCGCGCTGGCCGCGAAGGGCAACCAGAGGATGGCGCTATGCAACGGCGGGGTCCGGTGGTTCGGGCGAATTCGATTCTAGTCGCCAGTCCCGGCGATTTGTGCAATCGTTTCGTGCATGTCCCGCTTCGGGAAAATCCCGGTCACGCACGACCCGTCCGCCCGCGCGCCACTGGGATCGCTTCCCGGGGTCGGCCCGCGCATCGCCGAAAAACTCGCGGCGGGTGGACTGGCCTCGGTGCAGGACCTGTGGTGGCATTTGCCGCGGCAGTATGAGGATCGCACCGCGCTCGTCCCGATCCGCGACCTGCAGCCAGGCGTGGCCGCGCAGGTCGAAGGCACCGTCGCCGCGGTCGAGCGCGGTTTCCGCTACCGGCCGATGCTGCGCGTGGCGATCGTCGACGACTCGCGCGCCACGCTGGTGTTGCGCTTCTTCCATTTCCGCGCCGCGCAGGTGGCGCAATTCGCGCCGGGCGCGCGCGTGCGCTGCTACGGCTCGCCGCGGCCCGGGCAGCATGGCCTGGAGATCGTGCATCCCGGTTACCACGTCCTCGGCGCGGACGAGGAGGCGTTGCTCGACGACCGCCTCGCGCCGGTGTATCCCGCGATCGAGGGGGTCGGCCCGGCGACGCTGAGGCGCCTGGCCGGACTGGCGCTGGACCGCCTGCCGGGCGACGCGGTGCTGGAACTGCTGCCCGCCGACGCGCTCGCCGGCCTTGGGCTGCCGTCGCTGCGCGACGCGCTGCTCACCGTGCACCGGCCGCCGCGCGATGCCGATGTCGCGGCGTTGCTGGCCGGCACCCATCCCGCGCAGCGACGGCTGGCGTTCGAGGAGCTGCTCGCCCACCACCTGAGCCTGCGTCGCCAGCGCATCGCCCTGCAGGCGCATGCGGCGGCGGTGCTCGACGACGCGGAGCTGGCGGGGCGGTTGCGCGCGTCGCTGCCGTTCGCGCTGACCGGCGCGCAGGACCGCGTCTTCGCGGAGGTGCGCGAGGACCTTGCGCAACCGCGACCGATGCTGCGGCTTGTCCAGGGCGACGTCGGCAGCGGCAAGACCGTGGTCGCCGCGCTGGCGGCGATGCTCGCCGTCGGCAGCGGCCGCCAGGCGGCGTTGATGGCGCCGACCGAACTGCTGGCCGAGCAGCACCTGGCGAACCTGCGCCAATGGCTCGAACCGCTCGGCGTGCGCGTGGCCTGGCTGGCGGGCAAGGTCACCGGCAAGGCGCGCAAGGCGGCGCTCGCCGAGGTCGCCGCCGGCACCGCGCAGGTGGTGGTCGGTACCCATGCGCTGATGCAGGAAGGCGTGGTGTTCGCCGACCTGGCGCTGGCGATCGTCGACGAGCAGCACCGCTTCGGCGTGCACCAGCGTCTGGCGCTGCGCGACAAGGGCGCGGCCGGGCAGGGCGTGCCGCACCAGCTGGTGATGACCGCCACCCCGATCCCGCGGACGCTGGCGATGGCCGCCTACGCCGACCTCGATGTCTCGGCGATCGACGAACTGCCGCCCGGGCGCACCCCGGTACAGACCGTGGCGCTGGGTGCGACGCGGCGACCGGAGCTGGTCGAACGCATCCGCGCCGCCTGCGCCGAGGGCCGCCAGGCCTACTGGGTGTGCACGCTGATCGACGACAGCGACGAGGTCTCCGCGCAGGCCGCGCAGACCACGTTCGAACAGCTGTCGAAGGCGCTGCCCGCGCTGCGCATCGCGCTGGTGCACGGCCGGCAGAAGGCGAAGGAGAAGCAGGCCACGATGCGGGCGTTCAAGGACGGCGAGCTGGACCTGCTGGTGGCGACGACGGTGATCGAGGTCGGCGTCGACGTGCCGAACGCCTCGTTGATGATCGTCGAGAACGCCGAGCGCCTGGGCCTGGCCCAGCTGCACCAGCTGCGGGGGCGGGTGGGGCGCGGCAGCGCGGCCTCGAGCTGCGTGCTGCTGTACCAGCCGCCGCTGTCGGCGCTGGCGCGGGAGCGGCTGGAGACGATGCGGGCGACCAGCGACGGCTTCGAGATCGCGGAGAAGGACCTGGCCTTGCGCGGGCCCGGCGAGCTGCTGGGGACCCGGCAGACCGGCCTGGCGGCTTTCCGCCTTGCCGACCTGGCCCGGGATGCCGACCTGCTGCCCCAGGTGCACGAGCTTGGCGACCAGCTCCTTGCCCGGTCCCCGGCCGTCGCCGACGCCCTGGTCGCCCGCTGGATCGGGGCTGCCGCCCGCTACGCGGCGGCGTGACGCCGGCCCGTGGGACGGGGGTTGCCGGGCTTGCGCCGGGTCGGGACCGCGGGCTAAAATGCCGCGCTTACCCCGCAGAAAACCCGGTGCCGACGTGAAGGCCGAGATCCATCCCGATTACCGCGAAGTCGTGTTCCAGGACGTGACTTCCGACTTCAAGTTCCTGACCCGCTCGACGATCGCCACCAAGGAGACGATCAAGTGGGAGGACGGCAACGAGTACCCGCTGGCCAAGGTCGACATCTCCTCGGCCACGCACCCGTTCTACACCGGCCAGAACAAGGTGATGGACACCAGCGGCCGCATCGACAAGTTCAAGAAGCGCTACACCAAGTAAGCGCCGCTTGATCCATGTCTGATCGCCGCCGGACGGCCGCCCCAGGGCGGCCGTCCGCGTTTTGCCGCTGTGCGATAATGGCCGCTTACCGATGACCCCCATTCGCGCCGGCGACGAAGCCCCGGCGCGCACGCATCGAGGAGCGAGCGCCGTGTCCCAGAACCCTTCCCTGGACCAGGTCACCCTGTCCGCCGCCGGCAAGACGGTCGAGCTGCCCGTGCAGCACGGCACGCTGGGCAACCCGTGCATCGACATCGCGCGGCTGCCGAAGGAAACCGGATGCTTCACCTACGATCCCGGCTTCGGCGCCACCGCGTCGTGCAAGTCGGCGATCACCTTCATCGACGGCGACAAGGGCGTGCTGCTGTACCGCGGTTACCCGATCGAGCAGCTGGCCGCGCACTCGAACTTCCTGGAAGTCGCGTACCTGCTGATGCACGGCGAGCTGCCGTCGAAGGACGGGTTCGCGAAGTTCGAGGACCGCGTCACCCACCACACGATGATGCACGAGGCGTTCAAGAGCTTCATCGGCGGTTTCCGCCACGACGCCCACCCGATGTCGATGCTGGTCGGGATGCTCGGCTCGATGGCCAGCTTCTACCACAACACCCTGGACCTCGAGGATCCGGAGCAGCGGCGGATGGCCGCGATCCGCCTGATCGCGAAGGTGCCGACGATCGCCGCCGCCTGCTATCGCCATTCCATCGGCTGGCCGCTGCGCTATCCGCGCAACAACCTCGAATACGTCGAGCGTTTCCTGCACATGATGTTCGAGGTCCCGGCCGGGCCGCTCGAGCTGAAGCCGGTCGCCGCGCGCGCGCTGGACCTGTTGTTCATCCTGCACGCCGACCACGAGCAGAACGCCTCGACCTCGACCGTGCGCCTGGTCGGTTCCACCGGCGCCAACCCCTACGCCTGCGTCGCCGCCGGCGTGGCCGCGCTTTGGGGTCCGGCGCATGGCGGCGCCAACGAGGCGGTGCTGAGGATGCTGGCCGAGATCGGCGACGCGAAGCACGTGCAGTCCGCCGTCGACCGCGCCAAGGACAAGGAATCCGGCTTCCGCCTGATGGGCTTCGGCCATCGCGTCTACAAGAACTTCGATCCGCGCGCCACGATCATCCGCGAGATGACCCACAAGGTGCTGGACGAGCTCGGCGTCGACGACCCGATGCTCGAGGTGGCGATGCGCCTGGAGGAGGCCGCGCTCAAGGACGAATACTTCGTGCAGCGCAAGCTCTACCCGAACGTGGATTTCTACTCCGGCATCATCTACAAGGCGCTGGGCATCCCCACCGAGATGTTCACGGTGATGTTCGCCATCGCCCGCACCGCCGGCTGGGTCTCGCACTGGCTGGAACAGCAGGAAGACCCGGAGTTCCGCATCGGCCGCCCGCGGCAGATCTACACCGGCGCCGCCGCGCGCGACTACCCCGCGAAGTAACCCGAAATCTCGTCCTCGGCCAGCAGTTCGCTCAGCTGGCTGGCCGAAGCGCGCCGCATCGGCTTCTCGTCCAGGCCCGACAGCGGCGCCTGCCGCAGCGCCAGCCGCGGCAGTACCGTCAGGTCGAAGGCCAGCTCCTCCGCGGAAAACAGCCACACCGGCGCGTCCAGCTCGCGTTGCGGGTCCAGCCGCAGCCGCCGCGAGCTCGCTTCGGCCGGGATCCCGTGTTCCTCGAGGAAGCGCGGCACCGCATCGGCGTCGTCGCTGAACAACTGCAACGCCACCGGCGAGTGCGCGTCGGCGGTGCCCTCCAGCACCGGGCCGACCAGGCGCGGGTCGAAGCCGGCGAAGAACTCCAGCGCGCGCAATGCCGCCTCGCGCCGTTCGCGCAAGCCGGCCGCGTGCGTCGCGCCCGCGAACAGGCGCTGGTATTCGCGCAGGGCCTCCTCGATCTCGCGGTTGCGTGGCAGCGACGCATCGTCGTGGATGCCCAGTCGCGACGCCGCCTTGAGCTTGGCCTGGTGGTAGTCGCGGATGCCGCCTTCGGCCATCAGCCGCGCCGCCTCGTGGGCGAGGCGGTGGCGGCGTTCCCGGGTGCGGCTCAGCGCGTGTTCGTGCGCGTGGCGGCGGGCGTTCGCATGCGGCATGGCGCGCTCCGGTTTTCCAACCGGCCCGACTGTAGCGCAGTCCGCGTCAGAAAATGTCGAACGCTTTTTCTTCCTGCGCCGCCTGCTCGGCCGCGACATCCGGTTCGACGTAGGTCGCCATGCGTTCCACGTCCTCGGCCTTCACCCATTCGCTGATGCTGGCGCTGCCCTCGGGCAGCAGCTGGCCGCCCGGCCCGACGGCGACATGGACCATCCCCGGCGGCGGTTCGTTGGTGGCGACGGGGCGGCCTTCAAGTGCCACGCGCATGTAGTCGATCCAGATCGGCAACGCCGCCTTGCCGCCGTATTCGCGGTAACCGAGCGACTTGAAGTCGTCGCGCCCGACCCAGACCGTGGTGACGATGTCGCCGCCGAAGCCCGAGAACCAGGCGTCGCGATGGTCGTTGGTCGAGCCGGTCTTGCCGGCGACGTCCTCGCGGCCCAGCACCTTGGCGGCCACGCCGGTGCCGCGCTGGACCACGTCGCGCATCATCGACACCAGCTGGTAGGCCACGCGCGCGTCGATCGCGCGCGGCGCCAGCACCGTGTCCGGCGGCAGCTCTATGGACGTGCCGGCGGGCTTGCCCGGCGAGGCTTGCGCCGGTGCCGGTCCGGCGGGCCCGAGGTCGAAGCCGGCGACCACGTTCGCGGCCTCGACCGTCTTCGCGCCGGCGGTCACGCTGCAAGCCGGGCAGGCGGTCGGCGGCTTTTCCTTGAAGATGACCTTGCCGTCGCGGTCGCGGACTTCGTCGATGAACCAGGGCGTGATCCGGAACCCGCCGTTCGGGAACACGGCGTAGCCGCGCGCGATCATCAGCGGGGGCAGCGAAGCCGTCCCCAGCGACATCGACAGGTTCGGCGGCAGCATGTCCTCGTCCAGGCCGAAGGCGCTGATGTAGCGCCGCGCGTAGTCGATGCCGATCGCGTCGAGCAGGCGCACCGAAACCAGGTTGCGCGACTGCACCAGCGCTTCGCGCAGCCGCATCGGCCCGGCGAAGTTGCCGGTGTCGTTCTGCGGGCGCCAGTCGGTGCCGTTGCGCTGGTGGAACACCACCGGCGCATCGAGCACGATCGAGGCCGGGTTGAAGCCGCGCTCCATCGCCGCCGCATACAGGAACGGCTTGAAGCTGGAGCCGGGCTGGCGCCGCGCCTGGGTGGCGCGGTTGAACTTGTTGCCGGCGAAGCTGAAGCCGCCGACCAGAGCGCGCAGTGCGCCGGTGTTGGGGTCCAGCGAGACCAGCGCGGCTTGCGCCTGGGGCAGCTGGTCGAGTTGCCAGCGGCCTTCGCCTGCCTCCTTGCCCTCGACCCAGCGAACGCGAACCACGTCGCCGTGGGAAACCAGCGCCGACGGCGAGCGACCGGTCCACTTGCTGCTGGCGGCGTCCAGCGTCAGCGTCGTGCCGTCGCGCAACACCACCTCGGCCGTGCCCTCGCCGCTGCGCAGCACCAGCGCGGGCGCGAGCCCGCCCTGGGTGGCGAGCGCGGACAGGCGCTTCGCGGCCGCGGCCGCACCCTCGTTCGGCGAAAGGTCGAAATGCTGCTCCGGCGCCTTGCGCCAGCCGTGCCGGTGGTCGTAGGCGACCAGGCCGTCATGCACCGCTTCCTGCGCCGCGTCCTGCAGCACCGGGTCGATGCTGGTGATCACGTGGTAGCCGCGGGTCAGCACGTCCTCGCCGTAACGATCGATCATTTCCTGGCGGACCATCTCCGCCACGTAGGGCGCATGGGCTTCGATCGGCAGGTCGTGCGGGCTGGCGTGCATCGCCACCGCCTGGGCGGCGGTTTCCTGCGCGCGGTCGATGAAGCCCAGCTCGCGCATGCGCTGGAGCACGTAGTCGCGGCGGATCCGCGCCCGCTCGGGGTTGGTCACCGGGTTGCCGCTGGAGGGGAACTTGGGGATCGAGGCCAGCGTGGCGACCTCGTCCAGGTCGAGTTCGGCCAGCGACTTGCCGAAATAGAACTCGGCGGCCGCGGCGATGCCATAGGAGCGGTTGCCGAAGAAACTGTTGTTCAGGTACAGCTCGAAGATCTCGTCCTTGCTGAGCTCGCGCTCCATCTTCATCGCCAGCAGCATCTCGGCCAGCTTGCGCGTGTAGCTGTACTCGGAGCTGAGGAAGAACTGGCGGGCGACCTGCTGGGTGATGGTCGAGCCCCCGGGCACGCGCTTGTCGTCGGTGGTGGCCAGCAGCCAGATCGCCCGCGCCACGCCTTTGTAGTCCACGCCGTGGTGCTGGTAGAAGCGGTTGTCCTCGATGGCGATGAAGGCCTGCTTGACCCGGGCGGGGACGCGGGCGATGTCGACCGGGTAGCGCCGGCTCTCGCCGAAGATCGCCATCAGCTTGCCGTCGCGGGCGTGGACGTACATCGGCTCCTGCAGCGCGACGTCGCGCAGGGAATCGACTTCCGGCAGCCGGGAGGAGACCGCGAAGAACAGGATGCCCGCGGCCAGCAGGCCAAGCACGGACACGGCCGCGAAGCCCAGCAGGGCCCAGCGCAGGAGGCGGCGGATTGGCGGCATCGGGGGGGATTTTTCCTCGGAAAACGGTGACTTAGGCGCCCCTGGGGGCACGACCAGTATAGGGTGGCGCGGCCGCTGGCCTCCGGGAACCCCCGCCACCGGCCGATTTGCGCAGATGCGACGACCGTCGCGGTGTGAAGGCAGAAGTGGTTGCCACGGCGTTCAAAGTCCGTTATTTAATGCCCCGGGACACGTTGTGCGCGTAAGCGCCCGTGAATAAGGGGAAAATTTGTGGGGCTGATCACAAAAAGCCAGCCGCCCCGGATCGGGGTCGATATCAGTTCGACCGCGGTCAAGCTCCTGCAGCTGTCGAAGGCGGGCGACCGCTATCGCGTGGAGCATTACGCGATCGAGCCGCTGCCGCCCAATGCGGTGGTCGACAAGAACATCGTCGAACTCGAGGCCGTGGGCGAGGCGATCAAGCGCGCGATGGCGCGCAGCGGCAGCAAGGCCCGCCACGCCATCGGCGCGGTCGCCGGTTCGGCCGCGATCACCAAGCTGATCCCGATGCCCGCCGACCTGACCGAGGAGGACCTGGAATCGCAGGTCGAACTCGAGGCGGTCAACTACATCCCGTATCCGATCGAGGAAGTGAGCCTGGATTTCGAAGTGCTGGGCCCGATGCCCGGCAACGACGAGATGGTCCAGGTGTTGCTGGTGGCCTCGCGCTCGGAGAACGTGGAAAGCCGCGCCTCGGTGCTCGAGCTCGGTGGCCTCGTGGCCAAGGTGATGGATGTGGAGAGCTTCGCCATCGAGAACGCGTTCGGCCTGCTCGGCGAGGCGGATGGCGACAGGCTGGTGGCGCTGGTGGACCTGGGCGCCACGGTCACGACCCTGCACGTGCTGCGCAACGGCCGCACGCTCTACACCCGCGAGCAGGTGTTCGGCGGCAAGCAGCTCGACGACGAGATCATGCGCCGCTATGGCCTGAACCTGGAGGAAGCCCGCCAGGGCAAGCGCCAGGGCACGCTTCCGGACACCTACCAGGACGAAGTGCTGCAACCGTTCCGGGAGGCGCTGGTGCAACAGGTCAGCCGCCTGCTGCAGTTCTTCTACGCCGGCAGCGAGTTCAACCGCGTCGACCGCATCGTCCTGGCCGGCGGCACCGCCGCGACCCCGGGCGTGGCGCCGATGGTGGAGGAACAGCTGGGCGTGCCGACCACCGTGGCCAATCCGCTGGCGCACATGACCCTCGGCCCGCGCGTGCAGGCGGCGGCCCTCGCCCAGGACGCGCCCGCGCTGATGATCGCCGCCGGCCTGGCGCTCAGGAACTTCGACTGATGGCCCGGATCAACCTGCTCCCGTGGCGAGCCGAGCGGCGCAAGCAGCGCCAGAAGGAATTCGCCGCGATGGTCGGCGCCTCGGCGGTGCTCGCCGTGGTGCTGGCGTTCCTGCTGGTCAGCTACTACAACGGCCAGATCAGCGGCCAGGAAGCGCGCAACACCTTCCTGCGCGAGCAAATCGCCCAGGTCGACAAGCAGATCGACGAGATCAAGGCGCTCGACGAGAAGAAGAGCAAGCTGCTGGCGCGCAAGGAAGTGATCGAGCAGCTGCAGGCGAACCGTTCGAAGATGGTGCACCTGTTCGATTCGCTGGTGCGCACGATCCCCGATGGCGTCGTCCTCACCTCCGTCAAGCAGGAAGGCGACAAGCTCACCCTGACCGGGCGCTCGCAATCCAGCGCGCGGGTCAGCGATTACATGCGCATGCTCGAGACCGCCGGCTGGATGACCAAGCCGGAGCTGTCGATCATCGAGGCGCGCGACGGCGAGCCGGGCCTGCCCTACAGCTTCACCCTCACCGTGATGCTGGCCAACCCGAACGCACCCAAGGACGAGAACGGCGACGGCGTGCCCGACGCGCCCGCGCCCGAGGCGGCCGCCCCGGCCACCACCGCGCCGGCGACGCCCGCCGCGCCCGCCACGGGAGGGACCGCCTCGTGAGCCGCGCCAAGAAGATGGCCATCAAGGACCTGAACTTCCAGAACACCGGGTCCTGGCCGCAGGAATACAAGCTGGCCTTCTGCGGCCTCGTGGTGCTGTTCGTCGTCGGCCTGGCGTGGTGGTTCTTCGCCCGCGACAAGACCGAACAGCTCGAAGGCCTGGAGCGCCAGGAAAACGAGTTGCGCGCCGAGTTCGAGACCAAGCAGGGGCGCGCCGCCAACCTGGAGCCGCTGAAGCTGCAGCTTGCGCAGATGGAACAGCAGTTGCAGCAGATGCTGCGGCAGCTGCCGAGCAAGACCGAGATGCCCGACCTGATCGTGGACATCTCGCAGACGGCACTGGCCACCGGCCTGTCCACCGAGCTGTTCCAGCCGGGCGCCGAGACTCCGAAGGAGTTCTACGCGGAAAAACCCATCTCGCTGCGCATGGTCGGTTCCTACCACCAGTTCGGCGCCTTCGTCAGCGGCGTCGCCTCGCTGCCGCGCGTGGTCATCCTGACCATGCACGACATCTCGCTGAAGCCGCGCAACGCCGCCAACGGCGGCGGCATCCGCCGCGACATGCCGCTGGAGCTGTCGGGGACGGTCAAGACCTATCGCTACCTGGACGAGGAAGAGCCCAGCGCCGCCGCGGCCCCGTCCACGCAGGGAGGCCGCTGATGCGCACGACGCCCGCGATGCGCCTCGCCCTGCTGCTCGTTTTGGCGCCGATGCTGGCCGCCTGCGGCCGCAGCGTCACCAGCAGCCCGAATGATCCGTCGAACCTGGACAAGTGGGTCGTCGAGGTGAAGAAGCGGCCGCCGCCGGCGCTCGACCCGCTGCCGGTGATGCAACAGTTCGAGACCTTCGAATACGCCGCGCAGTCGCTGCGCGATCCCTTCAGCAACGCCTTCAGTTCGCAGAGCAACAGCACCGGCCCGCGGCCGGATCCGGACCGGCGCAAGGAACCGCTGGAGGAGTTCCCGCTCGACAGCCTGGACATGGTCGGCACGATCGGCACCGGCCCGGGCCAGATCGCGCTGGTGATGGCGCCGGACAAGGTGACCTATCGCGTGCGCCCGGGGATGTACCTGGGGCAGAGCGACGGCCGGGTCACCGCCGTCGCCGCCGACGGCATCACCCTGGTCGAACTGATCCCGGATGGCGCGGGCGGATGGATGGAACGGCCCGCGTCGATCGCGCTGGTCGAACAATGAATGCTTGGGGGTACAGGACGATGACCGTGACCAATGCCAAATGCCAGCGGCCCGACCGCGCCTGGCCCTCGCGGGCGGCGCTGGCCGGCCTGGCGGCCGGCCTGCTGGCCGCGCTGGGCAGCGTGCAGGCGGCAACGCCCGCCGCGCTGGCCATGTCCGCGCAAACCGCGACCGCTTCCGGGGTCGATCCGGCGCGGCAAGTGCCTGGCGCCCTCGCCATCACCGACATCGACTTCAAGCGCGGCGACGGCGGCTCCGGCCAGCTGATCCTGCACTTCAACGGCGAAGGCGCGGCACCCGACCTGCGCAACACCGGTTCGGGGGTGGTGGTGGACGTGGGCAACGCCACGCTGCCCGCGTCGCTCGCCCGCCCGCTGGACGTGACCGACTTCGCGACACCGGTGCAGCGCATCGACGCCAACCGCAGCGGCGATGGCGCCCGGATCATGCTCAGCACCCGCGGCGGCTTCGAATCCATGGCCTACCAGAGCGGCAGCGACTACATCGTCGAGGTCGTGCCGAAGGCCAGCCCGGCGCCGGTCGCCGACGCGACGGGCACGACGGTGGCGTCCACCGGCCGGACGGAGCGGGTGTATACCGGCACCCCGGTGACCTTCAACTTCCAGGACGTGCCGGTGCGCACGGTGCTGCAGCTGATCGCGGAAGAGGAGGGGATCAACCTGGTCGCCTCCGACACGGTCACCGGCAACGTCACCCTGCGCCTGGTCAACGTGCCGTGGGACCAGGCGCTGGACATCGTCCTGCGCGCCAAGGGCCTGGACAAGCGCCGCAACGGCAACGTCGTCTGGATCGCGCCGCAGTCCGAGATCGCCAAGTACGAGGCCGACCAGCAGGCCGCACGCATGGCGACCGAGAACAACGCAGAACTGATCACCGAATACATCCCCATCAGCTACGGCAGCGCCGAGGACATCGCCAACCTGCTCACCGAAGGCAGCAAGAGCGGGCGCGGCGGCGGCAGCGGAGAGAATGCGAACCAGGGCAGCGGCTTCCTGTCCGCCCGCGGCAGTCTCAGCTTCGACCAGCGCACCAACACGCTGCTGGTGATCGACATCCCGCAGCGCGTGGCAGGCATCCGCGACCTGGTGAACCAGCTCGACAAGCCGGTCGACCAGGTGGTGATCGAGGCGCGCATCGTGGTCGCCAACGAATCCTTCGCCCGCGAGCTCGGGGCCCGCTTCGGCATCAGCGGCGCCAGCGGCAAGCCGGGCGACCGCAGCACCGTGGGCTTCGGCGGCAACCTCGACGCTTCGCAGGGCAACGCGCAGTCGCGCCAGGATGCGATCGACAATCTCGAGGACGGCGACACCGACCGCAGCCCGCCGTTCGAGATCACCCGCGGCCTGATCACCAACCTGCCCAGCACGCTCGCCGGCGGCAGCGGATCGCTGGCCCTGTCGATCCTCAACGCCGGGCACATGCTCGACGTCGAATTGTCGGCGATGCAGACGGAAGGCCGCGGCGAAATCCTTTCCAACCCGCGCATCGTCACCAGCAACCAGAAGGAAGCGGTGATCAAGCAGGGCGACCAGATCGGTTACCTGACCACCACCGGCGGCCAGCAGGGCAACCTGCCCAACGTCCAGTTCAAGGACGCGATCCTGCAGCTGAAGGTCACTCCGACCATCACCGCCGATGGCCGCGTGTTCCTGAACATGGACGTGCAGAAGGACGACCTGTCCGGCTTCGTCGAAACGGGCGCCGGCGAAGTGCCGCAGCTTTCGACCAGGCAGGTCACCACCTCGGTCCTGGTGGACGACGGTCAGACCGTGGTCATTGGTGGCGTATACGAGTTCAAGGATCAGAATTCACTTACCAAGGTTCCGTTCCTTGCCGACCTGCCGGTAATTGGAAACCTGTTCAAGAACCGGAATCGCACCAAGAGCAAGGCCGAACTGCTGGTGATGGTGACGCCGAAGGTCATCCGCGTCGCGCAGCGCCCGCAGGGCTGACCCGCGCCGCAACTGTTGCGTGACGAAGGGGCCGACCGGCCCCTTCGTCGTTTTCGCGGCACGTGCACTGAACCATTCGCATCCTGACGGGGTCAGAATCGACCCATGGACAGCAACTCCCCCGACATCGCGCGCCTGCATGGCGCCTTCCGCGGACTGCGCGACAGCCTGTCGGCCGAGATCGTCGGCCAGGCGCCGCTGGTCGAAGGCCTGCTGATCGCACTGCTGGCCGATGGCCACCTGCTGGTGGAGGGCGCGCCCGGGCTGGCCAAGACCAGCGCGATCCGCGCGCTGGCGGCGCGGCTGGACGCGGACTTTGCCCGCCTGCAGTTCACCCCGGACCTGCTGCCGGCGGACCTGACCGGCACCGAGGTCTGGCGCCCGCAGGATGGCCGCTTCGAGTTCCAGCCTGGCCCCGTGTTCCATTCGCTGCTGCTCGCCGACGAGATCAACCGCGCGCCGGCCAAGGTGCAGTCGGCGTTGCTGGAAGCGATGGGCGAGCGCCAGGTCACCATCGGTCGCCACACCTATCCGCTGCCGGCACTGTTCCTGGTGATGGCCACCCAGAACCCGATCGAGCAGGAGGGCACCTTCCCGCTGCCCGAGGCGCAGCTCGACCGCTTCCTGATGTACCTGCGCATCGGCTATCCCGATGCCGGCGTGGAAAGCGAGATCCTGCGGCTGGCGCGCGAACGCGCTCGCGGCGGCGCGACTGGCGACAGCGCGCCGGCACGGATGCCGCTGGAAGACGTGTTCGCCGCGCGCCGCGCCGTGCTCGACCTGCACCTGGCGCCGCAGCTGGAGCGTTACCTGGTCGAGCTGGTGCTGGCCTCGCGCGACGCCGCGCGCTACGACGCGGCGCTGGCGCGGCGCATCGCCTGGGGCGCCAGCCCGCGCGGCTCGATCGCACTGGAGCGTTGCGCGCGTGCCCGCGCCTGGCTCGCCGGACGCGACTTCGTCACGCCGGAGGACGTGCGCGCGGTCGCGCCCGACGTGCTGCGCCACCGCGTCCTGCCCAGCTACGAGGCGACCGCGGAAGGCTGGGATGGCGATCGCCTGGTGGCCGAACTGCTGGCGCGGGTGCCGCTGCCCTGATGCCGGGCGACGGCGTGCAACCGTCGCTGCGGGAACTGGTCGCGCTGCGCGCGGCGGTGCAGGGACGGCGGCCGCCGCGCAAGGGTCGGCTCGGCACCAGCGGCCAGGCGCCGTCGCCGATGCGCGGCCGTGGCATGGAATACGCCGAATCGCGCGAATACGCGATCGGCGACGACGTCCGCCACATCGACTGGCGGGTCACCGCACGCAGCGGCAAGGCCCACACCAAGCTGTACCAGGCCGAGCGCGAGCGGTTGACGTTGATCGTGGCCGATACCGCACCGGCGCTGTACTTCGGCACCCGCGTGCGCTTCAAGTCGGTGCAGGCGGCGCGTGCGGGCGCGGTCGCCTGCTGGGCCGCGGTGCGCGACGGCGATCGCGTCGCCGCATTGCGCGGCAGCCTGCGCGAGCCACCGGTCGCGCCCGCCGCCGGCACCCGCGGCGCGTTGCGCGTACTGGATGCGCTGGTGCGCTGGTATTCCGCGCCACCCCCCGACGACGCCGGCCTGGATATCGCGCTGGAGCATGCGCGCCGGCTGCTCAAGCCCGGCTCGCGCCTGCTCGTGCTCGCCGATCCCGCCAGCATGGCGGCAATCCCGCCGGCGCGCTGGTCGGCGCTGTCCATGCATTCGCAGGTGCGCGTGTTGCTGCTCAGCGATCCGCTGG
This sequence comes from Lysobacteraceae bacterium, assembly GCA_004297225.1. Classification (GTDB taxonomy): domain Bacteria; phylum Pseudomonadota; class Gammaproteobacteria; order Xanthomonadales; family Xanthomonadaceae; genus Cognatiluteimonas. The sequence continues at coordinate 50,491 of SCUI01000007.1, read as the reverse complement.
AGCGGGATCCGCCGCAGGCACGCTTGCCGTTCCACAGCGGCGGCCATCGCCTGGAGCTCGACCTGGCATCGGCGCGGCAGCGCCAGGCCTGGCGCCGCGCCTTCGGACTGCCGCTCGATGAAGCGCGAACGCAGTTGCCCGCGCGCGGCGTCACGGTCGACGTATTGTCCAGCGAGGCACCAAGCGATGCCTGGCTGTCGCTGCGGGAGCGCGTGGCGTGATCGCGCCGGGCGCCGACCCCGGGCTCGTGCTGCGCGACATCCACGTGCCGCCGCCACCGTCGTGGTGGCCGCCCGCGCCCGGCTGGTGGCTCGTCGCCGCCATCGTGCTGCTGGCCGCGGGCTTCGTCGCGGGCTGGGCCTGGCGCCGACGGCGGCGTCGCGTCGCCGCGCGCCGGCTGTTCGACGACACCCTGGCCGCGGCAGGCACGCCGGCACGGCAAGTCGCCGCGATGTCCGCGCTGTTGCGCCGCGCCGCGCGCCAGCGCGATCCCGCGGCGGCCGTGCTGCAGGGCGAGGCGTGGCTGCGCTACCTCGACGCCGGCGCCCGCGATGCCCTGTTCGACGACGGCCACGGCGCGCTGCTGGTCGAAGGCGGTTTTCGCCGCGAGGTCGACGCCGCCGAGGTCGCGGCCCTGCATGCGCGCGCGCGCCGGCGCTTCCTCGAATGGATGCGCGCATCGTGAATGCATTCGCGTTTCCCGGCGTCGATGCATGGGCCTGGCCATGGCTGTTGCTGGCGCTGCCGCTGCCCTGGCTCCTGCGGGTCGCATGGCGCCCGTCGCGGATGCAGGGCGCCGCCTTGCGGGTGCCCTTTGGCGAGCGGCTGGACGGTATCGCCGGGCAGGGCGGGATCGCGCGGCACGCGGGCGGCGGCCACTGGCTGGCCTGGCTCGGCTGGATCCTGCTGTGCGTCGCCGCCGCGCGGCCTCAGCAACTGGGCCCGCCGGTGGTGCCGCCGCAATCGGGCCGCGAGCTGATGCTCGCCGTCGATCTCTCCGGCAGCATGGGCGACGAGGACATGGTGCTGGGCAACCAGGCCGTGGATCGGCTGACCGCGGCGAAAGCGGTGATCGCCGATTTCCTCGATCGCCGGGCCGGCGACCGGGTCGGCCTGATCGTCTTCGGCCAGCGCGCCTACGCGCTGACCCCGATCACCGCGGACCTCGATTCCGTGCGCCAGCAGCTGCTCGACACGAGGGTGGGCCTGGCCGGGCGCGAGACCGCGATCGGCGACGCGATCGGCCTGGCGGTCAAGCGCATGCAGGCCAGCGGCAACGACAAGCACGGCGAGCGCGCACTCGTGCTGCTCACCGACGGCGTCAACACCGCCGGCCAGCTGGACCCCTTGAAGGCGGCGGAACTGGCCCGGGCGCACGGCATCCGCATCCACACCATCGCCCTGGGCAGCAGCGGCACCACGCTGTCGGTGTTCGGCCTGCCGATCCGCCTGCCGGGCGGCGGCGACGACATCGACGAGGCGACCCTGCAGGCGATCGCGCGCTCGACCGGCGGCCAGTCCTTCCGCGCGCGCGACACCGTTGAACTCGCGGGCATCTATGCGCAGATCGACCAGCTCGAGCCGGTGCCGCGCGCCGCGCAGCCGGTGCGGCCGCGGATCGAACGCTATCCCTGGCCGCTGGCGGCGGCCACCGCATTGCTGTTGCTGGCGGTGCTTCGTCCATGGCGGCGCCTCGCATGAGCCTGCCGGACTTCTTCGCCGCGCTGCACTTCCTGCGTCCGACCTGGTTGTGGGGCATTGCGGCGTTGCCGCTGCTGGCGTGGGGTTGGCGCCGGCGGATGCTCGCGCGCGATCCGTGGCACGGACGCGTCGATGCGCACCTGCTCCCGCACCTCCTGGAGGACGCACATCGCGCGAAGCTGCACCGCTGGTGGCCGGTGGTGTCGGCATGCGTCGCGTGGCTGCTGGCGCTGCTCGCGCTTGCCGGGCCGTCGTGGCAGCGCAGCGTGCAGCCGCTGTGGCAGGTGCGCATGCCGCTGGTCGTCGCGCTCGATCTCTCCGGCGGCATCGCCGCCTCCGACCTGCCGCCCTCGCGGCTGGCGCAGGCGCGCGCAACGCTGGCCTCGCTGCTGCAACGACGCAGCGGCGGCGACGTCGGCCTGCTGGTGTATGCCGAGGAACCTTTCGTGGTGGCGCCGCTGACCAGCGATCCGGCGAACGTCGCGTTGTTTCTCGATTCGCTGTCGCCCGGCATCATGCCCGGCGACGTGGATGGGGCCAGCCGCGCCGATCGCGCAATCGCGAAGGCGGCCGACCTGTTGCGCCAGGCCGGCCATTCGCAGGGCGACATCCTGTTGCTCGAAGACTCTGCACCGGCCAGCGCCGTCGCCGCCGCTCGCGACGCGGCCGCGCAGGGTTACCGCGTGTCGGTGCTCGGCCTCGGCACCGCCGCCGGCGCGCCATGGCGCGACACGACCGGTCGCATCCGCCATGCCGCGCTGGCGCCGGCTTCGTTGCGCGCGGTCGCGAAAGCGGGCAATGGCGCTTACGCGCCACTGCAAGGCGACGGGGTCGCCGCCCTCGGCGTGCTCGAACCGCGCCAGGGCAACGGTGGCGCGACGCGTGGCCAGGCGCAGGCCTGGCTGGACCAGGGCTACTGGCTGTTGCTGCCGTTGTTGCTGCTGGTGGCGTTCGCATTCCGCCGCGGCGGTGCACTGGGCTTGTGCCTGGCGTTCGCATTGCTGCCCTGGTCGCCGGCTCGCGCCGCGGATGGCATCGACTGGTGGCGGCGCGCGGACCAGCAGGCTCACGCCCGCCTGGCCGCGGGCGCCGACGCCTACCGGCAGGGCCGGTACGACCAGGCGCTGCGCGCCTGGGACGGACTGCCGGGCGCGGAAGCGGCCTACAACCGCGGCAACGCATTCGCGCGCCTGGGGCGCTACCCCGAAGCGCTGGAAGCCTACGAACGCGCGCTGCAAATGCAACCGGGCATGGCCGATGCCATCGCCAACCGCGAGGCGGTGCGCGAGGCGATGCGCAAGGCGCCGCCACCGCAAGGAAAGGGCGAACAACAATCGCAAGCCCCGAAGCCGCAGCCCGAAGCGGGGCAGGAAGCGCGGGCGAAGAAGGACGAAGGCGAGCAGGAATCGTCCCGCGATGAGCAGGCGCAGCGAGAGGGGCAACCCAGGCGGGGCGAGCAGGGCGAACCCGGGCAACGCGCCGGCGAATCGGCGTCGGAACGCGAGCAGCGCCTGGCCAACGAGGCCTGGTTGCGGCGCGTGCCGGACGATCCGGGCGGACTGCTGCGGGCGCGCTTCGAACTGGAATACCAACGCCGCAAGGAGCAGGGACGATGAAGCGCGCTGTTGTTCCGAGGCGGCTGCCCGGCATGCGGGCATTGTTGCTGGCCTTGCTTGCGTTGGCGCTGTTGGCGCCAGCGGCGCAGGCGCAGGTGGCGCGGGCCTGGCTGGATCGCGGCAGCATCGCTGTCGACGAGACCGCGACGCTGAACATCGAGGTGACCGGGGTCGCCACCGGTTCCCCGGATTATTCGCCGTTGCTGCGCGACTTCCAGCTCAGCGGCTACAGCAGCACGCGCAGCTACCAGCAGGTCAACGGCGCCAGCCAGGTGCGCACGCTCTACGGCGTCGCCCTGCAGCCGCGCCGGCAAGGCACGCTGCCGGTACCGGCGCTGGAGGTCGCGGGGCTGCGCACACCGCCCTTGAGCCTCACCGTGACCGCTACCGCGACGCGCCCGGCAGGCGCCGGCGACGTGGCCTTCATCGAATCGGGCGTGGACGCAACGACGCCGTACGTGCAGCAGGCGACAGGCTACGTCGTGCGGCTGTACGTGGGCGTGCCGCTGGTCTCGGGCGAACTCGACCAGCCGCAACCCGACGGTGCCACCCTGCAGCGCGTGGGCGACGACGTCCGCTACAGCCGCGAGATCGATGGCCGCCGCTACACGGTGATCGAGCGGCACTACCTGCTGCTGCCCGAGCGCAGCGGCGTGCTCGAGGTTCCCGGCGCGCGATTCCGCGGCCGCGGCGTCGCCGGCTTCTTCGACGACCTGTTCGGCGACGGCGACCTGCTCGAGGCCAGCGGCGCGACGCTGCGCCTGCAGGTGCGCGGCATCCCCGACCGGGCGCCGCAACCCTGGCTGCCCTTGCACGACCTGTCGCTGCGCTGGGCCGCGAAGCCGGGACAGGTACGCGCCGGCGAAGCGGCGACGGTCACCGTGGAGGCGAGCGCCGACGGCGCCACCGCGGCGCAACTGCCGGAGCTGCAGTTGCCGCCGATCGACGGGGCGCAGGTGTTCGCCGACCCCGTGCAGGTGGACGAAAGCTTCGTCGATGGACGCCCCCGTGCGACCGCGCGGCGGACGTTCTCGATCGTGCCCGCGCGTGCGGGAACGCTGCGCATCGCGGGGCCGCGCTTGTCGTGGTGGGACGTGCGCGCGGGCCGGGCGGCGGCGAGCAGCCTGCCCGCGCTCGATCTCGTCGTGGTTCCGGGCACGCAAACGACCGCGCCGGTGCCCGGCGGCGGCGTTGCCGACAGGCCGCGCGAAGCGACAGCCGGCGACGGCGATGTGCGCTGGCGGGTGCCGGGCGTGCTCGAACCGGTGCGGCCGTGGGCGTTCGCCACGGTGCTGTTCGCGCTGGCCTGGTTGCTGACGCTGGCCTGGGGCCTGCACCGTCGCCCGCCCGGCAAGGCGATGCCAGCCACCGCGGACGAGCCACGCACGCCCCCTGCCACCTCCGAGTCCAGCCTGCGCCGCGCGTTGCGGTCAGGCGACCTGTCCGACATCGGCGATGCGCTGTGCGCCAGCGCGCAGCCGCCGGCGGCGGGCCTGGAGCCGCTGTTGCGGCGGTTGTCGGATCCGGCGCAACGCGAGGCGATCGAATTGCTGCAGCGCGCGCGCTGGAGCGATGGCGATCCGGTGGCGGCGCGCGAGGCGTTGCGCGCGGCCTTCCGCGAGGGACCCCGTTGGCGGCACGACCCCGCGCATGCGCGCGAGCCGCTGCCACCGCTCTATCCCTGAGCGTCGCCGGCCAGCGGCAATTCCAGGCGCAGGCGCAGGCCACCATCGCCGGGCCCGGCGACAAGCTCGCCACCATGCGCGCGGGCGATCTCGCGCGCCAGCAACAGGCGCAGGCCCAGCCCCTCGTCGTAAGGCTCGCGCTGCGGCGCGTCCAGCAGCGCGACGGCATCACCTGCCGGCGTGTCGGTATCGGCGACCAGCACCTCCACCCGGGCATGGCCGTCGCCACTGCGCAACGACACGCCGGACAGGCCGCCGCGCGACAACGCGAAATCGAGCAATGTGCGCAACAGCTGGGTCAACCGCTGCGGATCGCCAGCGACGAGGGCGACGTTGCCGTCGTCTTCCACGCGCGCGTCGCGGATGCCGCTGCCGACCAGCGCATAGTCGAGCAGCAGCGCGAGCTCGACCTCCTCGCGATCGCCCAGCAGACGGCCGCGGCCCGCGCGGGTCCAGTCGTCGAGCTCGTCGAACATCCGCCCGAGCCGGCGCGTCTGCCGCTCCACCATCCCCAGCAGCTCCTGCCGGCGCGCCGGATCCAGGTCCTCGCGTTGCAGCAGGTAGCTGGCGGTCTGCAACGGCGCCAGCGGACCGCGCAGGTCGTGCGCCAGGCGGTCGAGCCAGGCCGGATCGGTGGCCTTCATGCGGCGGTGCCCCGTGAACGCTCGCCGAGCAGGCGGCAGATCGCCTGGATCGCCGGGAGTTCCGGCGGCTTCACCAGGTGGCGGTCGAAGCCGGCGTCGCGCGAGCGCCTGCGGTCCTCGGGTTGGCCCCAGCCGGTGACCGCGACCAGCAGCACATCGGCGCCGCCCGGCATCGTGCGCATGGCCGCGGCGACGTCGTAGCCGCTGCGTCCGGGCATGCCGACATCCAGGAACACCACTTCCGGCGTGAACTCGGCGAAGTTGGCGTCGAAGGTTTCCGGGTCGTACAGCGTGCGCACGTCGAAGCCGAGCAGCTCGAGCATCATCGCCAGGGTGTCGGCGGCATCGCGGTTGTCGTCCAGCACCAGCGCCCGCCGGCCGTCGCCGTGCGCCGGTGGCTCGTCCTCGATGGCCGCCGGTGGCGTGGCGCTGGATTCGCCGGCCGGCGCTGCCGGCAGGCGGACGAGGAACTCGCTGCCGCAACCCGGGCCATCGCTGCGCACGGCAACGCTGCCGCCGTGCATCTCCACCAGCTGCTGGACCAGCGTCAGGCCGATGCCCAGTCCGCCGCGCGCACGTTCCACCGCGGTGTCGGCCTGGATGAACAGGTCGAAGATGCTGCGCGCCTGCTCCTCGCTCAGGCCGATGCCTTTGTCGCGGACCAGCACCTCGATTCCTTCTTCGCTGGCGCGCGCGGCCAGCACGATCGGGCTGCCGGGGTCGGAATACTTGGCGGCGTTGTTGAGCAGGTTCGCGAACACCTGCGACAGGCGCACCGCGTCGGCACGCATGGCCACCGGCGCATCCGGAAGTTCGATGTGCAGGTCGTGGCGCCCCTGCGACAACTGTGGCCGCGCCGTCTCCACCGCCGAGTCGAGCACCTGCTGCAGCGTGGTCGGGCCCGGGCGCAGGACCAGCTTGCCGCGGGTGATGCGGGCGACGTCGAGGAGGTCGTCGATCAGCCGCACCAGCAGCGAGAGCTGGCGTTCCATCAGTCCCTGCAGCGGATCCGAATCGACCGCCGGGTCCGACATGCGCCGCACGTTCAGTGCGTTGAGCAGCGGCGCCAGAGGGTTGCGCAGCTCGTGCGCCAAGGTGGCCAGGAACTCGTCCTTGCGCCGGTCGGCTTCCTGCAGCTGTTCCATCAGCTGCTTCATCTCGTGCACGCTGGTGGAGATGCCGAACCACGAGGTTACCTGGCCGTGCTCGTCGCGCCAGGGCACCGCGCGGGTCATGTACCAGCAGTAGTCGCCGTCCTGCGCACGATGGCGCGCCTCGAATTCGAACTTCTCGCCCGCGGCCAGCGAGCGCGTCACCAGTTCGTGCACCGCCGCGGCGTCGTCCGGGTGCAGGACCAGCCGGGTGAGATCGCCGGGGCCTTCGCCGGCGGGGAGCCTGTAGTATTCGTACCAGTGGCGGTTGGCGTAGGTGATGGTGCCGTCGGGCGCGCAGGTCCAGACGATCGAGGGAATGGTGTCGGCCAGGAAGCGCAGGCGCTGTTCGGCGCGGGCGCGCTCTCCCACTTCCCTGTGCAGCTCGTCGTTGCGCGCCGCCAGTTCGGCGTTGGCCACGCGCAGCGAATCGTTGAGCCGGTCGAGCTCGCGGGCCTTCTCCGCGGCCAGTTCGGCGTTGGCCTTCTGCAGCTCGCGGCGCTTGCGGAACAGTTCGGCCAGCACCACCACCTTGCTGCGCAGGATTTCCGGGATCACCGGCACCATCACGTAGTCGACGGCGCCGAGCTTGTAGCCGCGCAGCCGGTCCATGTCGGTGACGTTGACCGCGGTGACGAAGATGATAGGCACCCGTTCGAAGCGCGGGTGCTGGTGGATCATGCTGGCGGTCTCCAAGCCGTCGAGGCCGGGCATGTTCACGTCCAGCAGGATCAGCGCGTATTCGTCCTCCATCAGCAGGCGCAGCGCTTCCTCGCCGCTGGAGGCGTCCACCAGGTGCTCGCCTAGCGGTTCCAGGATCGCCCGATAGGTGAGCAGCCGGCCCGGCTGGTCGTCGACCAGCAGTATGTTGACTGGCGCGGGCGCCGGTGCGCCGGGTGGCAACGGGGTCAGCGATGCAGCCACTGCCGCAGCACTCCCAGCAGCTGGTCGGTGACCACGGGCTTGGCCAGGTAGTCGGACGCACCCGCCTCCAGGCATTTCTCGCGGTCGCCCTTCATCGCCTTGGCGGTCAGCGCGACGATCGGCAGCGCCCTGGACTCTGGATCCTCCCGGATCGCGCGCATGGTGTCGTAGCCATCCATGCCCGGCATCATGATGTCCATCAGCACAAGGTCGATGTCGGCGTCGTCGGCGACCTTCTCGATCGCCTCCTGGCCGGTGCCGGCGGTCAGTACTTCCATGCCGTGCCGCTCGAGCACGCTGGACAGCGCGAAGATGTTGCGCACGTCGTCGTCCACCACCAGCACGCGCTTGTCGCGCAAGGCCTCGTCGGATTCGTGCAGTTGCTGCACCATCCGGCGCTTGGCCGGGGGCAGGTCGGCGACCACGCGGTGCAGGAACAGCGCGGTCTCGTCGAGCAGGCGCTCTGGCGACTCCACGCCCTTGATCACCACCGACTTGGCGGCCTTCCTCAGGCGCTGGTCCTCATCGGCGCTGAGTTCCTTGCCGGTGAACACGACGATCGGCAGGTCCTGCAGGCCTTCCATGTCCTGGATCCGGTCCAGCAGGTCGAAACCGGTCATGTCCGGAAGCTTGAGGTCGAGCACCACGCAGTCGTAGCGCTCCTTGCCCAGCGCGTCCAGTGCCTCGCGGCCGCTGCCGGCGGTGTCGATGGCGACGTCGTCGTGGCGGATCAGCTCCTCGATGCCCATGCGCTCGGCGTCGTCGTCCTCGACCACCAGCAGCCTCTTCACCCGCGGCAGCGTGTACTCCTTGATCCGCTGCAGCGCCGCGGTGATGGTCTCGTCGTCGGCCGGCTTGGCCAGGTAGGCGAAGGCGCCACGCTCGATGCTGTGGTGCCGTTCTTCCTCGATCGTCACCACCTGCACGGGGATGTGCCGGGTCGTGGGATCCTGCTTGAGTCGCGCCAGCACCGTCCAGCCGAGCATGTCCGGCAGGAAGATGTCCAGGGTGATGGCGCTCGGCTTGTAGTCGCGGACCATGCGCAGCGCATCGGCGCCGCGCGAGGCCACGAGCACGCGGAAACCGAGCGAGCGCGCATGGTCGCGCAGCACCTCCGCATAGCGCGCATCGTCCTCGACCACCAGCAGCGACGGATCGCCGGGCGCCAGCGTGTCGCGGTCGTCCTCGACCTCGATCGCCGGTTCCGTGGCGGCGTCGGCGCGGATGGACTGTGCGCGGGCCGCGGCTTCGCCGCGCACGCGATCGCGGCCGGTGTCCTGCGGCGCGGTCGCGCCCATGTAGTGCAGCGGCAGGTACAGGGTGAAGGTGCTGCCCTTGCCGGGCGCGCTGTGCAGGCGCAACTCGCCTCCGAGCAGGCCGGCGATCTCGCGGCTGATCGCCAGGCCCAGACCGGTGCCGCCGTACTTGCGCGAGGTGCCGGCGTCGGCCTGCTGGAAGGCCTCGAACACGATCCGCTGCTTTTCCGGCGAGATGCCGATGCCGGTGTCGCTGACCTCGAACGCGACCACGGTCGAGGCTTGCGACAGCACCGGGTGCTCGGGCGACCAGCCGCCATGGGCCACGGCCGCCGACAGCCGCACGCTGCCGTGCTCGGTGAACTTGAAGGCGTTGGACAACAGGTTCTTGAGGATCTGCTGCAGCCGCTTGGGGTCGGAATTGAGCGACTTGCCCAGCTCCGGGCTGAAGTCCACCGAGAAATCCAGGTGCCGGCGCTCGGCCTCGTGGCGGAAGCCGCGTTCCAGGTTCTCGCGCAGGTGCGAGAAGCGGATGTCCTCGCTGTCCACGGTGACCGTGCCCGACTCGATCTTGGACAGGTCCAGGATGTCGCTGATCAGGTGCAGCAGGTCGGTGCCCGCGGCATGGATGGTCTTGGCGAACTCGACCTGGCGCGGGCTGAGGTTGGTTTCCGGGTTCTCCGCCAGCTGCTGGCCGAGGATCAGGATCGAGTTCAGCGGCGTGCGCAGCTCGTGCGACATGTTGGCCAGGAACTCGGACTTGTAGCGCGAGGTCAGCGCCAGTTCCGCGGCCTTTTCCTCGAGCGCGCGTCGCGCGTGCTCGATCTGCTGGTTCTTCTGCTCCACCTCCGCCTTCTGTTCGGCCAGCAGCGCGGCCTTTAGGGCGATGTCCTCGTTGGTCTGCTGCAGCTCCTTCTGCTGGGTCTGCAGCTCCGCGGCCAGCTGCTGCGACTGCGACAGCAGGTGCTCGGTCCGCATCGTCGCCTCGATGGTGTTGAGGACGATGCCGATCGAGCCGGACAGCTGCTCGAGGAAGGTGCGCTGGGTCGGGGTGAACTCGGACAGCGAGGCCAGCTCGATCACCGCCTTGACCTGGTCCTCGAACAGCACCGGCAGCACGATCACGCTGCGCGGCACCGCATTCAGCAGGCCGGATTCGATCTGCACGGTGCCCGGGGGCACGTCGTCGAGCAGGATCAGCCGCGCCTGCGCCGCGCACTGGCCGACCAGGCCCTCGCCGAAGCGCAGCGTGCGTGCGGCGGGCGAACGATCGGCATCGGCGTAACCGGCCAGCTGGCGCAGGCGGCGATCGGCGGGACCCTCGCCGTAGTCCTCGACCACGTACATCAGGCCCTGCTGCGCGTCCATCAGCGGCGCCAGCTCGCTCAACAGCATCCGCCCCAGCGTCAGCAGGTCGCGCTGGCCCTGCATCATGTCGGAGAACTTGGCCAGGTTGGTCTTCAGCCAGTCCTGCTCGCGGTTGGACTCGGTGGTGGCACGCAGGGTGCCGATCATCGAGTTCATGTTGTCCTTCAGGTCGGCCAGCTCGCCGCGGACGTCCACGGTGATGGAGCGGGTCAGGTCGCCCTGGGTCACCGCGGTGGCGACCTCGGCGATCGCGCGCACCTGGGTGGTGAGGTTGGCCGCGAGCTGGTTCACGTTCGCGGTCAGGTCCTTCCAGATGCCGGCGGTGCCGGGCACGTTGGCCTGGCCGCCCAGGCGCCCTTCGACGCCGACCTCGCGCGCCACCGTGGTCACCTGGTCGGCGAAGATCGCCAGGGTGCCGGTCATCGCGTTGATGGTGTCGGCGAGTTCGGCGATCTCGCCCTTGGCCTCCACCGTCAGCTTCTTGTGCAGGTCGCCGTTGGCGACCGCGGTCACCACCTTGGCGATGCCGCGCACCTGCGCGGTGAGGTTGGTCGCCATCGAGTTGACGTTGTCGGTGAGGTCCTTCCAGGTGCCGGCGACGCCGGGCACCTGCGCCTGGCCGCCGAGCTTGCCCTCGGTGCCGACCTCGCGGGCCACGCGGGTCACTTCCGCGGCGAAGCCGTTGAGCTGGTCCACCATCGTGTTGAGGGTGTCCTTCAGCTGCAGGATCTCGCCCTTCGCATCGACCGCGATCTTGCGCGACAGGTCGCCCTTGGCCACCGCCGTCGCAACCTCGGCGATGTTGCGCACCTGGGTGGTGAGGTTGGACGCCATCGAGTTGACGTTGTCGGTGAGGTCCTTCCAGGTGCCGGCGACGCCGGGCACCTGCGCCTGGCCGCCGAGCTTGCCCTCGGTGCCGACCTCGCGGGCCACGCGGGTCACTTCCGAGGCGAAGCCGTTGAGCTGGTCCACCATCGTGTTGATGGTGTCCTTCAGCTCGAGGATCTCGCCCTTCACGTCCACGCCGATCTTGCGCGACAGGTCGCCCTTGGCCACCGCGGTGGTCACTTCGGCGATGTTGCGCACCTGCGCGGTGAGGTTGGACGCCATCGAATTGACGTTGTCGGTGAGGTCCTTCCAGGTGCCGGCGACGCCGGGCACCTGCGCCTGGCCGCCGAGCTTGCCCTCGGTGCCGACCTCGCGCGCCACGCGGGTCACCTCCGCGGCGAAGCCGTTGAGCTGGTCCACCATCGTGTTGACGGTGTCCTTGAGCTGCAGGATCTCGCCCTGCGCATCCACCGTGATCTTGCGCGACAGGTCGCCCTTGGCCACCGCGGTGGTCACCTCGGCGATGTTGCGAACCTGCCCGGTGAGGTTGGAGGCGAGCGAGTTGACGTTGTCGGTGAGGTCCTTCCAGGTGCCGGCGACGCCGGGCACCTGCGCCTGGCCGCCGAGCTTGCCCTCGGTGCCGACCTCGCGGGCCACGCGGGTCACCTCCGCGGCAAAGCCGTTGAGCTGGTCCACCATCGTGTTGATGGTTTCCTTCAGCTGCAGGATCTCGCCGCGCACGTCCACGGTGATCTTGCGCGACAGGTCGCCCTTGGCCACGGCGGTGGTCACGTCGGCGATGTTGCGCACCTGCAGCGTCAGGTTCGAAGCCATCAGGTTGACGTGGTCGGTGAGGTCCTTCCAGGTGCCGGCGACGTCCGGCACCTGCGCCTGGCCGCCGAGCTTGCCTTCGGTGCCCACCTCGCGCGCCACGCGGGTCACTTCCGCGGCGAAGCCGTTGAGCTGGTCGACCATCGTGTTGATGGTGTTCTTCAGCTCCAGGATCTCGCCGCGCACGTCCACGGTGATCTTGCGCGAAAGGTCGCCCTTGGCCACCGCGGTGGTGACCTCGGCGATGTTGCGCACCTGCGAGGTGAGGTTGGAGGCCAGCGAGTTGACCGAGTCGGTGAGGTCCTTCCAGGTGCCGGCCACGCCCGGCACGATCGCCTGGCCGCCGAGCTTGCCTTCCGTGCCCACCTCGCGCGCCACGCGGGTCACTTCCGAGGCGAAGCCGCGCAACTGGTCCACCATCGTGTTGATGGCTTCCTTCAGCTGCAGGATCTCGCCGCGCACGTCCACGGTGATCTTGCGCGACAGGTCGCCGTTGGCCACCGCGATGGTGACCTCGGCGATGTTGCGCACCTGCGCGGTGAGGTTGTTGGCCATCTGGTTGACCGAGTCGGTCAGGTCCTTCCAGACGCCGGACACGCCCTTCACCTTCGCCTGGCCGCCGAGCAGGCCGGCGGTGCCGACCTCCAGCGCGACGCGCGTGACCTCGGACGAGAATTCGCCCATCTGCTCGATCATGCGGTTGACGATGCTGGCCGAGCGCAGGAACTCGCCCTGCAGCGGGCGGCCGTCGGCCTCCAGCGGCACGGTGCGGGTCAGGTCGCCCTTGGCCACGCCGGCCATGGCCTCGGTGATCGTGTCCACCGGCCGCACCAGGTCGTCGATCAGCTGGTTGACCGACTGCTCCATCTCCGCCCACGCGCCCTGGCGGTTGGCCGGGGCCATGCGCTGCCGGGTCTGCCCCTGGCGGCCGACCTTCTGCCCGACCCGCGCCAGCTCCGCGGCCATGCGCTTGTTCTGGCGGACGATGTCGTTGAACGCGGCGGCCAGCTTGCCTTCGATGCCGTCCCAGTGCGGCGGCAAGTGCGCGTCGAAGTCGCCGGCGTTGACCTCCTGCATCGCGGCAAGCAACCGCAGCAGCGGCTCGGCCGGCGGCGCGCCTGCCTTGGCCTTGGCCTGGCGGGTGGCGGGTGCAGCGGCGGCGCGGGTGCGCCGGCGTGTGGTCGAGCTTTCGATGTTCACGGATCCCCCGGTACGGTCCGCAACCGTTGGGCGGAACCGAGTTGCAGTACGGTATCCGAGCAGGGTGTCGAAACCATCGACGCCGCCTTCACACCGAAGTCCCATTCCGGCCTGGTGGTAAAGTCTGGCCGAACCCCGGGGATCCCAGAATGACGCCTCAGACCAAGCCTGCCGCCAAGCGGGAACGCCTGCCGCTGCACTGGAAAATGGCCATCGGCTTCATCGCGGGCCTGCTGCTGGGCCTGGTGGCCCACTATGCCGGCGGCGCCGACGCCGCCTGGGTGCAGTGGCTGACCGAATGGGTCACGCAACCGGTCGGAACCTTGTTCCTGCGCCTGATTTTCATGCTGGTGCTGCCGTTGCTGTTCTCGGCGCTGGTGGTCGGCGTCGCCGAAATGGGCGACATCCACGCGCTGGGGCGGATCGGCTGGAAAACCCTGGGCCTCACGGTGCTGGTGTCGGGGATCGCCGTGGTCCTGGGCCTGGTGCTGGTCAACTGGCTGCAGCCGGGCGCCGGCGTCGACCCGGGAGTGGCGCAGCAGCTGCTCAGCGAGGGCGCCGAGCGCGCCCAGGCGATCGTCAGCGGCAGCCGCGACGCCCCGCAGGGTTTGAACCTGCTGCTGTCGATCGTGCCGGACAACGTGGTCGGCGCCGCCGCCAGCAACGGCATCCTGGCGGTGATGTTCTTCGCGCTGATGGTGGGCGTGGGCCTGGTGCTGACCGACTCGCCCGCCACGCGCACCCTGTTGCGCGGGATCGAGGGCCTGTTCGAGGTGTCGATGGTGCTGATCGGGCTGGTCATCAAGCTGGCGCCCTACGCGGTGTTCTGCTTCATGTTCAACCTGGCGGCGCTGTTCGGCTGGGAGCTGCTGGCGCGGCTGGGCGCTTACGTCGGCGTGGTGCTGCTGGCGCTGGCGATCCACATGTTCGTGGTGTATTCGGTGTTCCTGCGCGTGCTCGCCGGCAAGTCGCCGCTGCATTTCTTCCGCGGCATCCAGGAAGCGATGGTGATGGCGTTCTCGACCGCGTCCTCCAACGCCACCTTGCCGACCGCATTGCACGTGGCCGAGGCCGAGTTGCGGTTGCCCTCGAAGGTTTCGCGCTTCGTGCTGACCGTGGGCGCGACCGCCAACCAGAACGGCACCGCCCTGTTCGAGGGCGTGACCGTGCTGTTCCTGGCCCAGTTCTTCGGCATCGAGCTGAGCCTGGTCCAGCAGGCGACGGTGATGTTCGTCTGCATCCTCGGCGGCATCGGCACCGCCGGCGTGCCGGCCGGCTCGCTGCCGGTGGTGGCGCTGATCTGCGGGATGGTCGGGGTGCCGCCGGAGGGCATCGGCCTGATCCTGGGCGTGGACCGCCTGCTGGACATGTGCCGGACCACGATCAACGTGACCGGGGACCTGATGATCGCCACGGTCGTGTCCACGGGCGAGACCGACGATCCCGCCGTAGCCGTCGAAGTGCCGTAGGACCGCGGTCCGCGTATTGCGCAGGACGTGTTGCGAAGGATCAGCGGGCGTTGTCTGGATCCGGTAGCAGCAGGTCCAGCAATGCCGCGCGCCGCTTCGCCGGCAGGCCGCGGTAACGCAGCAACAGGGCGCGTTCCTTCTCGTCGCGCGCCACCGTGGACGCCTCCCGCGCCACGTACGCAGGCTTGCCTTCCTTGATTGCGCTGGGCTCCGGGCCCGCGCCGCAGATCAGCTCATCGAGCGAGCGGCCCAGTTCGCGCCGCAACGCCGGAAGCATGCGGAAGCTCGGCGTCTCACGGCCGTTCTCCCAGGCCGATACCGACGACTTGGTGATGCCCAGCGAGAAACCGAGCTGCTCCTGGGTCAAGCCCGCGGCCACGCGCGCTTCGCGCAGGCGATCGGCGAAACGCTTCATGCAAGGGGATCCGGGCGGGGCCTTCGACAGTACGGAGTTGTCCGTACACTTGTCGTCTTGCCCCGCTTGACTGTTGGGGTTCGGAAATGCAAGACTAGCGGGGAGGGAAATGCCTTACTTCCGCCGCGGCTGCGGCAACGGAAATCCGCACTCGCATTGCCCAAGTGCGCATCGTGCGGTGCGCCGCGTTGTACTTTCAGGGGAAGACTCCTCGCGCGCATGCCGCAGCCGCGGCACCTCTGCCCGCCAGGCGGATCCTGGTGGTAGCCCCGGTCCGGACGTGGATGGGACAATGGTCGGCGCGCGGTCCATCGTGTGCCGCCTGAATCCGGACCCCATCCCCATGCCCACGCCAAGCCGCCGCGACCTCGCCAACGCCATCCGTTTCCTCGCCATCGACGCGGTGGAGGCGGCGAAATCCGGCCATCCGGGCATGCCGATGGGCATGGCCGACATCGCCGAAGTGCTGTGGAACGATTACCTGCAGCACAACCCGAACAACCCCAAGTGGTTCAACCGCGACCGTTTCGTGCTGTCCAACGGCCACGGCTCGATGCTGCAGTACGCGTTGCTGCACCTGTCGGGCTACGAGCTGCCGCTGGAGGAGCTCAAGCGCTTCCGCAAGCTGCACTCCATGACCCCGGGGCATCCCGAGAACTTCATGACTCCGGGGGTGGAGACCACCACCGGGCCGCTGGGGCAGGGTTTCGCCAACGCTGTCGGCTTCGCGCTGGCCGAGAAGCTGCTGGCGCAGCGCTTCAACCGCCCCGAATTCGCGGTCGTCGACCATCGCACCTGGGTGTTCATGGGCGACGGCTGCATGATGGAAGGCATCTCCCACGAAGCGGCGTCGCTGGCCGGCACCTGGGGCCTGGACAAGCTGGTCGCGTTCTGGGACGACAACCACATCTCGATCGACGGCAATGTCGAGGGCTGGTTCACCGACGACACCCCGGCGCGCTTCGAGGCCTACGGCTGGCACGTGATCCGCGAGGTCGACGGCCACGATGCCGACGCGATCAAGGCGGCGATCGAAGAGGCGATGCGCTCGCAGGGCAAGCCGGTGCTGGTGTGCTGCCGCACCACCATCGGCTTCGGTTCGCCGAACAAGGCCGGCAAGGAGTCCTCGCACGGCGCGCCGCTGGGCAAGGACGAGGTGGCCGCCACCCGCGAGGCGCTCGGTTGGGCGCACGGGCCGTTCGAGATCCCCGACGACATCCGCGCGGCCTGGCGCGCCGGCAATGCCGGCAAGGTGCGCGAGCACCAGTGGGGCCAGCTGTTCGACGGCTACGCCGCGCGCTACCCGGCCGAGGCCGATGAACTGGTGCGGCGCTCGCGCGGCGAGTTGCCGGAGGGTTTCGTCGCTGATGCCGACGCGTTCATCGCGAAGCTGCAATCCGACGGCCACACCGTTGCCTCGCGCAAGGCCTCGCAGATGGCGATCGAGGCGTTCGCGCCGTTGCTGCCGGAGCTGGTCGGCGGCTCCGCGGACCTCGCGCATTCGAACCTGACCCTGTGGAAGGGCAGCAAGTCGGTGGCCGGCGAAGATCCCGACGCCAACTACATCTATTTCGGCGTGCGCGAATTCGCGATGACCGCGATCTCGAACGGTCTCGCGCTGCACGGCTGCTTCATTCCCTATGACGCCACCTTCCTGGTGTTCAGCGACTATGCGCGCAACGCCGTGCGCATGAGCGCGCTGATGGGCGCGGGCGCGATCCACGTGTACACGCACGATTCGATCGGCCTGGGCGAGGACGGCCCGACCCACCAGCCGGTCGAGCACCTTGCGGCGCTGCGCTTCATCCCGCGCAACGACGTCTGGCGGCCGTGCGACGCGGTGGAGTCTGCTGTGGCGTGGAAGGCCGCGATCGAGCGTCGCGACGGTCCCAGTTGCCTGGTGTTCTCGCGCCAGAACCTGCCGCACCAGGCGCGCGACGAGGCGCAGCTGCAGGCGATCGCGCGCGGCGGCTACGTGCTGAAGGATTCGAAGGGCGCCCCGGGCGTCATCCTGATCGCCACCGGTTCCGAGGTCGGGCTGGCGATGGAGGCCGCGGGCCAGCTCGGCGACCACGTGCGCGTGGTGTCGATGCCCTGCGTGGAGGTGTTCGAGCGCCAGGACGTCGCGTATCGCGCGTCGGTGCTGCCCGATGCCTGCCGCAAGCGCGTCGCTATCGAGGCCGGCATTGCCGATTACTGGCGCAAGTTCGTCGGCCTCGACGGCGCGGTCATCGGCATGCACGGGTTTGGCGCAAGCGCGCCGGCGGAAGACCTGTTCCCGCACTTCGGCTTCACCGTCCAGCACGTGGTCGAAGCCGCCAACGCGCTGCAGTGAGCCGGCGCGCGAGCCGGTTGCCGCGCGCGTTCTACCGGCGCGATCCGCGCACGGTCGCGCCGGAACTGCTGAACAAGGTGTTGGCCGCCGATGACGGCCGCCAGGCGCGGATCGTCGAGGTCGAGGCGTATTGCGGGCCGATCGATCCGGCCGCGCACACCTATCGCGGCATGACCGCGCGCAACGCCAGCATGTTCGGCGAGGCCGGGCACTTCTATGTCTACTTCACCTACGGCATGCACTGGTGCGCCAACTGTTCCTGCGGCGAGGTGGGCGAGGGTGTCGGCGTGCTGCTGCGCGCCGCCGAACCGCTGGCCGGCATCGAGCTGATGTACGCGGCGCGGCCGAAGGCGCGCCGCGACCGCGACCTGTGCAGCGGCCCGGCGCGATTGACCCAAGCCTTCGGCATCGATCGCCGCCAGGACGGCATCGACCTGGTCTCCGGCAAATCCGGCTACACCATCCTCGATGACGGCATTCCGCCCCCTGCCGAGCCCGTGTCCGGCCCGCGCATCGGCATCAGCAAGGCGATCGACCATCCCTGGCGCTGGTACGTGCCGGGCAATCCGCACGTCTCGAAATAGCGGGTTGCGAAAGGGTTGACAGGATCGTTTACAGGCGTAATCTCGGCTATGGGATTACACGCGTAAACGAGCCATGCCCATCTCCGAAGCCGAATCCGCGGTCATGGAAGTCCTCTGGGCGCGCAGCCCGCTGGGCGCCGAGGAGGTCTTCCAGTCGCTGTCGGGTAGCCGCGAGTGGCAGGAAGCCACGGTCAAGACGCTGCTGAACCGGCTGCTGCGCAAAGGCGCGGTGCGCGCCACCCGCGAGGGCCGCCGGTACCTCTACCACCCCGTACTCGAACGCGAGGCCTGGCTGCTCGGCGAAAGCCAGGGCCTGATCGAACGCCTGTTCGACGGGCGCGTCGCCCCGCTGGTCACCCATTTCAGCAAACACCGCAAGCTCAGCCGCAAGGACATCGCGGAACTGCGCAAGCTGCTCGAGGAGCTCGACGATGGACAGCCTTGAACTGCTGGTCGAGGCGACTTTCGCCACCAGCGTTGCATTGCTCCTGGTGCTGGCCTTGCGCCGGCCGTTGCGCGCGGCGTTCGGCGCGCGCGTGGCGTACGGAGCGTGGGCATTGTTGCCCGCGGTGGTGGTCGCGGTGGCGTTGCCGGCCGCGGCGCCGGAGCCCGGCACCGATCCGGTAATCCTGATTCGCGCACTGCCCGTGCTGGCCGCGCAACCCGTTGCCGACGGCATGAATCCTCGGCTGCTGGTCGCGGCCTGCTGGCTTGCGGGCGTCATCGCCTGCACGGCTTGGATGTCCATGCGCCAACGCCATTTCCGCCGCAGCCTCGGCCGCCTGTCGTCGCCGGTCGACGGTGTCCGGGAATCCGAGCGCGAGGTCGACGGCCTTCCGGCGACGCTGGGGCTGTGGTCGCCACAGGTGATCGTGCCGCCGGGGTTCGCGGCACGCTACGAAGCGGCCCAGCGCGAACTGATGCTTGCGCACGAACGCGCGCACGTGGCGCGCGGCGACCTGCACGCCAATGCGATCGCCGCGACGCTGCGCTGCCTTTTCTGGTTCAACCCACTGGTCCATGTCGCCGCACCGCGATTCCGCCAGGACCAGGAACTCGCCTGCGACGCCACCGTCCTCGCAAAGCATCCAGGGGCGCGTCGCAGTTACGGCGAAGCCTTGCTGCACGCGCAACTCGGCAACCAGGGAACGCCCCTTGGCTGCCACTTCGGCTTCGGCCATCCGCTCAGGGAGAGAATCGCCATGCTCGGACGACAACTGCCTTCCACCGCGCGCCGTCTGGCAGGCACCGCCTGCGTCGCCATCCTTGCGTCCGGCGTCGCCTTCGCGGCGTGGGCGGTCCAGCCGCGGCACAACGCGGAACCGGGCGCGAAGGAGGACGTCGGGAGTGTGTCCACGCCGCCGCCGAAATACCCTGGCTATGCCTTCGAGCACAACCTTGAAGGGTTGGTCGTGCTGCGAGTGGATGTCGCGGCCGACGGCAGCGTGGCCGGCGCGGTCGTCGAGCGCGCCGAGCCCAAGGGCGTGTTCGAGCAGGCCGCCCTCGATGCGGTGCAGGCGTGGAAGTTCAACCCCGCGATCAAGGACGGCAAGCCCGTGGCCGGCAAGGTGCGCGTGCCGATCGAATTCAAGCTCGACTCGAAGGAAGGTGCGGACGCTGGGCCGATGAAGGTCCCGGCCCGAACGGCCCCTGATCCCGCCGCATACGACTGGGTCAGGGTGGACATGGCGGCGATGGACCTGAAAGAAATCCGCTGCGACGTGATGAAAGGAAATATCGCCAGCGACGTCATCTATTGCGGCAAGCTTCGCCAATGAAGCTGGCCTGGCTGGCGTGCATGCTGATCATGCTCGCCGGATGCGCGAACAGCGTGGAGCGAGTTGACCACCGCATGCTGCTGCAGCCGGGCACCGCGCAATACGAGATGGCGGAACTCGACCTGTTCGTGATGCCGATGGAGCTGGAAGCACCGTTGCCGGCATTCCCCGAGGGCATCATCGACGCCGATGTGCCGCCGCTCGAGGCCTGCGCGGAACTCTGGCTGTCGAGCGAGGGCGAAGTCACCCGCGTCAGCGCAATCCACGACCTGCCGGGTTGCACGGGCGTCGATGGAGTCGACGCGCGGCCGTTCGAGCAGTCGGTGATCGAGGCACTGCGCAGCTGGAGCTTCACCCCGGCGCGTATCTGCCGCTTCCGCGAGGACCAGCGCGACAAGCGCGCGAAGGGAGACTGCCGCGGCGACGTCGAGGTCGTGCGCCTGCCTGTGCGACTGGCGAATGCATTCCGCTTCGAGCGCCACCATGGCCGCACTGACGTCGGCTCGCGCCGTGTCGGGAACTAGGCGGGCCGCTAACGGCGGCGTCGCGCGGAGGAGCCGGCGCCGCAATAGATCCCGTGCAGCGTCTCCAGCACGGAGTGCGCGGGCCCCGGGGCCAGTGAATACAGCACGGCCTGGCCATCGCGGCGGGCCTGCACCAGCCCGTCGTTGCGCAGCACCGCAAGGTGCTGCGAGAGCGCCGACTGGCTGAGGTCCAGGCGGGCGTTCAGTTCGCCCACGTTCTGTTCCCCGCCTACCAGCAGGCACAGCAATTGCAGGCGCTTCTCGTTCGCAAGCGCCTTGAGCAGGCGGGCCGCCTCGCCGGCATGCGCCCGCATCGCCTCGGGTTGGATGTTCATTCGTGCGGCTTCCTGATGCGGATCAAGGCCATGGCGCCCGGGCAGGCGCCGAATGGACCCGACGCCATCTTATCAGTTGCATCTAATATTAGGAAGAGCTAATCTAACGGCACAACCGGGAGTAATGGCCATGGCCAACATCGTGGTGATCGGCGCAGGGTTGGGCGGCATGTCGGCCGCGTTCGAGCTTCGTGAAACACTGGGGCGCGGCCATGCCGTGACCGTCGTCGGAGAAGGTCCCCGCTTTGCGTTCACGCCTTCCAATCCCTGGCTGGCGGTGGGTTGGCGAACGCCGGAGCAGACCAGCCTGGACGCCGGCGAATCGCTGGCGCGCAAGGACATCGGCTTCAATGGCTCGGGCGCCGTCCGGATCGACGCCTCGGCCAGGCAGGTGCACGCCGGCGACGGCACCGTGCTGGACTACGACTACCTGCTGGTGTGCACCGGGCCGAAGCTGGCCTTCGAGGAAGTGCCGGGCAGCGGTCCCGGGCAGGGTTACACGCAGTCGGTCTGCACGCTGGACCATGCACGCCATGCGTGGGACCAGTACCAGCGGTTCCTGGAGGATCCCGGTCCGATCGTGGTCGGCGCGGTGCAGGGCGCGAGTTGTTTCGGTCCCGCCTACGAGTTCGCGATGATCCTCGACGCCGACCTGCGCAAGCGCAAGCTGCGCGATCGCGTGCCGATGACCTTCATCAGCAGCGAACCCTACATCGGGCACATGGGCCTGGGTGGCGTCGGCGACTCCAAGGGCTTGATGGAGTCCGAGCTGCGCCAGCGCCACATCCACTGGATCGTCAACGCCAAGGTCGCCGAAGTGCGTCCCGGCGAGGTGGTCGCGGTGGAACAGGACGCGCAGGGCCAGCCGCTGCGCGAGCACGCCGTGCCGTTCAAGTACGCGATGCTGCTGCCGGCGTTCAAGGGCGTCGACGCGGTCGCCGCGGTCGAAGGGCTGTGCAACCCGCGCGGCTTCGTGATCGTGGACAAGCACCAGCGCAGCCCGACGCACCCGCGCATCTTCGCCGCCGGCGTGTGCGTGGCGATCCCGCCGGTGGAGGCGACCCCCGTGCCCACCGGTGCGCCCAAGACCGGCTTCATGATCGAGTCGATGGTCACCACCATCGTCCGCAACATCCAGGCCGAACTGGCGGGCAAGCCGGCGAC
This sequence comes from Lysobacteraceae bacterium, assembly GCA_004297225.1. Lineage (GTDB taxonomy): Bacteria > Pseudomonadota > Gammaproteobacteria > Xanthomonadales > Xanthomonadaceae > Cognatiluteimonas. The sequence goes on along the minus strand of SCUI01000007.1, from coordinate 28,683 downwards.
GTTCGAAGGCACTTGGAACGCGGTGTGCCTGGCCGACATGGGCGACACCGGCGCGGCATTCGTCGCGTTGCCGCAGATCCCGCCGCGCAACGTGACCTGGACGAAGATCGGCATGTGGGTGCACGTGGCCAAGGTCGCGTTCGAGAAGTACTTCCTCTACAAGATGCGCCACGGCACCTCGGAACCGGTGTACGAGAAATACATCCTCGGCCTGCTCGGCATCGAGCGGCTCAAGCACGACCAACCCAGGCAACAGCAACCAAAGGGAGACACCCCATGATCACCCAGCCCCGCCGCCGTCCCATGTCGCTGGAGCGCGCCATCATGGCGTTTGCCGGCGTCATGATCCTGCTCAGCATCGTCCTCACCCAGTTCGTGTCGCCGTGGTTCTGGCTGATGACCGCGTTCATCGGCCTGAACCTGTTCCAGTCGGCGTTCACCGGCTTCTGTCCCGCGGGCATGGTCATGAAGCGGATGGGCATCGGCCGCGGCGCCGACGGCTCCAGCTGCTGCCGCTGACGCGTCGACGGACCTGATGATGAAACCACTGCGCACGACCCTCGCGGCCGCGTCGCTGGCCATGCTTGCCGCCTGCGGCAGGGAACCCGATGGACCGAAGACACCGCCATTGCCTCCGCTGGAGACGGTGGTGGTGGCCGCGGCCGCGGCACCCGCAGCCCGCGCGTGGGACGGCGTGGTCGAGGCGGTGCGGCAGGCCGACCTGGCTGCGCAGACCGCTGGCCGGGTGACCGCGGTCGAAGCCGACGTGGACCATCAGGTCCGTGCGGGCCAGGTGCTCGTGCGCCTGACCGCGGTCGAGCAGCAGGCCGGCGCGAACACGGCGCGGGCGCAGTTGCGCGCGGCCGAGGCGGCGGCGGTTGAAGCGGAGGCGACGTACCGCCGCTACGCCGCGCTCGCAAGCGGCCAGTTCGTCTCGCGCGCACAGATCGACCAGGCGCGCGCCGCGCGCGACAGTGCCGTGGCGGCGCGCGACGCCGCCCGGGCGCAGCTGGCACAGGCCGCGCAGCAGGCCGACTACACCGTCGTGCGCGCGCCGTTCGCCGGGATCGTCAGCGCCCGGCGGGTCGAGCCGGGCGAAACCGTCGCCCCGGGCCAGCCGTTGATGTCGCTGCATGCGCCTGGCGAACTGCGCGTCGAGGTCCAGGTGCCGCAATCGGAGGCCGACGCCATCCGCAAGGCGGGCACGGCGCGGATCGCGCTCGGCGACGGGCGCACGCTGGATGCCGCGGAAGTCGTCGTCTATCCCGCGGCCGACCCGCGGACGCACAGCGTCGGCGTGCGCGTGCGGCTGCCGGTCGTGAGTCCGGCGCCCGCGCCGGGCGCGACCGCGAAGGTGCTGTTCCCCATCGCCACGGGCGACGCCGCCGCGGCGATCAGCATCCCGCCAAGTGCGCTGGTGCAGCGCGGCGAACTCAGCGCCGTGTATGTGGTCGCCGGCGACCACCTGGTGCTGCGCCAGTTGCGGCTGGGTGCGCGCACCGGCGGGCGCGTCGAAGTGCTTGCGGGCCTGCGCCGGGGCGAAAGGATCGCCGCCGATCCGGTCGCGGCGGTGCAGGCGATGGCGCGGCAGCGCGAGGCCGCCGGGGCGGGCAATGACTGAGCACGCGCGCCTGGGCCTGCCGGGCCGCCTCGCCGCAGCCTTCCAGGACAACCCGCTGACGCCGGTCCTGGCGCTGCTGGGACTGTTGCTCGGCCTGGTCGCGGTGCTGGTGACCCCGCGCGAGGAAGAGCCGCAGATCGACGTGACCATGGCCAACGTGATCGTGCCGTTCCAGGGCGCGAGCGCGCGCGATGTCGAGCAGCTGGTCGCGACCCCGCTGGAGCAGAAGCTCTCCGAGATCGAAGGCCTCAAGCACGTCTATTCGGTCAGCCGTCCGGGCGTGGCGGTACTCACCGTCGAATACGAGGTCGGCATCGAGCGCCAGCCGGCGATCGTGCGCCTGTACAACCAGGTGTTCTCCAACCAGGACTGGCTGCCGCCCGGGATCGGGGTGGGGCAGCCGCTGGTCAAGCCGAAAGGCATCGACGACGTGCCGGTGATGGCGGTGACGTTGTGGACCGACGATCCGCAACGCGGCGCCACCGACCTGGCGGAAGTCGCGCATACGCTGGAAACCGAATTCAAGCGCGTGCCCGGCACGCGCGACGTGTATACCGTCGGCGCGCCCGACCGCGTGGTGTCGGTGACCCTGGACCCGGCGAAACTCGCGGCCTACGGCCTGGCCGTTTCCGACCTCGCGGGCGCGCTGCAGGCGGCCAACGTGGTGCACCAGGTCGGCGAGCGCGTCGGCGGCAATGCCGCGGTGCCGGTGACGGCGGGCAGCTTCCTCGCCAGCGCGGACGATGTCGCCAACCTGGTGGTCGGCCTGGCCGATGGCAAGCCGTTGCTCCTGTCCGACGTGGCCGCGATCCGTGCCGGCGGCGACCTCGCCAGCCGCTATGCGTGGTACGGCGCCCCCGCGGGTCGCGCAGGCCCCGCGACCGGCCTCGCGCCGGCCGTCACCATCGCCATCGCCAAGAAGCCCGGCAGCAATGCCGCCGACATCACCGGTGCGATCACGCAACGCCTGGACGCCCTGCGCGGCGAGCTGGTTCCCGAGGGCGTGCACGCCACCGTGACCCGCGACTACGGCCAGACCGCCACCGACAAGGCGCTCAAGCTGATCCAGAAACTGGTGTTCGCCACCGCTTCGGTGGTGCTGCTGGTGCTGTTCGCGCTCGGCTGGCGCGAGGCGATCGTGGTCGGCAGCGCCGTGGTGCTTACCCTGGCGATGACCTTGTTCGCCTCGTGGGCGATGGGCTTCACCCTCAACCGCGTGTCGCTGTTCGCGCTGATCTTCTCGATCGGCATCCTGGTGGACGACGCGATCGTCGTGGTCGAGAACATCCACCGGCACATGGCGCTCGGCGGCAAGAGCCTGCGCGAGGCGATCCCGCCGGCGGTGCAGGAAGTGGGCGGGCCGACGATCCTGGCCACCTTCACCGTGATCGCGGCGCTGATGCCGATGGCGTTCGTATCCGGGCTGATGGGCCCGTACATGCGGCCGATCCCGATCAACGCCTCGGTCGGCATGCTGCTGTCGCTGGCGATCGCGCTGGTCGTCACCCCATGGCTGTCGCTGAAGTTGCTGGCGCGGCACGGCGACGGCGAAGCCGCGCACCAAGCCGAGGAACGCACTGCAGGTCGCCTGCACCGCCTGTTCTCCAGGGTAATGCGGCCTTTCCTGGATGCGAAGCGCGGCGGTCGCCGCCGGCGGTGGCTGTTCGGCGGCATGGTCGCGCTGGTGGCGTTGTCCGCCTCGCTGGCGCTGTTCCAGCTGGTGGTGATGAAAATGCTGCCGTTCGACAACAAGTCGGAATTCCAGGTCGTGGTCGACCTCCCGGAAGGGCGCACGCTGGAGGACACCAACGCGCTGCTGGTCGAGCTGGCCGCCGCCGTGGACCAGGTGCCGGAGGTGCTCGACTACCAGGGTTATGCCGGCACCGCCGCGCCGATCAACTTCAACGGCCTGGTGCGGCAATACTTCCTGCGCAGCGGCAGCAACGTCGGCGACCTGCAGGTCAACCTGGTGGACAAGCATGAGCGCGAGCGCCAGAGCCACGAGATCGCCCGCGCCTTGCGGCCCACGCTGGCCGCGATCGGTCGCGCGCACGGCGCGTCGGTGAAGGTGGTCGAAGTGCCGCCCGGTCCGCCGGTGCTCTCGCCGCTGGTCGCCGAGGTGTACGGCCCGGACTACGGGCGCAGCCGCGAACTGGGGAAGGCGCTGGAACAGCGTTTCCTCGCCACCGAAGGCGTCGTCGACGTCGACACCAGCGTGGAAAGCGACGCACCGCGCGAAGTGGTCGTAGTCGATCGCGCCCGCGCCGCGCGCCTGGGCGTTCCGCAATCGGCGATCGCCGACGCGCTGTCGGCGGCGGTCGCCGGGCTGGACGCGGCGTACGTGCACGACGGCGCCTCGAAATACCCGCGGCCGGTGCGGCTGCGGTTGCCGGCGGGCGACCAGGCCAGCCTGCAGCGCCTGCTCGCGCTGAAGGTGCGCGGCGGCGAGGGCCAGCTGGTGCCGCTGTCGGAACTGGTCGAGGTACGACGCGCGCCGTGGGACGGCGCCATCCACCACAAGGACCTGCTGCCGGTGGTGTACGTCATGGGCGACGAGGCGGGGCGCCTGGACAGCCCGTTGTACGGCATGTTCGACCTGGTCGGGCAGCTGCGCGACGACACCATCGACGGCGTGAAGCTCGCCCAGACGTTCATCGCCCAGCCGACCGACACCAGCGGTTTCGCGGTGAAGTGGGACGGCGAATGGCAGATCACCTACGAGACGTTCCGCGACATGGGCATCGCCTACGCCGCCGGCATGGTGCTGATCTACCTGCTGGTGGTCGCGCAGTTCCGCAGCTACCTGGTGCCGCTGGTGATCATGGCGCCGATCCCGCTGACCGTGATCGGAGTGATGCCCGGGCATGCGCTGCTGGGTGCGCAGTTCACCGCCACCAGCATGATCGGCATGATCGCGCTGGCCGGCATCATCGTGCGCAACTCGATCCTGCTGGTCGACTTCATCAACCAGGAGACCGCGCGCGGCGTGCCGCTCGCCGAGGCCACCATCGACGCCTGCGCGGTCCGCGCAAAGCCCATCGTGCTGACCGGGCTGGCGGCGATGCTCGGCGCGTTCTTCATCCTCGACGACCCGATCTTCAACGGTCTGGCGGTGTCGCTGGTGTTCGGCATCCTCGTCAGCACCGTGCTCACGCTGGTCGTGATCCCATTGCTGTACTTCGGCCTGCGCAGGAGGCAGCTGGCATGACCACTCCCGTCCTGGTGCCGTGCCCCGCCTGCGGCGCCCTCAATCGCGTCCCGGGCGCTCGCCTGGGCGAGTCACCCACGTGCGGCAAGTGCCACCAGCCGTTGTTCGCGGGCAAGCCGCTGGCGCTGGACGAGGCGGGTTTCGCGCTGCACGTCGAGCGCGGCGGGCTGCCGGTGCTGGTGGACTTCTGGGCGCCATGGTGCGGGCCGTGCCGGATGATGGCGCCGCACTTCGAGCAGGCTGCCGCGCAGCTGGAACCGCGCGTGCGATTGGCGAAGGTCGACACGGAGGCGGAACCCGCGCTCGGCGGACGCTTCGGCATCCGCAGCATTCCCACGCTGGCGCTGTTCGCCGGCGGCCGCGAGATCGCGCGCCAGGCCGGCGCCATGGGCGCGGCCGACATCGTGCGCTGGACGCAGGCGCACCTGCCATGAGCGCGCGCATCACCGTGGTCGGCTCCGGCTTCGCCGGGATGACCGCGTTGCGCACCCTGCGCAGGCAGGATCGCGACGCCGAACTGACCCTGGTCGCGCCGGCGGCCGAGTTGCATTACCTGCCGGGGACCATCTGGTTGCCCTCGGGCAAGCGCACCCGCGAGGACCTGGTGGTGCCGCTGGAAGCGTTCCTGCGCCGCGAGCGCATCGCCTTCCACGCGGCCCGCGCCACCGGGCTCTCGGCCGATGCGCGCGTGCTGCACACCGACACCGGCGATGTCCGCAACGATGGCCTGGTGATCGCCACCGGCGCGTGCTTCCTGCGCAAGCTGCCGGGCATCGAGCACGCGATCATCCCCTGCGAGGGCGTCGCCGCCGGCGAGGCCATCCGCGACCGGCTGGCGACGCTGGAGGGCGGCACCCTGTGCTTCGGCTTCGGCTCCAATCCCGCCGAGCCGATCGCGATGCGCGGCGGCCCGGTGTTCGAGTTCGTGTTCGGCACCGAGACGCTGTTGCGGCGCCAGGGGCGCCGTGACCGCTTCGACCTGGTGTTCTTCAGCCCGTCCGCACGGCCCGGGCAGCGCCTCGGGGATCGCGCCGTCGGCATGCTGCTGGGCGAAATGCGCAAGCGCGGCATCGAAACCGTGCTCGGCGAGAAGCCGCAACGATTCGAAGCCGACGCGGTGCAGCTCGAACGCACCCGCATCGACAGCGACCTGACCCTGTTCATGCCGGGGCTGACCGGCCAGGCATGGCTGGACCAGACGACGCTGCCGCGTTCGCCGGGCGGTTTCGTGCAGGGCAGCGAGACCTGCCGCGTCCCCGGATTCGCGAACACCTACGTGGCCGGCGACGGCGGCAGCTTCCCGGGGCCGGACTGGATGCCAAAGCAGGCGCACCAGGCCGACCTGCAGGCGGAAGTCGCCGCGCGCAACCTGTTGCGCGAACTGCGCGGCGAGGCCGCGGACGAACGGTTCCGCAGCGAACTGGTCTGCATCGTCGACACCCTGGAGCGCGGGATGCTGGTGGTCCGGCGCGGGACGCGCACGCTGGCGCTGCCGCCGACGCGGCTGGCGCACTGGTCGAAGGCGGCGTTCGAGAAACGCTACCTGCGGCCGTTCCGCTGAGCCTCAGTCGCCGAGGTCGGCCTCGAGTACCTGCGCCAGGCGCCACGCCGCCTGGCGCACGCGCTGTTCCGCCAGCGGCCGGAAGTGGTCGAGGTAGCCGGCGTCCATCTTGTGCACCGGCGGATAGACGTCGCGTGCGTCGATGAGGCGACAGCTTTCGCCTGCCCACGCCGCGGCGCCGGTGCCGGGGCCATCGGCGGGCATCGGCGGCCACGGCAACGCATCCAGCCGGTCGGCGTATTGCGGCAGCGACAGGCCCTCGGTGCCGAGGATGTAGTAATCCCAGACCGAATGCAGGTTGGTGCCCATCACCCCGTCGACGTAGTTCCTGCGCGCGTAGGCCTCGGGCTCGAGGTCCGTGCGCAGGCTGACCTGGAAGCGGTTGCCGCCGAGGTCGTCATGGTTGTTCGCGTGCATCGGCTGGTGCACGTCGCCGACGAAGTGGACGATGAACTTCAGCGCATCGCGTCGCGTCTCCAGCGGCTGGGTCGTGTCGGCGAGGATCGCGCGCTGCGCCTGGATCGCGCCGACCACGCACTGTCCGTCCGGGCAGTCGCGTTCGGCGACGTAATCGCACTGCTGCCCGGGCGGCGTATTGACGTAGTGCCAGCGCGAGGTGGCCTTGAAACGCTCGGGATCGAGGTCGCGCAGGCGGTCGGCCCAGTCCGCGACCCCCGCCAGCGTGGGTCGCTGCTCACCGGCCAGCAGCCGCGCCACTTCGGCCCGGGTCGCCGGCGCCAGGTGCCGCTGCGCCAGTTCTCCCACCAGCTGGTGGCCCAGCGCGCTCCAGGCCTGGGCGGGGCCGCTGGCGGCGCCCAGCAGGACGGCCAGCGAGCAGGCCAGGACTGAGGAAACGGCAACAGGGCGGCGCATGGCGGCTCCGGAACTGGGGTGAAAGGTGGTCGCGGGTTAAAATACCCCGATTCGTTCGCGCAGGTTGCGAACGTTCCCTCCAATCCAATCCTCTTCCGGGAGTCGGGCAATCATGGCAATCAGGGTCGGCATCAACGGTTTCGGCCGCATCGGGCGCAACGTGCTGCGCGCGGCGGTGCAGAACTTCGGCAAGGACATCGAGGTCGTCGCGATCAACGACCTGCTCGAGCCCGACTACCTGGCCTACATGCTGCGCTACGACTCCGTGCATGGCCGCTTCCAGGGCGACGTCTCCGTCGACGGCGGCGACCTCATGGTCAACGGCAAGCGCGTCCGCCTGACCCAGGAGCGCGACCCGGCCAACCTGAAGTGGGGCGAGGTCGACGTCGATGTGGTGATCGAATCCACCGGCCTGTTCCTGAGCAAGGAAGCGGCGCAGAAGCACCTGGACGCGGGCGCGAAGAAGGTGGTGCTGTCGGCGCCGTCCAAGGACGACACGCCGATGTTCGTGTTCGGCGTCAACCACGACCAGTACAAGGGCGAGTCGATCGTCTCCAATGCCTCGTGCACGACCAACAGCCTGGCGCCGCTGGCCAAGGTGATCCACGGGAAGTGGGGCATCAAGCGCGGCCTGATGACCACCGTGCACGCCGCCACCGCGACGCAGAAGACCGTGGACGGTCCCTCGAACAAGGACTGGCGCGGCGGCCGTGGCATCCTCGAGAACATCATCCCGTCCAGCACCGGCGCGGCCAAGGCCGTGGGCAAGGTGATCCCCGAACTCAACGGCAAGCTCACCGGCATGTCGTTCCGCGTGCCGACCTCCGACGTCTCCGTGGTCGACCTCACCGTGGAGCTGGAGAAGCCGGCGACCTACGCCGAGATCTGCGCCGAGATGAAGCGCCAGGCCGAAGGCCCGATGAAGGGCATCATCGGCTACACCGAGGACAAGGTGGTCGCCACCGATTTCCGCGGCGACGCGCGCACCTCGATCTTCGACGCCGACGCCGGCATCCAGCTCGACCCGACCTTCGTCAAGCTGGTCAGCTGGTACGACAACGAGTGGGGCTACTCGAACAAGGTGCTCGAGCTGGTCCGGGTCGTCGCCGGCTGAGCGAAGCCGTGCGACCCCCGCTGCAACGCGAGGCGTTGCCGGGCGCCGAGGAGATCGCGCGCCTGGTGGACGCCTTTTACGACAAGGTGCGGGCCGATCCGGTGATCGGCCCCATCTTCAACGAGGCCGTGCATGACTGGCCCGAACACAAGCGCCTGCTGACCTCGTTCTGGTGCTCGGTGGCGTTGCGGGCGCAGACCTACCGCGGCAATCCGATGCAGGCGCACCGGCCGTGGCCGATCCAGGCGCAGCATTTCGACCACTGGCTGGCGTTGTGGCGCGAAACCACGGCCGAAATGCTGGCGCCCGACGAGGCGGCGACGATGGTGGCGTTCGCCGAGCGCATCGGCCAGAGCCTGCGCTACGGCCTCGGGCTGGGCACCCACGGCAGCAGGACCCTGGGGCTGCCGATCTCGCCCCGGTGAGGGACAATGCGGGCTCCCCCGCCTGTCCGGAGTCCCATGTCCATCCCGCGAATGAGCGACCTCGACCTCGCCGGCCAGCGCGTGCTGGTGCGCGAGGACCTGAACGTGCCGATCGACGATTCCGGCCGCATCACATCGGAGTTGCGGATCGAGGCGGCGCTGCCGACCTTGCGCCGCGCACTCGCGCAGGGGGCGGCGGTGATGGTGCTCTCGCACCTGGGGCGGCCGAAGGAAGGACAGTGGAGCCAGGCCGACTCGCTGGCACCGGTGGCCAGGCGCCTGGGTGAACTGCTGGGGCGCGACGTGCCGCTGCTGCGCGACTACCTCGACGGCGTCGAGGTCGCGCCGGGGCAGCTGGTGTTGCTGGAAAATTGCCGCATGAACGTCGGCGAGAAGGCCGACGACCCGGCGCTGTCGGCGAAGTACGCCGCGCTGTGCGACGTGTTCGTGATGGACGCCTTCGGCACCGCGCATCGCGCGCAGGCCTCCACCCATGGCGTCATCCGCGCGGCGAGGCTCGCCTGCGGCGGGCCGTTGCTGATGGCCGAGCTCGACGCGCTCGGCAAGGCCCTCGACCATCCGGCGCGGCCGCTGCTGGCGATCGTCGCCGGCTCCAAGGTCAGCACCAAGCTGGAACTGCTTTCATCCCTGGTCGACAAGGTCGACCAGCTGATCGTCGGCGGCGGCATCGCCAACACCTTCCTCGCCGCGCAGGGCCACGGCGTCGGCAAATCGCTGATGGAAGCGGACCTGGTCGACACCGCGCGCGGGATCATGGCGCAGGCGAAGGCGCGTGGCGCCGAGATCCCGATGCCCACCGACGTCGTGGTCGCGCCGCGTTTCGCGGCCGACGCACCGGCGACGGTGAAGGCGGTCGGCGACGTGGGCGAGGACGACATGATCCTCGACATCGGCCCGGACACCGCCGGGCGTTACGCCGACATGGTCGCCAAGGCCGGGACCGTGGTCTGGAACGGCCCGGTCGGCGTGTTCGAATTCGATGCCTTTGCGCATGGGACCGAGACCCTGGCGCGCGCGATCGCGGCATCCGACGCGTTTTCCATCGCCGGCGGTGGAGATACCCTTGCCGCGGTCGACAAGTACGGCATCGCCGGCAAGGTGTCCTATATTTCCACCGGCGGTGGTGCGTTCCTGGAGTTCCTCGAGGGCAAGGAACTGCCGGCGGTGGCGGCATTGCGGGAGCGCGGCGCATGAGCGGGCATCGGCGCCGCACCCGGATCCTCGCCACGCTCGGGCCGGCCACGGACCCGCCCGGGATGCTCGAGGCGCTGCTGCGCGCCGGTGTCGACGTGGTCCGGCTGAACTTTTCCCACGGCGACCCGCAGTCCCAGGTCGCGCGCGCACACGCGGTGCGCGCCGCGGCCCAGGCGGTCGGCACCGAAGTCGGCATCCTCGCCGATTTGCCGGGGCCGAAACTGCGGATCGAATCCTTCGCCCAGGGCAAGATCGCGCTGCGCGCCGGCGAACGCTTCGACCTGGTCGCCCGCGCCGACGCGCCGCCCGGCAACGAACGCGAGGTCGGCATCAGCTACCTCGGCCTGCCGCGCGACGTCGACGCCGGCGACATCCTGCTCCTCGACGACGGCCTGGTGCAGCTGAAGGTCGAGCGGGTCGAGGGCGAGCGCATCGTCACCACCGTGCTGCACGACTCCGTCCTGTCCGACCGCAAGGGGCTCAACCGCCTCGGCGGGGGCCTGTCGCTCGGCGCGCTGACCGAACGCGACCGCGAACTCATCGGCGTGGCCGCGGCGCTGGGCGCGGATTTCATCGCCGTGTCGTTCTGCCGCAATGCCGCCGACATCGAGGAAGCCCGCGCCATCGCCCGTGGCCACGGCAGCGATGCCGCGATCTGCGCCAAGATCGAGCGCGCCGAGGCGATCGCCAACCTGCGCGAGATCATCGAGGCGAGCGACACGGTGATGGTCGCGCGCGGCGACCTCGGCGTGGAGATCGGCTACGCCGAACTGCCCGGCCTGCAGAAGAAGATCATCCGCGAGTCGCTGGCCTGCAGCAAGGTGGTGATCACCGCCACGCAGATGCTGCAGTCGATGGTCGACAGCCCGATGCCAACCCGCGCCGAAGTGCTCGACGTGGCCAACGCGGTGATCGACGGCACCGACGCGGTGATGTTGTCGCAGGAATCGGCCGCCGGCAGCCATCCGCTGAAGGCGGTCGAGGCGATGGCCCGGATCTGCGTCGGCGCCGAGAAGCAGTTCGTGATGGACACGGATTTCGAGAAGGCGCAACGCGACCTGCAGCGTGCCGACCAGGCGATCGCGATGGCCGCGATGTTCCTGTCCGAGCACGTCGGCGTGCGCGCGATCGTGGCGATGACCGAGTCCGGCGGCACCGCGCGCTACCTGTCGCGCTTCCGTTCCAACGTGCCGATCTACGGCCTGTCGCGCCATGCCGGGGCGCGGCGGCAGATGGCGCTGATGCGCGACGTGGTCCCGGTGCCCTTCGACAGCCGCGGCCTGGCGACCCGCGAGGCCGCCCGCGAGGCCATCCGGGCGTTGTTCGGGCAGGGCTTGCTCTCGGCGGGCGACCGCGTCATCTTCACCAGCGGCGACCACATGGAGCACCACGGCGCCACCAATACGCTGCGGCTGCTGCAGGTCGGAACCGGTGGCAGCGCGGAAGGTCTCGGTGAACTCCAGGAGGCGGGATGAACAGGGCATTGCTGGCGATGATGCTTGCCGGCGCAACCGGCATGGCGGCGGCGCAGGCCGCCGGCGCGGGCGCCGACCGGATCGCGAACGAGGGCACCATCGGCGACCGCTGGATGCTGGCCGAAGGCGCCAGCCTGCCGGGCCCGGTGTATCCCCCGCACCTCGCCGCGCGCGGCGCCAATGCGTGCATCGCGCTCGGTTACCGGATCGAGCCCGACGGGAGTACCTCGGGCTTCCGGGTGTTGCAGCAGTGGAACAGCGAATCGGGCGCGAGCGAGCCGGTCGAGGGATTCTGGGGCGCGTTCGCCCAGGCCGGCGCGGACGCCGTGTCGCAGTGGCGGTTCCAGCCGCGACCCGGGGTGACCCCGGAACCGACGTTCACGGTCGCGACCCTGGGCTTCGAGGGCGGGCACGAGCCCGGCGGTGCGGCGGTGAACGCGCACTGCCGCCTCGCCGACCTTGCCGCTCGCCTGGATGAACTCGGGAAAACGCGGGTCGATCCGCTGAAGCCCGAGCTCGATCGCCTGCACCAGGCCGAGCGCGCAGCGTTCCGCAAGGAGATGATGCGCAAGGCCACCAGCCGGCCCTAGCGGCTATAATCCCGCGGATTCCTTCCAGTTCCCCGGGACGCCATGAGCATCGAACAGCTTGCCGAGACCGCCCGCGCGATGGTCGCGCCGGGCAAGGGCATCATTGCCATCGACGAATCCACCGGCACCATCGCCAAGCGCTTCGCCGGCGTGGGCGTGGAGAATTCGGAGGAGAACCGTCGCGCCTACCGGGAAATGCTGCTGACCACGCCCGGCCTGGGCGAGCACATTTCCGGCGCGATCCTGTTCGACGAGACCCTGCGCCAGTCGACCCGGGGCGGCGTGCCGTTCGCGAAGGTGATGCGCGACAACGGCATCATCCCCGGCATCAAGGTCGACAAGGGCACCCATCCGCTCGCCGGCTTCCCCGGCGAAGTGGTCACCGAGGGCCTGGACGGGCTGCGCGACCGGCTGAAGGAGTACTACGGCCTGGGCGCGCGCTTCGCCAAGTGGCGCGCGGTGATCAACATCGGCGAGGACATCCCGTCGGGCACCTGCATCGAGGCCAACAGTCATGCGCTGGCGCGCTACGCCGCGCTGTGCCAGGAGCAGGGCCTGGTGCCGATGGTCGAGCCGGAAGTCATCATGGACGGCGACCACGACATCGAGACCTGCTTCGAGGTCACCGAAGTGGTGCTGCGCTCGCTGTTCGACGCCCTGTTCAACCAGAACGTGATGCTTGAGGGCACCATCCTGAAGGCGTCGATGGTCGTCCCGGGCAAGGACTGCGGCGAGCAGGCCAGCGTCGAGGAAGTGGCCGAGTCGACCCTGATGTGCCTGAAGTCCTCGGTGCCGGCGATCCTGCCGGGCATCGTGTTCCTGTCCGGCGGCCAGTCCGACGAGGACGCTACCGCGCACCTGGACGCGATGAACCGGCTCGGCCCGAACCCGTGGCCGCTGAGCTTCAGCTACGGCCGCGCGATGCAGTCGGCGGCGCTGAAGATCTGGTCGGGCGACATCCACGCCAATGTCGCCAAGGCCCAGGCGATGGTGCTGGAGCGCGCGCGCGACAACGGACTCGCCGCGCTCGGGCAGTGGTCGCGCGCAGGCTGAGCGCGCCAGCCAAACCGGCGGTGAAGGAAGTGTGACGAAAGGCTGGACCCGGCCCGGGCCGTGGGCGGAAAATCATGTTTTCCGTCCCGCTTGCCCGCTCCGATGAAATCCGGCCGCATCACCCTCGCCAGCGTCGACCGGCTCCAGGCCACCGTCGACCGTGCCACCCGCCTCCATCGCGTCGGACTGCTGCTGTTCTTCGCTGCCTGCGTGCTGGTGACCCTGCCACGCGCGGGCATGCCCGCATGGCTGCCGCAGGCGGCGATGCTGGCGACGCTGCTCGCGTTCGGTTGCAAGCTGCTGGCGACGCGCCGCGAGATCCGCGTCGCACGGCGGCTCGGGCGGATCATGGACCTGCCGTATCGCCGGCCCGCGCACGGCGGACAAGGCAGCGACCAGAGCGCCTGGAGCGCCATCCGCGCGTACGTGGTTGCGTCCGTGGTGCTCACCGCGTCGGTCGCGCTGGCGCCAAGCATGCTCGCCAGCCTCGGCGAGGTGCCGGTGTCCAACCTGGTGGCGATGCTCAGCGTCGCCGCGCTGGTGCTGCAGTCCTTCGACCACCCGCGGCGCATGCACGGCCGCATCCTCGCCATCTGCCTCAGCCGGCTCGATCCGCACGGCGGCGAGGATGGCGTGCTCGCGGCCTGAGCCGCCGGGCGGGGCAGCGCGACAACGCGCGAAGGCGGCGTTGGTTGACCGCCACGCAGCGGGTCCAACGGCAGGGGGCAGGCGGCGGCCGCGGAGGCTAGACTGCGTTGTTTTCGCCCGCCCCCGCACGATGCCGCCAGACGCCATGCCCGCCCGATTCCCACGCCCTCCAATGCGCCTCGCCATCGCGACGCTGGCGCTGCTCGCACTGGCCGCCTGCGGCGGCGATGGCGGTGCGTCGAAGCCCGGCGGCGAGGCGGCCACCGCGGTCACCACCACGGTGGTGCGGGAACAACCCTTCAACGACAGCCTGCAGGCGATCGGCACCGCGCGCGCGCGCGAATCGATCACGGTGACCGCCAAGGTCAGCGAGATCGTGCAGCGCGTGCATTTCGATAGCGGCGACGAGGTCGGCCGTGGCGCGGTGCTGATCACGCTTTCGGGACAGCAGCAGCAGGCGGCCCTCGCCGAGGCGCAGGCCGCAGCGACCGAGGCAGAGCAGTTGTACCAGCGCCAGGCCGGGCTGGCCGAGCAACAGCTGGTCGCGCGCGCGCAACTCGACAACCAGCGCGCCGCGCGCGACGCGGCACGCGCCCGGGTGGCGCAGGTGCGCGCGCAACTTGGCGAGCGCGTGATCCGCGCGCCGTTCGCCGGCACGCTCGGCATCCGCCAGGTGAGCCCCGGGGCGCTGGTGACTCCCGGCACGCCCATCGCCACGTTCGACGACCTGTCGCGCATGTTCGTCGACTTCCCGATGCCGGAAACGGCGCTGTCGCGGATCGCCGCCGGCCAGCAGGTGTCCGGCCGCGTCAGTGCCTGGCCGGGTCGCGCCTTCGACGGCACCGTGGAAACCGTGGATGCCCGCGTCGATCCCGGCACGCGCTCGGTCACGGTGCGCGCCTCCTTCCCGAACCAGGACCGCCTGCTGCGCCCGGGCATGCTGGTGGACGTGCAGGTGCGCCAGCCGACGCGCAAGGCGTTGCTGGTCCCGGAAATCGCCATCGTCCAGATCGGCCAGACCACGTTCGTGTGGCGGGTGAAGAGCGATGCCACCGTCGAGCAGGCCAGGGTCGCCATCGGCAGTCGCCACGACGGCCAGGCGGAAGTGGTGCGGGGCCTGGAGGCGGGCGACCGGATCGTGGTCGACGGCACCGGCAAGCTGCGCCCTGGCGCCAGGGTGGTCGACGCCCCCGCCGCGCAGGGCTGAGCCATGAAGCTTTCCGACGTCTCGATCCAGCGCCCGGTGTTCGCCACCGTGATGAGCCTGCTGCTCATCGTGCTCGGGGTCATGGCGTACTCGCGGCTCACGCTGCGCGAACTGCCGGCGATCGACCCGCCGATCGTGTCGGTCGACGTCAGTTATCCGGGCGCGTCCGCCGCGGTGGTGGAAACCCGCATCACCCAGGTGCTCGAGGATGCGCTGTCGGGCATCGAGGGCATCGAGACGCTGCAATCGCGCAGCGTCAACGGCCGCTCCTCGGTGACCCTCGAGTTCACCCTCAACCGCGAGATCGAAGCGGCGGCGAACGACGTCCGCGACGCCATCAGCGGCGTTGCCGACCGCATGCCGGACGAGGCCGATCCGCCTGAAGTGGAAAAGGCCGACAGCGACTCCGACACCATCATCTGGCTCAACATGAGCTCCAGCACGATGGATACGCTGGAGCTGTCGGACTACGCCGACCGCTACATCGTCGACCGCCTGTCCAGCCTGGACGGCGTGGCCCAGGTGCGGATCGGCGGGCGCCAGCGCTACGCGATGCGGGTGTGGCTGGACAGTGCCGCGATGGCGGCGCGCGGCATCACCGCCAACGACGTCGAGTCGGCGCTGCGCGCCGAGAACGTCGAACTGCCGGCCGGCCGCATCGAATCGGGTACCCGCGACTTCACCCTGCGCGTGGAGCGCAACTACGCCACCCCGGACGACTTCGCCCGGGTCCCCTTGCGCGAGGGCGCCGACGGCTACGTCGTGCGCCTGGGCGACGTGGCGAAGGTCGAGCTGGCCTCGGCCGAGCGCCGCGCCTATTACCACAGCAACGGCCAGCCCAACATCGGCCTGGGCATCATCAAGACCTCGACCGCCAACGCGCTGGACGTGACCCGCGCGGCGCGGGCGATGGCGGTGGAGATCCAGAAGACGTTGCCCGAGGGCACCGACATCTTCGTCGCCTTCGACGACACCGTCTTCATCGAGGCCTCGATCGAACGCGTCTACGCCACGCTGCTCGAAGCGGTCGCGCTGGTGCTGCTGGTGATCTGGCTGTTCCTCGGCAGCTTCCGCGCGGCGATGATCCCGGCGCTGACGGTGCCCGTGTGCCTGCTGGCCGCCTTCATCCCCCTGTACCTGTTCGGCTACTCGATCAACCTGCTGACCCTGTTGGCGCTGGTGCTGTCGATCGGCCTGGTGGTCGACGACGCCATCGTGGTGCTGGAGAACATCCAGCGCCGCGTCGACATGGGCGAACCGCGCCTGCTGGCGGCGGTGCGCGGCACCCGCCAGGTGGCGTTCGCGGTGATCGCGACGACCACGGTGCTGGTCGCGGTGTTCCTGCCGGTCGGCTTCATGGAGGGCAACACCGGTCGCCTGTTCCGCGAGCTGTCGGTGGCGCTGGCCGGCGCGGTGGCGCTGTCAGCCTTCGTCGCATTGACGCTGACGCCGATGATGTCCTCGCGCCTGCTGCGCCCGCACGCCGAGGAAAAGGCGACCCGCGTGCATCGCTGGATGAACGCCGGCCTGGCCTGGCTTGCCGAGCGCTACCGGCGGCTGCTCTCGGCGGGCCTGGGCAGTGCCTGGTTCGTCGGCGGACTGATGGTCGCCGCCGCCGCCATCAGCTTCATGCTGTTCAAGGTGGTGCCGTCGGAACTGGCGCCGGCCGAGGACCGCGGCGCGTTCTTCGTCTCGATCATCGGCCCGGAAGGCGCCGGATTCGACTACACCGTCGGCCAGGTGCGGCAGGTCGAGAAGGTCTTCGCCGAGCGGGTGGGCGAGGGCGGCGCGATCCGCCGCTACAACACGCGCGTGCCCGGGGGCTGGGGCGCCAGCGAGGAAATGCACACCGGCAACGTGATCGTCTTCCTGCAGGACTGGACGCAGCGCGAGCAGACCACGGCCGAGGTCGCCGATTCGCTGCGCGGCGAACTGGGCGCGCTGCCGGGCGTGAGCGCGCAGCCCCGCGTGGGCGGTGGCCTGGTCGGCAGCCGCGGCCAGCCGGTGCAGATGGTGCTCGGCGGGCCCGAATACGCCGAGATCGCGCGCTGGCGCGACGTGGTGATGCAGGCCATGGAGCAGAACCCGGGGTTCTTCTCGGTGGATTCGGATTACAAGGAAACGCGGCCGCAGATGCGCGTGCACATCGACCGCCAGCGCGCGGCCGACCTCGGCGTCAGCGTCACCGACATCGGCGAGGCGCTGGAAACGATGATGGGCGGACGCCGCGTGACCACCTTCGTCCAGGATGGCGAGGAATACGACGTCATCGTCCAGGCGGCACGCGAAGGCCGCGCCGCGCCGGCCGACCTGGCGGCGATCCAGGTGCGCGCCGGCAACGGCGAGCTGGTGCCGCTGTCGAACTTGGTGACGCTGAGCGAACTGGCCGAGGCCGGCAGCCTGAACCGCTTCAACCGCCTGCGCGCGATCACCATCAGCGCCGGCCTGGCGCCTGGCTACACCATGGGCGAGGCGCTGGAGTTCCTCAATGGCGTGGTCGGCAGGCAGTTGCCCGATTACGCGCAGGTGGACTGGAAGGGCGAGTCGCGGGAATACCAGAAGGCCGGCGGGGCGGTGCTGCTGACCTTCGCGCTGGCGCTGCTGGTGGTGTACCTGGTGCTCGCGGCACAGTTCGAAAGCTTCATCCACCCGGTGGTGATCATGCTGACGGTGCCGCTGGGCGTGCTCGGCGCGCTGCTGGGCTTGTGGATCACCGGCGGTACGTTGAACCTGTTCTCGCAGATCGGCATCGTCATGCTGGTCGGCCTGGCGGCCAAGAACGGCATCCTGATCGTCGAGTTCGCCAACCAGTTGCGCGATGCCGGGCGCAGCGTGCGCGAGGCGATCATCGAATCGGCCGGCGTGCGCCTGCGCCCGATCCTGATGACCTCGATCGCGACCATGGTCGGCGCGGTGCCGCTGGTCGCCGCCGGCGGCCCGGGTTCGGCCAGCCGCGCCACGATCGGCGTGGTGGTGATCTCCGGCGTCGGCTTTTCCACGCTGTTGTCGCTGTTCGTGGTGCCGGTGTTCTATGCGCTGCTGGCGCCGTACACGCGCTCGCCGCATGCCGTGGAACACGAACTCCGCGCGCAGGAGGCGCGCGAGGCCGGGGCGCCACCGCCGGTCCAAGGCGAGGCGTGAACGCAGCCGTGGAGGGCCGCTGCGTCCTGTGCCGCGCGCTCGTCCAGTTCGAAACGGGCGTGGTGCCGGACGACGGCTCGCTGCGCGAGACATTGCGCTGCCCACGCTGCGGCTGCATCGCGCGGCAGCGCGCGGTGGCCGCGATGCTGCTGGACATGCCCGCGCGGCAACGTGCACGCACCTACCTGACCGAACAGGCAAGCACCTTGTACGTGGCCTTGCGCCGGCGCATGCCGGGGCTGCTGGGCAGCGAATGGGCACCTTCGCCATGGCGCCGGCTGCGCCTGTCGGCCTGGCTGTGGCGGCATCGCGCCCTCGCACGCGTGCGCCACCAGGACGTCACCGCATTGCACTTCGCCGATGCCCGGCTCGACGTGGTCGCCAGCCTCGACGTGCTCGAGCACGTCCCGGACTATGCCGCGGCGCTGCGCGAATTCGCGCGCGTGCTGCGGCCAGGCGGACGCCTGCTGCTGTGCGTCCCGTTCATGCCCGGCCACGAGGGCATCGAAACCCTCGCGCGGACGGACGCGGACGGCAGGCTGGTGCACTTGCAGCCGCCCGAATACCACGGCGACCCGATGGGAGGCGGCGTGCTCTGCTGGCACCGCTTCGGACTCGGGTTGTTGCAGGCGCTGCGCGACGCCGGCTTCCGCGAGGCGGAGGCGCTGCCGGTGCAGGACCCGGAAGCGGGCCTGCCGCAACCGGTCTGGGTGATCAGCGCCCTTCGTTGACCACGCGCGCGGGCGAACTGCCGAAGTCGCCTTGCGCCTGCGCGGCCAGGTAGGTGAACACCGCGTAGGCCGCCACGTTCTGCGCCAGCGCCTGCGGATCGATCTTGTCCAGGGTGTCGTCGGGCGTGTGGTGCAGGTCGAAGTACCCGCTGCCGTCATGCCCCAGCCAGGCCCACGCCGCGCCGTCGCGGGCGAGCGGCCCGATGTCGGACTCCGGTGAGCCTTCGCCGGGCCGCCATTCGATTCCCAGCGGCGCCAGCGCCGCGGCGATCTGCTCGATGGCGGCATCGGCGTGGTCCGCGACGCCGGCGTCGAAACCGTAGATGCGTCCGGCACCGAAGTCGCTTTCCGAGACCATCGTGTGCTTCGCCAGTTCGCCGGCATGCGCCCCGGCATAGGCGAAGCCGCCGTGCAGGCCCTGTTCCTCGTTGGCGAAGGCGACCACGCGGATGCTGCGGGCGGGGCGCACCGGCAGCTCGGCGACCAGGCGCGCGGCCGCCATCGAGACGCCGATGCCGGCGGCGTCGTCGATCGCACCCGTGCCTTCATCCCAGGAATCCAGGTGGCCGCCGATCAACACGACTTCGTCCGGGCGGCTGCTGCCGGTGATTTCGCCGATCACGTTCTGCGAGGTGTATTCGCCGTCCCAGCCGCAATCCAGCGCCAGCCTCACGCGCGTGGCCGGATCCAGCGCCAGCAGGCGCGCCAGCTGGTCGGCGTCGGGATTGCTCAGCGCGGCCGCCGGGATCGGGTCGAGGCCCTCGGCGTAGCGGGTCATGCCGGTGTGCGCGAAGCGGTGGTTGTCGGTGCCCGCCGAGCGCATCAGGAAGGCGGCCGCGCCGGCCTCGATCGCAGCCGACGGCCCGGCTCCGCGCACGCGCGAGCCCTTGCCGTAACCATGGCCGTCCCGGGCGCGTTCCATGCGGTAGTCGACGAAGGCGATCCTGCCGGCGAGCGAACCCGGTGCCGCCGCCTGCAGCGATTCCAGGTCGGGGAAGCGCACCACTTCGGCCTCGATCGTGCCACCGGCGCTGCCGCCCAGTGCGCTCACCACCAGCGGCTGTGCATGGGCGCCGACGACTTCGGCGTGCTGGCCGCGGCGCTCCCACTTGGGGAAGGTCACCGGTTCGGTCCAGACCTTGTCGAAGCCGAGCTCGGCGAACTTCGCCTTCGCCCACGCGACCGCGCGGGCATCGGCGTCGCTGCCGGCCATGCGCGGCCCCACTTCGGTGGTCAGCGATTCGGCGATCTTCCAGCCGGTGTCGTCGGCCAGTGCGATGTCGCGCAACTGTGCCGCGGTATCCAGTGCCGCTTCCGGGATCCGCGTCGGCTCGGCGGCGGTGGCCGGCAGGGCGACGAGGAGGGCGACGAGCAGGGCGAGCGGCAGTGGCGCAAGGCGCATGCAGGGTCTCCGGGCGGCAGGACGAAGCGATGAGGGTAGCAACCGCCACCCCCGCCACCGCTGTGCCTCAAGTCACGCCCCGGGGTGCGAGCGCAGGCTGTCGCGGATCTCGCGCAGCAGCAGCACTTCCTCCGGTGGCGCCGCGGGCGCGGCTTCGACCGGGCGGCGGAGGCGGTTGTAGCCGCGCAGCAGCAGGAAGATCGCGGCCGCCACCAGCACGAAATCGAGCATCGCCTGCAGCAGCAGGCCCCAGCCGATCGCCACTTCCGCCACGGTCGCGCCGGTCGCATCGACCGTCTCCGGGCGCAGCACGTACTTCCAGTCCGCGACGCTGGCACCGCCGAGCGCGACGCCGACCAACGGCATGATGATGCCGTCCACCAGGGCGCTGACGATCTTGCCGAAGGCGGCACCGATCACCACGCCCACCGCGAGGTCGACCACGTTGCCGCGGGCGATGAATTCCTTGAACTCGGCGACCATCCCCATCGAAGGCTCCTCCTGGTGCTGCCCCTGCCGCGAGACTAGCGCGGAAGCACGCGACCCTGCACCTCGACGATGCCGTCGAGGCTGGCGCGGAAGCGGTCGCCGGGTTGCAGCGGGCCGACGCCGGCCGGCGTACCCATGAATACCAGGTCGCCGGCGCGCAGCCGGTACAACTTCGACAGTTCGTGCAGGATCGACGGGACGTCCCAGACCAGGTCGCGCAGGGCGCCGTGCTGGCGCCGTTCCCCGTCGACCTCCAGCGTCAGCGTGCGGTGCTCGAGCGCGCCGGCCTCGGCGACCGGCACGATCGCGCTGACCGGCGCGCTGGCATCGAAGCCCTTGCCGATGTCCCAGGGCAGTCCCTTCGCCTTGGCCTCCGCCTGCAGGTCGCGCCGGGTGAGGTCCAGGCCCACGCCGTAGCCGAACACCAGCCCCTGCGCGTCCTCCACCGCGAGTTCGCCCGCCGGGGCGTCGCGGCCGAGGGCGACCACCAGCTCCACTTCATGGTGCAGCTCGCACGTGGCAGGCGGATACGGCACCTGGCCGTCGGTCACCACCGCATCGGCCGGCTTGAGGAAGAACACCGGGCGGCCGCGCGCTGCGGGGTTGGCGGGTGCGGCGCCCATTTCGCGCGCGTGGTCGGCGAAGTTGCGGCCGACGCAATAGATGCGGTGCACCGGGAAGCTGCCGCCGGCGCCGTCGCGCACGGGCACGCGCGCGACGGGTGCGGCCGTGATCACGTCCTGCATCGGGATGCTTCCGGTTGCCGGCTCAGGTCGGCTTGCCGACCACGCGGAATTCGCCCTCGACCACGCGGGAGGCACGAGCGACCGGCTGCCCGCGCCGCTTCCAGAAACGGTACACCAGTCCGACGACGATCATCGCCGCACCGACGAACACGCTGACGAACACCATCACCGCCAGCAGCGCGATGCCGAGCAGCCCGGCGGCGATCCGCAGCAACGGATTGCGCGGGCGGCGCGGCGGCGCGAATGCGTCGCGGAAGGCATTGCGGTCGATGCGGAAGTGCAGTGCGGACATCGTTGGAACTCTCGGCGTGAGACAATCGGCGCGAGCCGGGCAGGCAGTATCGTGCGAGGCGAGGCCGGGGTTGTGAGAAGTTCGTTAAACGAGTGCCAGGACGCCTCCGCGTCTTCGCTGCTGGACTGGGCGGGCCTGGCCGACGGCGGCCTCGCCGAAGCCGAAGCCTGCGTGGATGGAGCGCTGGAATCGCTGATCGTGCACCGCGACGGCGACGCCGTGCGCGCCTGGCTCAACATCTGCCCGCATGCGGGGCGGCGCCTGGACTGGGCGCCGGGCGAATTCCTGCGCACGAAAGACGGGCTGCTGGTCTGCGCGGTGCACGGCGCGACCTTCGAGTTGAGCGAAGGATTGTGCGTCGGCGGACCGTGCCGCGGACAGTCCCTGAGTGCCGTGGCGGTGGAAGTGCGCGACGGCGTGGTGCGCCTGTCGGCGGATGCGCTCGGAACCGCGGCGCTCAGAACAGGAGGTTGACCGCGGCCACCTGGATCACGATGCAGGCCAGCGCCAATGGCGCGCCGGCGCGCCACATGTCGCGCGGCGTGTAGCCGCCCGGTCCGGTGATCATCGACATCACCGGATTGGACGGCGTCATCAGGTTGTTCGAGGCCGCCAGTGCGGTGACCAGCGCGAACACCGTAGGGTCGCCGCCAGCGGCCAATGCGACGTTGATCGCCATCGGCACCATCACGATGGTCGCGCCAACCTGGCTGATCACCAGCGCGAAGGCGGTGGTGAGCAGGCCGACCATCACCTCGATCACCCACAGCGGCAGTCCCTCGGGCAGCCGTTCGATGGTGTGCCCCGCGATCCACGCTGCGGCGCCGCTGGAATCCATCGCCCAGCCCAGCGGGATGAGGCAGGCCATCAGGAACACGGTCTTCCAGTTGATCGCCGCGTACGCCTCGTCCATCTTCAGCACGCCGGTGACCAGCATGCCGGCGACGCCGGTCATCAACGCGATCGAGGCGGGGATCCGCGACGACAGCGCGATCAGCATGGTGATCGCGAAGATCACCATCGCGATCCGGAACTTGTGCGGGCGCTGCTCGCCCTTGGGATAGTCGGTGACCACGACGAAATCGCGACCCTTCGACGCGTCCGACAGGTCGGTCCAGATGCTGTGCAGCACCAGCATGTCGCCCGCGCGCAGGGCCAGTTCACGCACGTTGTCGTTGTGCACCACCTTGTCGCGATTCACCGCCAGCAGGCTCAGGCCCATCTGCTTGCGCAGTTGCAGCTCGCGCGCCGTCTTGCCGATGTACCTGGAGGTCGGCGGCACCACGGCTTCGGAAATGCCCGCGCGGCTGGGGTTGAACAGGTCGCCGAACTCGCGCAGGCGCGAGGACAGGCGCAGGAAGTTGTTCTGGGCGAAGTCGGAGACCTCCTGCTTGCCACCCATCACGCCGAGCACGCTGCCGACCCAGATGCGGGCCTCGCCAGGAGGCGCCAGGCGCGACTCGTTGCCGGTCTTCAGCGCCAGCAGCAGCGGCGCGCCATGCAGCGTTTCCGCCTCGCCGACCGCCATGCCGACCAGCGGACTGTCGGCGCCGACGGTCAACTCGAACACCTCGCCCTCGATGCCGTAGGTGTTGGCGAAATAGCTCTGGGTGCGCGCCGGGGTCACGCCCTTGTCGGTGTCGTCGGCCAGCAGCCGGTCGCCGAAGAAACGGAAGTACAGCAGCGATGCGCCCAGCAACGCGAGGCCGATCGGCAACGGCGCGAACATGGCCAGCGGTTCCAGGGTGGCGACGCCTGAGGGCAGGTTGGCGTTGGCCGAGACCATCAGGTCGTTGAGCAGGATCAGCGGCGAGTTGCCGACCATGGTCAGCGAGCCGCCCATCACGATCGCCGCGGCCAGCGGCAGCAGCATCCGCGACAGCGCCACGCCGGTGCGCGAGGACAGGCGCGAGGCGACAGGCAAGTAGAGTGCGAGCACCGACGGGTTCTGCATCACCGAGGAATTGATGCCGGCCACCGCGGTGGTCAGCAGCAGCAGGCGTTGCTCGATGCCGTGCGCGCGCCGCAGCAGCCAGCCGGCGAGGCGGTTGAGCGCGCCGGTGCGGTCGAGGCCGGCGCCCAGGATCATCGTCGCCATCACGCTGATCACCGCGTTGCCGGAAAAGCCGTCGAACAGGTCCTCGGGCGCGACCAGGCCGGTGAGTCCCAGCAGCACCAGGATCGCCAGGGCGACGACGTCGGCGCGGATGCGCTCGAACACGAACAGGACCATGGTGAGGCCGACCAGCCCGAGCACCAGTTTCATGTCGGGCGTGAGCGTCAGCGCGGTGTCCACCAGTTCCCGGTCCTAGTCCTTGTGCTTGCGTCCCGTCATGCAGGCTTGTCGTACAGCAGATCCCAGACACCATGGCCGAGCCGTTGGCCGCGGCTCTCGAAGTGGGTCTGCGGCCGCCAGTCCGGTCGCGGCACCTGCCCGCGCGCCCCGGCCCGGTTGCGCAGGCCCGGCGTGGCCTCCAGCACGTCCCACATCTGCTCCGCATAGTCGTGCCAATCGGTGGCGAGGTGCAAGCGACCGCCCGGGGCCAGCTTGCGCACCAGCAACGCGGCAAAGGCGGGGTTCAGCAGGCGGCGCTTGTGGTGGCGCTTCTTGTGCCATGGATCGGGGAAGTAGATGCGGATTTCGTCGAGGCTGGCGTCGCCGACCTCGCGTTCCAGCACTTCCACCGCGTCGTGGTGGTAGATGCGGACATTGGCGATGCCGTCCGCGGCCAATGCGTTGAGCAGGCGGCCGACCCCGGGCGCGTGCACTTCGATGCCGACGTGGTCGCGCGCCGGGTCGCGCGCCGCGGAAAAACGCAGCGCCTCGCCGTTGCCGAAGCCGATTTCCAGCACCCGCGGCGCGTGGCGCCCGAACGCGGCGTCGAAGTCGCGCGGCCGGCCGCTGAAATCAAGGCCGTAGCGCGGCCACAACTCGTCGAACGCGCGCTGCTGGGCCGGGGTGAATCGCCCCTGCCGCAACACGAAACTGCGCACCCGGCGCTGCCCTTCCTCGATCGTGAAGGGCTTGGGCGGTACCTTCAACCGACCAGGCCCTCGATCGGCGAGGAGGCGCTGGCATAGCGCTTGCGCGGGATGCGGCCGGCGAGGAAGGCCTCGCGGCCGGCTTCGATGGCGAGGCGCATCGCCCGCGCCATCCGCACCGGTTCGCGGGCGCCGGCGATGGCGGTGTTCATCAGCACCCCGTCGCAACCGAGTTCCATCGCGATCGCGGCGTCGGAAGCCGTGCCGACGCCGGCGTCCACGATGATCGGCACCGTCGCGTTCTCGACGATTTCCATCAGGTTGTAGCGGTTCTGGATGCCGAGCCCGGAGCCGATCGGCGCCGCCAGCGGCATCACCGCGACGCAGCCGAGTTCTTCCAGCCGCTTGCACAGGATCGGGTCGTCGCTGGTGTAGACCATGACCTGGAAACCGTCGGCGACCAGGGTTTCGGCCGCGGCCAGGGTCTGCACCACGTCCGGGAACAGGGTCTTGCGGTCGCCGAGCACCTCGAGCTTGACCAGGGAATGTCCGTCGAGCAGTTCGCGCGCCAGCCGGCAGGTGCGCACCGCTTCCTCGGCGCTGTAGCAGCCGGCGGTGTTGGGCAGGATCGTGTAGCGCTCCGGCGGCAGCACGTCGAGCAAATTCGGCTGGTCGGGGTCCTGCCCGATGTTGCTGCGCCGGATCGCCACGGTGACGATTTCCGAGGCTGCGGCCTCGGTCGCCAGGCGGGTTTCTTCCAGGTCCTTGAACTTGCCGGTGCCGGTCAACAGGCGGGAACGGTAGCGCTTGCCGGCGATGACCAGGGCATCGCCGGCGGCTTGGGGGGAACGGTCGTCCATCCCGTGATTCTAGCGCTCAGCCGCCGCCCAGGGCCTGCACGATCTCCACGGTGTCGCCGTCGTGCAGCAGGTGCGCGTCGTGGCGGCTGCGCGGCACGATCTCGCCGTTGACTTCGACCGCGACGCGGCGGCCGCCATGACCGGCGGTCTCCAGCAGCGCGGCGACGGTGCGGGCGCCGGCCAGGACCTGGCTGGCGCCATTGAGGCGGATCACGATCGTTCCTTCCATGGCGCCATTGTCGCCGCCTTGCGTCCCGGTCTCCAGCCGTGAAAGGATCGGCACCATCCGGCGGCGTATCCGCCGGCCCGACACCCCAGACACCGGAGATCCGCATGTCGTCCCGCAAGCCGCTTCGCACTCTCCTGGCCGCCGCGCTGGCGCTGGCCGCCATGCCCGCCCTGGCCCAGGACTCGCCGTTTTCGCAGACGGTGTTCTTCGGCGACAGCCTCACCGACAGCGGCCATTTCCGGCCGGCGCTGATCCAGTTGATCGGCCCGAATGGCGCGCTGATCGGCCGCTTCACCACCAATCCGGGCCTGGTCTGGTCCGAATACCTCGCCGACTACTACGGCACCAACGCGGTGAGCGACAACCAGGGCGGTGACAACTACGCAGTCGGGGGCGCCCGCACCGGCGTCGACACCTCAGGCGGACTGGGCCCGATCCCGTCGCTGGCCACGCAGGTGAACGCCTACCTGGCCGCGAACAACGGCAAGGCCGATCCGGACGCCTTGTACTCGGTGTGGGGCGGCGCCAACGACCTGTTCGCGGTGCAGGCCAACCCGGCCCAGGCGCAGCAGATCATCAGCGGCGCCGTCGCCGCGGAGGTCGGCATCATCGGCGCGCTCAAGGGCGCGGGCGCGCAGTACGTGCTGGTCGCCAACCTGCCCGACATCGGCCTGACCCCGGCCTCGCGTGCCGGCGGCGCGGCGGGCATGGCGCAGGGCACCGCGCTGGCCGACGCCTACAACCAGGCGCTGTTCGGCGCACTGGCCGCGCAGGGACTGAGCGTGATCCCGGTGGACACCTTCCACCTGCTGCAGGAAGTGGTCGCCAACCCGGGCCTGTACGGCTTCAGCAACGTCACCACGCCGGCCTGCCTCACCCAGCCGGCACCGGCCGGCGACAGCGCGCTGTTCTGCAACCCGGCTTCGCTGCGTTCGCCGGACGCCGGCAACGCCTGGATGTTCGCCGATGGCGTGCACCCGACCACCGCCACCCATGCGCTGATGGCGCAGCTCGCCGTGTCGATGATCGAAGGCCCGCGCCAGATCGCCGTGCTGCCGCATTCCGAGGCGGTCGTGGGCCGCGCCCGCGCCGGTCGCGTGGATGCGCGGCTGGCGGCGCCGGCCGAGGGCAACGGCATGCGCTGGTGGGCCGACGTGCGCGCCGACTCGCAGCGCTACGGCAAGGGCAACCTGTATGACGGCATGGGTCCGACCCTGACCTTCGGCCTCGACTGGACCAGTGGCAACCTCGTCTACGGCGCGTTCGCCGGCTACGGCAGCCAGTCGATGGACTGGGGCCTGCGCCGCGGCAGTTTCGACCAGACCGACGCCAGCCTCGGCGGCTATGCCGGCTGGCGTTCCGGCCAGCTCTGGGCGAATGGCCAGCTGAGCTATTCGTGGCTGGGCTTCGACACCGATCGCGAAGTGCAGCTGGGCCAGGCCACGCGCGTGCACACCGGTTCGGCCGACGGCAGCAACCTGAGCATCGGCGCCAGCGCCGGCTTCGACTTCGGCGACGGCGCATTCGTCCATGGCCCCGTGCTCTCGGTGTTGTCGCAACAGATCGACATCGACGGCTTCGCCGAGAGCGACCCGGCGCTGTCCAGCTCGCTCGCCTATCCGGACCAGTCCCTGGATTCGCTGATCGGCAGCTTCGGCTGGCAGTTCCGTTACCAGCCCACCGACCGCATCCAGCCGTATGCCCGCGTGACCTGGGACACCGAGTTCGAGGACGAGCCGGCGCAGGCCTTCGCCAGCGCCCAGTCGATCCCGGGTTCGCTGCAGTACGCGGTGCCGGGGCTGGAGTTCGACGACCAGTACGGCACCCTGCTGATCGGTGCCCGCACCGAGCTGATGGGCCTGCAGGCGGACGTGGGCGCCACCGCCACCTTCGCCCAGGACAGCGGCAACGACGCGACGATCTTCGTCACCGTCGGCAACCGCTTCTGAGCTCCGGTAGAATCGCGGCATCGCGGGTGTAGCTCAATGGCAGAGCTGTAGCTTCCCAAGCTACTGACGAGGGTTCGATTCCCTTCACCCGCTCCAGCATCGCGGCGCCCGATGAAGCTAGCGATCCTCTCGCGCAACGCCAAGCTCTACTCGACCCGGCGCCTGGTCGAGGCCGCGCGCCAGCGCGGCCACAGCGTGCGCGTGCTCGACCCCTTGCGCTGCTACCTGCGGATCCGCTCCGACGGCTTCGCCATGCACTACAAGGGCCGGCCGATCGGCGACTACGACGCGGTGGTACCGCGGATCGGCGCCTCGATCACCCGCTACGGCACCGCGGTGCTGCGCCAGTTCGAGTTGATGGGCAGCCATACCCCCAATCCCTCCGACGCGATCGCGCGCGCGCGCGACAAGCTGCGTGCCCACCAGCTGCTCGCCGCCGAGGGCATCGGCATGCCGGCGACCGTGTTCGGCGACAACCCGGACGACACCGCCGACCTGTTGTCGCTGCTCGGTCCGCCGCCGCACGTCATCAAGCTCAACCAGGGCAGCCAGGGCTCGGGGGTGATGCTGACCGAGAAGCAGGCCGCGTCGCACGGGGTGATCGAGGCGCTGCGCGGGCTCTACGCCGACTTCCTGGTGCAGGAGTTCGTCGCCGAGGCCGCGGGCGCGGACCTGCGCTGCTTCGTGGTCGGCGGGCGGGTGGTCGCCAGCATCCGGCGGCAGGCCGCCGACGGCGAGTTCCGGGCCAACCTGCACCGCGGCGGCAGCGCCGAGGCGGTGCTGGCCTCGGCCGCCGAGCAGGCGCTGGCGGTCCGGGCCGCGGCCGTGCTCGGGCTGGGCGTGGCCGGCGTCGACTTGCTGCGCTCGCGGCG
>SCUI01000054.1 GCA_004297225.1 Lysobacteraceae bacterium | reverse complement strand
CGCTCGGCCTTGCGGCGAAAGGAGCCGCCAATGAAGAGGGCGGTGATGAAAAGAAGCGCGGTGATGATGCGGAAAACGGTTTCAGTACTGGACTTACGCAGAACGAGATTCTGAGCGCTATATCTGGCAACAAGTTGTGCGCTCCGCCTATATATGGCGGGTAAAGTTGCCTCTTTTCGCCTTTTTGCGTAAGTCCAGCAGTATTCATTGCGCGGCATCCAGCCGCAGTCAAAATCTCACGACGAAGACGCGAAGAGCGCAAGGCTCTTGCTCTTCCATTTCCTTTCTATCTTGGCGTTCTTCGCGCCTTTGCGGTGAAAATATCTTCGCGGTCAGCTTGGTATTTTAGAGGCGATTCTATAGCCCCATGAATTCGCAACTTCCCTCAGCGGTTGTATGGGGCCGCTCGCCGCCACGGCAACAGGATCCGCCAGCCGCCCTCGCCGCCCACCCGGATGTCGCGCCGCTCGAATCGCCACCACGCGACTGCGGCAAAGAGCGCGGCTGCCGCCAGCAGCCCGGCGATCCAGGTGTAGTTCATATTAGACATGGCATCGCTGCTCTGGTAGTAGTTGAGCGGCGAGAAGCGGGCCAGATCGATCAGCCGGTCATCCACACGGGCCAACGATGTGACGAAATAGCACGCTACCAGCAGCAATCCGGCGAGAGAGGCTGTGAAGCGGCGGGAAGGTAACAGCATACTGAGCAGCAGCGCCAACGCGCCGAACAGGAGCAGCACCCCAAACAGGGAAAGGAAGGGCATGGCGAGTTGGCCGGCAGTCAGGTCAATGTTGGAGAAATTCCGCCCGATAACCAGCCCCAGCCAGGCCAGGATCAAAATGCCCACCGTGGTCGCGATGAAGCCGAGCAGTTTGCCGAGGAATAACTCGGTGCGGCTGAGGGGGTGCGCCAGCACCAGATCGAGAGTGCCGCTCTCCTCATCGGCGACCAGCAGCCCGCTCCCGGCGAGCACGGCAAAGATTCCCAGGATGACCGGCATGAGCGAGAAATACTCGAAGCCCAGGTATCCCTCCGGCGTGAACATCACAGTGGTGTTGCCGAAGAAGGCCATAAGTTCCGGGGGATAGGAAGCCAGTAGTTGCTTGAGGGTTTCCTGTTGCTCCGCCAGCGTGTCGTAGAACGGCATCAGGTAAAAGCCCAGCAGGCCCAAACCCAGTCCCCAGCCGAGAATCTGCCCGCGCATGCGCGCGAGCACGTTGAAGAAAATGGCGCTCATTGATTGCTCCCGTAGTAGGTGAGAAAGACCTCTTCCAGCGTCGGGCGTTCGGTCTCAAAGTCCAGCACCGGGAACCCGGCCAGAGTTTTAATTAGCCCATCCATCTCACCCTCTACCTGGAGCAACAGGCTGGCGCCGTCCTCCTGCGCCAGCAGTTTGACTCCCGGTGTGGCGAGCAGTGCCTGGCTGTCCACCGGCCGGCGGAAGCGGACGCGCGCGGTGCGCAGAGAGCGATTGATGAGCGTGGACGGCTCGGCCACCTCGACCACCACACCGTTGCGGATGATGCCCACGCGGTCGGCGACTTCCTGCACTTCGCTGATATTATGCGAGGAGAAGAAGACAGTTGCGCCGGCTTTTCGCGCTTCGCCGATGATGCGGAGCACCTCCCTCTGCACCAGCGGGTCGAGGCCGGCGGTCGGCTCGTCGAGGATCAGCAGTTCGGGCCGGTGCATGAACGCCTGAACCACGCCCACTTTCTGCTTGTTCCCTTTGGAGAGATTCTTGATGGGTGTTTTCAAGTCAAGGTCAATCCGCCGGGCGAGTTCGCGCGCGTAGTTCCAGTCGGCGTGATTATGGCGCAAACGGTTGAGGTAGCGCAGTTGGCCTTCCACGGTGAAGGCGTCGTCCAGCCGCAGTTCTCCGGGCAGGTAGCCGCAGCGAGCACGCACGGCCACCGGATTCTCCTGCGGGTCCATGCCCAGCACGCTCACCGTGCCGCCGTTCCGGTGAATCAGATCAAGCACACACCGGATGGTGGTCGTCTTGCCCGCGCCGTTCGGCCCTAGGAAGCCGAAGATCTCGCCGCGCCGCACATCGAGGTCCACGCCGCGCAAGGCTTGTGTGCTTCCGTACGACTTGGTGAGAGCCGTGATTTTCAAAGCAATGGATACTTCCATAAGATGCTCCCTTCCTTTCACTTCACCAGAAACGCCGTCATATACATGACGGCAATCCCGGTCAGCAACCCGCCGACGTTCAGCCACGAGACGACCGGCAAGCCTTCCCGCTCGGCGTCGCGGATAAGCAGCCGCCCCACTTCCACAATCACTTGCCAGATCGCGCCCACGCCGACTCCGAGGAAGATCGTCGCCAGCAGTGGCGAATAGGCGAAGCCGCCCACCCACGCGCCGAGGACGGCGGGCAGGCCGGCCAGCGCGGCCAGGGCGATGAAGGACTTGAGCGATGGACGATCCTTTGTCACAGGGGCCGCGATGCCGATGCCTTCGGTGACGTTGTGCAGCGTGA
>SCUI01000154.1 GCA_004297225.1 Lysobacteraceae bacterium | reverse complement strand
GTCCGGACCCCGACCCGGGCGACGCGGGCGCCGACTCCGCCGCCGAGGACGCCGCGCCGGGCGTGGACGCCGCCCCCGCCACGGAGCCCCACATCGTCTTCCTCGCGCCGGCGGACGACGGCCCCGTCGCGGTCACGTCCATCGCCTACGCGCGCCTCGCGTCGGTACGGGTGGAAGGCCTCGGCCCGGGCGCCACCGCGACGCTGCGGTCGCGCCTGTGGGGATACCGCGGGTGGGCACGCTTCGTCGCCGACGCGGAGGGCACGATCGACGCGTCGCGCGATGCGCCCGAGGACGGCACGTACGCGGGTGTCGAGCCCGAGGGTCTCGTGTGGTCCATGGCCCTCGAGAGCGACGAGACCGGCGAAGGGTTCGACGTCGCGTTCGACCTGGAGCAGGAAGGCGTCGTGGTCGCGTCGGCGACCCTCGAGCGACGGCCCCTCGACGACGGGCTCGTGCGCGAGGACGTGCGCGACGACGGGCTCGTCGGCGTCCTGTTCCGTCCCGTCACCCCGGGGCCGCATCCCGCGGTGCTCGTGCTCGGCGGCTCCGAAGGCGGCATCCCGGAGCTGAGCGCGGCGTTCGAGGCGTCCTTCGGGATCGTGGCGCTCGGGCTCGGGTACTTCGGCGCCGAAGGGCTGCCCAGCGGCTTGACCGACATCCCGCTCGAGACGTTCGGCACCGCGCTCGACTGGCTCGCGCGGCGGCCCGAGGTCGATCCGGACCGCATCGCCGTCGTCGGCGGCTCGCGCGGCGGCGAGCTCGCCCTGCAGATCGCCGCCCTGTACCCCGAAGTCGCGGCGACGATCGCCGAGGTGCCGAGCGGCGTGCGGTGGGGCAGCGCCGGTCAGCCGGATCGCGCAGCGTGGACGCTCGGCGGCGAGCCCCTGCCGTATCTGGACGGCGACGCGTGGGACCAGGTGACGACCGAGTGGCTACCCAACGACGACCGCGGCGTCCGCGCGTCGCCGGCGTACCTCGCGATCCTCGCCGAGGCGCCGCCCGAGGAGATCGCAGCCGCCACCATCGAGATCGAGCACGCGACCGGCCCCGTGCTCCTCGTCGGCGGCGCAGACGACGGGCTCTGGCCGAGCTGCACGCTGGCCGAGATCGCGCTCAATA
>SCUI01000068.1 GCA_004297225.1 Lysobacteraceae bacterium | reverse complement strand
CGGCGCTCTTCGACCGCGCGGGGACGGAGAGCGTCGATGTCGCGGCGGACCCCCGGACCGCGGCCGCCATCCTGCGCGGCGCGCTCGCGGCACGGGGGCACCGCGTCATCGCGACGGAGCACGTCGGCGGGGTCCACCTGTACGCGGACCGCTTCCGCTACGCGCGGTTCGGGAGCCTCGTCGGCCACGTCAGCCTCGTGCTGCTCCTGCTCACCGCGGCCGTGGGCTCGCGCGTCTCGTACGCGGACGACGGGTTCGTCGTCCCCGAGGGATCGACGCGTGAGGTCGGCCTCGCCGGGCTGAGCGCGCGCGTCGCGAGCTTCGAGGCCGAGTACTACACGACCGGACAGCCCAAGGACTTCCGGAGCGACCTGATCCTGCTTCGTG
Organism: Lysobacteraceae bacterium; assembly: GCA_004297225.1. Lineage (GTDB taxonomy): Bacteria > Pseudomonadota > Gammaproteobacteria > Xanthomonadales > Xanthomonadaceae > Cognatiluteimonas. The sequence goes on along the minus strand of SCUI01000068.1, from coordinate 692 downwards.
ACGGGTCCGAGGTCGCGCGCAAGACGATCCGCGTGAACGAGCCGCTCGACTACGACGGGGTGCGCTTCTACCAGTCGTTCTTCGGTCCCGCGGCCGTCGTGCGCGTCACGGACAGCAGCGGCGCGGTCGTGTTCGACGACGGCGTCGCGCTCGCGTGGCGCACAGACGGAGACCGGCCCGTGGGTCCCGTCCGGGTGCCGGGGCGGGACGTCACCGCGTACGTCGTCGCCCCCTCCGCCGCGGGGCGCGACACCCTCATCTCGCCCGGCGAGATGCGGCTCGAGATCTACGAGGGGGCGTCGGACCGGCCCGTGAAGATGGAGACGCTCGCGCAGGGCGAGGACGTGTCGGCCGCCGGGCTGACGTTCACGTTCGTGCGCGAGAAGCAGTTCACCGGTCTGCGCGTGACGCGCGACCCGACCGTCCCCGTGATCTGGCTCGCGTCCGCGCTGCTCGTGATCGGAGTGACCGCGGTCCTGGTCTTCCCGACGCGGCGCCTCTGGGCGCTCGCGCGGCCCGCCGCCGGCGGATCGCGCGTCGCGGTCATCACCGTGGGCCGCCGCGACAGCTCACAGGACGACGAGATCAAGGAGCTGCTCGCACAGCTCAGCCGTCCCGCAGGCGCGCAGACCGAGGCGCCGCGGCGACGAGGTCGAGCACCTGCGCCCGAAGCGAGGGCTTTGCCCGAGCAA
>SCUI01000029.1 GCA_004297225.1 Lysobacteraceae bacterium | reverse complement strand
AAGGAGAAGCTCGACTTCGCCAAAGCTCTTCTAGGCAAGGAGATACTTGCCTCGGACGTGATGAAGGAGGGCGAGGTCGTCGACACGATAGCCGTCACCATCGGAAAGGGCACTGAAGGTCCGGTGAAGAGGTTCCACATCAGGATCCAGGACAGGCACGCCAAGCAGAAGAGGAGGCACGTAGGCGCGATATCGCAGCAGGTCCCGAGGAAGGTCAGGTGGCAGGCGCCGACGGCGGGCCAGCTCGGCTTCCAGAGGAGGACCGAGATGAACAAGCGCGTGATGAAGATAGGCGAGGGCAAGGACGTCATGCCGAAGAGCGGCATCCACAGGTACGGCGTGCTGAAGAGCAGCTTCGTGCTTCTGAAGGGCTCGGTCGCCGGGCCGAAGAAGAGGTTGATAATGATGAGGGCCGCGATAAGGCCGCCGAAGATAAAGGTCGCGGTTCCGGAGATCAGGGAGATATCGAAGTAACATGAAAGCCGACGTTTTCGATTTGCAGGGTAAGAAGAAGGAGCAGGTCAGCCTGCCGAAGGTCTTCTCCGAGCCGGTCCGCGCGGACCTAATAAAGCGCGCCGTGATATCCGCCCAGTCAAACGAGAGGCAGGCGTACGGCCCGAACTGGATGTCCGGAAAGAAGACGTCCGCGCACTACCACGGGTACAGGCGCCACAGGTACACGATGATGAACAGGGAGATGGCCAGGCTGCCCAGGCTCCACGGAAAGACGGTCCCATTTTTGAACCTGCGCGCCAAGTTCGTCCCGCACGCCATAGGCGGAAGGGCCGCGCACGCCCCGCTGCCTGAGAAGCTCTGGGAGCAGAAGATCAACGACAAGGAGAGGCAGAAGGCGGTCAGGTCCGCGATAGCCGCCACCGCGGTCAAAGATCTGGTGGAGGCGCGCGGCCACAGGATAGGCGCGATCTCGATGCCGATCATAGTCGAGGACGTCTTCCAGAGCATGAAGAAGACGAAGGACGTCGCGTCGTTCCTGACGAGCATGGGCCTCGACGAGGAGATGGAGAGGACTTCAGAGAAGAAGGTGCGCGCGGGCCGCGGCAAGATGAGGGGCAGGAAGTACGTCAAGAAGGTCGGGCCTCTGTTCGTTATAGCGGATGACAAGGGAATCGGCAAGGCCGCAAGGAACATACCCGGCGTGAACGTGTGCCGCGTGGGCAACCTCTCGGCCGAGTATCTCGCTCCAGGCACGAAGCCCGGAAGGCTGACGATATTCACGAAGTCCGCATTGGAGAAGCTCGGTGAGTGATATGGACCCCTGGAAGATTCTGAAATACCCTCACATGACCGAGAAGTCGGTGGGCATGATAGAGAGCGAGAACAAGATAGTCTTTGTCGTTGACAGGGGTTCGGACAAGGTCTCGGTGAAGAAGGCGTTCGAGTCGGCTTTCGACGTGAAGGTCGAGAAGGTGAACGTCGAGGTCACGATGAAGGGCGAGAAGAAGGCCTACATCAAGCTGAAGCCTGAGAACAAGGCCGTCGACGTTGCCGTGAAGTTGGGGATAGTATAGGGGTTATGATATGGGTAAAAGAATAATTCCAAGGGCGCGCGGCGCGGGCGGACCGAGATATGTCAGCCCGTCGCATAGGTTCCTCGGCAAGATAGAATATTTTCCGGCGGTTGCGATGAGAGGCAAGGTTGTCGACATCGTGAGGGACGCCATACACTCGGCTCCCATGGCAGTGGTTAAGGGCGACAACGGAAAGCAGATCCTCCAGGTAGCCGCGGAGGGCACCAGGATGGGTGACGTCATAACGTATGGCGGGAACGAGATTAAGACGGGCGACGTGGTCGAGCTGTCAAAGGTCCCAGAGGGCGGCAGGATATTCGCAGTCGAGACCTACCCGGGCTCCGGCCCGAAGCTGTGCAGGAGCAGCGGAGTATTCGCATTC
>SCUI01000153.1 GCA_004297225.1 Lysobacteraceae bacterium | reverse complement strand
CTGCTGGTGTCCTACCAGATGATCATCCGCCACGACCGCTTCCCCGAAGGCTTCGGCGCCAAGTCGCGCACCTTCTGGGCCGGGCAGTTCGACCGCATGCTGCAGCTCATCCGCCGCGCGGACACCACCATCCCGCCTTCCCAGTGGGTCGACCTGGATGCGGACGACGCGGTCAAGTACACGCTGCTGTTGCGCGAGTCGCGCATCCAGCTGACGCAGCAAGGCCTGTACGACAAGCGCGGCCTGAAGGTGCTCAAGCGCATCCGCTGCCACGTCAACCCCGGCGATGCGGAGTGCGAGACCAAACTCGAAGAGGAATGAGCCAGCCCTCTTGGGCCTGACGCCCACACAATCGGGTCATCGCAAAAACGGAGCCGACGCCATGTCCGCCATGCCCGACCTGATGACCGAGATCGGCTTTTCGCAACCCGGTGGCCCCGAGGTGCTGCAGGCGCGTCGCGTGCCGGTGCCCCAGCCCGGGCCTGGCCAGGTCCTGGTGAAGGTGCGTGCCGCGGGCGTGAACCGGCCTGACGTGTTGCAGCGCCGGGGCCTGTACCCGATGCCACCGGGCGTCACGCCCGTGCCGGGCCTGGAAGTGGCCGGCGAGGTGGCCGCGCTGGGCGATGGTGTCAGCGGTTTTGCCTGGGGCGACGCGGTCTGCGGCCTCACCGATGGCGGCGGCTACGCGGAGTTCTGCCTCGTGCCCGCCACGCAGCTGTTGCCCAAGCCGGCAGCGCTGGACTTCGTGCAGGCCGCGGCGGTGCCCGAGACCTTCTTCACCGTCTGGGCCAACCTGTTCATGATGGGCCACGCCCGCGCGGGCGAGACCCTGCTGGTGCATGGCGGCACCAGCGGCATCGGCATGACGGCGCTGATGCTGGCGCGCGAGTTCGGTCTGCGCGCGGTCTCCACCGATGGCGGGCCGGACAAGGGCGAGGTGGCGCGCCGCTTTGGCGCCGAGCTCAGCATCGACCACCGCACGCAGGACTTCCTGCCAGAAGTGATGGCCTGGTCCGGTGGCCAGGGGGTGGACCTGATCCTCGACATCCTGGGCGCCTCGGCCTTCGAGCGCAACCTCGCGGCCTTG
>SCUI01000152.1 GCA_004297225.1 Lysobacteraceae bacterium | reverse complement strand
GATGCGGACCTCTTTCCAGGTGATGGTCCGCTGCTTCTTCTTGGCCTCGCGCTCCTTCTGCTGGGCCTCGTAGCGCAGCTTGCCGTAGTCGCCGATCTTGCAGACGGGCGGCACGGCGGTCGGAGCGACCTCGATCAGGTCATAGCCCTCGCTCTGCGCGAGCGCGAGCGCGCGCGGCGTGGGGACGACACCCAGCTGCTGACCGTCGGCACCGACGAGTCGCACGGTGGGGACGCGGATCTGATCATTGACCCGGAGCTCGGCTATGAGGGCACGCCCTTCGTGTAGCGGCTCAGAGCGGCTCCGTCGAGGTGAGGAACTTCAACTGACGACAGTCTAGCGCCCTTTCAGCAGCGACTCCAGGTGCGCTTTCTTCTCCGGCCACTCGCGGTCGATGAAGGAGTAGTAACGGGCATCCCGGACGCGCCCGTCCCGCACGATCCGCTCGTTCCGGATCGTCGCCTCGAGGGTGCCACCGATCCGCTCGATGGCGCGCTGGGAGCGCTCGTTCAGCGCGTCGGTCTTCAGCCATACGCGGAGCGCGCCCAGGTCCTCGAACGCGTGCCGCAGCTGCAGGTACTTCGCCTCGGTATTGGCGGCGGTGCGGCGGCCCTCGGGCCCGAGCATGGTCCAGCCGATCTCCACCGACCGGTTCGGCCGGTCGATCGCCCCGAAGCGGGTGGTCCCGAGGGCCCTCCCGTCCGCGGCACGCCGGGTGATCCACGGGAGGTGCTCGCCCCGGATCTGCAGGTCGAGCGCCCGGCGGATGTACCGGGTCATGTCGCCGACCGCGCGGGGTGGCCCGTCCGCGACCCAGCGCCAGGTCTCCTCGTCGCGCAGGGCGTCGAAGAGCTCCGGTGCGTGCTCCAGCCGCAGGGGCTCGAGCCGGACGTACCGGCCGGCCAGAGTGACGGGCCGCGGGTCGAACGTAGGCGCCTCCCGGCCCGCCACGTACGCCATGACGACATCGTCGTAGTAGGACCCGTCGTCGGAGCGCACGCCCTCACGCTCGACGCCTTCGACCTCGAACCCGCAGGCCTTGTACGACGCGATGGCGCGGTCGTTGAAGGCGAGGACGTGCAGCGAGATGCGGTGCGCGCCGAGGTCGTCGACGAGGTGACGCCGCAGCGCCATGAGCGCGTCGCGCCCCAGGCCCTTCGACCAGAGCGCGCGCTCGCCGATCCCGATGCCGATCTCGCAGCTCGCGGGCTTCGGCCGCCACTCGCGGTAGTTCGCGAAGCCCAC
>SCUI01000151.1 GCA_004297225.1 Lysobacteraceae bacterium | reverse complement strand
GGAAGGTCTTATTTTGTCATTCTGTCAAGCGACTTTGAAAATGCCCTAGCTCCCTAGTTCACAAGGATTTTCCGATGAATGCTACAGCCACTCTCAATGACGGAACAATAACCGCACAGCAAACCAAACACACTGGATTCGCTCTGGCGAAGATGCTTCTCGAGTACGGCGTCGAGTACATCTTTGGCATCCCGGGCGGGCAAACGCTTCCGCTCTACGACGCCAGCTACGCCTACCGGGAAGAACTCAAACATCTCTTATTCCGAGATGAACGCAGCGCCGGGCATGCAGCCTGCGCCTACTCTCGGATTTCTGGCAAGCTAGGGGTATGTGACGCCACAGTGGGCCCGGGAGCCACCAACTTGCCCAGCGCATTGGGCGAAGCCCTCAACTCCTCCACGCCAATGATCGCCATTGTCGGCGAACATCCTGTGCCCTGGGTCAACAAAGTTGAGTACGGCAGGGCCTCTCAGGGCATCGATCAAATTGGAATGCTGAAACATGTCTGCAAAAAAGTAATCTACGTCCCAACCCAGGAGTGTCTGCCAGAATTGGTGAGGACGGCTTTTCTAGAAGCCACCAGCGGGCGGCCCGGCCCGGTCGCCCTGGTGATCCCTGCCGATGTGTTCCGGCAGGAGGGCGCCCCTGCGAACATGGACGTCTACATAGACCCTTCCCTCAATCATTTCCCCAGCCGAAGGAGCGCCCCAGATCCCTATGACGTCAAGCGAGCTGCTCAGCTCCTGCGTGAGGCGAAACGGCCCGTGATGCTCATCGGCGGCGGTGCGCTGGTCTCTGGGGCCATGCAGGCTGCCCGGGAGTTGGCCGAACAACTCTCCATGCCAGTGGTCTACACCATCACCGGGAAAGGCACCATCCCCGACGATCACAACCTCAATATGGGCGTGGTTGGCATCTTTGCCAATGCCCCAAGTGCAGAGGCTGCTTTGCGGGAAGCCGATTTAGTCTTCCTGGTTGGCAACAAATCATCCCAAAGCTCTTCGTTTGCGTGGACGCTCCCGAGGGCTGAACAAAAAGTCGTTCACTTGGATATCGATCCGGCCGAAGTTGGCCGCATCTTCCGTACAGATGTCGGCCTGGTTGGAGATGCGAAACTGGGCCTGGAAGGGCTGCTGAACGCCTTGCCGGGTGCGGACGGAACTGGCGTGGATTTTGAATGGCTGGCGCAATTGAGAGGCGGGAAAGCGGCCTGGGAAGAGAAGAAAGCCAAACTCTTTGCAATCAATGCAAAACCGATCCAGCCTTATCGTGTCATGGGCGCTTTGAACGCCGTCCTGGACCTGGAAGATATTTTGGTATGTGACGCCGGGTTTGCCTCGGGATGGGGCGCTTTGTATTATTCGCAGCGTTCCCCGG
>SCUI01000150.1 GCA_004297225.1 Lysobacteraceae bacterium | reverse complement strand
GATCGCCGCCGGTTTGATCCTTTCGGCCTGCGCCGGAGCTACTGCCGCGCCGCCGACAGCTTCCACCCGTGAAGTCTCACCGGGACCGACTCCGATTCCGGCGCAGGAATCTCTGCCGAACGCCACGCCGACTCTGTTGCCCGACGAGTCGCCGCCTCCCGGCGCAACGTTCGAGTTCAAAACAGATTTCAGCAAACACTCGGTTTCCTACGGTGAAATCCTCTCCGGCGGGCCGCCCAAAGACGGCATCCCGGCTGTTGACGATCCCAAGTTCGTGACCGTCGAGGAGGCGGACGCCTGGCTCAAGCCCGTCGAGCCGGTGATATTCCTTCAGATCGGCGAGGATGCGCGAGCCTACCCGATTCAAATTTTCATGTGGCACGAGATTGTCAATGACACGGTGGGCGATGTGCCGGTAGTGATCACCTTCTGCCCGCTGTGCAACACGGCGATTGCCTTTGAGCGCACGGTCAACGGGCAAGTGTTCGACTTCGGCACGACCGGACGATTGCGCTACAGCAACCTGATCATGTACGACCGCCAAACGGAAACGTGGTGGCAACAGGCCATCGGCCAGGCCATCGCCGGCAAGTTGACCGGCGCGCAACTGGCCTTCCGCCCGGCCTCCGTCATTTCATGGGCCGACTTCAAGACGAATTATCCGGATGGAAAGGTTCTGTCACGCGATACAGGATTCAACCGGTCCTACGGCAACAATCCCTACGTCGGTTACGACGACGTGAACAATCCGCCGTTTCTCTATCGGGGCCCCGAGACGCCCGGTGCATTGCCGCCAGTGGCGCGCGTGCTGACGATTGACCTCAACGGAGAGGCCGTCGCTTATCCTTATGAGGTGTTGCAGAAAGTGAATGTTGTCAACGACACGGTTGGCGGAATTGATGTGGTCGTGATGTGGGCCGCCGGCACAGCGTCGGCGTTGGATACCGG
>SCUI01000052.1 GCA_004297225.1 Lysobacteraceae bacterium | reverse complement strand
TCAACGACCTCGAAGGAAAGTGCCAATCAGACGCCGCAGCCCTCGGCTACGGACAAGAACGGTACCGACAATCAGGTCAAGAACACTCCAGCTCCGTCTGGCGATGTGACGCCGTCACAACCTGTCACTCCTCCGGCAGACCAGCCGAAGGTGACGCCGTCTAAGCCGGCGGATGACACGCGGCAACACTCGGGTAGCCAGAAAGATGGCGACCAGGGTGATACCCCCAAGGGCACAGTGAAACCCGACAAGAACAGCGATGTTCCCAAGGGTGACACCAAGAAGCCCGGCAAGGGTGATCAAAAAGACGGCGATGACCAGACTGGTACGACCCCGCAAAAGCGCGAGACCAAAGCGCCCAAGCAGGAATCGACTGCCGACAAGAAGGACGCCGACACGGCTAAGCCTGCGGCTCATGCCGCAGCCCACGCCGCTGACTAGTCCTTTCGCTCAGTAAATCGCCACAAGCCTCGTACTACCCCGCATCCAGCGCGGGTAGTACGAGGCTTTTCTTTTCGGCAATTTATTGACCATTTAACCTAATTATTGTAATATAATTAGCAGTTGTTGAGAGCTGGCAATCTGGAATTATCCACCCCCTGTCACTCATCAATGGAGTTTGACAGGCACAATCGAAAGAGGAAGCATGGATACTGTTTCGTATGACCAGCTGATTGCGACTCGCGAGGTGCGCGAAGCCGAGTTGTGGAAGGTTTACGGACCTGACGTGGCGAGGCAAATCAAGCAGCGACTCGACCAAGAGGAGCTGCTGCAGCGACGTCGTGAGTTAGCGGCAGAGATCTACGCACTTCTTGGGCGCGAGACTATACGGCGCATTCCCTGCCAGCACCATATCGATGTCAAAGAGAAACCCAGCGGTAGCTGGAAAGGTGGACCACACAAGCGTGTGCCAGTGGCTGTCCACCCACTTCTTGGCATTTCTGATAATGGCTCTGGCTGGTTCTGTCTCTACTACTTTGGTAACGGGCTTCTCTACGAAAGTGGTTTCCTACTGGCTACGCCCAACAGGGTGCTGGGCGATGTGCTACCTCAGTACGAGCTAGGTCGTAGAAACGCAGTTCCTACTGAACGCCTCGAACTAATCCTTGAGGAGCTTCAGAAACTGGCTGCTGTCTGATCAAACATAAGCCCCCGCTCGAGAGAGCGGGGCTGTTTAATTTCTCTTGGTATAGAGGCAGCATGCTCGGTTGTAATCATACGTTCCACCCGCTCTAAACAACGCCTTTCACGATTCGACGACGCTCACGCTCAGACAGGCCACCCCAGATACCAAATCGTTCGGCAGTTGCTAGTGCATGCTCCAAACACTCATCCCTTACCTCGCAGCCTTGGCAGATGCGTTTTGCTTCTCGAGTCGACCCGCCTTTCTCAGGGAAAAATGCCTCTGGATCAGTCTGAGCACAAAGAGCTCGGTCTTGCCATGCTTCGGGCC
>SCUI01000051.1 GCA_004297225.1 Lysobacteraceae bacterium | reverse complement strand
GGTGCATCATGTCGAAAGCTCTACGATACAAGCATGGGCGGCGGCACCGTATGTCAATATAGTGTCAGAAACTCGTGTCATTCTGTTAGATGGCGAGTGTCTGCTTGCATACAAAAAAGAAGCAGTTGATGCTAATGGGCTCAAAATGTTTAATCTTGGGCTAGGTGCGCGAGCAATTGATATTGTGCCTGATGATGAGTTGTTGCAATTAGCACGTGTCGCGCAATCAGTACTCGGGTTACGACTATGTGCAGTTGATATCGTCGAACGAGCAGATGGTGTATCGCAAGTACTTGAGGTAAACGACGGGATAATGGTCGAGAATTACGCTAGGCAGTCTGATGCAAACAAGCAACGGGCCTTGGGCATTTACGCGCAGATAGTCGATCGACTATTTACTTCTTAGCTCTTTTTGCTTTGCCAATTGGTCCAAGATGCGTATGTTCAAAGCCTTTGGTGTGTTTTAGCCCATAGCCAAGCGCTCGATCAACGAAAATATGGAATAGCCATAGTAGGGTTATAAAAAGTACTGTTTCGTTTGACGTTGCAATGTAAAAGGCTGATAAAATAGCTGGACCTATGACACTGTGGCCAATATTATAAGTGGCTGCGCCAACAGTATTGTTAATGAGATAGCCAACAGCAGAGATATCAAAAAGAACGAACAAAACAATCAACCACCACCAGTCGAATTTGCCGATGACAACAAAAAATATAGCTACGATGACTGCTGCAAATAAATATTCCAGGCTGACGACTTGCTTCATGATTTTTGTTTGCATAATAATCTCCTACGGTGCAGTATTTTAGGCGAAGTCAGAACAATACTACGTATTGGACTGCGCTAAATCAACTGCATTACGTGTCATTTCTTCCAATGACTCGGCTATTTTAACATCTGGCGCATCTTGCGAGAAGCGACGGCGAATATAACGAGCATTTCCAAAACCTTCCTCTATGCCAATCGTAAGTTTCATACCTTCATATTCATGCCTCATTTTCCATTCAGCTAATTCGAACCGAGTAGTTTGCGCATACGCGCGCCCAGGAGTCTCTTTGATTTGAGCCGCAAGCCAAAATGCTACGACACCCTTGCTGCCAGCTGTACGCAAAAAGTGAGTTTCCCAGTCGACCTGTCTCTCATATACAAATGTTCCTTCAGGGTAGTCTCTTCGTGGTGAGGCGACGATGAGGCTAGAATCTAAATCATGAATAAGATTTACTGCTTCGCTCTGCCAATCTGGTCCACCCTGGATGGGTCCAGCTAAGAAAATGACTGGCCTATCTGTTTCGATAATTTCAGGGGGTTGGAGTATAGTTCGTTCACTCATATCTTCATAATAACAAAAAGACGGTTCTGACCGTCTCCATTGCCTCATCTGGTGCGGGCGGCGAGAATCGAACTCGCATCGTTTGCTTGGAAGGCAGACATATTAGCCATTATACGACGCCCGCGACTCGTAGTATTATACCAGTAAAAATGTGGTATTATAAGCATAAAGGTTAACAAGTATAACTATGTCAGATTTGAACCAGTTTCTCAATAAAGATCTAACTGCTGATGATGTCGCACATAGCAATGGCTATGGTGCAGTAGCTGGTGGTGGCGGTGCAGGCGGCCTGTCGATGGAGCAGCGCCGTAAACTATTGAATCAACCGCGTGTTGTCGGTGCATATCAGTATTCGCGCCTAGGCCGGCAGGGTTCTTCGTCCAAAGCGCGGACGGCTGATCAAACGCGCGGTCAAGTCTACGATGCCAGTAGTGATACGTTGAACGATAGTGCTATCACAAGTAACCGGCAACAAGGCGGCGTCAAGGATGGCGCACAGGTTGATACCAAATCTATTGAGCGTCGCGAGCATTTCATTGAACCGCCATCTCGCAGCTATGATAAATA
>SCUI01000149.1 GCA_004297225.1 Lysobacteraceae bacterium | reverse complement strand
GGCCGGAGTAGCGATGCTCCACCAGCCAGGAGTCGGTGTCCGGGGCGCACAAACGCTCGCCGCAGGCCCGGCACAGCACCAGCGGCGCATATCCGCGGCGGTTCAGGAACAGCAGGGTCTGCTCGCCCCTGGCCAGGGTCTCGGCGACGGCGCCTACCAGCGGCTGGGCCAGCCACCGGCCGGCCTGCGGCGGGGTCTCGCGCAGGTCGACCAGCTCGATGTCCGGCAGCTGTGCGGTCCCGTGGCGGGCGGCGAGCCGCAGCCACTTGTACCGCCCGGTCTCGGCGTTGCGCAGGCTCTCCAGCGATGGGGTGGCGGAGGCGAGCAGCACGGCGGCGCCTTCGATCCGTCCACGGAGCACCGCCAGGTCGCGGCCCTGGTAGATGAAGCCCTCCTCCTGCTTGTAGGAGGCGTCGTGCTCCTCATCGACGACGATGAGCTTGAGATTGGTGAACGGCAGGAACAGCGCCGAGCGCGCGCCCACCACGATGCGGCATTTGCCGGCGACCACCGCCTCCCAGACCCGCCGCCGGGCCGGCGGGGCGACGTCGGAGTGCCATTCGCCGGGGGACACGCCGAACCGTTCGCCGATGCGTGCGATGGCGGCCTGGGTGAGGGCGATCTCGGGGAGCAGGATCAGCGCCTGGGCGGTGGGGTCCTTGGCCAGCACGTGGCGGACGAGCTCGAGGTAGACTTCGGTCTTGCCCGAGCCGGTCACCCCGTCCAGCAACGCGACCGCGAAGTCCTCTTCGTCGGCCATGGCCTTCAGCACGTCGGCGGCGGCGGCCTGGCTGGGGTTCAACGGCGGGGCGGGGCGGGCCAGGTCGGGCTCGGGGAAGGCCAGCTCCGGCTCGATCAGCCGCACGGCCAGCGCGCCCTCGTCGATCAGCCCCTTCACGACGCCGGACGAGACGCCTGCGGCGCGGGCCAGGTCGGCGGCCGTCTCGGCGCCGTTCTGCGCGGCGGCGGCCAGGACGCGCTCCCGGGCCGGCGTCAGTTTCGCCGGCCTGTGGCCGGTCAGCTCCACCCGCCGCTGCGGCCGCGGCTTGGGGGCGCGCATGCCGCGCAGGGCGATGGCCAGCGGCGCGCCCGGCGCGTCCACCGAATAGCGGGCCGCCC
>SCUI01000148.1 GCA_004297225.1 Lysobacteraceae bacterium | reverse complement strand
CTCGAAGGTGAACGACCGCGACGCCGCCGAGAGCATCCTCGAGCACAAGGACGTGCTCGGGACGTACATGCACTCCATCTATTACGTCCAGGAGTACGTGCCGAAGCCCGGCCGCGACATCCGCGCCTTCGTCGTCGGCGACGAGACGATCGGCGCGATCTACCGCTCGTCCGACCACTGGATCACGAACACGGCGCGCGGCGGGAAGGCCGCGAACTGCCCGGTCAGCCCCGAGCTGAACGACATCTGCGTGCGCGCGGCGCGCGCGGTCGGCGGCGGCGTGGTCGCGGTGGACGTGCTCGAGGGGCCGGAGGGGCTCCTCGTGAACGAGGTGAACTACACGATGGAGTTCCGGAACTCCATCGACACGACCGGCGTGGACATCCCCGCCAAGGTCATCGACTTCGTTCTCGAGACAGCGAAGAAGGCGAAGCAGGCGGAGCGGTGACCCTCCGCGTCGGGATCATCGGCGCGGCAGGGTACGCCGGCGGCGAGCTCATCCGTCTCCTGCTCACGCACCCCGAGGTGCGCGAGATCGTCGCGGGCTCGTCGTCGCTCGCGGGGAAGCCCGTCACCGCGGCGCATCCGAACCTCCGCAAGCGGACCGACCTCGCGTTCGTGCCGTACGAGGCGGTGACGGGGTGCGACGTCGTGTTCCTCTCGCTCCCGAACGGCAGCCACCGCCTCACGGAGTTCGACGGTCGCGCGCGCCTGGTCATCGACCTCTCGTCCGACCACCGGCTCCGGGACCCGAAGGCGTACGAGACCTGGTACGGCGCCGCGCATCCGCACCAAGAGCGTCTGGCGGACGCCGTCTACGGCATCCCGGAGCTGCACCGCGAGCGGATCCGCGGCGCGACGCTCGTCACGGGCGCGGGGTGCAACGCGACGGCCGGCATCCTCGCGCTGCTCCCGCTGGTGCGCGCGGGCCTCGTCGACGGCTCGCGGCCCGTCGTCATCGAATGCAAGGTCGGCTCGAGCGAGGGCGGGCGCGAGGCCAGTGACGACTCGCACCATCCCGAGCGGTCGGGCGTCGTCCGCTCGTTCCGTCCGGTCGGTCACCGGCACACCGCGGAGATCGAGCAGGAGCTCGGGTGCGCGGTGCAGCTCAGTGTCACGAGCGTTGAGCTCGTGCGCGGCGTCCTCGCCACGGCGCACGTCCCGGTGAAGGACGTCGCCGACGAGAAGGTCCTGTGGCGCGCGTACCGCGAGACGTACGCCGCCGAGCCGTTCGTGCGCATCGTGAAGGAGCGCACCGGCATCTACCGCTTCCCCGAGCCGAAGCTCGTGGCGGGCACGAACTTCGCCGACGTCGGCTTTGCGCTCGACCCGCGGGGGGACCGCGTCGTCGCGCTCTGCGCCATCGACAACCTCGTGAAGGGCGCCGCGGGCAACGGGGTGCAGGCCATGAACGTCGCCCTCGGGATGCCCGAG
>SCUI01000147.1 GCA_004297225.1 Lysobacteraceae bacterium | reverse complement strand
GCCCGAGCGACTTCTATATGAGAGGCGACTCCGACCGGCCTTCCGGGGTTCCCAGTGGAAAAAGTCGCAGCTCCGGCCTAAACATCTTCAGGGAACCAAGGCCGTGCCATGGCTTCACGACCGCCGACCGCCCGAAATCTTGTCACGGAAGTGGTTTTCGTCCGTCTAATCCTTGAAGCCAGCCGACAACTGCCATCCAAGACATCGACGAAGGAGGGCGGGCGCATGAGAATCGACGAGATGGCGAGGTTTGACGGGCAGGGACGTCTCTTTTTGAGGACCCGGACTCCTGCGGAATTTCTCGCAGACTTCGTGCCCCCGCCGCTGGCCGTCCCCGATGTGGATCGGGCGCAGAATCTCCTCGCCCCCTCCAAGCCCCTCGTCCTGGGACCGAGGCCCGTGGAGCCGGTGAGGGCGAGTACGCTGTTCGGGGAGGTTTTCGTGCCGAGCCCGGGGAGCGATCCCACGACGCAGACGTCGCCGGAGCCAGGTACCGGTCCCGCCGCCGTGACCGGCGGTCACGGACCCGACTGCTGCTGCATGTGCTGCTGCTGCGAGGAAGCGGAAGTTCCGGTTCTTTACCATCCGGGCGATGAGTGTGAACTCTGCCAGGTGAGCGAGCCTCTGACGCTCGGCGTGTTCATCGACGGTCAGTCGGCGACTTCGACCCCTGAGGAGTGGCAGGAACACAAGCGGAACTCCGGCATTCGCGACCTCTGCGCGAAGTACCCGCATGAAAAGTGGTTCTACGTCGGCTGGTGGAGTCCTGGAGCAACGATCGACCTCGCCGAAGAGATCGCCGACAGACTGAAGGAGGAGATCTGTAAGAGGTCCTGGTGGGACCGCTCGGCTCGGGTGTGGAGGAGTTGCCATCCGGTGACGATCGACCTCTTCGGGTACTCGCGCGGAGCGGCTACGGCAGTGCTGATCGCGCGCGAACTCAACCGCAAGTGGAGTTGCGAGAAGTGTCCGGAAGCAACACCTCGAGGGCCTGCGCATGTCCGATTCCTGGGGATCATCGACCCCTACGGATCTTGGGTCGCCGGCACTCGCGACCTGCCGGGCAACGTGCGGTTCTTCTACTCCGCGTATTCCGACAGGAACCGCGCGTGGACGCAGGTCGCCTCTGCCTGGGACTCCGAGCACTTCGATAGGACTGAGCGCAATGTGGATGCCGGCAACATGTTCCCGTTGGAACACGATAAGATGGATGACAAGGAGAGTGACCCCGTGAAGAAGCTCCGGGCCTCGTACAAACACATGACGCAAGAGGCGTTCGCG
>SCUI01000146.1 GCA_004297225.1 Lysobacteraceae bacterium | reverse complement strand
GTGCCCGGGCTGCGGCTCCTGGAACTTCGAGTGGGCGAAATCGGCTGGTCGGGGCCGGCTGTTCACGTGGACCGTCGCGTGCCGCCCGATGCATCCGGCCTTTACCGAGCTGCCGTACGCGCCCGCGGTGATCGAGCTGGACGAGGGCGTGCGGATGGTCAGCACGATCGTCGACTGCCCACCCGCCGACCTGCGGCGCGGCCTGCGGGTCCGCGTGGTTTTCGATGCTGTGACCGATACGGTGACGCTGCCAAGATTCGAACGGGACACGGAGTAGACCGAATGAGCGCGGAACAGGAATTCCTGTACGAGAAGCAGGGCCACATCGCCGTGATGACCTTCAACCGGCCGGAGAAGCGCAACTGCTTCACGCCGGCGATGATCACGCGGTTCTACGAGTGCTTCGATGACTTCAAGCGCGACGACCAGCTGCGGGTCGCGATCCTCGCCAGCACCGGCGACCAGGCCTGGTGCGCCGGTGGCGACCTCGACGCGATGATCCCGGCCATCACCTCCGGGGAGTTCAAGATCAACGAGGATCCGACCCGGCGTGTGTTCAGCGACATCTTCAAGCCGATCATCGCAGCCGTGAACGGCTTCGCGACGCTCGAGCTGATCCAGGGCACCGACCTGTGCATCGCCGCCGAGAATGCCAGCTTTGCGCTCGGCGAGGTACGCTGGGGCATGATCGCCGCCGGCGGCTCGCACGTACGGATTCCGCGCGCGGTACCGTGGGCGATCGCGATGCAGGTGCTGCTGACCGGCCGGCCGCTGAGCGCCAGGCGCGCCTATGAGGTCGGACTCGTGAACGAGCTGGTGCCGCTCGAGCAGGTACTGCCAACGGCCATGCGCTACGCCGAGCAGATCTGCCAGAACGGCCCACTCGCGGTGCAGACTTCCAAGGAGATCGCGGTGCGCGCCTGGGAGCACGAGCGGGCCTTTGTGCTGGAGAATGCCCTGTTCCAGCGCGTTCGCAATTCCGAGGACGCGCGCGAGGGTCCGCGCGCCTACATCGAGAAGCGCCGGCCCGTGTTCAAGGGGCGCTGAAGCGGCATGGGTGCGCTCTCCGGCCTGCGGGTCATCGATTTTTCGCGCCACGCGCCGGGTCCGTTCTGCACGATGCTGCTCGCCGACTTCGGCGCCGACGTCATCATGGTCGAGCAGCCGCCGGGCCAGGGCCGGCAGCTCGAGGACACACTCGGCGTTGGTCGCCGCGAGCGGACCTTCAATCCGGCCCGGCGCAACAAGCGCTCCATCGCGCTCGATCTCAAGGACCCGGCGATGCGCGCGGCCTGCCTCGCACTGCTCCGGGATGCGGACATCGTCGTCGAGGGCTTCCGGCCCGGCGTCGCCGCGCGCCTCGGCATCGACTATCCGACGCTGCGCGAGCTGAA
>SCUI01000145.1 GCA_004297225.1 Lysobacteraceae bacterium | reverse complement strand
CAACAGGCGGTTGTTGTGCCAAAAGCCTAACTCAAGAGCTGGGGGCGGCTCTTCGGCGCCGTTGGCGTCAGGATGGAGTCGACGCCCCATGGGTAGACGCGAGATGCACCTCGTAGTCGGCGGACGCCTTCCGAAGGTTCCGCTCGGCGTCTTCTCGTCGCGCGAGTTGGCGGACGCCTACTGCGCCCGACACAACGCCTGGTATGGCGCCGAGCATCCCTTGAGTCCGCTGGAAGTGCGCCCGGTGGAAGTCGACCCGGAGCCCCTGCCGCTGGGCGATCCGTCCAAGGACGAGGCGCGCCAGCAGGTGCTGACGCTCGCCGCCATCCATCCGATGGAGCGCCGCGCCGAGCCGGCGCCGCAGCGACAGGAACGCGGCCAGGTCCTGCGGCTGCGTCGCTCCTAACGTCGAGCGCCGGCGGTCTGGACAGGTCGGCCGCGGCGCCGGATTGATCGACCCGTCATGCGCCAGGCCCTGCATCAACTCCGCGTCGAGACCCGCGGCCGAGGACTTGTGGAGATCACCGGCGAGGTGCGCCGCTGGGTCGAGGCCCAGGGTATGGCCGAGGGCCTGCTGACCCTGTTCTGCCGCCACACCTCGGCCTCGCTGACCATCCAGGAAAACGCCGATCCCGACGTGCGCCGGGACCTGGAGGCCTTCTTCGACCAAATCGCCCCGGAGGCGCCCGGCCGCTACCTGCACGATGCGGAGGGTCCCGACGACATGCCCGCGCATATCCGCTCGGCGCTCACCGGCGTGCAGCTCTCGGTGCCGCTGGCCGGGGGGCGGCTGGCGCTGGGAACCTGGCAGGGGCTCTATCTCTTCGAGCATCGCCGCGCGCCGCACCGGCGCGAAGTCGCGCTGCATCTCCTGGGTGAATAGCCGGAACAAAGCTCCGCTGCGGCTGTTCCCACAGCAAATCAAACGGGAGACGCCCATGATCCGTCCGATCC
>SCUI01000144.1 GCA_004297225.1 Lysobacteraceae bacterium | reverse complement strand
GTGCACCGATCAACCGCGAGACGGAGAATTTCTCCATATACTCGCTCATATCGATACGCACCATCGCACTTTCGTCGTTAAAGAGGAATTCGGCGAGAGCTCGCGCTAACTCCGTTTTGCCGACACCCGTGCTTCCGAGGAAGATAAAGGAGCCGATCGGCCGTTTCTCATCCTGCATGCCGGCCCGGCTGCGCCGGATGGCATAGGCGACGGCCTTCACCGCATCGCGCTGGTTCACGAGACGCTCGTGGATCCGCTCCTCGAGGTTCAATAACCGGCTCCTCTCGCCTTCCAGCATCCTCATCACCGGAATGCCGGTCCATTTTGCCACGATCTCGGCGATATCCTCCGCATCGACCTCCTCCTTGAGCATCTTCCGGTCCTTTTGCACTTCGGCAAGTTTCGTCGAAGCGTCTTTGACCTTCTTTTCCAAACCGCTGATGACGCCGTAGCGGAGTTCGGCAACGCGAGCGAGGTCTCCCTGCCGTTCCTTCTGTTCTGCTTCGAGCTTCGCCTGCTCGATCTCCCCCTTCATCTTGCGGATTGCCTGGATCAACTCTTTTTCCAGCTGCCAGTGTGCGCGCAACTCCGAGCGGTTCTGGTTGAGCTCCGCAAGCTCCCGTTCAATATCCTGAAGCCTTGACTTCGAATCCTCGTCCTTTTCCCGTTTCACGGCCTCGCGTTCAATTTCAAGCTGCTTGACCCTTCGATCCACCCCATCCAGTTCCTCCGGCATGGAATCGATCTCGATGCGGAGTTTCGAAGCCGCCTCATCGATCAGGTCGATGGCTTTGTCGGGAAGAAACCGGTCGGCAATATACCGGTGGCTCAGTTGCGCTGCGGCGACGATGGCCCCGTCTGTGATGCGCACGCCATGGTGCACTTCATAGCGTTCCTTCAGGCCACGAAGGATGGAAATCGTGTCTTCGACGTCTGGTTCATCCACCAGGACAGGCTGGAAGCGGCGCTCGAGGGCGGGGTCCTTCTCGATGTGCTTGCGGTACTCATCGATGGTGGTCGCGCCAATGGCGCGCAGATCGCCCCGGGCAAGCGCAGGCTTCAGCATGTTGGCGGCATCGACCGCCCCCTGGGCGGCGCCGGCTCCCACCAGTGTGTGCAGTTCATCGATGAAGAGGATGATCTCTCCATTCGAGTCGGTCACTTCTTTCAAGACTGCCTTCAGGCGCTCTTCAAACTGGCCGCGGAAGCTTGTTCCCGCGATCAGCGCCCCCATATCGAGCGCCATGATCCGTTTGGTCTTGAGGTTCTCCGGCACATCTCCCTGGACGATACGGTAGGCGATCCCTTCGGCAATGGCGGTTTTCCCGACACCCGGATCGCCGATGAGCACGGGATTGTTCT
>SCUI01000143.1 GCA_004297225.1 Lysobacteraceae bacterium | reverse complement strand
TCTCGGCCGAAGGCAAGCTCTACACGTGCCTCTTCGCGACCCAGGGCGCCGACCTGCGCGCGCTACTGCGCGACGGCGCGAGCGACGACGAGATCGCCGCGAAGGTCGCGGACGTGTGGAACGCCCGCGTCGACCGCTACTCCGAGATCCGCGGCGAGAACACCGTCCCGCTCCAGAAGATCGAGATGTCCTACATCGGCGGCTAGGGCCGCTCGGGATCGAAGAGATCCGCGTCCGGATGCGATCCGGTGCGGATCAGCGTCGCGACCATCTCGCCGCCCGCCATGGCGAACGCGTTCCCGTGGCCGGTGAACCCGGCGAGCAGGTACACGCCGCTCGAGCGTCTCCCGATGTAGGGCAGCCCGTCGTGTGAGAAGCCCATGATCCCCGCCCAGCGGTGCGTCACCTCCGCGCGGACGCCCTGCTCCACGAGGAAGCCGTCGAGCTTCTGCTGGATCCGCGGCGTCGGGAGCGCCACCTCGCCGACCTCGACGTCCACGGCGGTGTTGCGCCAGCCCCCCACGAGGATCCGCCCGTCGCGGGTCTGCCGCCAGTAGCGATAGCCGCGGTGCGCGTACACCGGGCGGGGGAAGATCCGCTCGGCGACCGGCGCCGTGGCGAGCATCTGCCCGCGGACCGGGGCGATGCGCGCGCCCGCGATGAGGTGGTCCGTGTACGCATTCGTGCAGGAGACCACGGCGCCCGCGCTGACGGTCCCGTGATCGGTGACGGCGCCGTCGGCGCGGATACGGCGGACGGCCGTGCCCTCGTGGATACGCGCGCCGAGCCGCTCGGCGGCATCGGCGAGACCGCGGACGAAGCGCACGGGATGCATCTCGCCGTCCTCCTCGTAGACGGCGCAGCGTCCCGGTCCGTCCAGCGCGACGCCCACTCCGCGCGCCTCCAGGGCCTCGGCGCTCGCGCGGATGTCGCGCCACTCGTCATCGTCGCCGGCCAGCTGGACCGATCCGTTCCACGCGAGATCGCACTCGATGCCGTGCCTGCGCACGGCATCACGGATCAGCTCCCGGTTGCGTACCGTGACGTCCCACACGCGCTCGGCGGTGCGGAGGCCGAAGCGCCGGCAGGCCGCGCTGAAGCTCTCGGCGACGCCGGCGAGGATGAAGCCGCCGTTGCGCCCGCTCGCCGCGCCGCCGAGGGCGTCGCGCTCGAGCACGATCGGCCGTGCACCCGCGCGCGCGAGCGCATAGGCGACCGACAGCCCGGCGATGCCGCCGCCGACGATCGCGACATCCGCGGTCGCATCGCCCTCGAGCGGAACACGGCGCGCGGGCGCCGGCCCGTCGAGCCAGACGCTCAGGCCGCTGCCCGCTCCGTGACCCCTTCGAGCGCGCCCGGCAGCGACCGCGAGATCTCCTCCGCGGC
>SCUI01000142.1 GCA_004297225.1 Lysobacteraceae bacterium | reverse complement strand
CTGTGGAAGACCGCGGCCGCTGGATCGATGTCGCCGCTCGCGGTGAGGATCGCGACGCGCGTCCGCTCGGGCAGACCGCGCGCGCGGCGGATCTCGCGGAAGAGGTCGGCGCCCGCCGGGAAGATCTGCTGCGGCGTCCACGTGACCTTGCCCTCGGCGCGCAGGGTCCCGGCGCCGGACAGAACGACATCCGCGGCGGCGCGCAGGATCCCCATGACCACGCGGTCGCCGGCGTGTCCGCGCGAGATGAAGCGCGCGCTCGCCGAGCCCGGGACGCCGTAGGACACGATCCCGTCGATCGTCGAGACGAAGTTCGCGCACACGTGCGGCCCGGGACCGGCCGGCATGCGCAGATCGCCGCCGTACGCATCCCGCAAGGCGGCCGGCAGCGGGACCGCCTCGCCGCGGGCGTGATCGAAGAGCGTCTCGAGGCGCGGGAGGCCGGTGGGCGCCGCGGTCACCCTCCCGTCCGCTCGGCCGCGGGCGGCAGGCCGAAGTGCTCGCGCGTCAGCCGGTACAGCTGCTCGCGGTCCTCCTTGATGGCGGGCCGGAGGCCGTAGTGGTTGATGACGCGGATCTGCGTTTGGAGCCACTCCTTCCAGCACTCGGCGCACACGCCGCGCTCGATGTCGTCGCCGAGCGCGCCCGGCAGGCCGACCTTCCCCGCGCCCTCGCGGGTCTGGCCGCAGCGCACGCACGTGACCTCCACCGGGCCGATGGTAGGGGCGCCGCGTCGTGGGCTTCCCGCGACGTGCCGTGAAGATCGTCCTGTTCGGGGCGATACTCGATGACGTGCGATCGCTCGCTGCGGCTGGGCTGTCTGTGGCGCTGCTCGCGTCGTGCAGCGCGCCTCCCCCACCCGAGGCCGACGTCTCGAAGGGGCAGGTGCGTGCCGACATGAAGGAGTACCTCATCGGTCTCACTGCGCCCGAGGTCGGGAGCGGCACGGTCACGCTCATCGCGCGCAACGCGGGATCCACGGCGCACGACATCCAGGTCCTCCGCACCGACACCCCGCCCGACAAGCTGCAGATCGACCCGCAGACGCAGAAGGCCAAGGAGGACGG
>SCUI01000006.1 GCA_004297225.1 Lysobacteraceae bacterium | reverse complement strand
CCGGTTCGATCCGCGCGCGCCGGCCGCCGCGGTCGCCACGCGCCGCGGCCGGCAGCGGTTGCGCGGTCGGCGGCAGTGGCGCTGCCTGCGCGGCTTCCGCGGTGGCGACGGTATCGCCACGCAGGCGCGCGACCTGGCGCTGCGCGCGGTCGAGTTCATAACCCACGCGCAGCAGCAGGCCGAGCGCGGCGCAGGTCATCAGCACGCTGGAGCCGCCGGAGGAAATCATCGGCAGGGTCAGGCCCTTGGTCGGCAGCAGGCCGAGGTTGACGCCGATCGAGACGAAGCTCTGCAGGCTCACCCACAGCGCGATGCCGAAGGCGACATAACCGGCGAAGTGGCGGCGCATCTCCACGCAGCGCAGCCCGGTCCAGAATGCGCGCCCGACCAGCAGCGCGTACGCCGCGATCACCGCGCACACGCCGATGAAGCCGAGTTCCTCTGCGATCACCGCGAGGATGAAGTCGGTGTGCGCCTCGGGCAGGTAGGCCAGTTTCTGCACCGACGCGCCGAGGCCGACGCCGAACCATTCGCCGCGGCCGACGGCCATCAGCGCATTGGTGAGCTGGTAGCCGCTGTTGAACGGGTCCGCCCACGGATCCAGGAAGGTGGTCAGGCGCTGGTAGCGGTAGGGCTCGGCGATCGCGACGATCGCCAGCGCCGGCAGCGCCACCATCACCGGGCCGAACAGCCGCGGCATGTTGACCCCGCCCAGCACCAGCATCCCCGCGGTGATCGCCAGCAGCAGCGACGAGGAACCGAAGTCCGGCTGCAGCAGCAGCAGCACGACCATCGCGCCGGCCACGCCGAGCGGCTTCAGCATCGCCGGCCAGGTCGCGGTGACGTCCTCGCTGTAGCGCTTGAGGTAGCCCGCCAGCCAGACGATGTACAGCAGCTTCACCGCCTCCACCGCCTGGAAGTTGGCCAGGCCGAGGTTGAGCCAGCGCCTGGCGCCGTTGACGGTCACGCCCACGCCCGGCACGAACACCAGCAGCAGCAACACGAAGCAGGCCAGCAGCAGCCATTGTCCATGCTGCTCGATCAGCTTCAGCTCGGTGCGCATCATCCACACCGCGAGCACCACGCCGCCGGCGAGGAACATCAGGTGCCGCTCCAGGAAGTGGAACGGGCCCACGCCCAGGCCTTCGCCGATCGCGATCGAACTGGAGGCGACCATCACCACGCCGAAGCAGGCGAGCGCGATCGACACGCCGAGCAGCCACGGGTCGTAGCGGCCGCCGATGGCGTCCAGGCGCGTGGCCTGGTGGCTGCGGGCGGTGGCGGCGGTTTCGCCCATCAGCGCACCTTCAACGTGGCCAGGCCGACCAGCACCAGCACCACCGAGATGATCCAGAAGCGCACGATCACCCGCGGCTCGGGCCAGCCCTTGAGTTCGAAGTGGTGGTGGATCGGCGCCATCCGGAACACGCGCTTGCCGGTGAGCTTGAACGACGCCACCTGGATCATCACCGACAGCGTCTCGATCACGAAGATGCCGCCCATCACCACCAGCACCAGTTCCTGGCGCACGATCACCGCGATCGTGCCGAGTACCGCGCCCAGCGCCAGCGCGCCGATGTCGCCCATGAACACCATCGCCGGGTAGGTGTTGAACCAGAGGAAGCCAAGGCCCGCGCCGGCGATCGCCGCGCAGATGATCACCAGCTCGCCGGCGCCCGGAATGCGCGGGATCTGCAGGTAGGCGGCGAACTGCGCGTGGCCCGAGGCGTAGGCGAACACGCCCAGCGCGCAGGCCACCAGCACCGTCGGCATGATCGCCAGTCCGTCGAGGCCATCGGTCAGGTTGACCGCGTTGGAGAAGCCGACGACCCAGAAGTAGGCGATGAACACGAACCCGGCGCCGGCCAGCGGCAGCGCCACCGACTTGAAGAACGGGATGTAGAAAGTCGTCGCCGCGGCGACGTCGGCGGTCCAGTACAGGTACAGGCCCACCGCCAGGCCGAACACCGACTGCGCCAGGTACTTCCAGCGCGACTTCAGGCCGTTCGGATCGCGGCGCACGATCTTGATCCAGTCGTCGTACCAGCCGATCGCGCCATAGGCGAGCATCACCAGCAACACGACCCACACGTAGCGGTTGCGCAGGTCGCCCCACAGCAACACCGACGCCATCACCGTCAGCAGGATCAGCGCGCCGCCCATGGTCGGCGTGCCGGCCTTGGAGAAATGGCTCTTCGGGCCTTCCTGGCGGATCGGCTGGCCCTTGAATTCGGCGAGCTTGCGGATCATCGCCGGGCCCCACCACAGCGACAGCGCCAGCGCGGTGAGCGCGCTGAGGATGCCGCGGAAGGTGAGGTAGCCGAACAGCCCGAACAGGCTCTGCAGCTGCTCCAGCCAACGGGTGAGTTCAAGCAGCATCGTTCGCGTCCCCTTCGAGCAGTGCCTTGACGACCGTGTCCATCGCGCTGCCGCGCGAGCCCTTGACCAGGATGGTGGGTGGTTGCGCAACTCCCACGAGGTCGGCCTGCAGCGCGCGTGCCAGCGCGCCGTGGCTGTCGAACAGGCGCGCTCCGGTGCCGAACGCCTCCACCGCCGCCGCGCTGAGTTCGCCCAGCGCGTACAGCCGTGCGATGCCGGCGGCCTTCGCCCGCCGGCCGCCCTCGGCATGCAGCGCGCGCGCGTCGTCGCCGAGCTCGCGCATGTCGCCCAGCACCAGCCAGGCTTCGGGCAGCGTCGCCAGCCATTCGATCGCGGCATTGAGCGACCCGGGATTGGCGTTGTAGCTGTCGTCCACCAGCAGCGCGCCGCCGCGCAGGCGATGGCGCACCAGGCGACCGGCGACCGGCCGCGCCGCCGCGAGGCCGTCGCGGATGTCCTGCAGCGAGGCGCCCATCCCCAGCGCCAGCGAGGCCGCGGCCAGCGCATTGCGGACGTTGTGGCGACCCGGGAACGCCACCGCCACCTCGATCTCGCCCTGCGGCGTCACCAGGGTGAAACGCGAACCGTCGGCATCGCCGCTGTCGATGGCACGGATGTCGCGCGCGGTGACGTCGGCGCTGGCTTCCAGGCCGAAGCGCAGCAGCCGGCGACCGTGCGCGCGTTCGGCGAAATACGGGGCGAAGGCATCATCGGCGTTGATCACGGCGACGCCGGAAGGCGGCAGCGCGTCGTAGATCGCGGCCTTGGTGTCGGCGACGCCGAGCAGGCTGCCCATGCGCTCCAGGTGCGCCGGCGCGATGTTGTTGACCAATGCGGCGTCCGGCCGCGCGATCGCGGTGAGATAGGCGATGTCGCCGGGCTTGCCGGCGCCCATCTCGTAGACGGCACAGCGCGCGTCCTCGGGGGCGTCGATCACCGCCAGCGGCAGGCCGATCTCGTTGTTGCGGTTGCCGGGGTTGGCGTAGGCCACGCCGGGACCGGCGGCCTGCTGCAGGATCGGCAGCAACAGCGCCTTGACGCTGGTCTTGCCGTTGCTGCCGGTGACCGCGGCGACGCGGGTGCGGCGCGCCTGCTGCATCGCCGTGGCGATCGCGGCCAGCGCCCGCTCGGTATCGGCGACCACCACCTGCGGCAGCGGCACGTCCACCAGGCGCGAGACCAGCGCCGCGCTGGCACCGGACACGGCAGCCCCGCCGACGTGGTCGTGGCCGTCGAAGCGTTCGCCCTTCAGCGCCACGAACAGGGTGCTGTTGCCGACCGCCTTCAAGGTGCGGGTGTCGGTGTCGAAAGCGTCGACCATGACGTCGGCGCCGTGCAGCCGTCCGCCGGCCCACAGCGCGATGCGCGAGAGCGGCAGCGGCATCATGCGCGCGCCTCCGGATGCAGCCGCGCCAGCGCCTCGCGCGCCACCGCGCGGTCATCGAAAGGATGCTTGACCCCCGCGACTTCCTGGTAGGTCTCGTGTCCCTTGCCCGCGACCAGCACGATGTCGCCGGCCCTGGCCGCGCCGATCGCGCGCTCGATCGCGCGGCGGCGGTCGCGTTCGACGATCGCCGCCGCCGGCTCGCGGAACCCGGCCACGATCTCGGCCACGATCGCGTCGCCGTCCTCGCCGCGCGGGTTGTCGTCGGTGACGATCACCACTTCCGCCGCCTGTTCGGCGATGGCCGCCATCTGCGGCCGCTTGCCGCGGTCGCGTTCGCCGCCGCAGCCGAACACGCAGACCAGCCGCCCCTGCAGGTGGCCGCGCAGCGATTCCAGCGCCTGGCGCAAGGCATCGGGCTTGTGCGAGTAGTCGATGACCACCAGCGGCGCGGCGCCGCCGCCGAGGCGGTTCATGCGCCCGGGGATCGGCTGCAGTTGCGGCAGCACGGCGGCGATCGCGTCCGCATCGTGGCCGAGCGCGTGCAGCACGCCGGCCACCGCGAGCAGGTTGTCGATGTTGAAGCGGCCCAGCAGCGGCGAATGCACGTTGCGATGCTCGTCGCCGAGCACCAGGTCGAAGGCGATGCCCTCGCCGCCGAGGACCACGTTGCCGGCGCGCACGTCGCACTGCGCACCCTGCGCGCTGGTGCCGAGCCCGCGCACGGTGGCCGGCAGGTTGCCCAGCAGCTCGCGGCCGAAGGCGTCGTCGATGTTGACCACCGCCGCGCGCAGGCCCTCGCGCACGAACAGCTTCGCCTTGGCGGCGCCATAGCTGGCCATGTCGCCGTGGTAGTCGAGGTGGTCGCGGGTGAGGTTGGTGAAGACCGCGACGTCGTAGTGCACCGCGTCGACGCGGCCCTGGTCGAGCGCGTGCGAACTGACTTCCATCGCCACCGCCCGCGCGCCGGCGTCGCGCAGCTGCGCGAGCAACGCATGCATCCGCAGCACCAGCGGCGTGGTGAAACCGGTCGCGTGCACGTCGCCATGCAGGCCGGCGCCGAGCGTACCGATCGTGCCGGCGCGCAGGCCCAGCGCCTCCAGTGCCTGTGCCAGCAGCTGCACGGTGGAGGTCTTGCCGCTGGTGCCGGTGACGCCGACCATCGTCATCGCATGCGACGGCCGCCCGTGGAACTGATCGGCCATTGCACCCATTCGCGCGCGCAAGCGCGGCACAGCGATTTCACCAGTGGGCGCCGGCAAACCTTCGGTGGCATCCGGGTCGAACAGGATCGCGACGGCGCCCGCGGCGCGCGCCTGCTCGACGAAGCGCAGCCCATGCGTCCCGAATCCGCCGATCGCGAAGAACGCATCGCCCGGCGCGACCTCGCGGCTGTCCATCGTCAAGCCGGAGACAACCAGGCCGCCCGGCACGCCGGCAACCTCCGGGAGCAGCGCGGACAGCGGCATCGAGCGCCTCATTCCGGCGCCCTCGCCACCACCATTCCCCGTTCCCCGTTCCCCGTTCCCGCCTTCTGGCTCCGCTCCTGCGCCGCGATCCACGTCCCGATATCGTCCGGCGGCACGTCCATCAACCGCAGCGCGCCCTGCATGACGTCGTGGAACACCGGGCCCGACACCGAACCGCCGTAATAGCCGCGGCGGCTGGGATCGGGCTCGCTGACCACCACCACCATCGAGAAGCGCGGGTTGTCGACCGGCACCACGCCCGCGAACACCGACACGTAGCGGCGCGAGTAGCCGCCGCCGCTGGCCATCCGCGAAGTCCCGGTCTTGCCGGCGACGTGGTAGCCCAGGATCGCCGCCGTGGTGGCGGTGCCGCCCGGCTCGGTGACGGTCTGCATCATCTTCATCACTTCATGCGCGATCACCGGATCGAGCACCTGCTTCGCGTCGTTGCGCTGGCCCTTGACGAACGTCGGCGCGATCATGCGCCCGCCGTTGGCGAAGGCTGCGTATACCTCGGCGATCTGCAGCGGCGTGGCCGACATGCCGTAGCCGTAGGACATGGTCTGCTTGGTGGTACCGCTCCACGCGTCCGGCGCCGGCAACACGCCCGAGGATTCGCCGGGAAACCCGCTGCCCGGCGCCTCGCCGTAGCCGAAGCCGTGGACGAATTCGTAGTACGCCTGGTCGGGCAGCATGTGCGCGACCTTGGCCGCGCCGACGTTCGAACTCTTGGTGATCACCCCGGTGACGGTGAGCACGCCGTGGTTGCGGGTATCGGTGGTGCGATAGCGGCCGTTCGGCATCCAGCCCGGGTTGGTGTCGATCAGCGTGCCCGGCGTCACCACGCCCGCGGCCAGGCCCGCGGCGATCGTCACCGGCTTCATCGTCGAACCGGGTTCGATCACGTCGGTCACCGCGCGGTTGCGGCGGGCCTCGCGATGGCTGCCGTCGACCGCGTTCGGGTTGTAGGACGGCACGTTCGCCATCGCCAGCACTTCGCCGGTGGCCACGTCCAGGACCACGGCGGACGCGCTGCTGGCGCCCGTCTCCAGCACCGCGCGCTTGAGTTCGCGGTAGGTGAGGTACTGGATGCGGCGGTCGATCGACAGCGTGAGGTCGCGGCCCGGTTGCGCGGGGCGCACCAGGTCCACGTTCTCGACGATGCGGCCGCGGCGATCGCGAATGACCTTCTTCGCGCCGGGCTCGCCGCGCAGCCAGTCGTCGAACGCCAGTTCGATGCCTTCCTGGCCGCGATCGTCGATGTTGGTGAAGCCCAGCACGTGGGCCAGCGCTTCGCCCTGCGGGTAGAAGCGGCGGAACTCGCGCTGCGTGGCCACGCCCGGGATGTCGAGCGCCAGGATCGTTTTCGCCTCGTCCGGGTTGATCCGGCGCTTGAGGTAGACGAATTCCTTGTCGCTGCGCTGGCTCAGCCGGCGCGTCAGCTGCTCGGCATCCACGTCCAGCGCCTGCGCCAGCCGCGGCAATTGCGCCGGGTGCTTGAGCAGTTCCTGCGGATTGGCCCAGATCGATTCCACCGGCGAGGACACGGCGAGCGGCTCGCCGTTGCGGTCGGTGACCATGCCGCGCGAGGTGGGGATCGGGATCTCGCGCAGGAAGCGCGCGTCGCCCTGCTGGCGGTAGAAGTCGTCATCGATCAGCTGCAGGTCGACCGCGCGGCCGACCAGCGCCAGCGAGCACAGGCCCAGCGTGCCGGTGACCAGCAATAGGCGCAGGCGCAGGTCGAAGGCGCCGCGACCGCGCACGCGCGCGGGCTTCGCCGGCTTGCCGGTCTTGCCTGCACGGGGCACGTTGCGGCCGATCACGGACGCACCACCACGATGTCGCGGGTCTCGGGGAAGACCATGCCCAGGCGCGTGCGCGCGACCTGGTCGATGCGGTTGCTCTCGGCCCAGGTCGCCTGCTCCAGCTGCAGGCGGCCGAACTCGATGTTGAGTTCGTCGCGCGCGGCCTCGAGCTTGCTCAGCCGGGTGAACAGCTGCCGGTGCTCGTGGCGCGCGAACACCACTCCGACCGCGCTGGCGACGTTGGCGGCGATCAGCAGCGCGAGCAGCAGGCGCGCGGTCATGCGGCCTCCGCCAGCTTTTCGGCCACGCGCAGCACGGCGCTGCGGGCGCGAGGGTTCGCCGCGAGCTCGGCCTCGCCCGCCTTGCGTGCGCCGCCGATGGCGCGCAGCGTGGGCGTGAACGACGGCGCCTGCGGCAACCGGCGGTTGGCGGGCGGCGCCTTCGCGCGCGTGGCGATGAACTGCTTGGTGATGCGGTCTTCCAGCGAATGGAAGCTGATCACCGCCAGCCGACCGCCTGGCTTGAGCCGCGCGACCGCCGCCTCGAGGCCCGACTCCAGGTCGGCCAGCTCGCGGTTGATGAAGATGCGGATCGCCTGGAAGCTGCGCGTGGCGGGATGGATCTTGTCCTTGCCGCGCGGCATCACCGACGCGACCACCTCGGCCAGTTGCGCGGTGCGCGTGATCGGTTCCTGCGCGCGCGCGGCGACGATGGCGCGGGCGATGCGCCGCGACTGCCGCTCCTCGCCGTATTGCCACAGCACGCCGGCGATCTCGTCGGCTTCTGCACGCGCCAGCCACTGCGCCGCGCTTTCGCCGGCGTCGGGGTCCATGCGCATGTCCAGCGGGCCATCCTTGCCGAAGGAAAAGCCGCGCGCGGCCACGTCCAGCTGCGGCGAGGAAACGCCCAGGTCGAACAGCACCCCGTCCAGGCCGGCGTCGGTCGCGTCCCAGTGCGCCAGCTCGGCGAAGCTGCCGCGGCGGATGGCGACGCGGGGATCGCCGCCGAACTCGCGCTCGGCGCAGGCGATCGCCTCGGGATCCTTGTCCATCAGCAACAACCGTCCCCCCGGGCCGAGCTTGCCCAGCACGCCGCGCGCATGGCCGCCACGCCCGAACGTGCCATCCAGGTACGTTCCGTCCGACTTCACCGCGAGGCCTTCCATGACCTCGTCGAAGAGCACCGGAAGGTGGCCTGTGCGGGGAGCGGCCCCGGGGCCACCGACCGTCATAGCTGCAGCTCGAGCAACCCGTCGCCCAGGTCGGCATCGCTGAGCGTCTGCCGGATCTGCGCCAGGTGCGCCTGCTCGCTCCAGAGTTCGAACTTGTCGCCCATGCCCAGCAGCACCGCCTTCTTCTCGAGGCCGCTGGCGTTGCGCTGGGACGCGGGGATCGAAATGCGGCCGCTGCCGTCGGGCTCGACGAACGCCGCGGCGCCGACCAGCTTCAGTTGCATCTGCCGGTTGACGTGGCGCGTGCGCGGCAGGGCGTTGACCTGGTCGCGGACCTTTTCCCAGACCGCGTGCGGGTACAGGTACAGGCAGCCGGACTCGAACGGGTTGTAGGTGAACACCAGGCGATTGCCGGCCTCGCGCGCGATGGCGTCCCGGTAACTGGTCGGAATCGCCAGCCGGCCCTTGTCATCGATGGTGATGGCGGTCTCGCCCTGGAACATTGCCTGTCCGTTGCCCCCGTCTCAGGCGGGTTTGCGACCAAGGAAAACCACCAATTTCCCGGTTTTCCCACAAGTCGCCACCTTAGGAGTGGCCCGGAGGGTTGTCAACAACTTTCAGCGGCAATTTTCGCCAATGGCGTCAATGACTTGCGCGAAACTTCAGAGACTTGTTAAAGCTTTATCCACAAGCTGCTGTTTTGTCTCAAAATCTGAGATCAAGGTCATGTGAAGGGGTCCGCGTTCAACTCCGGGCGCGTACACTGCGCGCGGCGGAGCCGGCCAGGCAATCGCGGTGCCCTTTCGGGGGTGTCGAGGAAAGTCCGGGCTCCACAGGGCACGGTGCCAGGTAACGCCTGGGCGGCGCGAGCCGACGGAAAGTGCAACAGAAAGATACCGCCGAACGGCGTCGCAAGACGTGCGTGGCAAGGGTGAAATGGTGCGGTAAGGGCGCACCGCGAGCCTGGCAACAGGCCGGCACGGCAAACCCCACCGGGAGCAAGGCCAAATAGGGACCCCATGACGTTGCCCGCGTCGGGTCCGGGTAGGCTGCTTGAGCGTAGCGGTGACGCTGCGCCCAGAGGAATGGTTGCCCACGACAAAACCCGGCTTATCGGCCGGCTCCGCCACTTCTGGAGCGAGAGCGGGAATGAAGAGCGGGAACGGGGAACAGGGAATGGGGGGTCGCCGGGCGCCGACTATCCGGACTCTCCCATTCCCTGTTCCCCGTTCCCCGTTCCCGCTGTAGTTCCCCCGTACAACGCCTTCCGCGGCGCCCCCGACAACTCGGCGGCCAATTTCGCGGCGGTGGAGGGCGGCAGGTGTTCGCCGAGCTTGGCGTAGAGGCGGCGGCCCTCGGCGATGCGGGCGTCCTCGTCGGTGCCGGCGCCGGCGACCAGGACCACGAATTCGCCCTTGCGCTGGTCGGCGTCGGCCGCGACGCGCGCGGCGAGCGCATCCAGGTCGCCGTCGAGCACCGTCTCGAACACCTTGGTCAGTTCGCGCGCGAGCACCGCGCCGCGATCGCCGCCGAACGCGTCGCGCATGTCGGCCAGCGCCTCCTCGATCCGGTGCGAGGATTCGTAGAACGCCAGGGTCCGCGTTTCGCTGGCCAGCGCCGAAAGGCGTTCGCGCCGCGCGGCGGCCCTGGACGGCAGGAAGCCTTCGAACACGAAGCGGTCGCTGGGCAGGCCGGCGACGCTCAGCGCGGCGACGAACGCGCATGGGCCCGGCACCGGGCTGACTCGCAGGCCCGCAGCGCGCGCTGCCCGCACCAGCCGGAAGCCGGGGTCGCTCACCAGCGGCGTGCCCGCGTCCGACACCAACGCCAGCGAATCGCCGTCCAGCATCCGCGCCACCAGCCGCGCCGCGTGCGCCTCCTCGTTGTGTTCATGCAACGGCAGCAGCGGCTGCTCGATGCCCGCATGCGCCAGCAGCTGGCGGGTGCGGCGGGTGTCCTCGGCGCAGACCGCGGCGACCGAGGCCAGCACTTCCATCGCGCGCGGCGACAGGTCGCCGAGATTGCCGATCGGCGTCGCCACCACGTGCAGCGTCCCGGCCGCACGACTGCCCGCGGCCCCGCCACCCCTTGCGTCGACTGCCATTCGACCTCCACGGCGCCCGCTGGCGCGCATGGTTAGAATCGTAACCGGTTCCCGGAAGAGCGCTGGCGCCATGGCGATCAGGACATTGCTGCCGCTGCTGCTCGCCTTGTGCGTGGCGGCCTGCACCAGCACCACCGTGCGCACTACTGCGCCGGTGGCATCGCGGCCGGCCGCGGTGGCGCAGGCGTCGGCCCTGGCCGCGGCGCTGCCGTCGCTGCCGCAGGCCGAACGCGCATCCACCGCCGCGCAGATCGACCGCCTGCTGGCGACGCTCGACGACGCCACCCTGGCGCGCGAAGCGGCGTCGATGCCGGAGGGCGATCCGCTGTACGACTTCGCCGGGCGCGCGTTGCTCAACCGCGGCCTGCCGCTGCCGCGGCCGTTCGCGCGCAGCACCGCGCCGTTCGATGCCGGCAGCCGCCCGCCCGCGGCCGCCGACGGATACCGCCCGCCGCTGAAGCTGGCCGTGCTGCTGCCGCTCACCGGCAACCTGTCCGCGGCGGCATTGCCGGTGCGCGACGGACTGCTCGCCGGCTACTACGCCGAACAGCGCCGACGCCCGGACCTGCGCTTCTACGATACCGTCGGCGGCGCCGTCGCCGCCTACGATCGCGCCGTTGCCGATGGCGCCGACTACGTGCTCGGTCCGCTGGGCCGCGACGAGGTGGCTGCGTTGTTCCGCCGCGCGCAGTTGCCGGTCCCGGTGCTGGCGCTCAATCGTGCTTCCGAAACACCGCCGCCGGGCAGCGCCAGTTTCTCGCTGGCGCCGGAGGACGACGGCATCGCCGCCGCGCATTTCCTGCTTGCGCGCAACGCCCGCCGGGCGCTGGTGCTCGCCGATGCCGACGACGGCATGCGCCGCGCGGTGGCTGCGTTCCGCGAGCAGTTCGAACAGCGCGGCGGCGTGGTCGTGGCGGAACTGGCGGTCGCAGCGGAGCCGGTGGACATGGGCACCGCGCTTGCCACCGCGGCCGCCGGCGAAGGCGGCGTGGATGCCGTGTTCATGGCCGTGCGTCCGCGCCAGGCCGCGGCGCTGGTGCCGCAGTTCGCCACGGCCGGCCTCGCCGGCAAGCAGCTGGTCGCGACTTCGCAGCTGGCTTCGGCGCGGAGCGACGTCACCGAAGGCCATGCGCTGGACGGCATCGCATTCCCCAGCGATGCCTGGGGCGTGCGGGGCATCGCCGGACTGCCGTCGGCGGCGACGGCGGCATCCATGGTCGCCAGCGCTCGCGGCGGCGCGCAGCGGCTGTTCGCTTTCGGCCACGATGCCTGGCTGCTCACGGCCTACCTCGAACGCCTGGTCCGCGATGGCAACGCCAGCATTCCGGGCGCCACCGGCGACCTGCGGATTGACGGCTTCGGCAACGTGTTGCGGACGCCGGCGTGGTCGACCCACGACGGCAGCACCACCCGGCCGCTGGCCAATGCCGGCGGCTGAAGCCGCCGCGCGTCCTGATCTTCGTGCGCGTGGCGCGCTCGTGGAGCAGGCCGCGCGCGAACACCTGGTCGCCGCCGGCTTGGGGTTCGTCGCCGCCAACGTGAACTACCGCTGCGGCGAACTCGACCTGGTGATGCGCGACCGCGACCGCCTCGGCGAGGTGCTCGTGTTCGTCGAGGTGCGCTATCGCGCCGGCGACGGGCACGGTGGCGGCGCCGCATCGATCGACGGCTGGAAGCGACGCAAGCTGTTGCAGGCGGCGCAGCTCTACCTGGTTCGCGAAGGCTGTCCCGACGCCGCGTGCCGCTTCGACGTGGTGGAAGCCAGCGGCGATCCCGCGCAACCGGGCCTGCGCTGGATCCGCGACGCCTTCCGCGCGGACGATTGAGGCCGTGGCTACCCTTCCCGACACGATGCACCAGGCCATGGCCGCGCTGCTGGGCGACGGCTGGCGCCGCGATCCGGCCGAATGCCTGGTCTACGGCTATGACAATTCGCGTCTTCTCTCGGTGCCGTGGGCGGTCGCGCTGCCCACCACCCGCGAGCAGGTGGTCGCGGTGGTGCGCGCATGCGCGGAGCACTGCGTTCCGTTGGTGGCGCGCGGCCGCGGCACCAACACCACCGGCGCCTCGGTGCCGGTCGCCGGCGGTGTGGTCGTTTCGTTCGAACGCATGGACCGGATCCTCGAAGTGCGGCCCGGGGATCGCTGCGCGATCGTCGAGCCGGGCGTGCTCAACGGCACGCTGCAACGCGCGCTGCAGGCGGACGGCCTGTTCTGGCCGCCCGATCCCACCAGCGCCGACTTTTCCACCGTCGGCGGCAATCTCGCCTGCAACGCCGGCGGTCCGCGCGCGGTGAAGTACGGCGCCAGCCGCGACAACGTGCTCGCACTTGCCGTGGTCACCGGCACCGGCGAACTGGTGCGACTGGGCAGCGCCACCACCAAGGGTTCGACCGGCTACGACCTGCAGCGCCTGCTGGTCGGCAGCGAGGGCACGCTTGGCCTGATCGTCGAGGCGACGCTCAGGCTGACTCCGTTGCCGGCGGCGCGTCGCGCCATGCGCGCGCTCTATCGCGATGTCGATTCGGCGGCGGCCGCGGTGGCGCGATTGATGGCGCAACCGGTGACACCCTCGATGCTCGAGTTCATGGATGGCGAGTGCGTGCGATTGGCGCGCGAGGGCGGTGGAGTCGATCTGCCCGCGGAAGCCGGCGCGCTGTTGATGATCGAGGCCGACGGCGAGGCCGGCACCCTGCCCGCGGCGATCGAAGCCTTGGGCCGCGCGGCATCCGGCGAAGGCCTGCTGGCGCTGGAGGAAGCCGCGGACGAAGCGGCCCGGGCACGGCTGTGGGCAGCGCGCAAGGCCTTGTCCCCTGCCTTGCGCAAGCTGGCGCCGGGCAAGATCAACGAGGATGTGGTGGTGCCGGTGTCGCGCATTCCCGAACTGGTGCGCGGAGTCCAGGCCTTGTCACGGGAGTCGCGGCTGCCGATCGTGACCTTCGGCCACGCCGGCAACGGCAACCTGCACGTGAACCTGTTGTTCGACCCGGCCGACGCTGCCCAGGCGGCGCAGGCTGCCGCAACGATGCCACGGGTCTTCGCGCTGGCGCTGGACCTGGGCGGCACGCTTTCCGGCGAACACGGGATCGGCCTTGCCAAGCGCGACTTCATGGAAACCGCCCTCGATCCCGGGGCCCTGGGGCTCATGCAGGCCCTGAAGCGACTGTTCGACCCGGCCGGGATCCTCAATCCCGGGAAGTTGCTGCCCTGAAGTACAGGCCGGCTGACGCCTGCCATCCCGGGCGGGGCCTGCGTCCCCGCCCGGAAAACTGGTAAGTTCGCGGCACGCCACCCCGGGCCTGCCGCCATGAACGTGATCGTGCGCCTGTTGTCCACCCTTGGACTGGCCGCCGCGGCGTTCGCCGCGCCGGCACAAGTGCACGCACCCGAGGCGTCGCCCGCCACGGAACCGGCGCCCGCGCTACGGGTGATGTTCATCGGCAACAGCCTCACCTACACCAACAACCTGCCCCGCATGGTCGCGGCGGTCGCCGCCTCGCAACCCGGCGGCCCGGTGATCCAGACCGCCACCTACGCCATACCCGGCGCCGAACTCGACGATCTCTGGGACGATGGCCATGCCGCCGAGGCGCTGCGCGGCGGCGAGTGGGACGTGGTGGTGCTGCAGGAACTCGGCGGCCTGCTCTCCTGCGTCCGCCGAAGCGAGCGGGATCCCGTATGCAGGCGCAGCGCCGCCGCGCACCGCGGGTTCGTCGAACTGGCGCGGGATCGCGGCGCACGGGTGCTGTTGCTGGAAACCTGGCAGCGGCCTCGCGGCATCGACTGGGGCGGCCCGGCGGAGCTGCGCCAACGCAAGGAGATATCGGCCGACACCTACCAGCGCTTCGCGCGCTGGATCGCGCGCGACGGCGCGACGATCCGGATCGTGCCCGCCGCCGGCGCGCTGTTCGACTTCGCCGCCGGACGCCCGATCGCCCAGGTGCTGTCCGACGGCGCGCACCCGAGCATCGCCTCGTCCACGATCATGGCCGCGCAGCTCTACGCCGCGATCACCGGCCGCCAGGCGGAGCCGCAGGACCTGATGCTGGACTTCCCCATGCTCCCCGCCGCGGCGGACGTGCACGCCGACGCCCCGATGGAGACCCAGCCGCAACTGGCCGGCGACGGCAGCCGGTTCCTGGTGAAGGCCGCGCTGCTGGCGCCGATGTACGCGATCGCGAACGGCGCGCAGACCCTACCCTGAGAAGTGCACGTAGCCCGCGCGTTCCGGCTGCCATTCGCTGGCATCCGCGCGCAGGGCGCGCACGCCTCGTCCGGTGACGATACGGCCGATGCGCGTGAGCGGCAGCGATAGCGCTTGGGCGATCGCCTCGATGGCTTCGCGCCGCGACGCAGCGGCGGTGAAGCACAATTCGTAGTCGTCGCCGCCGCAGGCCTGCAGGCCTGCGCGCGCGTCCCCGGTGAAGTCCTCGGCCAAGGCCGGCGACGCCGGCAGCGATGCGAGCTCGATTTCGGCGCCTACGCCGCTGGCCGCGCAGACGTGGCCGAGGTCGGCCAGCAAGCCGTCCGACACGTCGATCGCGGCACTGGCCAGGCCCTGGAGCGCGCGGCCGAGGGCGACTCGCGGCGCCGGCCGGTCCAGCCTCGCGCGCAATCCGGGATCGGCCGCACCGCCGGCGCGCCATTGCGCCAACGCGGCGGCGGCGTCGCCGAGCGTGCCGCTCGTCCACACGTCGTCGCCTGCTTGCGCTCCGGCGCGCCGCAATCCCCCCCCCGCGGCGACCAGCCCGTGCACGGTGACGCACACCGACAGCGGCCCGCGCGTGGTGTCGCCGCCCACAAGCGCGACGCCATGCGCGTCGGCCAGTGCCAGGAAGCCATCGAGGAAGGCCTCGAGCCAGTCGCCGTCGGCGTGGGGCAACGACAATGACAATGTTGCCCACGCCGGCGTCGCCGCCATCGCGGCCAGGTCGGACAGGTTGACCGCGAGCGCCTTCCAGCCGACGTCGGCGGCGTGGGTGTCGGCGGGGAAATGCACGCCGTCGTTGAGCGTGTCGGTGGCCACCGCCAGCCAGTGTCCCGGCGGCACCGCCAGCAGCGCGGCGTCGTCGCCGATGCCAAGCGGCACGTCGTCGCGTTCGGCGACGCGGCGGCGGATGCGGTCGATGAGGGCGAATTCCACGGCGGTCGCGCCCGGCCGTGCCCCTACGAGCGGCGTGGCGCGTTGAACTCCGGCGCGCGCCATTCCGCGGCGGCCTTGTCGAGCACGCCGTTGACGTAGGTGTGGCCGTGTTCGGAGCCGAAACGCTTGGTGCTGTCGATCGCCTCGTTGATCACCACGCGGTACGGGATGTCCGGGCGATGCAGCAGCTCGTAGGCCGCGATCCGCAGCGCGGCGCGCTCGACCTGGTCCACCTGGTCCATGTCGCGGTCGACGAACGCCGACAGCGACTCGTCCAGCGACGGTGCCAGCCGCAACACACCTCGCACGAGGTCCTCGAAATACTCGAGGTCCGCGATCTCGTTCGCCTGCTCGTGGGCGAACTGCGCGATCACCTGTTGCGCGCTGCCGCTGGCGATCTGCCAGGCATAGATCGCCTGCAGCGCGCGGCGACGGGCGCGCGAACGATGGACCGGGTCGATTCCACCGGGATTGCGCCGCCGGTTCATGCCTGCTCCTTCGCCGGCAGTTGCGAGAGCAGCTGCGCCATTTCGATCGCCACCATCGCCGCTTCCTCGCCCTTGTTGCCGTGGCTGCCACCGGCGCGCTTCTCGGCGTCGGCATGCGCCTCGACCGCGAGCACGCCGTTGCACACGGGCACGCCGTGGTCCAGCGCCACGCGCATCAGCCCTTGCGCGCAACCGTCGGCCACCTGCTCGTAGTGACGGGTGTCGCCACGGACCACGCAGCCCAGTGCCACGATCCCGGCGTGACCGCCGGCGCGCGCCAGCCGTTCCGCCGCCAGCGGCAATTCCCAGGCACCGGGCACGCGGACCACGTCCACCGCGCCGTCTTCGACGCCGTGCTCGATGAACGCCTTGCGCGCGCCCGCGACCAGCGCATCGACGATGCGCGGGTTCCAGCGGCTGGCGAGGATGGCGAAGCGGGCGCCCGCGGGAGCTCGCAGGTCGCCTTCGAAATGCGGCATGGCGCAGGGAAGTCGGGAAAGGCATGCCAGTCTACTGTAGGAGCGGCGCAAGCCGCGAAAAGCCCGTTCGCTGCGCTACATCGGGAGGTACTCGACGACCTCCAGGCCGAATCCCGCCAGCCCGACCTGCCGGCGCGGGGTTCCCAGCACGCGCAGCTTGCCGTAGCCCAGGTCGGCAAGGACCTGGCTGCCGGCGCCGTTGCGGCGCCATTCGGCCAGCGCGCCCACGCGGGCGCCGCCGGCGCCTTCGCTTTCCGGCTGTGGTGCGCGCAGGCGGGCCAGCAGGGCCTCGGCCTGTTCCGGCGCGCCGCGGTGCGGTTCGCCCAGCAGCACCAGCGCCCCGCGATCCTCCGCGGCGATGCGCGCGAGCACGTCGCCGACCGCGGGGCCGAAGTCGCCGCGGCGCCAGTGCAGGGCATCGGACAGCAGGTTCCGCACCTGCACCCGTACCAGCGTCGGCATCGCGGCATCGGGTTCGCCGCGCACCATCGCGAAATGCAGCGCGTCGTTCAGCCGGTCGCGGTAGGTGAACAACCGGAACGAACCGTGCTCGGTGTCGATCTCGCGTTCGTCCACGCGTTCGACCGTGTGCTCGGTATCCAGCCGATGGCGGATCAGGTCCTCGATCGAGCCGAGCTTGAGGCCATGCTCGCGGGCGAAGATTTCCAGTTCCGGGCGCCGCGCCATCGAACCGTCGGCATTGAGGATTTCAACCAGCACGCCCGCCGGCTCCATGCCCGCGAGCAACGCCAGGTCGCTGGCGGCCTCGGTGTGGCCGGCGCGGCTGAGCACGCCGCCGGGCTGCGCCTGCAGCGGGAAGATGTGCCCGGGCTGGGACAGGTCGGCCGGGCTGGCGTCGGGTCGCACCGCGGTGCGCACGGTGTGCGCGCGGTCGTAGGCGCTGATGCCGGTGGTGACTCCTTCGGCCGCCTCGATGCTGACGGTGAAGTTGGTGCCGTGCGGCGAGGTGTTGTCGCGCACCATCGGCGGCAGGCCCAGCTGCCGGCAACGCTCGCGGGTGAGCGACAGGCAGACCAGTCCGCGCGCGTGGGTGACCATGAAGTTGATGTCCTGCGGCCGCACCAGTTCGGCGGCCATGATCAGGTCGCCTTCGTTCTCGCGGTCCTCGTCGTCGACGATGACGACCATGCGCCCGGCGCGGATTTCCTCCAGCAATTCCGGGATGGTGGCGAAACTCATGCTTCTTTGCTCCGTTCGGACAGCAGACGCTCGACGTAGCGGGCGACCAGGTCCACTTCCAGGTTGACCGCGTCGCCGGCGCGCGTGGCAGCGAAAGCCGTATGCGCGACGGTGTGCGGGATCAGCGCGACCTCGAAGCCCGCGGCGTCGACGTCGTTGACGGTGAGGCTGGCGCCATCCACGCAGATCGAGCCCTTTTTCGCGATGTAGCGAAGCAGGGGCGGCGGTGCCGCAAACCGCCAGCGTTGCGCGCGGGCATCGGGTTCGATCGCCAGCACTCGGCCGATGCCGTCGACATGGCCGCTGACCAGGTGGCCGCCCATGCGATCGGCCGCGCGCAGCGAGCGCTCCAGGTTGAGCGCGGCGCCCACCGGCAACCGGCCGAGCGTGGTGAGTGCCAGGGTTTCGTTGGATGCGTCGGCTTCGAATGCGTCGGCGTCGAATGAAACCACGGTCAGGCAACACCCGTTGACCGCGATGCTTTCGCCCAGGGCGATGTCGGCGGCGTCGAGCGTGCCGAAGGCGATGCGCAGGCGCGCATCGCCACCGCGCGCTTCGCGCGCGAGCAACCGGCCGACACCCTGGACGAGACCGGTGAACATCAGAACTTCGGACGCAGCAGCACGCGCACGTCGTCGCCGATGCGGCGGGTCTCGAGGATATCCAGCGCCAGGCGCTCGGTCATTTCGTCGATGTGCAAGCCTTCGAACAGCGGCCGGGCGCGCTCGCCCAGCATCACCGGCGCCACGTACAGCAGCAGTTCGTCGACCAGCCTGGCGGCGAGGAACGCACCGGCGAGGGTCGCACCGGCTTCCACCTGCACTTCGTTGACCTGCCGCTCGGCCAGCAGCGCCATCACCGCCGGCAGGTCGATCAGGCCACCGTGCACCGGCACGTGCGCATGTTGCGCGTCGATCCCGCGCGGCATTTTCGCGTCGGGCGCGTGCAGGTACAGCGTCGGCGCGCTGCCGTCGCGGATGTGGCCGCGGGCGACGGTGGCCAGGCCCGGGTCGAGCACCACGCGCAGCGGCGGCACGAAGGGCACGCCTTCGGGCAGGCGTACGGTCAGGTGCGGGTCGTCCACCAGCACGGTGCCGGCGCCGGTGAGCAGCGCGCCGGCGCGTGCACGCCAGTGCTGGACGTCCATCCGCGCCGGTTCGCCGCTGATCCATTTCGAATCGCCCGAAGCCAGCGCGCTGCGGCCATCGAGGCTGGTGGCCAGCTTCACCCGCAACCACGGCCGGCCGCGCTCGATCCGCGACAGGAAGCCGCGGTTCAACTCCCGCGCCTGCTGTTCCATCAGCCCCGATTCGACCTGCACCCCGGCCTCGCGCAGCTTGCCGTAACCGCCGCCGTTGACCTTGGGATTGGGATCGTCCATCGCACCGACCACGCGCGCGACACCGGCAGCCACCAGGGCGTCGGCGCAGGGGCCGGTCTTGCCGGTGTGCGAGCACGGCTCGAGGGTGACGTAGGCGGTGGCGCCCTTCGCCCGCTCGCGTCCGCCTTCCAGCGCGAACACCTCGGCGTGCGGGCCGCCGGCGCGCTCGTGGAAGCCTTCGCCGACGACCTCGCCGTCGCGCACGATCACGCAGCCGACCATCGGGTTGGGCTTGGTCGTGTAGGCGCCGCGCTCGGCCAGGCGCAGGGCGCGGGCCATCATCGCGTGGTCGGTGGCGGAGAACTGGAAACCTTCGGTCATTTCTTCTTCTTTTCGGCGTGCCGGTCGATCGGAACGATCTCGGCGCCCAGCAGCGGCAACTGGCCCTCGCCCGGCAGGTCGTGCTCCAGCCGGTCGAGCTCCTCGCGGAAATCGGCCACGTCCTCGAACGCGCGGTACACGGACGCGAAGCGCACGTAGCCGACGTGGTCGAGCTTGCGCAGCTCGGCCATCACGAACTCGCCGACCCGGCGCGAGGCGATCTCGCGCTCGGTGGTCATGCGCAGCTGGTGCACCACCGCGCGTACCGCGGCCTCGATCTGCTCCTCCGCCACCGGCCGCTTCTGCAGCGCACGGTCGAAGCCCTGGCGCAGCTTGCGCGCGTCGAACTGGTCGCGGCGCCCGTCGCTCTTGATGATCACCGGCAACTTGAGTTCGATCGTCTCCAGCGTGCTGAAGCGCTCACCGCAGGCCTCGCATTCGCGGCGCCTGCGGATCGTCGCCCCGTCCTCGCTCACCCGGGAGTCGATGACCCGGGTATCGGCGTGCTGGCAGAAGGGGCAGTGCATGGTTAAGAGCGGGAACGGGGAACGGGGAACGGGGAATTGCAGGTGGTCGCGACTTGGGAGGATTTGCTCCTCAACGACTTGACCAGGGCTTGCAAGAGCATAGCGACGGAACGGTGTTGGGCCAGGCAGGCGTCAGCCGCGGCCGGCGCGGCGAAGCCGAGCCGGGCCGACAGCAGGATCTGGGTCTGCACTTCGGCCAGCGAGCCGGTGGCCATCGAAAGAAAGCGCAGGTAATCGCGGGTCGAGCGGCGCGCATTGCCTTCAGCGATGCACGAAGGCACCGAGACAGCTGCACGCTTGATCTGTGAAGAAAGACCGAAGCGTTCGTCCGCGGGAAAGTCGCGGACCAACTCATAAACGCGCTCGGTCAATACCATCGACTCCTCCCAAACCCGCAAATCACGAAAATCCGTAACCATGTCTCCGGGTGCCTCCCTGCACCCCCGACCTCGCCAATCCCGCCATTCCCTGTTCCCTGTTCCCTGTTCCCGCTCCTGCTCCTAGCCGTAGACCGGAAACTGCGCGCACTGCTTCGTGACGTTGTCCCTGACCCCGGCGATGACATTGCCGTCGTTGGGGTTGTCGAGCACGTCGCAGATCCAGTTCGCCAGCGCCACGCAATCGGGCTCCTTGTAACCGCGGGTGGTGACGGCCGGGGTGCCGATGCGCAGGCCCGAGGTGACGAAGGGCTTTTGCGGATCGTTCGGCACCGCATTCTTGTTGACGGTGATGTGGGCGCGGCCGAGCGCGGCTTCCGCGTCCTTGCCGGTGATGTTCTTGCCGATCATGTCGACCAGCATCAGGTGGTTCCGCGTGCCGCCGCTGACGATCTTGTAGCCGCGGGCGATGATGGTCTTCGCCATCGCCTGGGCGTTCTTCACCACCTGCTGCTGGTACGCGGTGAACTCCGGCTCCAGCGCTTCCTTGAACGCGACCGCCTTGGCCGCGATCACGTGCATCAGCGGGCCGCCCTGGATGCCGGGGAAGACGATCGACTGCAGCTTCTTCTCGATCTCGTCGGCCGCCTCGCCCATGGCGGCGCGGCTGGCGACGATGATGCCGCCGCGCGGGCCGCGCAGGGTCTTGTGGGTGGTCGAGGTGACGATGTGCGCGTGCGGCACCGGGTTCGGGTAGGCGCCGGCGGCGACCAGGCCGGCGACGTGGGCCATGTCCACGAACAGCCAGGCGCCGACCTTGTCGGCGATGGCGCGGAAACGCGCCCAGTCGATGACCTGCGAATACGCGCTGAAGCCGGCGACCACCATCTTCGGCTTGTGCTCGACGGCAAGCCGCTCGACTTCGTCGTAGTCGATCAGGCCTTCGTCGTCGACGCCGTACTGCACGGCGTTGAACAGCTTGCCGCTGATGTTGACCTTGGCGCCGTGGGTAAGGTGGCCGCCGTGGGCGAGCGACATGCCCAGGATCGTGTCGCCCGGTTGCAGCAGCGCGAGGTACACGGCCTGGTTGGCCTGCGAGCCCGAATGCGGCTGCACGTTGGCATAGTCGGCGCCGAACAGCTGTTTCACGCGCTCGATGGCCAGGCGCTCTGCCACGTCCACGTATTCGCAGCCGCCGTAGTAGCGCTTGCCCGGGTAGCCCTCGGCGTACTTGTTGGTCAGCACGCTGCCCTGCGCCTCCATCACCCGCGGGCTGGCGTAGTTCTCGCTGGCGATCAGTTCGACGTGGTCTTCCTGGCGGCGGCGCTCGTCGGCGATCGCCTGGGCGAGTTCGGGGTCGTAACCTTCGATGCGGGCGTCGCGCGGGAACATCTGGCACTCCGGATGGGGTCGACGGGGGTCCCGCGATTGTAGCCCGCGGGGGGTGTCGCGGGCCGCCGGGAGCCCGCAGAATGGCGACCTTCGCCGGCACGGCCGGCGGCCTTGGCGGACGGCATTTGGGCATCTTCGCGGGAATCGGGCTGGCGGCGCTGGTGGCATTGGCCGCGTGGGGCATCGGCGCGCTTGCGCCGCTGCTGGGCGCCGCGGTGGCCGCGATCGTGCTCGGCGTGCTGGTGCGTGCGGTGTTGGCGCCGGGCCCCCGTTTCGATCCCGGCATCCGCTTCACCGGCAAGAAGGTGCTGCAGTGGTCGATCGTCGGCCTGGGTTTCGGCCTGGACTTCGGCGAGGTCGCGCGCACCGGACTCGATTCGCTCACGGTGATGTTGGGCACGTTGGCGGTGGCCTTCCTCTCGGCCTGGGCATTGGGGCGGCTGCTGCGCGTGCCGGGCAAGCTGACCGTGCTGGTCGGTGTCGGCACCGCCATCTGCGGCGGTTCGGCGATCGCCGCGGTTGCGCCGATCATCCGTCCGCAGGACCACGAGACCGCGTTCGCGATCTCGACGATCTTCCTGTTCAACCTGGTCGCGGTGCTGCTGTTCCCGGCGCTGGGCCACCTGATGCAGCTGTCCGACGCGGGCTTCGGCCTGTGGGCCGGCACCGCGATCAACGACACCTCCTCGGTGGTCGCGGCGGGATATGCCTACAGCGCGGCCGCCGGCGACTACGCCACCATCGTCAAGCTGACCCGCGCGACGATGATCGTGCCGATCTGCGTCGTCCTCGCGGCGCTGGTCGCCTGGCGCGGCGAGCGCGGCGGCGACACCGCGGGCGCGCCGCGGCCCCGCCTGGGCAAGGTGTTCCCGTGGTTCATCCTGTGGTTCCTGGTGGCGTCGGCGCTGCGCACCGTGGGCCTTGTCCCCGCCGCGTGGCTGCCCTGGCTGCACGTCGCCGCGGTGGCGATGATGGTGCTGGCGCTGGCCGCGATCGGCCTGTCGGCGGACCTGCGCAGGATGCGCGCCGCTGGTGCGCGCCCGATCCTGCTCGGGCTCGGGGTCTGGGCCGCGGTCGCGCTGGGCAGCCTGGCGCTGCAGTTGGCTGGCGGACAGGCCTGAACACGCCCGAACGCCTATAATCGGCGGCATCCCGATTCTTCCGGCCCTGCCCTCGCGCAGGCGCCGCCGCTCGTCCTGACGGAGCTCCAATGTCGCAGTACATCTACACCATGAACGGCGTTTCCAAGGTCGTTCCGCCCAAGCGCCAGATCATCAAGGACATCTCGCTGTCGTTCTTCCCGGGCGCGAAGATCGGCCTGCTCGGCCTGAACGGCGCGGGCAAGTCGACCGTGCTCAAGATCATGGCCGGCGTGGATACCGACTTCAACGGCGAGGCGCGGCCGCAGCCGGGCATCAAGGTCGGCTACCTGGCGCAGGAGCCGCAGCTGGACCCGCAGAAGACCGTGCGCGAAGCGGTGGAGGAAGGCGTCGGTGAAATCCTGCAGGCGCAGGCGCGGCTGGACGAGGTATACGCCGCCTATGCCGAGGAAGGCGCCGATTTCGACGCGCTGGCCAAGGAACAGGAGCGGCTCGAGGCGATCCTTGCCGCGGGCGACGCCCACACCCTGGAAAACCAGCTGGAAGTGGCCGCCGACGCGCTGCGCCTGCCGCCGTGGGACGCCGTGATCGGCAAGCTCTCCGGCGGCGAGAAGCGCCGCGTGGCGCTGTGCCGCCTGCTGCTGCAGAAGCCGGACATGCTGCTGCTCGACGAACCGACCAACCACCTCGACGCCGAATCCGTGGAATGGCTGGAGCAGTTCCTGGCGCGCTACACCGGCACCGTGGTCGCGGTGACCCATGACCGCTACTTCCTCGACAACGCCGCCGAGTGGATCCTCGAGCTCGACCGCGGCCGCGGCATCCCGTGGAAGGGCAACTACACCGAGTGGCTGGTGCAGAAGGAAGACCGGCTCAAGCGCGAGGAATCCACCGAGAAGGCGCGGCAGAAGGCCATCGCCAAGGAACTCGAGTGGGCGCGCAGCAACGCCAAGGGCGGCCGCTCCAAGGGCAAGGCGCGCCTGGCCCGGATCGAGGAGCTGCAGTCGGTCGATTACCAGAAGCGCCAGGAGACCAACGAGATCTTCATCCCGCCGGGCGAGCGCCTGGGCAGCAAGGTGATCGAGTTCAAGAACGTCTCCAAGAGCTTCGGCGACCGCCTGCTGATCGACAACCTGAGCTTCATCGCGCCGCCGGGCGCGATCATCGGCATCATCGGCCCCAACGGTGCCGGCAAGTCGACCCTGTTCAAGATGATCACCGGGCAGGAGAAGCCGGACTCGGGCACGATCGAAATGGGCCCGACGGTGAATATCGCCTACGTCGACCAGAGCCGCGACAAGCTCGAGGGCAACCACAACGT
Organism: Lysobacteraceae bacterium; assembly: GCA_004297225.1. Taxonomy (GTDB): domain Bacteria; phylum Pseudomonadota; class Gammaproteobacteria; order Xanthomonadales; family Xanthomonadaceae; genus Cognatiluteimonas. Next base: position 14,391 of record SCUI01000006.1, on the reverse strand, counting down.
GTTCCAGGAAGTCAGCGGCGGCGCCGACATCCTCAACATCAACGGCATCGAAATCCAGTCGCGCGCCTACATCGGCCGCTTCAACTTCAAGGGCCAGGACCAGCAGAAGATGGTCGGCACGCTGTCGGGCGGCGAGCGCGGCCGCCTGCACCTGGCCAAGACGCTGCTGCAGGGCGGCAACGTGCTGCTGCTCGACGAACCGTCGAACGACCTCGACATCGAGACCCTGCGCGCACTGGAAGACGCGCTGCTCGAGTTCCCGGGCAACACCTTCGTGATCTCGCACGACCGCTGGTTCCTGGACCGCATCGCCACGCACATCCTCGCCTTCGAGGGCGACTCGCACGTCGAGTTCTTCCAGGGCAACTACCGCGAATACGAGGAAGACAAGAAGCGCCGCCTCGGCGACGACGCCGGCCCCCACCGCCTCCGCTTCAAGGCGCTGAAATAAGCCAAGAGCGTTTCAGCCACGGATGAACACGGACGAACACGGATAAAGCCTTTTGATATTGTTTTGCTCTATCCGTGTTCATCCGTGTAATCCGTGGCAAAAAATCAAGGGAGACCCGGCATGAACTTCATGGAGGCGCTGCGGCGCAGGTGGGACAAGGCGAATTCGCTGGTGTGCGTGGGGCTGGATCCGGAGCCGGCGAAGTTCCCGGCCAGGTTCGCCAGGGACGAGGACGCGGTGTTCGGCTTCTGCCGCGACATCGTCGACGCCACCGCGGAGTTCGCCTGCTGCTTCAAGCCGCAGATCGCGCACTTCGCCGCGCTGGCCGCCGAAGGCGCGCTGCGACGGCTGGTCGCGCACATCCATGATGCGCACCCGGGCATCCCGGTGATCCTGGACGCCAAGCGCGGCGACATCGGCTCGACCGCCCGGCACTACGCCGCCGAAGCCTTCGATCGCTACCGCGCCGACGCAGTCACGGCAAACCCGTACCTGGGTCGCGATTCGCTGCTGCCGTTCCTGGAGCGCGGCGACAAGGGCGTGGTGGTGCTGTGCCGCACCTCGAATCCCGGCGCGACCGATTTCCAGGACATCGTCGCCGCCGACGGCCTGCCGCTGTACCAGCACGTGGCCGAGACCGTGGCCCGGGAGTGGAACACGCTGGGCAACTGCATGCTGGTGGTGGGCGCGACCTGGCCGGAGCAGCTGCACGAGGTCCGCGCCGTGGTTGGCGACCTGCCGTTCCTGGTCCCCGGCGTCGGCGCCCAGGGCGGCGACGTCGCAGCGGTCGTCGCCAACGCGAAGACCGCCGATGGCACCGGCCTCGTGGTCAGCTCCTCCCGCGCCATCCTCTACGCCTCCAGTGGCGACGACTACGCCACCGCCGCCGCCACCGCCGCCCAGGCCCTCCGCGACGAGATCAACAGCTACCGTTAGATACTTTGGACGCGGATCAGGGCGGATCAGAAAAACGATCTACGCGGATGAAGCCAGATATGTAAATTCTTCCTGGTCCGCTTCTATCCGCGTCAAAAGAGCTTTTTGGCAATCGCAATCGGAAAATGCAGGGCGATCGCGAGGAAAACGGCGGCGCGGACGAGGGGGCCGCGGCGCGGGGCTTCGAACTTGCGGAAGTAGCGCCACAGCCCGCGGTGCTTGTGCCATTCGACGAACAGCGGCCGCGCGCGCGAGGACACGCCGCGCAGGTGCATCACGCGCACGTCGTTGGCCACCGCGACCAGGCCGCCCGCCTCGCGTGCGCGACGGCACAGGTCCAGGTCCTCCGCGTGCAGCCGGTAGCCCGCGTCGAAGCCTCCGATGCGCTCGAACAACCTGCGCGGCAGCACCATCAGCGCACCGGACACCGCGTCCACCGGCTGCAGTGCGCCCATCGGTTCGCGCGGCACCTCCAGCTTCATCGCCGAGGGGTGCCGCAACATCGCCAGGAAGTCCGGGTCGCGCCGTCGCGCCGCGCCGTCCGGCACGCCGTCGGCATCGACGAGGTCGGCACCGAGCAATGCGTCCTTCTCCGGCACCGCCGCGTGCGCGCGCAGCCGCGCCAGCGTGTCCGCTTCCACCAGGCAATCGGGATTGACGAACACGAGCCAGCCGGCGGCGGCATCGTCGAGGTGGGTTACGCCCTGGTTGCAGGCCGTTGCGAATCCCGGATTGTCCGGATTGGCGACGAAGCGCAGCCGCTCGTCGGCGGCCGCGTGTCGTTGCACCACCGCCACCGTGTCGTCCTCGGAAGCGTTGTCCACCACGCGGATCGCGGTGACGCCATGGGCCGCGCGCAGCCGCGCCAGGCAGGCGTCGATGGTCGAGCCGCTGCAATGCGTGACCACGATGGCGGCGATGCCCGCCTCCGGGGTGTTCATCGTGCCTCCGTGAAGGGCAGTTGCGCCTGCGCCTGGGGTCCGCCGGCATCGGCCAGGCGCCGGGACAGCTCCGTGCGCAGCGCGGCCAGCGGATCCTCCATCAGGAACGCGGCGAGCCGCGCGTGCCAGCCCGGCCAGCGCGCGGCCAGCAGGTCGAGGTCGCCGTCGTCGGGCACGCCTTCGCCGCCGCGCGCGACGAAGGCGGTTTCGCACAAGGCATTCCGCCAGCCCATGCCGGCCACGCGCAACGACAGGTCGGCGAGCGCCGCGTACCACGAGGCATAACTGGCTGCATCCAGGCCGCCGGCGCGGCGGCGCGCGCTGCCGCGCAATGCAACCGCGTGCGGGATCGCGGTGGGGAGTTCCGGGTGCCGCGGCGGCATCGCCGCGCACGCCTCGGCGATGCGCGCGAGGTCCGCCGGCACCGGTGAAACTTCGCCGATGCTCGGCCAGGCCGCGGCTTCGCCGGCGTTGCACCATGGTGTCGCGGTGGCGATGGCTGCATCGCGCGCCAGGCACGCGGACAACTGCTGCAACCAGCCCGGCGCCGGGATCGCGTCGGCGGCGAGCACGACGACGTCGGCGTCGCCGCAGGCCGCGAGGGCTTCTTCCAGGTGGGCGACTTCACCGATGCCGCGTTGGCGGCGGCTGTAGTCCGCGGCCAGCGCAGTGCGTTGCAGCCAGTGTTCGACGATCGCCAGGCCGCGCGGCCCGGCCTGCGCATCGTCGGCCAACCACACCCGGGTGCCGGCGGGCGTTCCCGCATCGAGCGCGGCGAGGCAGGCGTCGAGCGCGTCGTCGTCGCTGCCCAGCGGCAGCAGCACCACCGGCAGCGCATGCGACGCCATCGTCGTCACTGCCGCGGCGGCTGCCGGTAGAGCGGCTCCATCGCGCGGAAGCGGCGGCCGTACTCGTCGGTGAGGTCGCGCGACTCCGCGGGATCGCGAACGATCTGTGGCGTCAGCAGGATGATCACTTCGCTGCGATTGCTGCCCTGGTGCTGGCTGCCGAACAGCGAGCCGATCAGCGGCAGCCGGCTCAGCCCGGGCACGCCGGAAGAACCCTTGTCCGTGCCTTCGCTGATCAGCCCCGCGAGCAGCACGGTGTCGCCGCTCTGGATCGCGGCCTCGGTCTTCAGCCTGCGGGTGTTGATCGGCACGTTGCAGTTGGCCGCGCTCGATGCGCAGCTCGACGGCACCGCGCCGGGCGAGCTGACCTCCTGGACCAGGTCCAGGAACACCATGCCGTCGCGGGTGACGCGCGGGCGCACCTTCAGGATCACGCCGGTGTCCAGGTATTGCACCTGGCTGTAGGTGCTGCCGTCGCCGCCAGGATAGAACGACACCGACTGGATCGGGATCCGGGTGCCGACGTTGAGGGTGGCCTCGACGTTGTTGCGCACCAGCACCGATGGCGACTGCAGCAGGCGCACGTCGGTGACCTCGTCCAGCGCGCTGATCACCGCCGCGGCGTTGCGCCCGAGGAAGGTCCAGGCCAGGCCCGGGTTGGTGGCGCCGGCCGGGCGGATGCTGCCGGCGATGTCGCCCCAGATGCCGCGGCCGAGCGCGCTGGGCAAGCCGGCACCGCCCTCTTCCAGCGGCGTGTCCACCGCCTGTTCGAAGAACCAGTTGACGCCGTAGCGCAGGTCGCCGGTGAGCTGCACCTCGGCCACCTGCGCCTCGATGTGCACCTGCAGCGGCATCACGTCCAGGCGCTCGATGACGTCGCGGATCGAACGCCAGGCCTGGCCCGTGGAGCGCACCAGCAGCGTGTTGGTCTCGTCCACCGCCGACACGCCGACCTGGTCGCCGTCCACGTTGAGGGTCACGGCGCCATTGCCGGGCTGGTAGGGATCCAGCTGCAGCGTGCCCTCTCCCAGGCCGCCGCCGACGTCGCCGTCGCTGCGGTTGGTGCCGCCGCCGACCGCCGCGCTGCTGGTGAAATCGCCTTCGATGCCGCCATCGCGGATTTCCGTCGGTTGCAGGCCGGGCATCAGGCCGCCGCCACCGCGGCCGTTGCGGCTGCCGCTGCCGCCGAACACTTCCGCCAGGCGATCGGCCAGGTCCTTGGCCTTGACGTACTTGAGCTCGTAGGAGAACAGCTGCAGGCCGGCGCCGGCGCCGTCGATGCGTTCCAGCCATTCGCCGATCTGGTCCAGGTACGCCGCCTGCGGGGTGATCACCATCACCGCGTTCGCCGCCTCCAGCGGCATGAAGCGGAACATGCCCGCGACCGGCGACTTGCTCTGTTCGCCGAACACCTTCTCCAGGTCCTCGACCACGTCGCTGGCGCGACCGGACTGCAGCGGGAACACGCCGACCGACATCGACGCCATCCAGTCCACGTCGAAAACGTCGATCGTGCGCAGGTAGTTCTCCAGTTCCAGGCGCGAGCCGGCGACGGTGATGACGTTGCGCCCGGCGTCGACGTTGACGATCGCATTGGGCCGCGCGTACGGCTGCAGGATCTTCTCCATCTCGGTGGCCGAGATGAACTGCAACGGCACCACCCGTGTTTCCCAGCCGCGGGCGCTCGCCGCCGGGCCGGTGCGCGGGGCGACGCTGCCGTCCAGCGGCTGGTCGGCGGGCACGATGTTGTAGCGCCCGCCGCTGTACACCATGCGCGCGTTGTTCCAGCCCAGGATCATCTCCAGCATGTCGCGCGCCTCGGCCGGGCTCACCGGCTTCTGCGTGGAGATGGTCACGGTGCCGGAGACGCCGGGGGCGACGATGTAGTTCTGCCCGAGCATGTCGCCGAGGATCGACTTGATCACGACGTGCAGCGACTCGCCCTCGAAGTTGAAGCTGGCCGCGCCGGTGGTGCCGGCCAGGCTGGGTAGCGGCGTCCTGGCCGCGTCGACGTCGATCACCCGGCCGGTGCCGCGGCGCACCACCGGTACCGGACCCTCGTCCGCTGCCGCTGCGGCGGCGTCGCCCGCGACGACCGTGGCCGGCGGCGGCGCCCGCCCGGCCAGCGGATCGGCGCCGCGCTGGATCGTCGGCGGCCCGACGCTGGCGCAGGCGGCCAGCAGCCCGCACAGCAGGGCGGCAGCGAGGGAACGGACGGTCGTGGAATGGCGGGTCATGGGTCGGACTCTACGGGTTTCCGGGCGGGGGCCGTGGACTGGAGGGCTTCCCGCCGCATTTGCGCGCGGCGCGCTTCGATGCGCTGGCGGATGGCCTCGGCCTGGTTTTGCACCTGGGTTGGCGCCGGCTCGGCGGCGTCCGTGGCCATCGGGTCTTCCGGCGATGGCGGGACCGGACGCGGCTGCGGCGGCTGGCGCGCGGCACCCGGCGCGTGGCTGGGCGGTTCGCCGCCGGTGCCGTCGAAGGTGCGCAGTTCCAGCGTGCGGCGGCCGCCCGGGCCTTCGAAGACCGCGCTGCGCGGCGCCAGCTCGACCAGTCGCCATTCGGGGAATTCATCCGCCGACGCGCCTTCGCGCACGCGGATGCCATCGCCGCCGCCTTCGGGCTGGACGATGGCCAGGCGCAGCGGAGGCGCGATCAGCACGCTGGTGAGCATGTATTCGAAACTCGAGCCGCCGCGCGCCTCGCCGCCGTCGGCGCTGGCGTCGAGCACGAACGGGTGCGGGCGGCGGTCGTTGGCGAACAGCGGCCGCGAGACCGCGGCGTCGTAGCGGGCAAGCGGCAGCAGGCGCGGTGCGGCGGCGGCCGGCGCCTGCGGCAGCGGCTGCAGCAACGCCGGATCCGCGGGCAACACGCGCGCCCGCGCACCGACCCCGGCGAGCGCCAGCAGCCAGCCGGCTGCGGCCGCAACGGCGAGCCCGGCCAGCAGCCAGGTCCGCGGGCGCAGGCGATCAAGGCGCATCGGCGCCTCCCGTCGATGGCGCCTGCGACTGCGCCTGCCCCGGCGCGGGACGCAGGTAGCCGTACAGGTCGAACTCCACGTCCAGGCCGCCGTCGCGCTGGCTTGCGCGGCGTCCGGGCAGGTTGAAAAAGCCCTGCGCGATGATGCTGAGGTTGTCGATGAACAGGCTCGGCGTGCCGCCTTCCAGCGCATGCAGCACCGAGGCGAGTTCGGTGTTGCCGCAACGGATGCGCACGTGCACGACCACGCGGTCAAAGCGTTCCTGTCCCTGCCGGGTGGTGGTCGGCGTGCGATTGCTGATCGCGCAGCTGCGGTTTCCGGGGCTGGCCTGGGAGACCACGGTTTCCAGCCGCTGCACCAGGCCGGCGGTTGCGAGCTCGGCGCGATCCTCGCGCAGGAACGACGGCGCGCGCGCTTCCAGCGCTTGGGCCTGCCGCAGGCGTTGGGCGATGGCGTCTGCCTGCTGCAGCTGCATGCGCGCGCGCAGTTCGCGTTGCTGCATCGAATCGATCCGTGCGCCCAGCTCGCGCATGGGCACCGTCCACCACGGATGCACCAGCACCAGGTAGGCGAGCAGCAGCGCGCCGGCGAGCAGCGCCAGCGCCAGCCAACGATCGCGGTCAGTGACCGGCTGCATCGCCGCCTCCGTTCGCCACGCCGAGTTCCGCCACCAGGGTGAACCGATCCCGGCCGCTGGACGGATCGGGCTGCAACACGCCGGTCAGCGCGGGTGCGCGCCAGGGACCGCCGCCGGCCATGCGTCCGACCAGCGCGGAAGCTTCACCGCTGATTCCGAGCAGCATCAGCTGGTTGTTGTCGATCGCAAGTTTTTCCAGCGAGGTGTCGTCGGGCAGGCGCCGGGCCGCGGCGTCGATCACTTCGATGGCGGCGGGACGCTCGCTGCGCAGCCCTTCGATGAAGGCGCGGCCTTCGACCAGGGTCGCCAGCTGCTGGCGCTGCAGCGAAACCTCGCGCGCGGCGCGCGCTTCCTTGTCGGCGCGCGCCTGCAATTGCGCCAGCGCGCGTTCGCGGTTGTCGAGCAGTTGCGCCAGCATCGCGATGGTCGCGGCCACCGCCACCACCGCAAGCACGAGGTTCCAGGCGCGCGCCGGGTCGCGTTGCGCGCGCCGTTGCGCGGATGGCAGCAGGTTCACGCCCAGCGGCGCGCCATCGCCGCCGGCCAGGTCCACGCCGGCCAGGCCGTCGCCGAGCGGCCCCAGCGATTCCCGCTGCGCCGCAAGTGCGGCCTGCGGCACCACCACCAGCTCCACGTCGAGCTGGTCGGCGCCGCGACGGCCCAGCAGCCGCGCATCGTGCGCGACCGCGTCGGCGGTGAACGGCGTCTGCCGATCGATTTCGAATCCGACCACGTCGCGCAGGCGTTCGCGCGCGGCGACCGGCAACACCATCCGGCGGCGCAGTCCGCTGGCGGCAGGCAGCAACAGCCAGCGCGGCAGGTCGGCGAGTTCCGGCGGGAGCGCGGGACGCAGGCCGGGATCGCCCGCCTCCAGGCGCGGCAGCCCGGCCAGGTCGCGGATGCCGTCGTCGCGCTGCAAACGCAGCTGCACGCCGGCCGCATCGGGTTGCAGCAGCAGGCGCCCGCGGTCCATGCCGATGGCACGGCGCCAACGCGCCGGCACCCAGGCGGCCAGCGAACGCCCCCACCAGGCCAGGAAATCGCCGCTTCCCGCCCAGCGGGCGAGCTGGCGGCCGAAGCGGTCGCGCAGTGGCGTCAACGTGGCGATGCTCCCTCCTCCCAGCGCAAAGGGGTCCATGCGGAACCCGGCAATCCGTTGCCCCCGCTACGCACGACCACGCGCAGCACCGCGGTGCGGCCGCGGACGCGCGCGCGGCTCTCGATACTATACGTGCCGCTGTTGTCGGCCACGAGCGGTTGGCCGGGGGTCAACTGCGGCGGCGGCGCGCCGCCGTCGGGAGACCAGGCCTCGCGCCGCGCCCGCACCGCATCGGCGTCGTAACCCAGCGCGGCGAGCACCGCTCCCGGCGCGAAGGCCGGATCGGGCACCGGGCGGCCGCTGTACACGGTCAGCGCTGGCGCGACCCGCGCATACAGGTCCGGTGTCATCCCCAACACCTGCTCCAGCTCGGCGACGCTGCCAAAGGGCGAGTCGGCCGCGCCGTAATGACGACCGGCCGCGGCATAGTCGCGATCCTCGGCGCCGCCGGCGGGCTGGGTGAGCTCGTCGACGTCGCGCCAGTCGAGGATCGCCGCGGCCACGGCGGCGGCTTCCGCGCGCGGGCTGCCGGTGGCCTGGAACAGCGCCGCCAGCAGTTCGGCGTCGGCCATGTTCAGGTCGACCTTCCCCTGTTCGTCGCCGATGCGGATCGCGACTTCGCCGCCGGGCGACAGCGTGCCCGGATCCCAGCGGTACTCGCGGCCATCGGCCATCCAGCGCAGGCGCCGATCCTCGCGCGTGACCCGCCAGATCGCGTATTCCAGGCCGGCGCGCGCCAGCGCCCGTGCCTCGGTGCCGCGCGCCAACACCTGGCCCTGCAGGTGTTCGGTGCGCGCGGCGAGCGCGAAGCTGCCGACCACTGCGGTGAGCAGCGCCACCAGCCACAGCACCAGCAGCAGTGCGGCGCCGCGCGACTTCATCGCGCACCCGCCGGGATCGCATAGCTGCCTGCGAGCGGCAGCGCCACCACCACCGGCGGCCAGTCGTCGCCGCCAGCGTCGCGCACCTGCACTTCGACCAGCAACGGCAATGCCTCCGGCACATCCCAGCGGTCCTGCCATCCGGCCAGGCGGTTGTCGGCGCCCAGTCCGCGATAGCGGAAGCGCACTTCGGCGACGCCTTCGACCAGCACTTCGGGCGCGATCGGCTGCGGTTCGGAAACGACTTCGCCGCCCTGCACCAGGTCGAACGCCACTTCGATCCGGCGCTTGCCGGGCGTACCGTGCACGCTGAACCGATGCAGGTACGGGCCGCCGCGACCGAGGTAGTCGGGCAGGTCGGCGACGAACGCCATGGCATCCGGCTCGCCGCGGAAGCGAAGTGCCAAACCGCTGCGTTCATCGATGCCATGCGGCACCGGCCGTGCCGCCAGCAGGCGCGCGCGCAGGAAACCTTCGACCGCGCGCATGCGTTCGTTGCGCCGGGCCATGGCCTCGCCCCGATCGACGCTGGCCGTCGCCGCACGCAACGTGGCGAACGCCAGCGCGAGCGCGGAGGCGAGCAGCGCCGTCGCCAGCAGGATCTCGATCAAGGTGAAGCCGCGGGCGCGCCTCATCGCGCACCCCCGGTGCCGGACGGATCGAGCGGGTCCGGCCGCTCGTAGCGCAGCGAGTGCAGTTCGAGCGTGCGCGCCGGATCGCCGTCCCCGCCCCACTGCACGCGCAGCGACAGTTGCAGCAGCCGCGGCGCGCCGGGGTCGTCGCGGTCGGGCGGCGGCAACAGCGGATCCTGGTAGTGGTCGATGTCCAGCGACCAGCGGTAACGGCCGCGTTCGAAGGTGCCATCGCGATGGCCGGGACGCAGTGCCTCGGCGACGCCGATGCCGTCGAGCATGGACTGCGCATGCAGCGCCGCGCGACCTGCCTGGCCGGACCATTTCACCTGCCGGGCCGCACCGGACAGCGTACCCAGCAGCAAGGTCAACGCGAGCGCCAGGATCGCGAACGCCACCAGCACCTCGACCAGCGTGTAGCCGCGCTCCAGTGCCTTGGCCATCACTGCCTCCCCACCGGCGTCGCCCGCACCTGCCCCGTCAGCCACGCCACTTCCACGTCCCACGCCGCATCGTCCAGCGCCAGTCGCACGCGCCCGCCGGTGGACGCGCCATCGGCGAAGAACACGATCGCGCCCTCGCCCGCCGAGGGTTGCACCTCGCGCGCACCAACGAAGGTCAGCGCCAGTTGCCGGGGCAATTCGCCGGAGCGTCCTTTCGGCGCGCCCCAGCGGTGCGCGGCGGGATCGAAGGTGAAGCGTTGCGGCTCGCCGGTGGCGATCGCCTGGGCGCGGGTGAAACGCAGTTGCGCCGCGACTTCCTTCGCCGCCGAACGCAGGCGCATGCCGTCGAAGCCACCGCCGATCGCCGCGGCGGCAAGCATGCTGGCGAGCGCGACCAGCGCGAGCACGAGGATCATCTCGAGCAGCGAAAAGCCCCGCGCCCCGCTCGCCGCGCCATGCCGCATGCGTTATTCGAACTTGATGTCGGCGTCCACGCTTTCGCCGCCGGGCTGGCCATCCTTGCCCAGGCTCAGCAGGTCGAAGGCGCGGCCCTCGCCGGGCACGCGGTAGACGTACGCGTGGTTCCAGGGGTCCTTCAACTCGGCCGGCTTCGCATACGGCCCGAGCCAGCCCACCGCGTTGGCACTGTTGCCGACCAGCGCCTCGAGATCGGGCGGCAGGCCGCCGGTGTCCATCTCGTACTGGTCGACCTTGGCCGCGAGCGTCTGCACCTGCGCACGCGCGAGGTTGACCTTGGCGCGGTCGCCGCCGCCGAGGATCCTGCTGGCCGCGAACGCCACGATGCCGCCGATCAGCACCACCACCAGGATGATCTCGATCAGCGAGAAGCCTCGCTGCGAGGCCGGGCCGGCCCCGCCTGCTCGCCGTTGCTTGTTCATTGAACCCCCATCTCCGTCATCCAATCACGTTGGTCAAATCGTAAATCGGCGTCAGCACCGCCATGATCACCACGCCGACGATCGCGGCCATCGCCATCGTCACCACCGGCACCAGTGCCGCCAGCATGCGGTCCAGCGCCAGCGAGGTTTCCTGCTCGAAGGTGTCCGCGGTCTTCAGCAGCATCGCGTCCAGCGCCCCCGACTCCTCGCCCACCTGGACCATCTGCAGCGCGAGCCGGGGGAAACGCCTGCCGCGGCCCAGCGCGCCGGACAGCCCGGCACCGTTGCGCACCAGTTCGGATGCTGCGTCCACGTCGGCAGCCAGCGCGCGGTTGCCGAGCACGTTGCGGGCGATGCCCAGCGCGGTGAGCAACGGCACGCCGTTGCGCAGCAACGTGCCGAGGGTCCGCGCCAGGCGCGCGGTCTCCAGCTTAGCCACCAGCGGCCCGGCAAAGCGCCGGTGCAGGATCCATTCGTCGAAGGCGGCACGGAACGCCGGGTCGCGCAGCTTGCGATCGAACCACCACAGCGCCAGCACCGGCACCACCAGCAGCACGATCCACCAGTCGCGCACGAACATGCCGGCACCAAGCACCAGGCCGGAGAACCAGGGCAGCGGCGCGTCGAGGCTGTCGTACATCGCCGCGAACTGGGGCACCACGAAACCGAGCAGGAACAGCAGGCTCAACGACACCATCACCAGCAGGATCGCCGGATAGATCATCGCGTTCAGCACCCGCCCCTTCATCGCGCTGCTGCGCTCCAGGTAATCGGCGAGCCGCGACAGGGTCTCGTGCAGGCTGCCACCGGCCTCGCCGGCACGCACCATGTTCACGTACAGCTTGCCGAACGCGCCGTGCTGGCGGTCGAGCGCGGTGGACAGCGCGCTGCCGCCGCGCACGGCGTCGCGGATGTCGGCGATCGCGCGCTTCGCGGCTTCGTCCTCGGGCAGTTCCAGCAGGATCGTCAACGACCGGTCCAGCGGCTGGCCGGCGCCGAGCAACGTCGCCAGCTGCTGGGTGAACTGCACCAGCCGCTGCCCGGCGAACGGCCTGGGCTTGAACAGGGCGCGCCAGCTGCGGCCGCCACCTTCGCTCGCCAGCCGTGCCTCCATCGGCAGGTGGCCCTGCTCCTGCAGGCGCTGCGCGACCTCGCGGTCGCTGGCCGCTTCCATCTGCCCGTCCAGCACCTCGCCACGGGCATTGAGCGCCTTGTAGCGGAAGAGGGGCATCAGGCCTCCTCGGTCACGCGCAACACCTCTTCCAGCGTGGTCTGTCCGGCCAGCGCCTTGGCGACGCCGTCCTCGTACATCGTGCGCATGCCCGCCTGGCGCGCGAGCTGCTCCAGTTCGCCCATGCCCGCGTGGCGCATCACCGCGCGTCGCAGGCTGTCGTCCATCACCAGGAATTCCATGATCGTGGTGCGGCCGAGGTAACCGGTCGGCGACAAAGCAGACGGCTTCGGCCGATACAGGAAAATCTCGCCGTGCGGCTGGTGGCGTCGCAGGTCGAAGCGCTCGATTTCCTCGGGCGATGCCGGATAGCGCTCGGCGTGCGTGGATTCGAGCCTGCGCACCAGCCGCTGGGCGAGGATGCCGTTCACGGTGGAGGTGAGCAGGTAATCCTCCACGCCCATGTCCAGCAGGCGGGTGATGCCGCCGGCGGCGTTGTTGGTGTGCAGCGTGGACAGCACCAGGTGGCCGGTGAGCGCGGACTGGATCGCGATGCGCGCGGTTTCCAGGTCGCGCATCTCGCCGATCATGATGATGTCCGGGTCCTGGCGCACGATCGAGCGCAGGGCGTTGGCGAAGTCCAGGCCGATCTGCGGCTTGGCCTGGATCTGGTTGATGCCTTCGATCTGGTATTCGACCGGATCCTCGACGGTGATGATCTTGACGTCGGGCGTGTTGAGCTTCGACAACGCCGTGTACAGCGTGGTGGTCTTGCCCGAACCGGTCGGGCCGGTGACCAGCAGGATGCCGTGCGGCTGCTCGAGCACGCGCTGGAACTGCGGCAGGAAGGCATTGGTGAAGCCCAGGCGCTCGAAGTCGAACACCACGGTTTCGCGGTCGAGCAGGCGCATCACCACCGATTCGCCGTGCGCGGTGGGCATCGTCGACACGCGCAGGTCCAGCTCCTTGCCCTGCACGCGCAGCATGATCCGGCCGTCCTGGGGCAGGCGGCGCTCGGCGATGTTGAGCCGGGCCATGATCTTGATGCGCGAGATCACCGCCGCGGTCAGGTTCTGCGGCGGGCTCTCGCCTTCCTCGAGCACGCCGTCGATGCGGTAGCGCACCTTCAGCCGGTTCTCGAACGGCTCGATGTGGATGTCCGAGGCGCGCAGTTCCACCGCGCGCTGGATCACGAGATTGACCAGGCGGATCACCGGCGCCTCGGAGGCGAGGTCGCGCAGGTGCTCGACGTCGTCGACGTCGCCTTCGCCGCCCTCCAGGTCGCTGTCGGTCAGCAGCGCGCCCATGGCGCTGCGGCCCTGCCCATGCCAGCGCTCCACCAGGTCGTCCACTTCCGAGCGCAAGGCCACGATCGCGCGCGCCTCGCGCCCGCTCGCCAGGCGCACGGCGTCGAGGACGTAGGGATCCTGCGGGTCGGCCAGCAGCACCTGCACGCCGGCGGCGTCCTCGCCTACGACCACGGCATGGAATTGCTGCATGAAGCGCAGGCTGAGCGGCGTGGCCGCCTCGGGCGGCTCGTCGGGCAGATCGCGCGCGGACGCCAGCGGCAGGCCGAGCACGGCGGCGGCGGTTTCGGCGTGGTCGCGTTCCGATAGCAGGCCCAGGCGCGACAGCAGCCCGAGCAGGCTACCGCCGGTCTCTTCCTGCAGGCGGCGGACGCGGGCAAGGTCGCCATCCTTGAGGCGTCCGCGTTCAAGCAGGGCGGCGACGATCCGCTCATCGGCGCCTTCCGCCCCCGCTGCGCTGGCCTCGTTGGCGACTGCGTCCACGCCCATCCCTCCTCGGACCGCCGACTCTAGCAGGTCGTTCCCGCGCGCCTACCAATTCAGCTTCGCGGGGGGCAGCGGCGGGATATTCCCGTCAAGTCGCTCCCCGATACTCGCTTGGTTGACGGGAATACCCCGCCGCTGCCTCCGATCACTTTCGCTCGCGAGCAAGAAGCATGGAGAGCGGCGCCCGGGTAGCCGGCAAACCAAGCGAGTATCGGGGAGCGACTTTGCCGGCTACCCGGGCGCCGCTCTCCCCCCCCGCTATCCGAGTGCCGCGCGGGCGTTGCGGAACATGCGCAGCCAGGGGGAGTCTTCGGGCCAGTCGCGTGGCGCCCAGCTGAAGTTGACCGTGCGCGGCGTGCGTTCCGGGTGCGGCATCAGGATGGTCACGCGGCCATCCTCGGTGGTGAGGCCCGCCACCGCGTTCGGCGCCCCGTTCGGATTCGCCGGGAAGCTCGTCGCCGGCCGGCCGTCGCCGTCGACGAAGCGCAGCGCGACCCGCGCCGCCGCCGCATCCACCGGCGTGTCGAACTCGGGCCGGCCTTCGCCATGAGCCACCGACACCGGGATCCGCGACCCGGCCATGCCACGCAGGAACAGCGACGGCGACTCCACCACTTCCAGCAGCGACAGCCGCGCCTCGTACTGCTCGCTGCGGTTGCGCAGGAACTTCGGCCAGTGGC
>SCUI01000141.1 GCA_004297225.1 Lysobacteraceae bacterium | reverse complement strand
CCCTCAATCCCAACGTGGATCTTTTCCCCGATGCTTCCCTCGTCGATTTCAGTTATCTGCTCGAACCGCAGGCGGGCCGCCGCGGGTTTGTGCGCGTTGGGCCCGATGCGCGGCTCCAGTTTGAGGACGCGACACCGGCCCGCTTCTGGGGCGTGGTGATCGATCAGCAGAACATCGCCATCCCGAAACATATGATCGATATCGTCCTTGAAACCCTTGCTCGTGCCGGGGTGAACATGATCCGCCTCCATGCCCTGGATAACCGGACGTGGGAGAGGTACGGCGTAGTCCGCCAGAACATCATCGATGAAGCGCATCCGAACTCATCCCGGTACCTTGATGAGGAGGTCAGGGATCGGGTGGATTACTGGATAGGTGCGGCGAAGAAGAGGGGAATCTACAGCTATCTCGGATTCCGTGCTTTCAGAACGTTCCGTGCAGGGGATGGGGTCCCGAATGCCGATTCGCTTGACCGTGGGGCACGGCCATACGCGATCTTCAATAAACGACTCATCGAACTGCAGAAAGAATACATCGATTCACTGGCCGTCTTCCATACCAACCCCTATACAGGCCTGACGTATGCGAACGAGCCGGCCATCGCTTGCTTCGAATTGTTAAACGATGACGATATGCTTTTCCGTCCCGAGGTGTGGTCTGCCATGCCGCAACCGTACTGGGGGGAATTCAACCGGCTGTGGAACGAGTGGCTGATCGGGCGTTACGGCACGACGGCGCGGTTAAAGGCGGCGTGGACAAACTCCGGAGGGATCAGTGCTCTCGCATCGCAAGAGTCACTGGAGCGCAGAAACGTCCGGCTTCCCTCTATGGACATGATGTCGTTTGAACAGGCGACGCTTTCCCCCTATTATGACCCTGTCCGTTCGCCTGCGCGGCGAAGCGACGCCGTCCGGTTCGCCATGGAACTCCAGTCCCGGTACTTCAAAGAGTTGCGTGACCATGCGGTTCAACGCGGCATCAAGGTTCCCCTCCATGCCTCCGTTCGAACCGACCTCAAGCCGATGACTTTTACGGTTCGTGCGGGACTTGACATGACCTCGGGGAATGTGTATCAGGATCACCCGGCCTTCTTAGCGGGGGAAGAGTGGATGGGTCGTGAATTTTTCACCAACCGAAACTACCTTGCGGAGTCCGGTTCCTCCGGTTTTGCCTCCTCCATTGCAAAGTATCATTGGTCGGATAAACCCGGGGCTATCAGGGAATGGTCCACCTGCTGGCCGAACGCCTACCGTGGCGGCAGCATTCT
>SCUI01000140.1 GCA_004297225.1 Lysobacteraceae bacterium | reverse complement strand
TCGTGGTGATCACCGGCTCGCCGTCCTGGGCCGAATACTGGGCCCCGGTGATGGCGCACCTGCCGCAGGATCGCGAGATGCTGGTGGTCGACCGGCCCGGCTTCGCCTGCTCCGAGCCGTTCGACTGCGTGCCGGACATCCGCACGCAGGCCGAGGCGCTGGCTCCGGCGCTGCAGGCGGCGCCTGGCCAGAAGGTGCTGCTGATCGGCCAGTCCTATGGCGGCGCGATCGCCAGCCTGCTGGCCCACGATCATCCGCGCAAGGTTCACGGCCTGGTGCTGCTGTCGGCCTTCCTGGGCTCGCCGGGACCGACCGCCCGGTTCCTGCTGGACCACGCGAGCAAGATGCTGGGCCTGCTGCCGCGCGACCTGAAGCACGCGACCATCGAGTGCACCGGCCAGGCGGCCCAGCTGCACCTGCTGCACGAGGTGCTGCCCAGGCTCAAGGCGCCGCTGCACGTCGTGCATGGCGAGGCCGACGACTTCGCCCCGATCGAGGTGGCTGAGCGGCTGGCGCGCGAGACCACGGCGCGGCGGCCGATCAGATTCCAGAGCGTGCCGGGCGCGAACCACTTCATGAACGATGCGCCGCCGCAGCTGCTACTCGAGGTCATCGACGCCTGCATCCCGAGGCCGCCGCCGCCGCTCTGGCGGCGCGTGCCGCTGCCGACGCTGCGCTGGCCGGCGCCGCGCCTGGTCGGCCGGCTGCCGCAGGCGATCCGCGCCGCAGGCGTGCGACAAAGGGGCTTGGCCGCCTCCATCTGAACGGCGATAAGCGAACCTCAACCGCCCTGCCGGGCCAACGATTGGGGAGAGCCTCGCTCATGAAGGCCGCCGTTCTGCGCGAAGTGCGCACGCCGCTTCAGATCGAAGACGTTCAGATCAACAAGCCGGGTCCGCGGGAGGTGCTGATCCGCACGGTCGCGGCCGGCGTTTGCCACTCGGACCTGCACTTCATCGAAGGCTCCTATCCGCACCCGCTGCCGGCCGTGCTCGGCCACGAGAGCGCCGGCATCGTCGAGCAGGTGGGCTCGGACGTGCGCACGGTGAAGC
>SCUI01000048.1 GCA_004297225.1 Lysobacteraceae bacterium | reverse complement strand
CCCTCTTTCCTCACATGACGGTGGGCGAAAACGTGGCTTATGGGCTGATGATTAAGAAAGTGCCGAAGCCGGAGCGCGACAAGCGCCTTGGCGAAATGCTCGAATTGGTGCGCCTGCCCGGCCTGGCCGGCCGCAGACCCTCCCAGCTTTCGGGAGGCCAGCGCCAGCGCGTGGCGCTGGCCCGGGCCCTCATCAACCACCCCCGCGTGCTCCTGCTCGACGAACCGCTCGGCGCGCTCGACCTCAAACTGCGCCAGCAAATGCAGATTGAATTGAAGGCTATTCAACGGCAAGTCCGCATTACTTTTGTTTTTGTGACGCACGATCAAGAAGAAGCATTGACCATGAGCGACCGGCTGGCCGTGTTCAACCTTGGCAAGATCGAGCAGATCGGCTCGCCGGCAGAAGTTTACGAACACCCGGCGACGGCCTTCGTGGCCGGGTTCGTTGGCGTCTCCAACCTGATCCGCGGCGAAATCGCCCAGGCCATCACCGGCTCGGCGCAGACGTTTTCAATTCGCCCGGAAAAGATTCAACTCCGCGATCTCGGCCAGCCGGTCTCCGGCGACGAATACTCGGTCGAAGGCCGCATCCGGGATGTGATCTATCTGGGCATGCATACCCGCTATCTGGTCGAACTGAGCGGCGGCAGTGATTTGACTGTGGTCGAGCAGAACCTACGCACCACGTCCATGGACGTGCTGGCGGCGCGCGGGCGCGCTGTGCGGCTGGTGTGGCAGAAGGCGCATGTGAGGCCGGTTGGCAATTAGAGGTTAGAGATTGGACGCCAATTTCGAACTTCCAACCTCTGACCTCTAATCTCCAACCTCTATAAAATGGCGACCTCCTCACCGACTCGCAAAAGCCTCTGGCACAGGCTCTCAACCTTCTTCTACCTCCGTCCGGGGTTGACGCTGGCGGCCATGCTGGCCGCGCCGCTGTTGTGGCTGGGCGTGGTGTACGTCGGCTCGCTGTTCGCTTTGCTGTTGCAGAGTTTCTTCCGCCTCGACGATTTCACCGGACAGGTCGTGCGGCGTTTCACCCTCTACACCTATTCTCAATTATTCACCGCGGCCAATATCGACATCATGATCCGCACCTCCGGCATGGCCGCGGCTGTTACCCTGGCCTGCGCGCTGGTGGCGTTTCCGGTGGCGTATTACATGGCTCGCCATGCCGAGGGCCAAGCCAAGGCCGCGCTGTATCTGGCGGTTCTGCTGCCGCTGTGGTCGAGCTACCTTGTCCGCGTGTATGCGTGGAAATTGATCCTCGCCAAAGAGGGCATCGTCAGTTGGTTCATTTCCCAATTGCGCCTCGACTGGGCGCTCGACCGGATTTTGCAGTTGCCCGTCATTGGCGGGCCGTCGCTGTCCGTGTCCATGCTGGGCATGTGGCTGGTATTCGTGTACGTCTGGCTGCCTTACATGATCCTGCCGATCCAGGCCGCATTGGAGCGCGTGCCACAATCGTTGATCGACGCCTCGGGCGATCTCGGCGCGCGGCCGGCCGAGACCTTCCGCAAGGTCATTCTGCCGCTGGCCTTTCCCGGCGTGGTGGCCGGCTCCATTTTCACCTTTTCGCTCACACTGGGCGACTTCATCATTCCCGGCACCATCGGCAACTCCAGCTATTTTCTCGGGCAGGCCGTGCTCTCGCACCAGGGCACGGCCGGCAACGTGCCGATGGCCGCCGCGCTCACCGCCGTGCCCATGGTCATCATGGCAGTTTATTTGATTATCGCCAAAAAGCTTGGCGCATTTGAGGCGCTCTAGCATGACGAATACCTCCCGCA
>SCUI01000027.1 GCA_004297225.1 Lysobacteraceae bacterium | reverse complement strand
CTCAATCACTTCTTCCTTGATCGTTTTCTGTGAGACATCGGGTGCATGCTGGGTGGAGACGACGATGGTATCGATCCGGATCGGTTCCCGTCCTTCATACTCGACGGTCACCTGGGACTTTGCGTCGGGGCGAAGGTAGGGCATATGGCGGTTCTTCTTCCGGATCTCCGCGAGTTTCTTCACAAGCTTGTGGGCGAACATAATCGGCATCGGCATCAGTTCGGGCGTCTCCGTGCAGGCATACCCGAACATCATCCCCTGGTCCCCCGCGCCGCCGGTATCGACGCCCATCGCGATGTCCGGCGATTGCGCATGGATGGCCGACAGGACCGAGCATGAGTCTGCGTCGAAACCGACTCCTGCCTCGGTGTACCCGATGCTTTTAATGACGTTGCGCACGATGCGCTGGACGTCAACATAGTGCGTCGTCGTGATCTCGCCGCCGACCAGCGCAAGTCCGGTGGTCACAAAGCTTTCGCATGCCACGCGGGCAGTCGGGTCATGCGCGAGAATTTCATCCAGCACGGAATCGGAAATTTGGTCGCAGACTTTGTCCGGATGTCCTTCTGAAACGGACTCCGAGGTAAACAGATGCCTCATGCTCTCTCCATAGGTATAGTGGAATTAAAAAGGCGTCCCCCCGGATGGAGGGGGCGAAGGGTTTCAGAAGAACGGTGGTCTGTGGCGCGATGGTTATCTGACGTTACAGCCGCACTTCCTTCTTACTTTCTACTTCCATCTCAGTAGAACTCCAACTCCGACGAATCGCCGATGTTGATCCGCTTATAGCTTCCCTTGACCCGAGCGTTACTGCCGACGATGGAATCCTCCAGGAGCGCGTCGCGGACGGAGGCCCCCTCGCTCACGATCGTGTTCCGGACGATCGAGTTCTCCACTACGGCTTCCTCCGCCACGGTGGCGAACGGCCCGATCACGGAGTTCTTCACCGTCGCCTTCGGCGAGATGAAAACAGGGGGTAGCACTACCACAGCGTGTCGCGAGTTGGGAACGGGCATATGCTCCAGGAGATGCCGATTCGTCTCAAGCAGCGTCTCCGGCTTGCCGCAATCGTACCACCCGTCTACCGTGAACGGTTTCATTCTTTCACCGCGCTCGATCATCAACTGGAGCGCGTCGGTGAGCTGAAACTCCCCCTTCGTCCGCACGTTCTGCTTGATCATTTCCTTCAGGCAGTCGACCAGCACCTGGGGTTTCCTGATAAAATAAATGCCGACCACCGCAAGTTTACTCTTTGGGTCTTCCGGTTTTTCGACGAGTTTGGAGATGAACCCGTTGTCAAGTTCCGCAACACCGAACCGCCGCGGGTCCCCCACTTCTTTCACACCCAAAACAGAGTGTTCGCTCGTCACAAGGCTCTTCAGATCGACATCGAAGACCGTGTCCCCAAGGATGATCAGGATCGGATCGCGTGAAATGGTGTGGCGGGAAAGATAAATCGCATGCCCGAGCCCCAGGCGTTCTTCCTGTTCTACAAAATCGACTTTAATAGAGTAATGGTTGAGGATGTACTCTTTGATTTTCTCGCCGAGATACCCGATGATGATGGTCGCCTCGTCGAAGCCGTTGTCGATCACCCGGTCCATAATATGGCCGATAATCGGCTTGCCGCCGACATTCAACAACACTTTGGGAACGGTATAAGTATGGGGGCGAAGGCGGCTTCCGACCCCCGCAACGGGAATAATTGCTCTCATGAGTCACATTTTAAAAAAGAACGGCTTTAAGATAGAAAAGTATTGACTCAAAACAAAGAATGGCGGCAAGAACCCTTTCAAAAAAAATGAAGGTGCAGGAGGAAGAAGCCAGGCCCGTGGAGAGCCGCAACGGTCGGACGGCACAAATTTCGACGGTTTGCTCCATGGTTTGTGCCATCCATGGTCCCATGGTGTACGGTTGATTCTCGCACGTCATTTCAGTATTATGGCGACAAATCTCCCGTCTCCCCGTCCAATGAAAACATCACGAACGACCTCCCGGAAGCAGCAGCACGTTGAAATTACAGTAGGCAAGGACGTTTCCTTTCGAGGGAAATCCACCGGCTTCGAGCGCTGGGAATTTCAACACAATGCGTTGCCGGAGCTCGACGTTTCTGAAGTGAACACAGCAACAACCTTTCTCGGGAAAAGCGTATCCCTCCCGCTGTTCATCTCCAGTATGACGGGGGGCTACAAAGACGCTGCACGCATCAACCGGCTGCTCGCTGAGGTGTGTGCAGAGCGGGGA
>SCUI01000139.1 GCA_004297225.1 Lysobacteraceae bacterium | reverse complement strand
GGCCACATCAAGGTCTTCCAGTCGCGCGTGCGCTCGTACCGCGAGCTGCCCCTCCGGATCGGCGAGCTCGGCACGGTCTACCGGTACGAGCGCGGCGGCACGCTGCACGGCATGCAGCGCGTCCGCGGCTTCACGCAGGACGACAGCCACATCTTCTGCACCTGGGCGCAGGCGCAGGAGGAGATCGGCAAGGTCTTCGACCTCGCGATGGAGTTCATGCGCCTGTTCGGATACTCGGACCCGGTGATCTACCTCTCGACGCGCCCCGAGCGCCGTCTCGGCACGGACGAGATGTGGGACAAGGCCGAGAACGCGCTGCGCGAGGCGCTCGGCGTCCGCGAGGTCCCGTACAAGATCGACGAGGGCGGCGGCGTCTTCTACGCGCCGAAGATCGACATCAAGGTCATGGACGCCATCGGTCGCGAGTGGCAGGGCCCGACGATCCAGATCGACCTCAACCTGCCCGAGCGCTTCGACGTCACGTACGTGAACGAGAAGGGCGAGCGCGAGCGCGCGGTCATGGTGCACCGCGTCCTGTTCGGCAGCCTCGAGCGGTTCGTCGGCGGGCTCATCGAGCACTTCGCCGGCAACTTCCCGCTGTGGCTCGCGTGGGAGCAGGTGGCCGTCGTGCCCGTCCGCGAGGACGCGATCGAGTACGCGCGACGCGTCGCGGAGGAGCTGCGCGCGCGGCTCATCCGCGTGCATCTGGACGAGCCGCCGCTCGCCGACATGCGCGAGCGCATCCGCGAGGCGCAGCACCGGCGGGCGAGCTACATCGTCGTGGTCGGCGCGAAGGAGGCCGCGGCCGAGACCGTCTCGGTCCGCCTGCGCGGCGCCGCGAAGGGCCAGGAGGAGCGCGGCGTCCGGCTCGCCGACTTCGTCGAGCGCGTGGCCAAGGAGCGCGACGAGCAGTCGCTCCCGCCCGACTTCAAGCCCGGCGAGGAGGGACCGAGCGTGGCGGCCTCGCTGGGGTGACCGCCGCGGGCGACCCGACCGTGCTCGCCGGCGAGCGCGTCCGCCTGCGGCCGACGAGGCCGGAGGACGCGGCGGCGTTCGTGCGCTGGGCCGACGACCCCGACTTCGCGCGCTACCAGTGGGGGAGGGGACCGGGCCGGTTCGCCGACGAGGCCGCGGTCGTCGAGTGGTGGGATCTGTTCAGCCGCCGCGACGGCCGGCTCTTCGTCATCGAGCACGAGGGCCGGCCCGTGGGCTTCGCGAACTACCGCGAGTGGCGGCCGAAGCCCGCGAGCTGCGAGATCGGCATCGGGATCGGCGAGCGCGCGCTCTGGTCGAAGGGCCTGGGGCGCGACGCGCTCATGGCGCTG
>SCUI01000138.1 GCA_004297225.1 Lysobacteraceae bacterium | reverse complement strand
GCGGCCCGATCCGGGCGAGGTGGCCGAGGCCTTCGAGGTGCCGCTGGACTTCCTGATGGACCCGCGCCACCACCAGCGCCGGGCCTTCGACATGTCGGGCACCCAGCTCGATTTCTTCGCGATGCCCTGGTCGCCCCGGCCTGACAAGGAATACTTCATCTGGGGGGCGACGGCGGCGATGTTGCGAAATTTATACCGCTTCCTGTCGGCCTGAGCCAGGCGGACCTCCTCGCGGGCAATTCGGCGGGCTTGTCAGCGGCACCGCCGCTATGATCGGCGCATGAGCTTTTTCGCCGTGCTCTTCGCCCTGCTGGCGGAGCAGCTCAAGCCCCTGTCCAACCTCAACCCCATCCACCACGCGCTGGCGGCCTGGGTGCGTTGGGCTGGCCGCAATTTCGATGCGGGTGCCGACGTGCACGCGCGCGTGGTGTGGGCCATCACGGTGCTGACGCCCGCTTCGCTGGTGGCGGTGAGCTACTACTTCATCGATCGCTACAGCACGGTGCTGTCGCTGATCTTCGATGTGGCGGTGCTGTACTTCACGCTGGGCTTTCGCCAGTTCAGCCACCACTTCACCGACATCCGCGATGCGCTGGAAGCCGGCCGCGAAGACCGCGCCCGCGAGTTGCTGGCCCACTGGCAGAACCTCGACGCCAGCGAGCTGCCCCGCACCGAGATCCTGCGCCACGTGCTGGAGTACTCGCTGCTGGCCGCGCACCGCCATGTCTTCGGTGTGTTCTTCTGGTTCGTGGCGCTGTCGACCGTCGGCCTGGGGCCGGCTGGTGCGGTGCTCTACCGCCTCTCCGAATTCGCCAGCCGCTACTGGTCCTACCGCAGCCGCGTGACGGGCACGCCCACGCACGACCGGCTGATGAACCTCTCGCAGACCCTGTTCACCTGGCTGGACCACGTGCCGGCCCGGATGACCGCTTTCGGTTTCGCGGTGGTGGGCAACTTCGAGGACGCGATCGATGCCTGGCGCCGCCATGCTTCGCTGTGGGTGCGCCGCAATGAGGGGGCGATCC
>SCUI01000137.1 GCA_004297225.1 Lysobacteraceae bacterium | reverse complement strand
GGATCCGTCATGGGCAGAATCAAGAAAAAAAGGGTTGGAGTCAGTCTCGACATGACTCCGTTGGTGGACGTTGCGTTCCTCCTTCTGACGTTTTTCATGCTTACGACGAAGTTCAAACCTCTCGAAGAAGTCGAGATCAACCTCCCCTCCTCGCACGCCAAGTACAAGCTTCCGGAATCTGATGTTATGACCATCACCTTTAGTCCTGACGGCAAAATTTTCCTCGGTGTCGACTCCCAGCAATTACGGGCGCAGTTGTTTGGGGAACAGAACAAACTCAAACAGTCCATACCGGTAACGCTGGAGGAACTCCCTTCGCTCGCGCAGGAAGCGCGCTCGGTCAATCCGAAATTGCGAACGGTGATCAAGGGGGACAAAGAATCGATGTACGGTC
The DNA here is from genome assembly GCA_004297225.1 of Lysobacteraceae bacterium. Lineage (GTDB taxonomy): Bacteria > Pseudomonadota > Gammaproteobacteria > Xanthomonadales > Xanthomonadaceae > Cognatiluteimonas. Next base: position 677 of record SCUI01000137.1, on the reverse strand, counting down.
CGGCGGAGGATGTCATGAACGCGCTCCAGAAGGCAAACATTGCACGCTTTGAGTTGGTCACAGAATTATCGAGAGACGAGTAACCTATGGGTGCCGTTGACTTAGGCGGTGGTCGACAACACGGGAAAAAAGGGAAACGAAGAAAGAAGCGGCGTGTAGGAGTCAAACTGGACATGACACCGCTTGTCGACGTGGCGTTTCTCCTTCTGACCTTCTTCATGCTTACGACGACCTTCGGGCTGCCCCAGGTCATGGAGATTAACCTCCCGCCGAGCGAATCCAAGGGAGAGATCACCGAGGCGAGTCTCCTGTTGTTGCGCGTGACGGAACAGGGTTCGATCTATTGGAACTTCGGCACCGACTCCCCCCGACCCATCGCATGGGAGGAGCTCAAGGGATTCCTGACCGAGCGTTCCAACGCGAACCCGACCATGATCACGCTCATCAAGATGGACCGCAAGAGCAAATACGCATCCATGGTCCGTATGATCGACGAACTGAACCTTACCAATGTCACACGCTTTAGCATTGCCCCTCTCCTCGACCAGGATAAAAAAATAATCGGGGAGGTGGTGGCCACGACTCCATGAAGGAGATCACGTTTCGCAGGGCGTTCGGGTATTGCACCATGGTCGGCATGCTGGTCCTGGGGGGTCTGGTGTTGCTGGGGTTTGTCT
>SCUI01000136.1 GCA_004297225.1 Lysobacteraceae bacterium | reverse complement strand
GCGCCGATGTAGCTGACGTTCTGGAAGAAGGGATCGACGCTGGAGGCGTTGAACGCCGGCCGGGCGTTCTCGCCCGCGCCGTTCACGAACCCGCTGAGCGAGGAGGTGAAGGTCGCCGCGTTGTTGGTTCCGGCGCCGAACAGGGCCGCCTCGTCGTCCGCATCGGCGTTGAACGAGACGGGGCAGGAGAAGACCACCGAGTCCCAGCGCGGACCGGCGGCGAAGGTCGAGGCGTCGTCAACGTCGAGGCAGGCCGCCCCGGCGCGCGTGGAGACGTGGACGCCGTTCATGAAGCGGCCGCCCGTGCCGGTGTTCAGCACCTGCACGTCGCCGCCGCCGACCCGAGGGGTCCCGAGCGCGGTGTAGTTGGCGATCTTGGGGCCCGAGTTGAGCGCGACGCTGCCGGCCGAGCTCATTTCGAAGCCACGATCGCCGCCGTTCGCCCGTTGCTGGATGAGCACGAACTGCAGGGCGCCGCGGAAACCGTTGTCGGTGTCGAGGCTGTCGTCGTCGTTGCCGGTCAGGACGATGTGGCGGAGGTTCACCGTGCCGCCGAAGAACTCCATGCCGTCGTCCGAGCTGTTGTGCACCTGGACGTGGTCCACGACGGTGCCGGAGCCGACGCCGTTGAAGCTGATGCCGTTCAGCTCGCGGTTCGGCTGCACCTCGAAGCCCGGATACTTGACCTGAACGTAGCGGAGACGACCCGAGGAGTCGTTCGGGGTGTTCCCGCCGTAGAGCGAGACGCCGCCTTCGAAGGTTGCGACGCAGTTGATGCTCGGCGGGGTCGCGCCGGCCGGACAGGCGTTGATCGGCGCGCGGCCGTTCAGGACAATGCCGCCCCATTGGCCGATGGTGTCGACGCCGTCCGTGCCCTCGATGTCGGTGCGGCTGGTGAAGATGATCGGGTTGCTCGGCGTTCCCTCGGCGATCAGCTGCGAGCCACGCTGGACGTTGATGTAGTCCAGCCCTGCGCTGCCGAAGATCCGCACGCCCGGCTCGATGGTCAGGGTGCCCGACTGGGTCCCCGCCAACGGATTGGCCGGATCGGCGCCGCGGTCCTGGCCGACGTCGGTGCGGCCGCTGATGGCGTAGACGGTGCCCTGGCGGGCCGGCACCAGCAGGTTGCCGAGGATGGTCTGCGGCAGCTGGCAGGCGCGCAGCGCGCCGCCAGCGACGGTGCCGACGTTGGTGAAACCGGCCGGGCAGTCCGCCGCGGCGCCGCTGCC
>SCUI01000047.1 GCA_004297225.1 Lysobacteraceae bacterium | reverse complement strand
CACATGGAGGGCATCGGCTGGGACAACCTGGAAAACAGCTGGCTGGTCACGTATGACAACCAATTCACGGGGCTGATCTCCTCTGTCACCACGGGCGGCATTGCCACCGCGGTCATCCCGGCCACCGGAAATCCGGGCAAGCACGTCATCCGCGTGGTGCACGGCTCGTTCACCATGCCCTATCTGAACATGCAGCAGTCACCGCGACCAGATCGGCCTACCTTCACGCTGTTCTTCACGGTCACCGACGGACTTCCCGTGTTTCCGCCGGAGGCTGGTTCCCAGAGCCTGGCCCCAGAGGCTGGGACGCCGGCCTCCGGCACTGGACCCGCAATCTGGACCGATCCGGCGAGCGCCACGGTTGGCACGCCGCTGACGATCTCCGGTAGTGGCTTAACCGCCGGTGCTGAGCTCACGCTGAACTGGTACACGGTCGTGGGCAATCGCGTCGGCGGACAGGGCTGGGACGAGGCGTCCAGCGAGTTGGGCAAGGTCGCGGTTGGAGCCGACGGCACCTTCCGCTACGAGCTTGCGGTGCCCGACGACCTCGGCGGTCCACACCGCATAGAGGCCACCGTCGGCGATACGGTCGTGGCCCAGACGGAGCTGACGATCACACCCTCAGCTGTGTCAATCTCGCCGAGCAGCGGCCCGGTCGGCACCGTCATCACCATCCAACTGAAGGGAGTCGGCTGGACGGAGACGGCGAACATCTACAACCTGACCTACGACAACGGCTATCTTGGCTACGCCTGCGGCTTCAACACCAATGGCGACGTCAGGATCTACCTGCCGGCCGCCGGGACCCCGGGCTGGCACTTCATCGACCTCTACCCGGGCATCTACAAGGGCAAGGACGTGCCCGGGGTGCAGAACTTCCGCATCCCGCAGCTGACCTACGCCGACGATCACCCGGGTGAGCGGCTGCCGGCCTTCCACTTCGCATTCGAGGTCACCGAATAGGGGCGACGGTCGCGAGACCACGGTCAACAGTCCGACCTTCACTGCGAGCCAGGAGTTGGCAGGTCCCGGAACTGGCACCGCGAAAGGTGGGAGCAAAGATGCTCGAATTCCTCGAGCCCTATCACGAGTGGTTGCTACTGATCCACATCCTCTCGGCGATCGTCGCCCTGGGCGCGAACGTCGGCTACGCCTTCTGGCTGTCGTTCGCGGAGCGCGACCAGGGCCATCTCGACATTGCCATTGGCGGCATCGAGCGCATGGACAGGGTTGTTACCGGCCCCGCCTATCTCGTACTGCTGCTGTCAGGCATCGTGCTGATCCTGGTCGAGTCGTGGCCCATCACGCAGTTCTGGCTGCTGGCCGGGATCGTCCTCTACTTCGTATCGGGACTGACGAGCTTCCTCGTCCTCACGCCCGCCCTGCGCAACCAGTTGGCGCTGGCCGGGGATAGTCGCGGGCCGGCCTATCGCGCAGCGGCTCGACGCAGCCGGCTGACGGCATGGGTGGTCGTGGCGATCGTGACCATCGTCGCCGGCTTGATGGTCCTGAAGCCGGTGTTCTAAAGAGGGCACGTGGCATGGCCACAACGGCAGCGGTCACGATCCGAGGGGCAGAGTTGTCTGCCAAGGCCGGTTTAGGTCCACCACTGACCGAGCGCATTCTCGCCCGGCTGCCCGGCCCGCGGCTGGCCTGGCTGGTCGGCTGGGGGCTGCTGCCCTTCGCCGCCTACGAGCTGGCTTACGCCGCCCAGCCGTGGGCCGG
>SCUI01000135.1 GCA_004297225.1 Lysobacteraceae bacterium | reverse complement strand
GTCCGCATCACGGTTTCGGGACTGCGCAAACGGCTCGGCGAACCCTGGATCATCGCCACCGTGGCCGGCGCGGGGTACCGCATCAGCACTCAACCAGACACCGGGCGCGAGGGAGGAGACTGTGGATAGAGCCCCTGGTTTGAGTGTTCGCCTCAAACTTACCTTCAGCTACGCCGGCTTCCTCATGCTCGCAGGTGCCTTGATGCTCGCCGCCGCGTGGCTCGCCGGCCAGGATCAGCACCCATTTGGGTTTCTCCTGCGATACGTACCCGATGGTGTGATCAGCACCGCCGGTCACCTGGTGCCCGGGAACAGGTCCTTCCTCCTGCGCGCTTACGCTCCGGCCGCGTCCATCGTGCTGGCGTTTCTGCTGGTATTCGGTCTCCTGGGAGGATGGCTTCTCGCCGGCCGGATGCTTGCCCCCCTGACTCGCATCACGGACGCCACTCGCATGGCCGCGACCGGATCGCTCTCCCACCGAATCCAGCTACCGGGCCGCAGAGATGAGTTCCGCGAACTCGCCGACACCTTCGACACCATGCTCGCGCGGCTCGAGGCACACATCGCCGAACAGCAGAGATTCGCAGCCAACGCGTCCCACGAATTGCGCACTCCGCTGGCAGTCACCCAGACCCTTCTCGACGTGGCCCGCAACGATCCGAACCGCGACAACGGCGAACTTGTCGACCGCCTCCACGCCGTCAACACCCGGGCGATCGACCTCACCGAAGCATTGCTCCTGCTCAGCCGCGCCGGCCAGCGGTCCTTCACCCGAGAACACGTCGACCTGTCCCTGATGGCGGAAGAAGCCACCGAAACGCTCCTCCCTCTCGCAGAAAAGCGTGGCGTCACCATCGAAACCTCCGGCGACCTGACGCCCACCATCGGCTCACACGCGCTCCTGCTGCAGTTGAGTACGAACCTCGTGCACAACGCGATCGTCCACAATCTGCCTGAACAGGGCACTGTCTGGGTCACGACCAGCGTTCAGCCCAAGACTGTGGTGCTCACTGTCGAGAACACCGGCGAGAAGCTCACCCCACAGTTAGTTTCCACGCTTGTCGAGCCGTTTCGTCGCGGCACCGACCGCATACGCACCGGCCACGCAGGCGTCGGTCTCGGCCTGGCAATCGTCAAAAGCATCACCCAGGCACACGACGGAACCCTCACCCTCACCCCCCGCGCCGCTGGGGGGCTCCGCGTCACGGTGCAACTACCGGCCGCGCCAGCGCACAGCGACAGATGGCACCTTCCCGAACCAGCGCACAAA
>SCUI01000134.1 GCA_004297225.1 Lysobacteraceae bacterium | reverse complement strand
ATGGCAAAGGGTAAGTTCGAGCGCACCAAGCCCCACGTGAACGTGGGCACGATCGGCCACGTGGACCACGGCAAGACGACGCTGACGGCGGCGCTGACCAAGGTGGGCGCGGAGCGGTTCGGTGGCGAGTTCAAGGACTACTCGTCGATCGACGCGGCGCCGGAGGAGAAGGCGCGCGGGATCACGATCTCGACGGCGCACGTGGAATACGAGAGCCCGACGCGGCACTACGCGCACGTGGACTGCCCGGGGCACGCGGACTACGTGAAGAACATGATCACGGGCGCGGCGCAGATGGACGGCGCGATCCTGGTGTGCTCGGCGGCCGACGGCCCGATGCCGCAGACGCGCGAGCACATCCTGCTGGCGCGGCAGGTGGGCGTGCCGTACATCGTGGTCTACCTGAACAAGGCGGACATGGTGGACGACGCCGAGCTGCTGGAGCTGGTGGAGATGGAGGTGCGCGAGCTGCTCTCCAAGTACGAGTTCCCGGGCGACGACACCCCGATCATCAAGGGTTCGGCGCTCAAGGCGCTGGAAGGCGACCAGTCGGAGATCGGCGTGCCGTCGATCATCCAGCTGGTGGAGGCGCTGGACACCTGGATCCCGGAGCCGCAGCGCGACATCGACAAGCCGTTCCTGATGCCGGTGGAGGACGTGTTCTCCATTTCCGGTCGTGGCACGGTGGTGACGGGCCGGATCGAGCGCGGCATCGTCAAGGTGGGCGACGAGATCGAGATCGTGGGCATCCGCCCGACGCAGAAGACCACGGTCACGGGCGTTGAGATGTTCCGCAAGCTGCTGGACCAGGGCCAGGCGGGCGACAATGCGGGCCTGCTGCTGCGCGGCACCAAGCGTGACGACGTGGAGCGTGGCCAGGTGCTGGCCAAGCCGGGTTCGATCACCCCGCACACCGAGTTCGAGGCCGAGGTGTACGTCCTGAGCAAGGACGAGGGTGGCCGGCACACGCCGTTCTTCAAGGGCTACCGTCCGCAGTTCTACTTCCGCACGACCGACATCACCGGCGCGGTGACGCTGCCGGAGGGCACCGAGATGGTGATGCCGGGCGACAACGTGAAGATGCAGGTCGCCCTGATCAACCCGGTGGCGATGGACGAGGGCCTGCGCTTCGCGATCCGCGA
>SCUI01000133.1 GCA_004297225.1 Lysobacteraceae bacterium | reverse complement strand
CTGAACGAGCTCACCACCCTGTTCCCGACGAAGGAAGACTTCCGCCGCATGCTGCCCGCCGCGATGCGCGGCACGGCGCTCGGCACCGTGCTGGGCATGCTGCCCGGTGGCGGCGCGACGCTGTCGTCGTTCGCCGCGTACACGGTGGAGAAGAAGCTGTCCAAGCGTCCGCTCGAATTCGGCAAGGGCGCGATCGAAGGCGTGGCCGGCCCCGAGGCGGCCAACAATGCCGGCTCGCAGACCTCGTTCATCCCGCTGCTCACGCTGGGCATCCCGGGCAACGTGGTGATGGCGCTGATGGTGGGCGCGATGACGATCCACAACATCCAGCCCGGCCCGCAGGTGATGACCAGCAACCCCGACCTGTTCTGGGGCCTGATCGCCAGCATGTGGATCGGCAACGCGATGCTGATCGTGCTGAACCTGCCGATGGTGGGCATGTGGGTGAAGCTGCTGAAGGTGCCCTACCGCTTCCTGTACCCGGCCATCCTGGCGTTCTGCTGCATCGGCATCTACTCGATCAACAACAACGTCTTCGACGTGTACGTGACGGCCGCCTTCGGCGTGGCCGGCTACGTGTTCATGCGCTGCGGCATGGAAGCGGCACCGCTGCTGCTCGGCCTGATCCTCGGCCCGATGATGGAAGAGAACCTGCGGCGCGCCCTGCTGCTGTCGCGGGGCGACTTCAGCACCCTGGTGACGCGCCCGCTGTCGGCCAGCCTGCTGGTCGCCACCGTGTTGCTGCTGCTCATCGTGGCGCTGCCCTCGATCCGCAAGACCCGCGAGGACGCTTTCCAGGAAGCGTAACCCGCGCCTGCGCGGAGCAAAAAAGCGGCCCCTGGGGCCGCTTTTTCATTGGCAAGCCGGGGTTCAGACGGCGGCCAGCGCCGGCGCCACGGCCGCCTGCGTCAGGCCCAGGCGCTCCGGCGAGATGTACTGCTGGCGGTACTGCTCGAACGGCAGGGTGTCGGCGGCCTCCACGGCCGCCTGGTCCTCGAGCGACTGGCGCGCGAGCACTTCCAGGCGCG
>SCUI01000035.1 GCA_004297225.1 Lysobacteraceae bacterium | reverse complement strand
CGTTGATTTTGATAGGATTAGCGGGATCTCCAATGCTCGATGCCTGGAAAGATTTGGGAATGAGGGTCGTGGGGGAGGCTTTTGCAGACAGGCGGTATGAATCTGATGGCCAATTGCGCCATCGATCCCAGCCGGACGCAGTTATAACAGATCCGGCTGATGCCACAGCACAAGTTATGTCACTTCTCCGCCATGGTGTTATCGTAGCAATCGATGGGACCCGTATACCGATCGAAGCACAGACCGTCTGCATACATGGTGATACTCTTCATGCCACAACGATTGCGGCGGCTGTCCGGCGGGGCTTGGAGGGGGAGGGATTCCAGACAAGGTTAATTGAAGGTTGAGAGTTGACAACTTTATTTCTTTGTTATAGAACAAAGTCGTCAACCTCCATGCTTTGGTTGAAACCGTCCGTCAGGTCTGTTTAAGAATATGCTTGATCATGAATTCGGTATTCTCGTTTGCATTCTTGTACTCGATCTCGACGTCTTGGTGTTGGTGTTGCCAAACACGAAAAATTTCATCGGCGAAACCCTGTCCGATCGTTTCAACGCCTTTAAAATCGAGGATGATTTTTTTGAACTTCTCGACCCCGTACATGATCCGCCGTCCCTGTGAACGCGACACATAGTTCCCCCCCTCGATGTAAAGATTGACGGTCGCTTCCGTCGTCCCAAATTCGTATGATTCTCCGGTATAGCGCGTGAAGATGTCGCTCAGTTCCCGTTTGGTTCCCCGGGACACAAGGAATTCGACCGTTGTTCCCTGTTTCTGGTTCACATCTTTGACAAAGATGTCCTCCCTCCGGTTGTCAAAAATGAGCCTCTTCCTTGAACTCTTGATCACCATAAGATCTGCCACCTTTGACGTAAAAAATATCCCTTCGCCGCTATGGTGTTCCGGGCTTGTTGTTTGTTTTCCCTTCAGTAAATCCTGGATCGCTTCAAGTTCGCTCTGCAGTCCGTGTTGACGCATGATATTCCTGAATATCCCGATTCCGCGGTCCATCACCGAAAATGTGATACCCTCACCGGTTCGGTGCATATCAACCATAATTGTTTTTGAACGAGAGTGTTCTATTGCGTTATTGAGCATTTCGGTGAATCCATACGAGACGATTCGCCGGACATTCTCTGGAAGGTTTTCGAGGATCCCCGTTTCCCGTTTTATTTCCTCCAGCACGGCGTCTTCTGAAACATCCTTGTTCAGAAGTTTTCTCCTGAATGTCCGCTCCTGCGCTTTTGCTTTTCGGTGAGCCCCCTCCGATGCCCGGATATATCGGGCCCTGTTGGCCTTTCCGACGAGCAAGACTTTTCCTTCTCGTTGGAGCTGGTGCAGTATCCTGTGTACATACGCACGGGAAAGCCCGGTTGCCTTCACGACATTCGCCGTCCGGATTTCGCCTTTTGTGTTCAAGACCTTCGTTATGACATCTCGAATGTTCACGGGTTCACCGTTTTGCTCTATGGTTAGTAGACAACTTATTTTGGATACCAAAGTAAAAAGTTGTCAACTAATAGTCAACGGTTTTTTCATGCGGGGGGCTGGTTGAGCGGTTGGAAATACAGCTTGTCGGTGGGGCTATTCCGCGTTGTTGAGGAATCTCACAAGGGGGACGGCCGTTTCGCAAACGCGGGCAACATCGGTCACGAACGATTTCTTGAAGCATTTCGATTCAGGCCACTCGACGAAGACAAAAAACTGCTTGAATTTCAACCATTCCGCCATGGGGTGGTCGGGTTCG
>SCUI01000132.1 GCA_004297225.1 Lysobacteraceae bacterium | reverse complement strand
CGGGCGGTTTCCCGCCGGCGGCGCGTGAGCCGGCTTTCGGTCCAGAGGGCGACGGCGACGAAGACCACGCAGCTGGCCATGAAGGAGGCGGTGTTGTTCAGCCCCATCAGGTTTCCGAGGATGCCGGTGATCACCATGGCGGCGATGCCGGCCAGGATGTGCCACCCTCTGAACTTACCCACAATTCCAGCGTAACCCCGGGGTCCGCCGCACTTTCGCCCCGGGGCCGGATTGTTGCTTGATCCTTATCACGCCGTCAGGATTCTTCGGCGGAAACGTGGGATTCGGCGGGCTCCCCGGCCGCGGCCCCGCTCTTCTTCTGCGTCTCCAGCCACGCCATGATGTCCGCCAGTCGGATCCGCCGGTGCGTCCCGCGGTACTGGACCGGGATCTCCCCGCGGTCCGTCATGTTGCGCAGGTAGGTGTGCGAGATCCCGGCCAGTTCGGCCGCCCGTGAGGTGGTCAGCATCTCCTCGACGCTGCTGACCGTGACGGATTCGCCGCGGCTGAAGCGCTGCAGCAGATCCACGACGGCGTCCCGGGCGGAGGCGGGCAGCCGGTGGACCGTCCCGTCGACGAAAACGGTGACGTCGGTGCTGCCGTCGAGGGCGTAGCGGAGGGCCTGGGCGTCCTCGGCGGGGAGCGCGGCGGTGACCCGGGGCGCGATGAGTGTCATGGACTGCATCCTAGCGTCCCGGGCCCGCCGCGGCGGCTGCTTTGGAGGTCCGGCTCAGAGGCCCAGTTCCTCCAGGACCGGAAGCTTGGCCCGGACCCAGGCGCGCGCGTCCGTGGCGCTCGGGGCGGAGAGGGCCAGCTTCGCCAGTTCCTGCGCCTCGGCCAGGGACACGGTCTTCAGGACCGCGGCCACGGCGGCGATGGAGCGGGCGGTCATGGACAGGGTGGTTACGCCCAGGCCGGTGAGGACCACGGCCAGGGCCGGGTCCGCGGCGGCCTCGCCGCAGACGCCCACAGACTTGCCGTGGCCCTCGGCGATTGAGCCCTCCACGGTCAGTCCCACCAGGCGGAGCACGGCGGGCTGCCACGGGGTGTTCAGGCCGGCCAGCGGGCCGAGTTGCCGGTCCGCGGCCATGGCGTACTGGGTCAGGTCGTTGGTGCCGAGGCTGGCGAAGGAGACCTCGCGCAGGATCGCTTCGGCGGTGAGGGCGGCGGACGGGACCTCGACCATGACGCCGGGGGTCCTGAGGCCGGCCTCCGCGCACATGGTGGCGAAGCGGGCCGCCTCCTCGGCGGTGGAGATCATCGGGGCCATCACCCAGACG
>SCUI01000131.1 GCA_004297225.1 Lysobacteraceae bacterium | reverse complement strand
GACCACCGGCCCGGGCGAACTCCACCCGGGCCGCCTGGGTGAAGCCGAGGTTGGCGCCCTCTCCCACGACGAGACAGCGTAGGTCCGAGCCATTCACCCGCACGGCGTCGTTGGCCTTGTCGCCGACCTCGGCGTGGGACTCGAAGGAGGCCTTCGCATAGGTCCCGATGCCGCCCAGGTAGAGAAGCTCGGCGCGAGCCTTGAGGATGGCGCGGATCAGCTCGTCGGGCGCCAGCGCCTCGGCGTCCACCTCCAGCAGCGCCCGCACCTGCGGCGACAGCGGCACGGCCTTCAGGCTGCGGGCGAACACCCCGCCGCCCTCGGAGATGACGCTGCGGTCGTAGTCGTCCCAGGACGAGCGCGGCAGGTCGAACAACCGCTGGCGCTCGGCGTAGGCGGCGGCCGCATCGGGATCGGGATCCAGGAAGATGTGGCGGTGGTCGAAGGCGGCCAGCAGGCGGGTCTGCCGCGACAACAGCATACCGTTGCCGAACACATCGCCCGACATGTCGCCGACGCCGATGACGGTGAAGGGCTCGGCCTGGATGTCCTTGCCGAGCTCGCGGAAGTGACGCTTCACCGCCTCCCAGGCGCCGCGGGCCGTGATCGCCATCGCCTTGTGGTCGTAGCCGGCCGAGCCGCCCGAGGCGAAGGCGTCGCCCAGCCAGAAGCCGCGCGCCTCGGCGATGCCGTTGGCGATGTCGGAGAAGGTGGCCGTGCCCTTGTCGGCCGCGACCACCAGGTACGGATCGTCGCCGTCGTGGACCACCACGCCCGGCGGATGGATCACCTCGCCGCGCGGGGTGAGGTTGTCGGTCAGGTCCAGCAGGCCGTCGAGGAACGTCCGGTAGGCGCGGATCCCCTCCGCGCGGACCGCCTCGGGCGCGCCGCCCTTGGGCAGCTTCTTGGGGAAGAAGCCGCCCTTGGAGCCGACCGGCACGATCACGGCGTTCTTCACCTGCTGGGCCTTGGCCAGTCCGAGGACCTCGGTGCGGAAGTCGTCGCGCCGGTCGCTCCAGCGCAGGCCGCCCCGGGCCACCGGGCCGAACCGCAGGTGGACGCCCTCCACGTGGGTCGCCCAGACGAAGATCTCGCGATAGGGCTTGGGCGCGGGAAGATCGGCGAGGTCGCCGCTGGCCACCTTGAAGCTGATGTAGGGCTTGGGCCGGCCGGCCTCGTCCATCTGGTAGAAGTTGGTGCGCAGGATGGCG
>SCUI01000130.1 GCA_004297225.1 Lysobacteraceae bacterium | reverse complement strand
CTCTTCCGATCTAATTCAAGGCGAGCCGAATCTCGAACATGGCGATGATAAGGCAAGAATAAAAGGGTAATGTTTCCGCCAGCCAAAAGATCGTTATCTCCCTTGTCATTGTTACATTTATCGCAGAGTGGCAAAAGATCATGCGGGTGCAAGCTCATGGTTGGGTAAACAGCTTTTGGAAAATAGTGCTCGATTGTCACACCATGATTCATTGTGCCATCGCATACTGAGCAAACATATCTCTTTGGATTTTTCGCCAAGAAGCCCTGCCACCAATGTTGCTTGTTGAAAAGGCCAATAAAGACTCCGGGGAGAATAAATGCCGGGAAACCGTCCTTCTCAGCAAATTGCTTGTAATATCCAACCAACCACTCTTTGGCAAATTTACGAGCTGGCGATGGTGTGTTGTCCACGCGAAGCGTAAATAAGAACGTCGGATCATCTTTGCCAGCTGGGTACCGTCGATCATGCCGAAAATCGGCAAGCACGGTGCCCTTATCTGGCTGAGGCTGTCGGGAAAAAGGGATGAGGCTCTGTAAAACACAGGCCTTGTTGGCAAACAGCCAGTCAGTGATATCTTTGCCGAACTCGGCTTCCAATTCTGCCTGAATAATGTCGTTATGCTGGCAGGCATATTCCAACAGTCGCTCTTGAAAGTCGAGTAGCTGCTGTAAGATCGGTTCGCAATCAGGCAGATTGGTCGGGTGCAGCATTTAAGCTCTCCAGCCGATCGCGGATGCGGAAGCGCCAGTAACCGGGGCCAACAATTTCAAGAAGCTCGGCAAGCTCTTTCGGATCGCTACGCTCCAAAGCCTCGCGCAATATGCGAGCAGAGTAGACACCACCAGCCCGGCCAGTGCCTAAAACATTGATCATGATGTCGCTTGGATCAGCGCCAAACATCGGCGCGCGAAAATCTACAACTTGTGCCAGTCCAGATTCGTCCTTGTTCAGGAGAACAACTTGTGATGTCGGCACATCCGACATGGTAATGCTGGAATGAGTCGTTAGTAACACAGTGGATGCCCGCTTATCCAACACAGTCGCCAGGGTGTCCACCAGTTCGCGTTTCCACACATCGTTGAAGTGCGTCTCCGGTTCGTCGAGCAGGAAAAGCGACTCGGGTTGGCCGAGAAGCAATAAGAGCGCGATGCGGCTGAGGAGGGCGTATTCGCCATCGCTCAGATGCCGGTCGAGAATTTCATCGGAGAGATCGGATTTACGAAGGACAAGATCAACTTGGGTCAACGCTCCCCAATCTTTCAACTCGACTAGGAAGTTATAGAAGAGATTCCGCGCGGCAAACATTTTGGCAAGATGCTCGCGGGTGTCGGGGTTCATCTCGAAGAGCAAATGGTAATTGCCATCGGGGTTACGAAGGCGGGGGTTGGCGAAAGCGGCCAACTCGCGCACTCTGTCCA
>SCUI01000129.1 GCA_004297225.1 Lysobacteraceae bacterium | reverse complement strand
CACCTGCGCGATGCGCTCGAGCCCGGCGCCGGTGTCGATGTTCTTGCGCGGCAGCGGGATGAGCGTCCCGTCCGCCTGACGGTCGTACTGCTGGAACACGTTGTTCCAGATCTCGACGTACCGCCCGCAGTTCTCGCTCGGATCGCACTGGTGCGGCGGAACACCGGGCTGCGGGCCCTTGTCGATGAAGATCTCGCTGTCGGGACCGCAGAGCCCGGTCGGACCGGGCGACCAGAAGTTGAACTCGTCCCCGAGGCGCCAGACCTTCTCCGGCGGGAGGAGCGCGAGCTCCTTGGTCCACACGTCGTACGCCTCGTCGTCCTTCTCGTGGACCGTGGCCACCAGCTTGTCGGCGTCGAAGCCGAACTCCTCGGTGAGGAGCTGCCAGCTCCACAGCAGCGAATCCTTCTTCCAGTAGTCCCCGATGGAGAAGTTCCCGAGCATCTCCCAGCAGGTCTGGTGGTAGCCGTCGTTCCCGACCTCGTCGATGTCCGTGGTGCGGAGGCACTTCTGGACCGTCACGATCCGCTTCGCGGGAGCCTGCTTCTTCCCCGTGAAATACGGCACGAGCGGCTGCATGCCCGCGCTCGTGAAGAGGACGCTCGGGTCGTCCTTCAGGACCAGCGGCGCGCTGGGCAGGCGGACGTGGCCCCTCTTCTCGAAGAAGGTGAAGAACGACTCGCGGATGGCGCCGCTATCCACTCACGATCAATGATGAGGCACATGCCGCCCGCGGTCGTCCCGCTCCTCCTCGTCGCCATCGGCGTCCCGGCCGCGTTCCGTGCCGCCGTCGGCCGGCCGCGCGGCCTCGCGACGGCCTGGCTGGCCGCGATCGCGGCCGTCGCCGCTGCGCAGGTCTTCGGCGAGCTCACCGCCTCCCGCACCGGGGTGCTCGGTGACGCGCAGCTGCTCTACGCCGTGGTGGCCGCCGCGATCAGCTCCGGGGTGCTGGCCCTGGTGGAGCGGGCAGCGCGATGACCGTGAGCGCGCCCGAGTCGCGCGCCTCCTCGGCCGACAGCACGCCGGCGGGCATGCGCGCGAGACCGGCGAACGCGAAGAGCGGCAGCAAGA
>SCUI01000015.1 GCA_004297225.1 Lysobacteraceae bacterium | reverse complement strand
CCGGTGATCGGGTTGATGGCGGCACCGGCCACCGCACGATCACCTTTCAGCAAACACACCGTCGGCGTCCACAGCGGCATCTGGGCCACAAACGCCCGGCTGCCGTCCAGCGCATCCACCACCCAGGCGTGATCTTCTCCCGCGGCCGGCAGCTTTGATTCGTCCGTCTCCTCGCCGATGTAGCCGTACTGCGGCGCGAGCGCAGTGAGCGACAGCCGGAAAAAGTTTTCGACCGCGCTATCCGCTTCCGAAACAATGCTCAAGTCGGCTTTGACCGACCGGGATACCTTCCCATAATAAAGCCGGGACAATTGCCCGGCCTCGGTAACGATGTTCTTGATGTCGGCGATGTTGACTGACATGGTGACTCCTGTAAGCTGTGAGTTGCGTTTGCAGGTAGTGACGACTTGAGTCGTCTGCCGAAAAACGCGACTGAAGTTGCAACTACGAAGCAATATAACAATTTAGGCCTGCCGGGTTTTACGGGAAAAGAGTATTGGGACGCAGACACTTGCATCCCTTCGGGACACGCAAGTGCGGTGTGCACGCAGATTTTCGCAGATAAAAATCAAAATCAGAGTTCATCAGCGTTTGTCTGCGTCCAATTCTCCCGCCCGAGTCCGCAGAGCCGCAATTTACTGCTGTGGCGGCAACCGACGGCGAACGGGGAAAATCTCAAACCCGAAGCGGCTCTGCAGGATTCCCCACAGGCCCTCCGGCGCCACCAGCGTCATAACAATTGCAATCACTCCAAACAGAATAATTGACCACGGCCCGAAGGAGGACAAATAATCGCGGAGGATGAAAAAGGCAATGGCCCCGATGATAGGGCCTTCCACCGTCCCCAGGCCGCCGATGACGACGATGAACGCCATGTAAGCCGACCACTGCACGCTGAAGGCGGCCGCCGGCGTGATCCGAAGGGCATTCAGATAAATGAGTCCGCCGACGACGCCGGTGGCGAAGGCCGACACGATGAAGACCAGCAGCTTGATGCGCGTGATCTTGACGCCGAGGCTCATGGCGGCGGATTCAGAATCGCGGATGGCGGTGAGTCCCAGGCCGACACGCGACCGCATTAGATAGTAGACCAGCGCAATCGAGCCGACGCCGATGAGGACCGCCAGCCAGTAGGTGTATTGTTCGCGCAGCGGGCGCGGCATGGCCGCGGCCACGGTCAGCGTGCGGCCAAAGCCTCCTTGCAGCCACGTGGTCGAACTGGAGATCAGCAGCCGGAATACTTCGGCGATGACCCACGTGCCGACGGCGAAGTAGCCGCCCCGCAGGCGAAAGGCGAGGGCCGCCGTCGGCAGCGCAACGATGGCCGCCACCACCCCGCCCAACACCGCCGCCAGAAACATGTTCATGTGCAAGTCGACAGCCAGGACGATCAGGGTGTAGCCGCCCAGCCCAATCCAAGCTTGCTGGCCAAACGAAACCATCCCGGCGTACCCTGCCAGCAGATTCCACATCTGAGCCAGCGCCAGGAAGATGATGAACTCGACGATGGTGCGCATCTGGTCGGATGTGCCCCACAGCGGCAGTGACAGCAACGCGGCCACCAGCAGGGCGCTCCAGACGGCCAATCCGCGCGCGGATTGG
>SCUI01000016.1 GCA_004297225.1 Lysobacteraceae bacterium | reverse complement strand
GGGTGTTCCGGAGTCCGGTGCGAACTCGGGCATCCATTGGCACATGAACATTGATAATGAAGTGACCTACACGGCCCTCGATCGGCAACGCATGGTCATCCCCTGGGTCAAGGCGCGAAGCAGGGACGGAGTGGAACGTATCTACAAGAGCACGGAGGTGACGCCGACGGAGGAAGAACTGGCCTTGGCAACGACGCGAAGAATGGATTGTATCGACTGCCACAACCGCCCGACACACATTTACCAACCCCCCCAGCGAAGTGTGAATCATATCATGGACCTGGGGTGGCTTGACCGGAACCTTCCGTACGTCAAGAGCCTTGCGGTGCAGGTGCTGGAACATCCGTACACGACGAGGGAAAAGGCGGTCGACAGCATCAGGACCGTCATCGAGGAATACTACAAGGCGAACTACCCTATCCTCGCGGCTGAACGGCATGAGAGCATCGAGCGGGCCATTACGGAGCTCCAGAAGGTTTATCGGAGGAATTACTTCCCGGAAATGAAGCATGACTGGCGCCAGTACCCGGACCATATCGGCCATATGTACGCTCCGGGATGCTTCCGGTGTCATGACGGTAAGCACGTCAGCGAGGACGGCAAAGTCCTGTCGAGGGACTGCAATGCGTGCCATACCATTGTTGCACAACAGTACGAGAACGAAAAACTCAAGATGTCCCTTGAAGGGCTCGAGTACGAGCATCCTGTCGATATCGGTACGGCATGGAAAGAAATGAACTGCAGCGATTGTCACCAGGCCCAATAGGAGCATCATGGACACTCCCACCACAGTGGACCAGTCACAACACAGCAAGCGTGATTTTCTGAAATACTTTCTGGGGGGCGGGATCCTCGCCTGGCTGGGTGCCGTGTTCTATCCGGTTCTTGCCTATCTCAAACCCCCGAAACAGGGGGATGTAGAAGTAACCAGCGTCAAGGCGGGAAAACTCAGCGAGATCGAGAAGGAAAGCGGAACGATCGTGCGTTTCGGCAACAAGCCCGTACTCATGGTTCGAACGGCCGAAGGAGAGGTGCACGCCTTTTCGGCGACATGTACACATCTCGACTGCACGGTACAGTTTCGAAAGGACATGGGGGTGATCTGGTGCGCTTGTCATAACGGAAAGTACGACCTGAACGGCCATGTGGTGGGGGGCCCTCCTCCGCGGCCGCTGGATGAATACCGAGTCATCGTCCAGGCCGATGAAATCATAATCTCGAGCCGGACATGAAAACACTCTGGAACCGAACCTTCACCTGGATTGACGAGCGCGTTCAGTTGAGCGATGTGATGCACTTTCTGGAGAAGAAGAGCGTGCCGGTCCACCACCACTCTGTCTGGTATTACTTCGGCGGGGTCTCCCTCTTTCTCTTCATCATTCAGGTCGTCACCGGCATTCTCCTCCTCCTCTACTACAAAGGGAGCGAGGAGCTTGCCTTCGAAAGCATACAGTTCATCATGGCAAAAGTGGAGTTCGGATGGTTGATCCGGTCCATCCACAGCTGGGCGGCAAACCTGT
>SCUI01000038.1 GCA_004297225.1 Lysobacteraceae bacterium | reverse complement strand
TATTTTAGGGCGGTCGCAGTGCTTGAGTACCGTTATCTTTGTTTTCTTAACTCTTTCAGCCGAATACTTGTGAGCGATTGGCTCGCCAAGCTGTATCGCTGGGTAACAGCCCAAGGAGTGGGTTTAGTTGGAGCGACGGCTTCATATCAGAGCTTTTCAACAGGTAATGCTGAACGGGAGCGCATGTTGCAAAAAATGGATTTCGTTGCGCGGTTGCGCTGGCGCATTAACCATGTGTTCAGAGATATGCAGATACGGCTTGTAACGCAGCGCAGTATCGCCTGGCTACTTGGAAGCACAGGTTTGTGGGATCCTGCCCGGCATTTTCCATCGTTTCCGAATTATCATGTTCGCACGAATGCATTCATGGCGTCGCGCGAAACGCTGGCCCGCGTACAAATCGGGCCGGTAATCTTCAAGCTGTCGGCATATATGTTTGAAAGCGGGCGCAATAGCCTCACCGGGCAGATCATGCGACTTGGCTTGCGCCCGCTGGTGGTGGGGCGCAATGGCGAGGCGTATGAGAAAGAAGATTGGCATATGGCTGATACGTTCCGGCAGGATCTTCAAGAGAATCTTCTGGTTGCGGATAACCAGACTGATGCTTATGCGCTGGCCGATGCGGCAGGTCGTGTAGAACTCTCCCGGCTTGCTTGGGGCGAGCATGCCCGCCCCGGCTGAAGAAGAGTATGAATTCTGATATGAATGCAGACTCTGGTCTGGATCATTCAGCCTGCAGTGCCTGTGGGGCGCTGCAGGCACCATTTCTTGAGGCGCGCGATTACAATCGACGTATTTCTGATGAGATATTTCGTTATGCCCGTTGCGAAAGGTGCGGGCTGGTATCGCTTGTGAACGTGCCAAATGATCTCGGCCGCTATTATGCTTCGGAGTATTACACGTTACCGGAGAGCATAGCCGATATTGAACGCGGAGCCGAGCACGATCGCTACAAGATCGAAATAGTAAGCCGCTACGCATCAGGCGGCCGCCTGCTTGAGATTGGCCCATCGTGGGGTGCGTTCTGTCTGCTTGCCAGGCGTGCTGGCTTCGAAGTCGAGGCGATCGAGAGAGATCCACGCTGCTGCGAGTTTCTTGCCACAAAAATCAACGTGCATGCGATAAACTGCGCGGATGAAGTTGCCGCTCTTGCTCAAGCCTCCGCTCCGGACGTGATCGCTTTATGGCACGTAATCGAGCATTTGCGCGACCCTTGGGCGCTGCTTGCGCGCTCTGCTGAAAAACTCGCTTCCGGCGGAATCATTGTCGTTGCTACACCCAATCCTCTGGCGTTTCAATTCCGGTTGCTTGGCCGTTTCTGGACGCATGTCGACGCTCCTCGTCATGTTCATCTTCTGCCATCCGCATTGCTTCGAGGAAAAATGCGCACGCTTGGTCTTGAGGAAGTGCTGTGCACGACAACGGATGTGGGTAGCCTGGGCTGGAATTCCTTCGGCTGGAGTTGGTCGTTTGCGAATTTTGCTACACCTAAGACAATGAAACGCGGCCTGCGTTTGACCGGCCGTCTTCTTGCCGGGCTCTTGGCGCCAATCG
Organism: Lysobacteraceae bacterium; assembly: GCA_004297225.1. Classification (GTDB taxonomy): domain Bacteria; phylum Pseudomonadota; class Gammaproteobacteria; order Xanthomonadales; family Xanthomonadaceae; genus Cognatiluteimonas. The sequence continues at coordinate 4,285 of SCUI01000038.1, read as the reverse complement.
AAGGCCGCGAAGGATTTGGCAGCGCCTATACCGCCGTATACCGCAAAGTAATGCCGTGAAATTTTCGATATTGTTGCCGACCCGCAATCGCCTGGATTTGCTAAAGCTCGCGGTAGAATCCGTTCGCCTGCAGGACTACGCAGACTGGGAGATCGTCATCTCGGACAATGTCTCATCCGAGGATGTCTGTGCCTATGCCGCATCGCTCCAGGATGCGCGAATACGCTGCCGCCGTACGGAACAATTACTGCCGGTTACCGAAAACTGGAACGCTGCGCTAGAGCGGAGTAGTGGAGACTATCTCATCATGCTCGGGGATGATGATGGCCTGATGCTTGGTTGCCTGTCCGCCGCAAAGGCGCTCGTTGAAGAGTGGAATTACCCCGACGCCATCTACACGGAGGCCTGCCAGTATGCGTACCCCGGGGTTATCCCGGGGCACGCGGAAGGTTTTATTCAGTTTGGCTATAACGCTTTCCTGCAGGGCAAGACGCGACCAACAAGTCTTCCGCGCGAAACGGCGCTTGATATGGTGCGCGCCGCGGCGAGCTTTCGCATACGATATGGCTATAACATGCAGCATTTCATTTTTAGCAGGAAACTGGTCGAGTCGCTTCGTCCCAAGGGCAATTTTTTTCAGTCGCCGTATCCGGATTATTATGCGGCTAACGCCATTTTAATATCTGCGACATCCATCGTAGTGAATCCCACTCCTCTGGTGATGATCGGTATCAGTCCAAAATCGTTTGGCTTCTATTATTACAATGATCGCGAAGCTGACGGAGTGACCTTTCTTTGGAACCTTGTTTCCGACGAGATACGCGACCGGCTGCGCGGCACACTTGTTCCTGGCAGTAATATGAACGATTCATGGCTTTATGCGATGGAAACGCTCGCTCAGAATTTCCGGAAGGAGGTGCCGTTGCGTGTTGACTATGGCCGCTACCGGTTATTGCAGTTTTATGCCTATTTTCGGTCACAATCATGGCGTGGAATCCCGGCAATATTAAGGCGCATGCATGCAAATGAGATTTTACGGTACGGCTGGCTGGTAGGTGCGTATTTGATCGCTTATTTGCTGCCGTTGTCTTGGCGTCGGCGTGCTCATGAATCAATCCGTTCATCCATAAGCGCATTTCCGCGTTTTGATTTGCGCCGGAGAACCGTACCGCAGCGGGATATCCTTGAGGTAATTCGAAATTACCAGGCCTGACATGAAATCACTGGTAAGTGTTTGTATTCCCACATTTAACTATGGCGAGTTTATCTCGGGGGCAATTCGCTCCGTCCTGTCGCAGTCGTTTCCTGATTTTGAGTTGATCGTGGTAGATAATGCCTCGACCGATGCGACGGCGGAACTAATGGAGACCTTCATCCGCTCCGATCCGCGAATCAGGTTTTACCGCAACACCGAAAACATTGGCATTGTAAAAAACTTCAACCGTGCGCTGGAGCATGCTACGGGGGACTATGTCAAGATTCTGTGCGCAGACGACTTGTTAGCCTCGTCCGCACTGGAGAGATCGCTTGCTCTTATTCAATCTAATCCTGAGGTGAGTCTGGTTACTACCGGGCGCCTGCTGGTGGATTTCCGACTCCGACCGGTCGGCTACTCAAGTTATTGCTCAAAAGAAGGAAGTGTGGCTGGGAGCGAGGTGATCGATCGCTGTTTGTTTGGCACCAACTACGTGGGCGAACCTTCGGCGGTGCTGTTTCGCCGCCGGCAAGCGACAGGAGGATTCGACGAAAGCTATCCACACTTGCTCGACATGGCAATGTGGTTCCATTTGTTGGAGCAGGGAAGACTTGCCTGTACTCCGGAACCGCTGACCTATATCCGTCAGCACGAGCGCCAGCTTACGCGGGACAACCAACGCACCGGTCAGTTGCTGGAGGACAAAAAAAGAATTTTTTCTGCTTATATAGCCAAGCCGTATGTACAAAAGACCGCTTTGCGCATGTTCCTGTGGCGGTTGCGTGCCGCCTATAGTTTTTGGAAGGGAGCGTACAATGCAGGTCGGAAAATTTCCGAGTTCTTGCCCCCCATCCTCTTCTATTTTTTACTGCCGGCCCTGGTTATTGCCGACCTGCTCGGGCGCGCAAGGAGCCGAGTTCGGGCAATCGGATATATGCGGCAGACATCCAGTCAGGAGCGCACCGCCGCATAGTAAGGATGCTGTTCTTTCAACGCTGAGTATGTAATTTCATGATGCTGGTTTTGATTATTTTTCGCAATTCGGAAGCGGTGAGGCTGGCCGCTGTAATGGCGAGGGCCAAAATTATGGCCAGCACTGCCGCCACTCCCAGGGAACTTAGCCCCGCGGGAAGGAATGCGCGTCCGATGCCCAATATTAGAACGGCTGAGACCGTGGGCAGCATGATGTCGTTATAGTACCAACTCCACTGCTTGCGCCGGCTCATGTTGGAGTGAATCAGTGGGACGGCAATTATCAAATATGCCGCGTTGAGCGTTACCCACGCTATCGCGGAGCTCATCGCGCCTATCCGGGGGGCGAAATACCATACTGCCGGGCCGAGTAGTGCGATGGCTGCCAGGTTGAATGTCAAGAATATTCGTGTGCTGCCGCGTGCGAGTTCTCGGGCGTAGGGGACATGCATGAGGCCATTTAGCGCCGTCCCGATCACGAACAGCCTCAATATCGGGCTCGAATGGTTTGCGATCACCTCGCTTCGCGTCCATAACAGCAAGACTTCATGCGCATATAACGACAAAAACAGCGCTGTCGGAACTACTGTGGCTGCTACAACCTGGGTGGATACTTGATAGACCTGTTCCAGGACGGCGTGCTTGCCTTCGGCAATAAGTACGGAGAATCTCGGAAAGACGGCGCTGAAGACCGGCGTCGCAAAAAGATTGAGGGCATTGGACACGGTAACTGCCAGACTGAAGTAGCCGAAAGCCTCGAGACTCAAAAAATTGATGAGTATCCACTTATCGAGTTGAGTGAGCACGAGTGCGGATATGGTGAGACCGCTTACCCCAGCGGCAAAGCGCCAGGTTCGGGAGAGAAGCTCGGGGCGGAACCTTGCCCGTCCGCTCGCGGCGGGCAGGCCCGTGTGCAAGGCGGTAGCCATTACAGCGAATGTCAGTATTCCGGCTATGATCCGCCAGCTAAAAAACATCAGAATGGTGGGCGAGACCAGCCATAACACGATTAAGGCCCCGACGCCGGTCACAGTGGTGAGAAGTATCCTCAGCTTGTTCACGAGTACCTGTTTTTGCAACCCCATCAGACCGCTAAAGTAAAGGTTGGCCGGCCAATTGAGGGCAATTACGGCGACCATCATGTAAAGCGCATAGCGCAGCGACTCTGCATCAATTTGTTTCGGGTTTATGACATAGCTGGCAATCAGCGGCATGAGCAAAGCAAGTGCAATGCATACCACGGCTACTACACCCCAGTAGACGACTTCTATAGTACGCACGAGATCGCGCATCCTGGATGCGCCTTGCGGGTCTATGGAAAGGCGGGCTATTTCCCTGTTCAGGGTTTGAGCAAGCCCCAGATCGAAGATCTGAACACCCATGATCAGCATCAGGTAGAAGCTGATGAGACCGTACGATTCGACTCCCAAAAAATGCAGATAAAACGGCACGAGCACAATCTGGATCAGGGCCGCCCAACCTTGCCCGATCAGATTGGCGATGACGTTGGTTTTAACGCGCCCCACTATCAGGTTGCCGCTAGCCGTGAGACCGGATTGGGCCGGTCCGAAGCCAGTTCATCAAGATACGAATTCAGTTGTTCCGCCCAGTCCGGCATTTCTATACCGAAGACCCGCTTTATTTTTTCTTTGCTGGTGGCCGCGTTCAAAGGCCTTTTTGCAGGCAGGGGAGGATATTCGGCATTTGTCGTGGGGCGCACCGTGGCCCACCCTGTGTTTTTATCGTAAAGCTGTCGCGCTATTTCGATAATTTTCTGCGCAAAGTCGCAGCGCGAAGCGTATCCTCCAGCTGACAAGTGATATATGCCCGTTTTTTCCCGCTTCCCGTCGACTTTCCCGAGTAACTCCGCGCTGGTTCGGGCGAGTGCGCGTGCCCAGGTCGGGGAGCCGATCTGGTCGCTTACTACGGCAAGTTCCTTTCGTTCCCGGGCGAGCCGCAGGATGGTCAACACGAAGTTGCTGCGGCGGCTGCTGTAAATCCAGCTTGTTCTCAATATCAGATGCGCGCACCCGGACGCGACAATGGCGCGTTCGCCGGCCAACTTGGTTTGGCCATAAACATTGACGGGATTCGGCTCGTCTGTTTCGATATAGGGCT
>SCUI01000005.1 GCA_004297225.1 Lysobacteraceae bacterium | reverse complement strand
ACCGACAAAATCTGCTGCTCCGTGAACTTCGACTTCTTCATCCGAACCCCCTGTCAGTCGGTTAGACATCCTGCCAGAGAATTCAACCTGCCGAGTGTCTACGAAACGGGGAAGCTTACGGTGCGACCGAATCCAGCGCGCTCTCATGTCTCGATCGACATCCCCTACGGGTAGTTCAAGGAGCCACGCCACCAGGATTCGGTGGCGGCGATACAAGATCACCCTGCCTTGTTCCCAGTCTCTCCAGGTCCCAGGGTCAACCCCAACCCTCTGGGCAGCCTCCCGAATTGACCAACCCCAAGCCCTGCGCTTAGCGAGCAAGCGCTCGGGCAGTGTTTTGGGCTCCGGCGATGGGTCGTAGCCGAGGAACTTGAGTAGCGCCGGCATGGTCTCGATGGGCGGTTTCGTATGGCCCTTTTCCCAGTTCAGGACCGTCCACACGTTCACTCCGAGCTGCTCGGCGACCTGTTTCTGAGTGAGCCTCAGTTCCAGCCGCCGCTTCCTGAAATGCTCGCCCATGGATCGGGGCTCAAAGTCAGTTTCCTTTGGTTTCAACGCCTTAAGTCGAACGGGCACAAATTGCAAAAGAGCAACGCGTCCCTGCCCCTGCGGCCATTGCGGCTCGCCGGCGGGGCGCTGCCGCTGCACGCCCGATCGCATCGCTCGTTACCGGGGGCGAATCTCGGGGCCCCTGGCCGACCGCGTCGACATCAAATTGGAAGTTCCCGCGCCGCGCGACGCGGACCTCATGACCCCCGGCGCCACCGAACCCAGCGATGCAATCCGGCAAAGAGTCCTCGGCGCGCACCGGCGCCAGCTCGATCGCCAGGGCACGCCGAACGCGCTGCTCGGCACGCGCGAGATCGACAAACTATGCGCCACCGACAAGGAGGGCGACCAGCTGCTGCGGCACGCGTTCGCCCGGCTCATGCTCTCGGCGCGCGCCTACCACCGCGTGCTGCGCGTGGCGTGCACGATCGCCGATGTCGCGGGCGCCGAGTCGATCGGCACGGCGCAGCTTGCGGAGGCGATCCAGTACCGGCGTCTGGACGCGACGTTCTGAGGCATGCAGCTGCTATATTCGCCCGTCCATGACGCGCTATGCGATCGGCGATGTGCAGGGTTGCGGCGACGAGCTGAGCGAGCTCATCACGCGCGTCGGCTTCAATCCCGCGCATGACCGCCTGTGGTTCGTCGGCGACCTCGTCAATCGCGGCCCGAAGTCGCTCGAGGTGCTGCGCGCCGTGCGCGCGCTTGGCGACGCCGCGGTGGTCGTGCTAGGCAATCACGACCTGCACCTGCTGGCGGTGGCCGAAGGCTTGGCACGCAAGCGCGCCGACGACACGCTGGATGATGTGCTCGAGGCGCTGGACCGCGACGCGCTGCTTGCCTGGCTGCGCGCGCGCCCGCTCATGCACGTCGAGGACGGCTGGGCGATGGTGCACGCCGGACTGCTGCCAGAGTGGACCGTGCCGCGCGCGCAGGCGCTTGCCGCCGAGGTCGAACGCGTGCTGCGGGGTCCGGACTACCGCGAGTTCCTTGCTCACATGTATGGCAGCACGCCGCTGGCGTGGAACGACGCGCTCGAAGGCTGGGACCGGTTGCGCGTGATCGTGAACGCGATGACCCGCGTGCGTTTCATGAACAGCGCCGGCCACATGGAGCTGAAGGAGAAGGGATCCGCGCCGCCGCCCGGTTTTGCCGCGTGGTACGACGCGCGTCCGCCGCGCGACGAACCGGCGCTGGTGTGCGGCCACTGGTCCACCCTCGGCCTCAAGATCGACCATCGCGTCGCCATGATCGACACCGGCTGCGTCTGGGGCGGCGCGCTCACTGCGCTGCGGCTTGAGGACCGCTGGCTGGCGCAGGTATGCTGCCGCGGCTACCAACCTGTCGGAGAGGCCGCATGAGCGCTT
>SCUI01000067.1 GCA_004297225.1 Lysobacteraceae bacterium | reverse complement strand
CGTGGCCCTCGGGCCAGCTGCCCAGGCCGGAATCGGCGTTGATGTGGCCGCAGTCGCCGTAGTCCATGAACTGCGCGTGCCAGGTGTGCGCGAACAGGTGCGCGCGCTCGAAGGCGCAGTACGGGTCGTTGCGGCTGGCCAGCAGCACGCTGCGAAAGGGCAGCGGCTGCAGCGCGATCGGGCTCCACGAAGGCAGCTGTTCGCGGATCTCGGGGCGCTCGACGTCGCCCGGCGCGACCAGCAGCGCGGCCTTCACGCGCTGCGTGTTGCGCGAGTGCGCGGCCCACGCGGCCACCAGGATGCAGCCCAGGCTGTGCGCGACCAGCACCGCCGGCTCGTCGCACGAGAGCACCACGTCTTGCAGCCGCGCCGTCCAGTCGCCGCGCAGCGGCTTCATCCAGTCGTGCTGCTCCACGCGCCGGTAGCCATGGCGTTGCTCCCACAGCGACTGCCAGTGGGCCGTGCCGCTGCCCTCCCAGCCGGGCAGGATCAGCACGTTGTGCGGTTTCATGCTATTGATTTCGTAGCAGCAAAGTCAGGCTACGCGCTGCTCGGCCACCGGCTTCATCGCGGTGATGCGTTCCACCATCTCGCGCGCGAAGTCGACGAAGGCCTGGCTGCCGCGCGCCGAGGGATCGAAGGCGACGCCGGGCAGACCGTAGCTCGGGGCTTCGGCCAGGCGCACGTTGCGCGGGATCACGGTGTTGAACACCTTGTCGCCGAAATGCGCCTTGAGCTGGTCGCTCACCTGCTGCTGCAGCGTGATGCGCGGGTCGAACATCACGCGCAGCAGGCCGATGATCTCGAGGTCCTTGTTCAGGTTGGCGTGCACCTGCTTGATCGTGTTCACCAGGTCCGACAGGCCTTCGAGGGCGAAGTACTCGCATTGCATCGGCACGATCACGCCGTGCGCGGCGCACAGGCCGTTGAGCGTGAGCATGGACAGCGACGGCGGGCAGTCGATCAGCACGAAGTCGTAGTCGGAGGCGACCGCGGCCAGCGCCTGCTTGAGGCGGCGCTCGCGCCGGTCGACGTCCACCAGTTCCACCTCGGCCCCGGCGAGATCGCGGTTGGCGCCCAGGATGTCGTAGCTGCAGCCGGCTTCGACGAGGCGCTCGCTCTTCACGCGCGCCTCGGCAATGGTCGCCGATTCCAGCAGCACGTCGTAGACCGAGAGCTTCAGCTGGCGCTTGTCGACGCCCGAGCCCATGGTCGCATTGCCCTGCGGATCCATGTCCACCATCAGCACGCGCTGG
>SCUI01000128.1 GCA_004297225.1 Lysobacteraceae bacterium | reverse complement strand
CCCGCCGCCGAAGAAAGCGCACGGGCCCGGCTGCGCGCCGCTTCTCGCAGGCTCGGCGGCAATGCCAGAGGGGCCGCCAAACCGATATGGACGCGCTGCGGCGCCAAGCGTGAGGCCGGGTCGGCCAGCGCGAACACGATGGGCAGCGGAACGGCAAGGCTCGCCTCGGGCAAGGCGCGCGGCTCGGCATTGAACTGGATCAGGCCGCTCTCGCGTGCCGCGCCACCGGCGAGGGCGGCGAGCGCCGCAGGCTCGCCAAAGCGCGCCGCGAGCGTCGCCAGCAATCCCAATGTCGGACGGGCGCCACCCACGGGCGCCTGTAGCCAGGCGAGCACGCGGCCAATCATGGCATCGGTTTCAGCGGCGCAGCCGAGCGCGACCGCGATCACTTCGGCGCTGGACAAATGCCAGGCATCGGCGAGCGCCCGAAGGCGGGCATCCTGCGGCGGCGGCGCTTTGCGCCAGTGTGCGATCCAATGCTCGAGATGCGCGCCGCCCGCTTCCAGCGCATCGCGTTGTGCGCGGAGCCAGGCCGCTTCCGGCGCGCTGCCCGCCTCGCCTCCGGGCGCGCAGGTGGCGAGCGCGATGACATGCAGCGGCGGTGCGAAGTCGACAGACGGAGGATTCAGGTCCACCCGATCCTCTCACGCGTTGCGGTAATGAAAGCTCACGACGCGGCCGAACCACGCCAGCCAGCCGGGATCCAGATCCAGCCCGGCGCGGCGTACCGCAAGATTCACTGACGACAGTTCGAATTCCATGTCGGCATGGGTCGGCGTGAGCGACAGGCGCGCCGGACGTGCGACCAGCGCGGCGACGCCCAGGCCGGCGTAACGCCTCAGCCAGCGGCGGCAGGCCGTGAGCCAGGCGACGGTGACCGCGTCACTCAGCCGGATGCCTTCGCCTGCGCTGCATGTGACGCGTCGAACCCGTCTGCCGCCGAGCAGCGTTGCGAGCTCTGCCGGGCGGCGCCGTCCCGGCGAGGCTCCGAGGAGCAGGCGGCCACTCGCGTCCCACACACGTGTGTCGACGGGGCCCGAGCTTTGAAACCACGCCCCGCGACCATCGGCGATGCC
>SCUI01000127.1 GCA_004297225.1 Lysobacteraceae bacterium | reverse complement strand
CTCTTCCGATCTTGCACACCCACAAAAGCCAACATGCGGGCCATCAGCACGAAGTTGGAAGGGTTGTCTTCCACTATCAGCACCACGGCATCTCTGGCATGGATGGGGCGCGGCCGGTTGGGCGGCTGGGGCACGGGGAGTTGATCGTTGCTGGGCGGTAACGCCATGCGCTAAGCCTCCTGGAGGAAGCGAGCTAACCGACGCGGGAAGAGATCGACATCGATCCGAACTTGCTCATCTCCCATTGCCGGAAGGATACTGCAACTTCAGGTTTGAAGCCAGTAGTCTATCAAGCCTAGCGAATCTGCCGCCGACCTTTACGGTTCGCGCCGCAGTTGCACTGCGGGCGCGGCTGCGGTTATTTGACCGTTTTGGGGATGATGGTGACTTTGCGGGCGAATCCTTCGCCCACGCTCTCGGTGGTAACGCCCGGATGATTGCGCAGCGCTAGGTGGATGATGCGACGTTCGCCGGCCGACATTGGCTCCAGCGCCAGCGTGCGCCCGCGCTGCACGGCCTGCTCGGCCATGCGCTCGGCCAGCCGCCGCAACTGCTGCTCGTGGCGCAGCTTGTAGCCCTCCACGTCCACCACCAGGTCTACCATGCCGCCCAGTTGTTTGCCGACGATGAGCCGCACGATGTATTGCAGGGCGGCCAGGGTTTCGCCTTTGCGGCCAATGAGCGTGGCCAGGTCGTCGCCGAGAATGTCCATATAGAGCTGCGGCGGCTCGGTGGGGTCGTCGACGTTGTCTACCCAGCGGGCGCTGATGTTGCCGCGCAGGCGCATTTTGTCGAGCAGGTCTTGCAGCACCTGCCGGGCGGCCACGGCGGTGGAGTCCTGGGGGCCGGCATCGGCTGCCAGCACGGTGAGCCGCACCCGGGCCTCGCGGCCCGCCGTCGGGGCGCCCTCGTCGAGCACTTCGATTTCCACTTCGTCGTCGTCCAGGCCGAGATCGCTCAAGCCCCGGGCGATGGCCTGATCCACAGTGGGGGCGATGACTTCAATGAAGGCGCGGTTTTCAGT
>SCUI01000019.1 GCA_004297225.1 Lysobacteraceae bacterium | reverse complement strand
GGGACGAGTCTGCGCGTGACGCGCGTGTGACGCTTGGTAGTCCATCGTGGCCGTGAACCGAAAGGAGTCACGAACATGGCCACCGAACAATCCACTCAGGCCAGCCTTCACCACGAAGGCGTCGCGATGCTCCTGAGTGAGGCCTCTGGCGCCCGCGCGGTCGAGCAGTTCCCGATCGCTTTGCCTGGCCTCTCAGGCGCTGAGCGCGCGGTCCTGCTCCGGCAGGAGCAGATCGATCAACTCGCCCACGACCTGCTGAATCCCCTGTCGGTACTGAAGGCGCTCTCGCAGTCCATCCCCGGGGGATCGACCGTGGTCGCCCGATCGAGCTCGGACGCCTGGCAGCGGACATGCATGCCGCCGATGACGCGGTGACGCGCGCGGTCGGGGAGATCGCGACATTCCTCGAGGTCGCGGATCGCTCCCGGGCGGCGCCGGCGCTGGAGTTCTCCCCGCTCGACTTCGCCGAGGTCATCGAGGAGGCGGTCGCGGACTGCCGCCAGGTGACGGGGCAGCACCGCTTCGTGGTCGTGAAGGAAGAGGCCGCGCTGGTCGGGCTGGGCGAGCGCGGTCTGCTGCTGCACGCCTTCGACAACATCCTGCGGAACGCGATCAAGTACAGCCCGCACGGCGGGACGATCACCGTGTCGCTGCATGTCGAGGCTGGGCAGAATCTCCGCTGGGCGGTCATCGCCGTCCGCGACGAAGGCATCGGAGTCCCGGCGGCGGCGCTCCCGTTCGTCTTCAACCGCTTCTACCGCGCCGAGAACGTCGCGGACATCCCGGGCACCGGCCTCGGGTTGAGCGGGACGCTGAAGATCGCCGAGGCGCATCACGGCGCCATCGGGGTCGAGAGCGTCGAGGGGCAGGGCTGCGTGATCACGGTGCGCCTCCCGCTGGAGTTGATGCAGCCCTCGAAGTAGTAGTCCAGCGCAAGGCCAGCCGCCCACGCCCGGGCGCTACGCGGCCTGCGCGAAGACGAAGAGCAGCAGGTATTTGCAGGGGTCGTTGAGGTCGCCCTCGACCAGGTTGCGCGACTTCGCCATCACCGTCTGCTGGTCGAGGATCCACTGCTTGCCCGCGCCGTCCTCGCGCACGCTGGTCTGGAGCACCACGACGGGCTTCGCCGGCACCTCCGCCGCGCTCCCCGCGGTCACCAGCCGCCCGCCCGACTCGATGTCGGTGAGGTAGAGGCCGTCCACCACGAAGCGACGCCCCGCAAGGCGCTCTCCGGTCGTGCGGTCGACGCCGTCGACGAACAACTCATCTCCCACATTGAGGTCCTGCAGGCTGAAGAGGATGCCCGGCTGCCCCAGCCAGCGGCTGTGCCCGAAGATCCACGCCTTGTTCTCCAAACCCTCGATGGCGTCCACCGGCGTCACCACCCCCTGATCTGGCACCGTGAACGTTGTCCCTCCCGGTGGTGGAGGCGGGCACCCCGGCGTTGGTGCTGACGTGTCCGGCACCACGAGGCTCGCCCCCACTGGCGCATCGATGCCAAGCGCCGGGATCGCCAGCCGGCTCGCTCTCAGGTCAAGGCGGCCCGCGACAGGCGTTGGGACAGCCGTCCGAGTGGCAGTCGAACTGGCGGTCGGAGTGGCCGCGGAGCTAGCAGTCGAACTTGCGGTCGAACTGGCGGAGGGCAACGGTGCGGTTGGAGTCGTAGCGGGCCTCGACGGCGCCGGGACGCTGCTCCCCGTGCACGCGATGACGAACGCGAGGAACACGGTGGCTGGGCTCCAGAACGCGCGACGCAGCAT
>SCUI01000078.1 GCA_004297225.1 Lysobacteraceae bacterium | reverse complement strand
CAGGGCTGGGCGTTAACTTCGCTCATCGGAGCGAACGGCGCCTCGCACGGATCCTCGATTTCTATCGCCTCCGCTGGGAATACGAGCCTCACACGTACCCCCTCCGCATCGATGCCGACGGCCACGCCGTCGAGAGCTTCACTCCCGACTTCTGGCTGCCCGACATCGACACGTACGTCGAGATGACGCAGGTCCGCCGGGCGAACGCGAGCCGGAAGGACCGCAAGGTGCGCCGGTTCCGGCAGCTCCATCCGGAGAAGCGCATCCGCGTCCTCTACCGGCGCGACCTCGAGGCGCTCCGCGCGAAGTACGGCTAGCGCGAGCGCCCCGTAGCATCGAGGGGGCATGGCCACGGACGTTCGCCCCGTCTCGCCCGCCGACGACATCGCCGAGGTCCTCATCGACGCCGCACAGATCCAGCGCAAGGTCGCCGAGCTCGGCGCGCGGATCGCCGACGACCTCCGCGGCCGCGATCCGGTGTTCGTGAGCATCCTGAAGGGCGCGCTCCCGTTCCTCGCCGATCTCATGCGGCAGGTGCCCATCCGGCTCTCGCTCGACTTCCTCGAGGTCTCCTCGTACGGGTCCTCGACCGAGTCGAGCGGCGTCGTGCGGATCCTCAAGGATCTCGCGCAGCCCATCGAGGACCGTCACGTGCTCGTCGTCGAGGACGTCCTCGATACCGGCTTCACCCTCCGGTACGTGCTCGAGCACCTCGCCCAGCAGAAGCCGGCGTCGATCCGGCTGTGCACGCTGCTCGACAAGCCGGCGCGGCGCATCGTGCCGATCGACATCGACTACCGCGGGTTCGAGATCCCCGACCGCTTCGTCGTGGGATACGGCCTGGACTACGGGGAGCGCTACCGCAACCTGCCGTTCATCGGCGTGCTGAAGCCCGAGGTCTACACGCGAGGCTGATCCGGGCGGCGGGTCACTCTCCGGCGAAGCGCTGAGCGTTCCCCATGTGCGGCCACACGCGGGCCTGCACGTTCGCGAGGAGCTGGCGCGTGTGGTTGCGGTCGTGG
>SCUI01000126.1 GCA_004297225.1 Lysobacteraceae bacterium | reverse complement strand
CGACGGCGCTGCTCAACAGGCCTCCACGCGTTGCGATCACCGACAAATCCGGGACCGACGGCGTGGCGCTCTGGGTGAACGATTTTCTCGGACTCCAGGGAGAGGAGCGGCTCACCGTGATGAAGGTCGCCAAGATCCAGCGTTGGGTGATGGATCAGTATGAAAAAGAGGGCCGTATGTCCTCGATCACGGATCAGGAGATGGAGGAGCAGGTCAAAATCTGCCTTCCGGAATATTACCAGGCACACAGAAAAAACTAATCGAACAAAGGAGCTTTTATGAGAGTTATCATTCAACCGGACAATGATCTCGTCAGCAAGTGGGTGGCATCATATGTCGTACGGAAAATCCGGGATTTCAAGCCGACACCGAAAAAGCCGTTTGTGCTTGGCCTGCCGACAGGCTCATCCCCCATCGGCACGTACCAGGAACTGGTCCGGATGCACAAGAGAGGATTGGTTTCGTTCCAGAACGTCGTCACGTTCAACATGGATGAGTACGTCGCACTCCCGAAGGATCATCCTGAAAGCTACCATTCGTTCATGTGGAACAACCTCTTCCAGCATATCGACGTCCGGAAGGAAAATGTCAACATCCTGAACGGCAATGCAAAAAACCTGGAGAAGGAATGCACGGACTATGAGAAGAAGATCAAGAAGATCGGCGGCATCCACTTGTTCCTCGGCGGCATCGGTCCGGACGGCCACATTGCGTTTAACGAGCCCGGCTCTTCGCTTTCCTCACGAACCAGGATCAAAACACTGACCTATGACACCATCGTGGCCAACGCGCGTTTCTTTGAGAACGACACCCGTAAAGTGCCAAAGACCGCTTTGACCGTCGGGGTCGCCACGGTGCTCGATGCAGACGAAGTGCTCATCATTATTAACAGCTATAAGAAGGCCCGGGCGCTGGCCAATGTGGTGGAAGGAAGCGTCAACCATATGTGGACCGTCAGCGCTCTGCAGCTCCACCCTCACGGCATCATCGTCTGCGACGATGAATCCACGGCTGA
>SCUI01000125.1 GCA_004297225.1 Lysobacteraceae bacterium | reverse complement strand
GGTGAATATGAAGGATAAACGTCCGGTGGGGGGGCCACCCCGTCTTCATTCCGTCCCGGACACTTCCACGCGTCTTTCGCTGAACGAGCGGAAGTATCTCCATTCGCTTTCTCAAAAGAAGATCCGCCATGCGGAGAGGAAGTTCCTCTTGGAGGGATGGCGGGCGCTCCGGGAGGCGCTCAATTCCCCGAGCGCGATAGAAATGGTGGTGGTGCAGCCGCGCTATTTGCTGGACCCCGATTATCAGAAGATCATCAGTGAGATACGCGCCCGACGCATCCCTCTCAAGGAAGGGTCGGAGCTCGAGTTCCAGAAAATTGCCGACACCGTCCATTCTCAGGGAGTGGTTGCGCTCGTTCGGCAGCAAGAGCACCGTCTGGATGAACCGGCGTTCAAGCGCGGGTCGCTTCTTCTTGCACTCGACGCAGTTGCCGACCCGGGGAACTTGGGGACCGTGTTGCGCTCCGCGGCATGGTTCGGTGTTGACGGTGTGTTGCTGGGCAAAGGGAGCGTGGAACTCTATAATGAAAAAGTTGTCCGGTCTACCGTCGGGGCTCTCTTTCATATGCCGGTGGTGGAAGGGGTCGAACTGGAACAGGTTCTTCCTTCCCTGAAACAGGAGGGCTTTCTGATCGTTGCTGCTTCGGGTGCTGCTCCGACGGTGTATACCGAAATGCCGGTTCGGTCAAAGATCGTCATCGTGCTTGGCTCAGAGGCCCATGGTGTGGGGAAGGGAATTCTCAAAGAGGCGGAGATGGCCGTCAAAATCCCTCGGTACGGCAATGCGGAATCGCTGAACCTCGGAGTTGCATGCGGCATACTCCTGGCCCATATCAGGGGGAACAAGTAATCCTATCCTGGGTTTATAGTCTTCCACGGACATTCATGAAAATTTATCAGAGAAGAACATGATCACTTCGGTCCCGGGATTTACAGTCGGTCACTACACGGATCAAAAGGCAATGACCGGATGCACGGTTCTGCTTTGTCCCCCCAACACCCGGGGGAGTTGCGAAGTGCGCGGCAACTCTCCGGGGAGTCGCGAGCTTGCGCTGCTCGCGCCGGAAAAATCGATGCAGGAGGTGCACGCCGTCTTGTTGACAGGAGGGAGTGCGTTCGGGCTTGCCGCGGCAACAGGGGTGGTCCAAT
>SCUI01000124.1 GCA_004297225.1 Lysobacteraceae bacterium | reverse complement strand
CGGCACCGCCAACTCCCTGATGACCGGCGCGCTCTACTTCCCGAGCCGGGACGTCCAATACAACGGCAATTTCTCGGGTCTCAACGGCTGCACCCAGATCGTCTCGCGGACCGTCAACTGGTCCGGCAGCACCGCCATCTCGGCCGACTGCAGCGACTACGGCGTGCGGCCGATCCCTGTCCTCTCGCTCGTCAAGCTCACGGAGTGACCATGCGCAAGCTCATCAATTTCTGGCGCGACCAGCGGGGCGCCGCCATCCTCGAAATGGCTTTCGTCGCCCCGATCATCGGCGGCATGGCCGCGGTCTCCTTCGCCGCCTGGGACGTGGCCACCCGGCAGCAGGACATGCGGGCCGCCCTCGAGGTCGGCGCCGAGTACTACATGAACGGCGGCGGCAGCGACGACGTGGCGAAGACCGCCGCGACGGAGGCCTGGCGCAACGCGCCCGAAGACGCCCTGGTGAGCAGCGAAAGGTCCTGCCGCTGCGGCACGGTCGTGACGATCTGCACCAACCTGTGCACGGGCGACGCCCCGCCGTCGGTCTATGTGCGCCTCACCGCCACGGGGACCTCGCCGGAAGCGATGTTCACCCCGCACCAGTCGGCGGAGCGGATCGTCCGTGTCCGTTGAGCGGGTCCGCCTCTGGGTCAGCGACCGCAGCGGGGCCACCGCGGCCGAGTTCGCCATGGTCCTCCCGCTGTTCGCCGTGATGGTGGCCGGGATCTTCGAGTTCGGCTGGACGCAGCACTGCCTGTCGTCGACCCGCTACGCCATGGAGAACACCGCGCGCGAACTGATGCTGAACCCCAAGCTCACCGAAAACGAGCTCGAGACCCGGGTGCGCGCGCAGCTCGAGGACACCGCCGATCCCGCGGTCGACATCACCCTGGCGATCGCCGACGGCCCGGCCGGCAAGATCGCGACCCTGACGGGGGTCTATGTGCGCGAGATCGGCATCCCCATGCTGCCGGCCTTCCCGATGACGCACCGCGTCACCGTCGAGACCGCCCTGCCGGCGGGCGCTTAATCGGATTCAAACCCCGCGCCCTCAGGATGAGCGGCGAACCCAAGGTGACCGAATGACCCTCAACGCCATCCTCCAGACCATCGCTGTCGCCGGCGCCGTCGCCTGCGCGGGCGCCTACGTCTACGCCTACGTGTTCAAGCCGCGCGGCGACCGCCGGATGCACGTGGCCAGCCTGCTGTTCTCCGGGATCGCCTTGGCGAGCGTGCCGGTGGTGCTGTCCAGCGCGGTGTCCGGCGTGTCGACGGTGGGCGCGGTGAACCTGGTCTTCTTCCTGCTGCTGTCGAGCCTGCTGCAGGCGATGACCGCCTTCCGAGGGCGCAGGGGCGATCGCC
>SCUI01000021.1 GCA_004297225.1 Lysobacteraceae bacterium | reverse complement strand
CGGGCGCTCCTGTGCCTCACCCAGGCCGTCTATTATGAGGCGGGGTTCGAACCAGTCGCAGGCCGTCGCGCGGTTGCGCAGGTGGTCCTCAATCGCTTGCGGCACCCGGCATTTCCAAAGTCCATCTGCGGAGTGGTTTACCAGGGCTCGAACTCCGGCGTCTGTCAGTTCACCTTCGTTTGCGACGGAGCGCTCGACCGCCGGCCCGAGCCGGGTTCCTGGAGCCAGGCCCGGGCGATCGCCGAGGCCGCGCTTGGCGGCTATGTCGAGCGATCGGTCGGCGAGGCGACTCATTATCACGCCGATTATGTCGCTCCGCGCTGGGCACCGCTGCTTGCCAAGATTACGCAGATCGGTGCTCATATTTTCTATCGCTGGCCGGGCGCATGGGGCCAGCCGCAGGCCTTTGCCGGCCGCTATATCGGCGAGCCTGCAGACCCGATGGCCCTTCGTCCGGCGAGAATGATCCTCGCCCAGGCCGGAGCTGGAGCGGAAGCAATCGACTCGGGGCCTCCTGTCCCGCGTGCTCCCAACGATGTCGGCGGCCTTCTGGACACGTCAAAGGGCTGGACCCTGAGCATTCCCGATCCCGGCGACACCCGGGCGGCATCCTCCAGGATCCTTTCCGAACAGCAAACCGGTCCTGTTGCAGCGGTGGTCGTAGCGTCCGCCCGGCCGCCGGTTCCGGCAGCCCGGTAGTGGAGTAAAGAGAATGGCGACGCTGCCTTTTTTCGGACCGATCCCGAAGCCCCGCAAACCGCTTACCGGAGCGCGCCTGGTGATCGTGGCCTCGGCCTGCGCCTTCTTCCTGTTCCTCATCTGGGCCGCCCTTGCTCCGGTCGACGAGGTTACTCGCGGGCAGGGAAGGGTTATCCCCTCGAGCAAGGTTCAGATCATCCAGGCGGCGGCGCCCGCAACCCTGAGCGAGCTTCTCGTCCGCGGCGGCGAGAGAGTCCACAAGGGCCAGCTCCTTGCGAGACTGGAGGATCCGCAGAGCAGCTCGGAACTCGGTCAGATCCAGGCCGAGACCGATTCCCTGCAGGCGCGGGCGGAGCGGCTCCAGGCCGAAGCGAACGGCGGCACGATCGATTGTACGGGGCCGGAATGCAGCAACGAGATGGCGCTCAAGGCGGCCCGGAAATCCGCACTGCAGAGCAGGGTCGCAGCGCTCAATGCGACAGCCGATCAGCATCGGCGGGAAGTCGCGGAAGCGGCAGCAACCGTCTCGAGCCTTCAGAACAGTCTTGGCCTCGCTCAAAAGCAGGTTGCGATGCTGAAGCCCCTGGCCGCCAAGAATATCGTCCCCCAGACCGAGCTCCTCGGCGCACGCCGTGAGGTCATCGATCTCCAGGGGCGAATCGCGGCCGCCCGCGAACAGCAATCCCGTGCCCAGGCAGCCGTAAGGGAGGCGCTAGCCCAGGCGAGCGAGGCAACGGCGACCTTCCGCCAGGACGCGCTCGACGAGCACAGCCAGGTCACGACGAAGATCGCGG
>SCUI01000123.1 GCA_004297225.1 Lysobacteraceae bacterium | reverse complement strand
GAGGAACAGCAGGAGCACGACGCCCGAGATGAGCATGGTCACGAGCCCCGCGGTCGCGACGCCGAGGGCGGTCGCGGCCGTGGCCGATCCGATCGCGGCCTGATAGACGAGCGCGACGATCCCGCCGATCGTGAAGAGCGCGAGGAGCAGGAACAGGAAGACCGCCGCCATGTGCCGACCTCCGTCAGTTGATCACTGCGGAGATCGTCGCGCCCCCGTGTGAACGGATCGTTGACGCCGCGTGGAGGTCGATGGCATGCGCCTAGGTTCTGCGTGAGGCAGCCGCGGCGTCGGTGGACCGGATGCGCCAGAGAACGAACACCGCGAAGATCGCCGACGCCACCAGCGCCGGGATGTCGTCCGTGCCGTGGCGATCGAGCGACTCCCGGACCAGCGATACCACTCCGCCCGCGATGAGCGCGGCACCGGCGAGGGCGACGAGCGCGGGGAGCGTCGCGCTCCAGGTGGGCAGCGATCGCGCGAGCCTGCTGCTCGGCTCCGCGACGAGCTCGATGACGAGTCCGAAAAGGACGAACAGCGGCGCGAAGAGGAACCGCCGCTCATCGGTCAGGAACTCGCCGGAGCCACGAAGGAACACCGGGCCCAGCATCGCGAGGAGGACGAGACCGAAGGTCACGCCTCGGGACCACTCCGGGCCCGGGATCCGCGGACGGGCGAACGCGAAGAGGACCCCCGCCGGTGCGCCGGTGAGGGCGAGCAACACCATGATCGCGACCGTGCCCTCGACCGTGAATGAAGGAAGCTGCTGGATCCCATCGGGGACGCCGAGCGCCACCAGGCGCATCGCGATGCGTGCGCCCGCGCCAACGACGGCGCCGGCGATCATCCCGGCCAGGGCACCTTCGACGATCCGCAGAGTGCGGGCATGCTATCGCCGCGGCCGGAGGAGCTATGAGCGGAGGTGGCGTGATGGGGATCTCACGCTGCGGTCCCGACCGGATTCGAACCGGCGATCTCGTCCTTGACAGGGACGTATGCTAGGCCGCTGCACCACGGGACCGTTGCTCGCCATTCTGACAGAAAGCCAAAATAAAGAGCGGCGA
>SCUI01000122.1 GCA_004297225.1 Lysobacteraceae bacterium | reverse complement strand
CCTTGTGAGTCATCTCCTGCAAGTATAGAAAAAGCGACAGTCGACGATGCACGCATCTCGATTGTCGCTTGACGAATTAAAAACGGCCGCCTGGAGCAAAGGATTACCGCAACGGTTGCTCCCAATATACGGAATTCGTCCGTTGATTGAACAGCATCAGACGCTGGGGCACAATGGCGAACCTTGCCGCCCCACTGGTACCGGTCTGTTGCAGCTCGATTTTAAACCGGGCGCGAAAATAAATGTGTCCTTCGTTCGCTTTCGCTGCCTTGGCGGTATCCCGGTGGACTTGCCAGCGGAAGTTTGGAGAAAAATCCATGTAGATGGAGGAGGTCCGGTATCCTTTCGTGATCGAATCGGCGAGTGCCACATACGGATTCCGGGGAACTTCCGTTACAATCTGGGGGATATTATACGGCGCTTCCACGAGGGTGGGGGAGGTCACGGAATACATGCGGGTATCGGCGTTGTATTCGACCAGCGTGGCTTTGAACAGGACGCCGAACACGCGAGTATCGAGCTTCTTGTCCTTCACGTACCGGTTGACCTTCGTGAGATATTGCTGCCGTGCATCGACCGCCCTCTTCTCAAACTCCGCCCCAGTTTCAAATTCAAGTTTCGATCCGACAATTTTTGCAAGACTGTCGGTTTCGTCCTTCAGGAACGACCAGCTCTCCTTCAGGATCGTGGTGAACTCTGCGGGCAAAAGATTGTCCTCGGGAATGGCCGTCGTACCTTGTGCCCTGCTTTGACCTGATACACTCACCACCATACATCCCACGACCGCCAACCAAACCAGATTCTTGAACGATGCATTCATACAATCTCCCTTGTTAGATAAGGAACCATGGATCGACCGTTCACCCTCGAGCAGGAGAGGCGCCCTTTTGCAGATGTTGCGCCGCGCGTTGGGATACTTCCGACGCGCTTTTCAGGCAATCTCCCACCGAAATGCCCCCACGATAGTTGCCGCACAGGAACAGGCCTGGATGGC
>SCUI01000121.1 GCA_004297225.1 Lysobacteraceae bacterium | reverse complement strand
CTATGACACAGGACTTGGCCCCGGCATTGACGAGACTGGACGCCGCGTTAACTTGCTGAAAGAATGGGGCGAGTCTCTCTATTACACCCGCTGGGATGGCGAGAAGTGGTATCCACCGGTGAATATTCACGTATCGCCGGTATTGCCCAACGGGGTTGTGCTTTATCCCGAAACCACCGTGGACCCGCAAGGGATGCTGCACGTGATTTGGCTCGGCGCCTGGCATGTGACGGGCACCGTCTTCTACATGCGTGCGCCGGCGGACCAGGCGTTATCACCTTCAGCCTGGAGCCAGGCGAAGGAGGTTGCCGGGCCGGTGGCAGTGAGCGCCGGCTTTGGCCAAGACATAGTGTCCGACTTGAACGGGGGGCTTCACATCCTTTACTCGCAGATCGGGATTGAGGGCGATTACGGCGGGGCGTACGTAATAAACTCCTTTGACGGGGGAGACACCTGGTCGTCGCCCGTTCTGTTGTATGCGACGCCGCCCGATCAAGGCGTAAACTCAGTGCAAATCATTGTGGACAAGGCAGGGCGATTGCACGCCACATGGTCGCACTGGAACCTGACCGGTAATGGGCAGGAAGTCTACTATGCGCAATCTCGCGATGAAGGGCGCACGTGGAGCAAGCCCTACCCCATCGCTGTTCGACAACCCGTTTGGTATGAAGTGGATTGGCTGAGCGTGGGGGTGGCGGGCGACGAGGTCCATGCCCTGTGGGAAGGCGGCGTAGGGGCTTACCTTAATGAGCGTATCTCGCACGACGGCGGTTTGACGTGGGACAAGCCTTACCGGATTCTCAATAACCTTGTCGGAGAAAACGGCTGGGCTGAGATGCTGACCGATAGTGAAGATAACCTTAGTATGACAGTGGTCAAGCGCGGTTTCGCCAATCCCGTCATACATGGCTTGTGGGCCACGCAATGGACCAATGGCGATTGGGAGACTCCGCTCCTGCTCGGCACGGCGCGCAGTGATTTCTACGATATTGCCAACCAAGTCATCATGCGCCTGGACGCGCTGGTGATGGTGCGCGGCACTTTCACGGGCAACGGGTTGCGTTACCAGCGCTCTACCATTCTCAATGGCAACGAGATATTTGTGGCCCTAAACCAGAACTTCGATGGAGAAATTCATGTGACGCACCGCAAACTGCTCGCGCCCTTCATCGCCCCTCAACCCTATCCGACGCCTCAGGCCACGCCCACGCCCACGCCGCGGC
>SCUI01000055.1 GCA_004297225.1 Lysobacteraceae bacterium | reverse complement strand
GCGGTGACCACGCGCGGCATCGTCACGCGCGTCAACAACAACGGCTTCTTCATCCAGAGCGACACGCCCGATGGCAACTCACAGACCTCCGAAGGCCTGTTCGTCTTCACCAGCAGCGCCCCCACCGTGGTGGCCAACCAGCTGGTGCAGCTCACCGGCACCGTCGCCGAGTACAACACCGGCGCCGCCAGCAACGCGCTGACCGCCAGCCGCCCCATCACGCAGCTGACCAACGTCAGCGGGCTGAGCACCCTGGCCAGCAACCAGGCCCTGGCCCCCACACCGTTGACGCTGCCCGCCACGCAGGACGAGCTCGAAGCCCTGGAGGGCATGCTGGTGCAGGTCACCAACACGCTGACCGCCTCGCAGAACTACTTCCAGGGCCGCTACGGCCAGGTCACGCTCTCGGCCGAAGGCCGCCTGGTCAAGCCCACCAACATCCACCCTGCCGGCTCGGTGGCGGCGCAGCAACTCGCCGAGGCCAACGCGCAGCGCCAGCTGCTGCTTGACGACGGCAGCTCGCTGCAGAACCCCACGCCCATCCCCTACATCGGCGCGGACAACACGCTGCGCGCCGGCGACACGCTCGACGGCCTGGTCGGCGTGCTCGACTACGGCCTGAGCACCGCCAGCAACACCGGCCTGGCCAGCTACAAGGTCCACCCCACGCAAGCCGTGAACTTCCAGCGCGCCCACCCGCGCAGCGCGAAGCCGGCCGACGTGGGCGGCAACCTCAAGGTGGCCAGCTTCAACGTGCTGAACTACTTCACCACCTTCACCAATGGCCAGACCGCCAGCGGTGGCAGCGGCCAGGGCTGCTCGTTGGGCAGCAGCGTGGCAGCGGGCAACTGCCGCGGTGCCGACAACCTCACCGAGTTCACCCGCCAGCGCGACAAGATCGTGCAGGCCCTGCTCGGCTTGGATGCCGACGTGGTGGGCCTGATGGAGATCCAGAACAACGGCAACGCCGCCGCGCAGAACCTGGTCGATGCGCTCAACGCCGTCGCGGGCGCCGGCACCTACGCCACCGTGCCGCTGCCCGTGGCCTTCGATGCCACCGTGGGCGGCAGCCCCACCGGCACCGACGCCATCCGCGTGGCGCTCATCCACAAGCCCGCCAAGGTCACGCCGCAAGGCAGCGCCCTGGCCGACACCGACGCCGTCCACAACCGCCCGCCGCTGGCTCAGGCCTTCGCCACCCCCAACGGCGAGCGATTCACCATCGTGGTCAACCACTTCAAGTCCAAGAGCTGTTCGGACGCCAGCGGCGCCAACGCCGACCAGGGCGACGGCCAGGGCTGCTACAACGCCAGCCGCCAGGCACAGGCCAGCCGCCTGCTGACCTTCGTCAATGAGCTGCAGGCCCGCACCAGCGACAGCGACGTGCTGGTCATCGGCGACCTCAACGCTTATGGCAAGGAAGACCCCATCCTCACGCTGGCTCAGGGCGGCCTGCAGGACCTGATCGCCGCGTTCGAGGGCGAGAGCGGCTACTCCTATGTGTTCGATGGCGAGGTGGGCTACCTTGACCATGCCCTGGCCACGGCCGGCGCACGCGCTCAGGTCAGCGGCGTCACGCACTGGCACATCAACGCCGACGAACCCTTCGTGATCGACTACGACATGAACTTCAAGCGCTCACCCGCCACCGGCCAGTGCTACGTCAGCAGCGCCACCAGCTGCAGCCCCGACCTCTACACCGCCACGCCCTACCGCTCGTCCGACCACGACCCCGTGCTCATCGGCCTGAACCTGCTGAAGTCGCTCACGGGCACCGCCGGCCGCGACACGCTGGTGGGCACCCCGGGTGACGACGTCATCACCGGCCTGGCCGGGGCCGACCGCCTGACCGGCGGCAACGGCCGCGACACCTTCGCCTACACCGGCCTGCGCGACGGCAGCGACACCATCACCGACTTCGTGCCGGGTGTGGACCGCATCGACCTGAGCGCCGTGGTGGCCTTGCTGCGCGGCACGCACGGCGTGACCAGCACCGACCTGATCGCCAGCGGCCACATCCAGCTGATCGA
>SCUI01000120.1 GCA_004297225.1 Lysobacteraceae bacterium | reverse complement strand
GGAGGCGTCTCGAGCCCGGTCCGCGCGTACCGCGCTGTCGGCGGAACCCCGCCGTTCATCGTCGCCGGGGAGGGCTGCCGCGTGCGCGACGCCGACGGCCGGACCTACGTCGATCTCGTGTGCTCGTGGGGTCCGCTCATCGCCGGCCACGCGCACCCCGACGTCGTGCGCGCGATCGTGGACCAGGCCGGCCGCGGTACCTCCTACGGTGCCCCCACGCCGCTCGAGGTCGAGCTCGCGGCGACGATCGCCGAGGCCATCCCGAGCGTGGAGTTGCTCCGGTTCGTCTCATCCGGGACGGAGGCGGCGATGAGCGCGGTCCGCCTCGCGCGCGGGGCGACCGGCCGCGCGAAGGTCCTGAAGTTCGCGGGCTGCTACCACGGGCACTCTGACGCGCTCCTCGCGAAGGCGGGTTCGGGCGTCGCGACGCTCGGGCTCCCCGGATCCGCCGGCGTGACGCCCGCCACCGCGGCGGACACGGTCACGGTCGCCTACAACGACCTCGAGGCCGTCCGCGCCGTGGCCGAGGACGTGCCGCTCGCGGCGATCCTGGTCGAGCCGTACGCAGGGAACATGGGCTGCGTCTCGCCGGACCCCGGCTTCCTCGAAGGGCTGCGCGAGATCTGCGATCGTACCGGCGCGCTCCTGGTCTTCGACGAGGTGATCACGGGGTTCCGCGTCGCCCGCGGCGGCGCCCAGGAGCGCAGCGGCGTCCGCGCCGACCTCACGTGCTTCGGGAAGGTCATCGGCGGCGGACTACCCGTCGGGGCGTACGGCGGGTCGCGCGCGCTCATGTCGCTCGTCGCGCCGCTCGGTCCCGTGTACCAGGCGGGGACCCTCTCGGGGAATCCGCTCGCGATGGCGGCGGGCCTCGCGACCCTGCGGCTCCTCGACGCGGCGGCCTACGCGCGGCTCGAGACCGTCGGCGCGCGCCTGGAGGCCGGCCTCGTCCGCGCGGCGAGAGCGGCCGGCGCGGCCGTGCGCGTCCAGCGGATCGCGTCGCTGCTCACGCTGTTCTTCACGGACCGCGTGGTGCGCAACGAGGACGACGCGATGACGTGCGACCGCGGGCGGTTCGCGGCCTTCCACCGCGCGATGCTCGCTCGC
The DNA here is from genome assembly GCA_004297225.1 of Lysobacteraceae bacterium. Classification (GTDB taxonomy): domain Bacteria; phylum Pseudomonadota; class Gammaproteobacteria; order Xanthomonadales; family Xanthomonadaceae; genus Cognatiluteimonas. The sequence continues at coordinate 232 of SCUI01000120.1, read as the reverse complement.
GGCGTGATGCTCCCGCCGTCGCAGTTCGAGTGCTGGTTCCTCTCGCTCGCCCACGATGAGGCCACGGTCGAGGAGATCGTCGCGGCGGCGCGCGCGTCGCTCGAGGAGGCCGCGTGAACGAGCTCTATCGCTACCTCACGCTCGCCCTCGCCCCCGAGTGGCGCCGGCTGCCGGCCGCCGAGCGCGCGGCCCAGAAGCGCGAGCTGGCCGAGGCTACGAGCGGCGAGGGCAC
>SCUI01000119.1 GCA_004297225.1 Lysobacteraceae bacterium | reverse complement strand
GCAGGCTGGTCGTCGTCACATCCTGGTAGAGTATACCGGCCAGACCGTCGGCATCCACAGCCGACGGCGGTTTCCAGGCCCGGTCGGCAAACCGGCGCAAAAACTCCTCGGAAAATTGCCAGCCCTGCACACCCGACCCGGTCTCGAAAGTCCGCCGCCGGAGTGTCCGCTGCAATCTCCACGGCAGGCGATACGCGCCGTTTTGCAGCAGTAACTGCACCACAGGCGAGCCGCCCACGCGTGACAGTTGCCACGCGGCCCGCATCATGGCCGGCGCACCGGCCTGCTGCCGCACCTGGCTGAGATAGTGCGGAAAATAGCTGAAGTAGCCTCCCAGGAGTTCATCGCCCCCCTGCCCGTCGAGCAGCACCGTCACGCCGCGCCGGCGCGCCAGCCGCATCACGTTCCATTGGGCAAAGATGCTGGTGGAGCCAACCGGCTCATCCATGTGCCAGGCCATGGTTTCAATTTCCGACCACAAGCCCTGCGCGGTGGGAAACACCAGATTCTCTTCCGCGCCGGTTTTCCGGATCACCAGTTGGCTCCATGTGCGCTCGTCAAATTCCGGCTCGGCATAGGCGGCGGTGAAAGTCTTTTGCCGGTCGCCGATAAGCCTGCGCGAGACGACCGACTCGTCGAACATATGGCGGTTGGCAAGGCAGACGATGGTGGACGAATCCAAACCGCCGCTCAGGCACGATCCAATGGGCACATCGCTCCGGAGCCTCAGCCGGATTGCATCCCCCAGCAGCTCGGCGAAGTGCTCGGCGTTGGCTAGCGAGGCAGCCTCCGACCGGCCCCGCAGTTCGGGGTTGATTTCAAAATCCCACCACTTGCGGGTTTCCAATTGCATTGAGGCCACATCCAACGTGAGGGTGTGGCCTGCCAACAGGGAGTTGACGCCGCTGAAGAAAGTCTGGTCGTCGTGGTCCGTAATGCCGGCGCTCAGAAAATAAAATACTGACTGGTCGTTGGGCAGACAGGGCACCGATGGATGCTTGAGCAGCGATTTGATTTCGGAGGCAAACACGAACCGGCCGCTGTTCCACCGGTAATAGAACGGCTTGACGCCGAACCGGTCGCGGGCGCAAAACAGCCGGTGGCGAGGCCCATCCCACAGGGCAAAAGCAAACATGCCGTTGAAGCGCGGCAGGCAATCCACGCCCCACTGGGCATATGCGGCCAGAATTACTTCGGTGTCGCTGTCGGTGGAGAACTTATGGCCGAGCGTTTTCAACGTCTCACGGAGTTCGACGTAGTTGTAAATCTCACCGTTGTAGGTGATCCACACCTGCCCGCTCTGCGCCGACATGGGCATGTGG
>SCUI01000118.1 GCA_004297225.1 Lysobacteraceae bacterium | reverse complement strand
CTTGCTCTTCCGATGGGCCTCAAACCATCCGTAATCCGCGATCAGGATGCAATAGGACTGATCGGCACCCCGCCCAACACGGCCCCGCAACTGATGGAGCTGGGAGAGCCCGAAACGCTCTGCGTTCTCTATGATCATGACCGTCGCATTCGGAATATCGATGCCGACCTCGATCACCGTCGTGGCCGTGAGAATCTGGATCTCCCCGGCCTGGAATTTGAGCATCACTGCCTCCTTCTCGTCGGACTTCATCCTCCCGTGCAATAAACCAAGTTTGAACCCGGGAAAGACCTCCGTCTGAAGCCTCTGGAATTCCTCCGTTGCGGCTTTCAGATCGACTTTTTCCGATTCCTCGATAAGCGGAAACACAACGTACGCCTGCCTCCCCCGCTTCACTTCCTCCCGGACAAATTGAAAGACCCGCTCCTTCTGGCTCTCCGTCCGGACGGCGGTTTTGATCGGCCGGCGGTTTGCCGGGAGTTCGTCAATCACCGATACATCGAGATCGCCATAGAGCGTGAGCGCGAGGGTTCTGGGAATCGGGGTTGCGGTCATGACGAGAACGTCCGGGCGATACCCTTTTTCGCGCAAGGTCGCCCGCTGCATCACGCCAAAGCGATGCTGTTCGTCGATCACCACAAGTCCGAGACGGGCAAAACCCACATCTTCTTCTATCACCGCGTGGGTCCCAACCGTAATGTGTGCGCGACCGCTGCGGATATCCTCCAGGACATCCTCCCGAAGTTTTTTCCGTTGTCCGCCGACGAGCAGGCGAACGTTGACCGGCAGACTTTTCAGATGAGCCGTGAGGGTCCGATAGTGCTGTTCGGCAAGAATTTCGGTCGGGGCCATCAGAGCAACCTGGTACCCGCTCTCGACCGCCACCAGCATGGCCATCAGCGCGACGATCGTCTTCCCGCTTCCCACATCCCCCTGCAGCAACCGGTTCATCGTCTTCGCCGATTGCATATCTGCCGCGATCTCGCGGAGAACCTTCCGCTGGGCTTTAGTGAGCGTGAAGGGGAGCGACTCGGCAAGCTGTCGGGCAAGGTCGCTTTTGGAGGAAAAGGCAATCCCGTTCCCCTCCCCTTCCAGAGACCGTTTCCGGTACGCCAGCATGAGTTGGAGGAAGAAGAGTTCGTCAAACTTGAGCCGGCGGCGGGCCGCATCAAGGTTCACGGTATCCGACGGGAAATGGATTTGCTCGATCGCAAACGCCATTCCCTTGAGCGTATTACGCTCCAGGATATCTCGGGAGAGAGTCTCGCCGGTTTTT
>SCUI01000004.1 GCA_004297225.1 Lysobacteraceae bacterium | reverse complement strand
CACCCGCACTTCCGCCATGTCGATACGGGCATATGGACGATGCCCCAGGATCGCTTCGGCAATACGCGGATTCAGGGCAACCCATAGCCTGCCGTCCGTCTCGTCAAAAGCATGACTCATCAGGTGGAACGCGGCTTGCCGCCGTCCCTTCGTCACAAGGATGGTGACGTTCGACATGCGCAGCAGGCTGGCTTTGAGCGCCTTGATGTTGTCGCCGCTATCCGTCATGCCCGTTTCTGAGAGCAGTTTGGTCAGGCTCTCACGAACCACCAAGCCGTCTTGCTCAATGGCTTCGAAACGGGGTTCAAGGAATAGCCGTAGCTGTCGCCCCGTCTCACTGGTCGGTTCCGGGGTTAGCAAGATGCCGTTCGGGCCGCCAAGGGCCACGATGCCTTGCAAAAGACGCATATCATCGGCCCCGAGAGGTTCGAATCCGACGAAACGCATGGATTCGTCCTCGCCAAAGGTGTAGGTCACGTCCAGCTTGCAGCGTTTGCGATCGCCACGCTTGAGGCTGCGGAACAGGCCAGGTGCCAAACAGTGCGCGGGATCATGTCGGACGTGGGTCAGGTCATGCTTAGGCTTCTTCACGCTGTCTCCTTTTCACCTTGCACTGCCGCTCCAGTACAGCAGGCTTCAACACGCCGCCGTCGTGCCGTCTAAACCAGAGTTCTTGAAAAGGTGCGCCATAGTTGGCCTTGCTGACGCCAAAGCGGACAAAATACCCACGCTGACAATCATCGACCCCCAGTATCTCGGCCTCGCCTTGCGTCATGCCGGATAGGTACGATTGCCAACGGATGTTATCAACCAGTACGGACGATCCACGACTGGCCTGCTGTTGATCGCCCGACCCCATCATGGCTGCGCTTTTACTCGCGTGGTGCAGAAACACAATGGAGCAGCCTGTATCAGCGGCTATGGCCTCCATGTGCCCAACAACCTGCGCCATCGGCCCGCTAGCGTTCTCCTCCTCAATGTGGAAGCGCCGCAAAGTGTCCAAGATCATCAAGCGACGACCTTCAGCGGCTCGTTTGAGAGCATCGAACCAGCTAGCAGCCATGATGTTTGGGCATTTACCGATCAAGGGTTCAATGAGCAAACCATCAGCCACGGCTTGCCGTTCCGCTGCGCTGAGGTGTGCCCCAAGGGCGTGCAGACGATGGTGAATAGCGGCCGGTGGATCTTCAGCAGGCAGATAGACCACTTGCCCGGTGGGAAACTCGCCTATTTCAAGTAAATCAGGCCCGCCTGCAATCTGTGCAGCCAATTGAAGGGCCAACATGGATTTACCAGCCCCACCAGGCGACACAAGAGCACCAACAGTGCCAGCAACCATATTAGGCAGAACATAATCAATGGGTGGCGGCAATTCCGTGAAAGCCGCCATAAGATCAAGAGCCATATAACTAGCCCTCTATAGGGCCAGGTCGCGCAGCTTGATCACCCGATGATTTACGTGCCTCAATCCACTCTTCGACCTCTGACAAATCCCAGGCGACATTTCTACTGGTTAACGCGATACGGCGTGGAAAATCCCCTCGCTGCTCCAGGTTATAAATTGTTCGTGTCGAAAGCGGGATCATCTCCAGGAGCTTCTTCCTGTTGATGAGGGTCTTTATATTTTGCATGGGTCAATACCTCTCAAATGAATAGTTGCTATTCATCGAGTAGCTGCGCGAAGCAGCTAATCGGTAATTGACCTGCCCGATGCCAATGGCGGCCTTATTTATAAATTCACGGCATCAACTTCAATGCTATCAAAGATAGCAAAAACATCAACCCTTACTGCCTCCCGAAGTCCACTCATCAATCATATCGGCCCAATCCTGCAACATCGCCGCCCGCTGCTCGCGGTACTCAGCCTTGTTGTAGACAGCCCTCACGCCCTTCTGCTCGTGCGCCAGGCACTTCTCGATCCAGTCGGTGTTGTAGCCGGCCTCATGCAACAGCGTGCTGGCTGTGCGCCGCAAATCATGCGGTCCGAACTTGGTAAGTGACTTCCCATCTTTCTGCGCCGCCTTGTAAGTCAGCGTCAGCACCTGGTTAAGTGTGGCAGCGCTCATCGGCGCATCCGAGTCGTACCGTGATGGCAAAACGAAGTCGGAACCACCGGCAAAGGTTTTCATGGCAATGAAAATATCCAGAGCCTGCTGGGACAGAAATACCAGGTGCGGGTTACGGCGTTTCATCCGCTCCTTTGGAATCGTCCACAACGCTTCGCTGAAATTGATCTCGCTCCAGGTCGCATTGGTCAGCTCGCTCTTGCGCACCATCGTCAGCAATAACAGCTTGGCCGCCGCACGGTTTGTTGGGCTTGTGCCCACTCGCTCCATGTACTGGTACATCAGCCCAATTTCTTCTGGCGTCAACGCTCGGTCACGTGGCTCGAATCGAGCGATGCTTGTTGGGCGCACCAGTTCTGCCGGGTTTTCGACCTTCTGCCCACGCTCGATGGCCCAGCGAAATACCTGCAACACGATTTCACGCACATGAACGGCGGTGGCCGGTGCGCCTCGCTCAACAATGGCATCAGCCAGCGCCCGCAAGTCTTCGTGGGTGATCTCCACCAGCTTCTGATTGCTGAATTTCGGCTTCAGCTCACGCTCATAAACCGAGCGGCGCATATCGCGGGTGGAGTCGGCCATCTGGTAGCCACGCAGCCACTTCTCCGCCCAGGCACCGAACGTCTCTGCATCTTTCACCCGCGCCTTGTCTCGGGCTTTCTCCTTGGCCGGCGACTTGCCCGCCGCAACCATCTTCTTGGCGTCACCCAACAGCTCGCGGGCTTCGGCCAGGGTGATGCCACCGACACCATAACGCCCAAAGGTGATGGTCTCCTGCCGACCGTTGATTGAGTAGTTGTAACGGAACGAGATGGAGCCGGCTGGAGTCACTGCCACATAGAGACCTTCCCGGTCATTCACTTTGTAGAGTTTGTCCCTGGGCTTGAGATTGCGCAGCTTGGTATCGGTCAGCATGTACCTTGTCCTTCTTCGTCTCCGATACCATGCTGAAAAAATCTCGAATTTATCGTATTTTTTCTTACGAAACAGTAACTTATAGAATATTAATACCATGAACACACAAAAGAACGCAGCATGGTATCGGCATCAATCATGGCATCGCCAAACCATAATACCAGCTTTAATGCCATGCTCAAACGGTGCTTGGCGCTTCCTCCCGTTGCCAGATCGTGCCAAACACAAACAAAAAAAAGCCCGCAATTACGCGGGCTTAGCGGCATTTCATGCCATCAGGTGCCTGGCTGTGCCAGACGCGGAATCATTCCCACTCGATCGTGGCGGGCGGCTTGCCGCTGATGTCGTAGACGACGCGGGAGACGCCACGCAGCTCGTTGATGATGCGGTTGGAGACGCGGCCGAGGAACTCGTACGGCAGGTGCGCCCAGTGCGCGGTCATGAAGTCGATGGTCTCGACCGCGCGCAACGCGATCACCCATTCGTAGGCGCGCGCATCGCCGACCACGCCGACCGACTTCACCGGCAGGAACACCGCGAACGCCTGGCTGACCTGGTCGTACAGCCCGGCGTTGCGCAATTCCTCGATGAAGATGTGGTCCGACCTGGCCAGCAGCTCCGCGTGCTCGCGCTTCACCTCGCCGAGGATGCGCACGCCCAACCCGGGACCCGGGAACGGGTGGCGGTAGACCATCCCGCGCGGCAGGCCGAGCTCGACGCCCAGGCGGCGCACCTCGTCCTTGAACAGCTCGCGCAGCGGCTCGACCAGGCCCAGCTTCATGTCCGCCGGCAGGCCGCCGACGTTGTGGTGGCTCTTGATGACGTGCGCCTTGCCGGTCTTGCTGCCGGCCGACTCGATCACGTCGGGATAGATGGTGCCTTGCGCCAGCCACCTCGCGTTGCGCAGCTTGCCGGCCTCCTCGTCGAAGATCTCGACGAACAGGTTGCCGATCACCTTGCGCTTGGCCTCCGGGTCGGTGACGCCTTCCAGCGCCTTGAAGTAGCGGTCGGCGGCGTCCACGCGGATCACGCGCACGCCCAGATGCTCGGCGAAGGTCGCCATCACCTGGTCGCCTTCCTGCCAGCGCAGCAATCCGGTGTCCACGAACACGCAGGTCAGCTGGTCGCCGATCGCCTTGTGCAGCAGTGCCGCGACCACCGACGAATCGACACCGCCGGACAGGCCGAGGATGACCTCGTCGCTACCGACCTTCTCGCGCACCCGGGCGACCTGGTCCTCGATGATGTGCGCGGGCGTCCACAGCGTGGCGCAGCCGCAGATGTCGACCACGAACCGGCGCAGCAACGCCTGCCCGGACTTGGTGTGCGTGACTTCGGGATGGAACTGCACGCCGTACCAGCGCTTGCCCTCGTTCGACATCGCCGCCACCGGAATGCGATCGGTGCGCGCGGTGACGGTGAAGCCTGGCGGCGCCGCCGACACGTGGTCGCCGTGGCTCATCCACACGTCCAGTCGCGGCGCGCCGCCGGGATGGTCGTTCAAGCCGCCGAGCAGTGAATCGCCAGCGACCAGTTCCACCGTCGCGTGGCCGAATTCGCGCTGGTCGGCGGCCTCGGTGGCGCCGCCCAGCTGCGCGGCCAGGGTCTGCATGCCGTAGCAGATGCCCAGCACCGGCACGCCGGCGTCGAATACTTCCCGGGGCGCGCGCGGGGCACCAGGCAGGGTCGTCGATTCCGGTCCGCCCGACAGCACGATGCCCTTCGGCGCGAACCGGGCGATTTCAGCCGGATCGTGGTCCCACGCCCAGATCTCGCAGTAGACGCCGAGCTCGCGGATGCGGCGGGCGATCAGCTGGGTGTACTGGGCCCCGAAGTCGAGGACCAGGATGCGGTCGCTGTGCAGGTCGGTCATTCGCCCTCAACCCATCCGGTAGTTCGGCGGTTCCTTGGTGATCTGCACATCGTGCACGTGGCTCTCGCGGCTGCCGGCCGCGGTGACCTTCACGAATGCCGGCTTGTTGCGCATCTCGTCGATGGTGGCGCAGCCGACGTAGCCCATGGCCGCGCGCAGGCCGCCGGCCAGCTGGTGGACGACGCCGCCCAGTGGGCCGCGGTACGGCACCCGGCCCTCGATGCCTTCGGGCACCAGCTTGTCCGCGTCCGACGCGTCCTGGAAGTAACGGTCCTTGCTGCCCTTCTCCATCGCCCCGATCGAGCCCATGCCGCGGTAGCTCTTGTAGCTGCGGCCCTGGAACAGTTCGGTCTCGCCCGGGGATTCCTCGGTGCCGGCGAACAGGCCGCCGACCATCACCGAGGACGCGCCGGCGACGATGGCCTTGCCGATGTCGCCGGAGTAGCGGATGCCGCCGTCGGCGATCAGCGGGATGCGGTCCTGCAGCGCCTCGGCGACCATCGATATGGCGGTGATCTGCGGCACGCCGACGCCGGCGACGATGCGCGTGGTGCAGATCGAACCGGGGCCGACGCCGACCTTCACCGCGTCCGCGCCGGCATCCATCAGTGCCAGCGCCGCGTCGCCGGTGACGATGTTGCCGCCGATCACCTGCAGCTTCGGGAAGCGCTTCTTGATCCAGGCGACGCGGTCGAGCACGCCCTGCGAATGGCCGTGCGCGGTATCGACGATCACCACGTCCACGCCCGCGGCCGCCAGCGCCTCGATCCGCTGCTCGCTGTCGCCGCCCACGCCCACCGCGGCCCCGCACAGCAGGCGCTCGCTGGGGTCGTAGGCCGCGTTCGGGTTGTCCTGCTTCTTCTGGATGTCCTTGACGGTGATCAGCCCGCGCAGCGAGAACTCGTCGTTGACCACCAGCACCTTCTCGATGCGGTGCTTGTGCAGCAGGTCGATGACCTCGTCGTCGCCGGCGCCTTCCTTCACCGTGACCAGCTTGTCGCGCTTGGTCATGATGTGGCGCACCGGGTCGTCGAGCTTCTTCTCGAAACGCATGTCGCGACCGGTGACGATGCCGACCAGGTGGCCGTCGTCGTCCACCACCGGCACGCCGGAAATGTTGCGCGCGCGGGTGAGCTTGAGCACCTCGCCGATGGTGGTCTCGGGACCGACGGTGAACGGCTCCTTGATCACGCCGGCCTCGAAATTCTTGACCCGCGCGACCTCGGCCGCCTGGCGTTCGACCGACATGTTCTTGTGGACGATGCCGATGCCGCCCAGCTGGGCCATCGCGATCGCGAGCCGGAATTCGGTGACGGTGTCCATCGCCGCGGACACGATCGGCAGGTTCAGGCGCAGGTCGCGGGTCAGGCGGGTGGCGAGGGCGACGTCCCTGGGCAGGACCCGCGAATGCGCGGGGACGAGGGAAACGTCGTCGTAGGTGAGTGCTTCAGCCTGGATGCGGAGCATGGCCGGTACCGAGGGGAAGAAGCACGACATTGTAACCTGCCCGCCCCCCTGTGGGAGCGGCGCACGCCGCGACGCTTCTCAGGCAGCGTCGAACGACTCGGCGGCTTCCAGCGTGTTCTGCATCAGGGTCGCCACGGTCATCGGCCCCACCCCGCCCGGGACCGGCGTGATCCAGCTGGCGCGGGCGGCGGCGGCCTCGAAGCCGACATCGCCGACCAGGCGGCCGTCGTCGAGGCGGTTGATGCCCACGTCGATGACCACCGCGCCGGGCTTGACCCATTCGCCGGGGATCAGCCGCGGCTTGCCCACCGCGACCACCAGGATGTCCGCGCCACGCACCGCCGCCTCCAGCACCGTCGGGGGAGTGAACTTGTGGCAACTGGTGGTGGTGCAGCCGGCGATCAGCAGTTCCAGCGCCATCGGCCGGCCGACGTGGTTGCTGACGCCGACGATGGTCGCGCTCTGGCCGCGTACCGGGCGGTCGGTATAGGCCAGCAGCGTGGTGATCCCGCGCGGAGTGCAGGGCCGCAGTCCGAACTGGCGCAAGGCCAGGTGGCCGACGTTTTCCGGGTGGAAGCCGTCCACGTCCTTGCGCGGGTCGATGCGGTGGATCAGGTGGCTGGCGTCGGGAATGCCCGGCAGCGGCAGCTGCACCAGGATGCCGTGGATGGCCGGATCGGCGTTGAGCCGGTCGATCAGGGCCAGCAGTTCGCCTTCGGTCGTGCCCGCGGGCAGGTCGAAGTCATGGGCCTGGATGCCCACCTTCTCCGCGGCGCGGCGCTTGTTGCGCACATAGACCGAGGAAGCCGGGTCGCCGCCGACCAGGACCACGGCCAGCCCGGGACGCGGCTTGCCGGCCGCCACCCGTGCCGCCACCTGCGCCTGCAGCGCGCACAGCAGGTCCTCGGCGATGCGCTTGCCGTCGAGGATGCGGGCGGTCTGCGGGGGATTGGCCATGCGGCGGATTCGGCCTTTTGCGCTACAGTCGGGACCCGCCATTATCGGCAACGGGAGCGGAGCATGTCGATCCTGGGTCAATGCCCCAAGTGCGGCCACCGCGTCTTGCACGTCAACGTCGAGCAGGTGGTCGGCGTGGTGGACGGTGAAAGCAAGGCGCGCTGCCTGTGCTACAGCTGCATCCACTGCAACACGGTGCTGGGCGTGCAGATCGATCCACGGGCCAAGCCACGGCCGCGACGCAAGGCCGAGACCGCTTCCCACTGAGGCGTCAGCCCGCGCAGAACGCGGCGTAGTCGATGTACCCGGGGAACGGCTTGCCTGGCGCGCACACCACGCAGCCGGGGTCGGGAGCGAGCCGGGTCTCGCGGAAGCGCATCGCCAGCGCGTCGAAATGCAGCAGGCGCCCGGCCAGCGGCGTGCCGATCCCCAGCAGCAGCTTCAGCACCTCGGTCGCCTGCAACATGCCGATGACGCCGGGCAGCACGCCCAGCACGCCAGCCTCGCTGCAGCTGGGCGCGTCGGCCGCGGCCGGCGGTTCGGGGAACAGGCAGCGATAGCACGGCGCACTGCCGCGCCGGCGACCCGCGTCGAACACCGACACCTGGCCGGCGTAGCGGTGCACCGCGCCGTAGACCAGCGGCTTGCCCAGCTTCACGCAGGCATCGTTGAGCAGATAGCGCACCGGGAAGTTGTCGGCGCCGTCGAGCACCACGTCCACGCCCTCGAGCATCGCCTCGACGTTGGCGGAAGTGAGGCGCTCGGGCCGGGCTTCGACCTGCACGCGCGGATTGAGCGCCCGCAGCGCCGCCGCGGCCGAGTCGACCTTGGCCACGCCGATCGTCGCCTCGCGATGCAGGATCTGGCGCTGCAGGTTGCTGCGTTCGACCACGTCGTCGTCGGCGATGCGCAGGGTGCCGACGCCGGCGGCCGCGAGGTAGAACGCAGCCGGTGCGCCAAGCCCGCCCGCACCCAGCAACAGCACCCGCGACGCGGCCAGCCGTTGCTGGCCCTCCACGCCGACTCCAGGCAGCCGCAGGTGGCGCGAATAGCGGTCGGCGAAGTCGGCGTCCACGCCCTCCCCCCGCGCCATCGGCAAGCCCGCGGCCTCCCAGGCGGTGGTGCCGCCGGCCACCGACGCCACCCGCGAGTAGCCGCGGCATTGCAGGGCGCCAGCCGCCGCCAGCGACCGGGGTCCGGCCTGGCAGATCAGCAGCACCTCGACCTCGCGGTCCGGCAGGTGCGCGGCAGGATCCGCTTCCAGTTGCTCGCGCACGATCCCGACCGCGCCCTCCGCCATGCCGGCGGCGCGCTCGGCCTCGGCGCGCACGTCCACCAGCACGGCGCCGGCTCGCAGGCGGGCGAGCGCTTCGGTGGGGCTGAGTTCGCGGATCGGCATGGGGAGGATTATCGCCCCTGGGGCGAAAAGCTCGCGGCTTGCGCCGCTCCCGCAAGGTAGGGGGGCCGGGCTACTTGCGCTTGACGTGCCGGAGCAGCCGCTTCTTGCGCGCGACCTGGCGCTCGGTGAGCACGTTCCTGCGATCCTTGTAAGGGTTCTCGCCTTCCTTGAACACGAAGCGCACCGGCGTCCCGACCAGCTTGAAGCGCTTGCGGAAGAAGTTCTCGAGGTAACGCCGGTAACCCTCCGGCAAGGTCTTCAGGCGGTTGCCGTGGACCACGAAGGTCGGCGGGTTCTCCCCGCCCGGGTGCGCGAAACGCAACTTGGCCGCGTGCCCGCGCTGCACCGGCGGCGGATGCGCCTCCACCGCCACCTCCAGTGCGCGGGTGACCTCCGAGGTGCTGAACTCGCGCGTGGCCGAGGCGTGGGCGCGGTGCACCGCACGGAACAGCTCGCGCAGGCCGGAACCGTGCAGCGCGGAGATGCGCACCGATTCGGCCCAGTCCACGAACGCCAGCTTGCGCGACAGCAGCGCTTCGGCCTGCTTGCGCTCGTAGTCGGTGCGGTTGTCCCACTTGTTGATCGCGATCACCAGCGCCCGGCCGGCATCGAGCACCGCGCCGAGCACGCTGGCGTCCTGCTCGGTCACGCCTTCGCTGGCATCGAGCATGATCACCGCGACCTGGCAGTGCTCGATCGCCTGCAGCGTCTTGACGATGGAGAACTTCTCCACCGCTTCCTCCACCTTCGACCTGCGGCGCAGCCCGGCCGTGTCGACCAGCCGGTACTTGCGGCCGTCCCGCTCGATGTCCACCGCGATCGAGTCGCGCGTGGTCCCGGGCACGTCGGAGGCGATCATCCGCTCCTCGCCGAGGATGCGGTTGACCAGCGTCGACTTGCCCACGTTCGGGCGGCCGACGAAGGCGATGCGGATGCGCCCGGGATCCTCGTCCAGCAGCTTGGCGTCGCCGTCGGCCGGCAGCGCGCCGAGCACCGCCGCCAGCAACGCATCCAGTCCCTGGCGATGCGCCGAGGACACGGCGAACACATGGGCGAAACCGTAGCGTGCGAATTCGTGGCGCGCGGCCTGCGCGTCGATGCCGTCGACCTTGTTGACCACCAGGAAGACCGGCTTGTCCGACTTGCGCAGCCACGACAGGATCTCGTCGTCCAGTGCCGAAGCGCCTTCGCGGCCGTCGACCACGAACAGCACCAGGTCGGCCTCCGACGCCGCGGCGCGCGACTGCCGCGCGGTGGCGCCGGCCAGCCCTTCCTCGCTGCCGGCGATGCCGCCGGTGTCCACGAGCACGAACGGGCGGTCCGGGTCCAGGCGGCAGACGCCGTAATTGCGGTCGCGGGTCACGCCCGGTGCGTCGTGCACCAGCGCATCGCGGGTGCGGGTCAGCGCATTGAACAGGGTCGACTTGCCGACATTCGGGCGACCGACCAGGGCGACGAGGGGCAGCATGCGCGCAAGCGGGCGGGATCGCTCCCGGGGCCGCTCCCTACGGGGTCACGCGCCAGGCGCTGAGCCCACCGTCGACGTCCTGCACCAGCGCGATGCCCTCGGCCACGACCGGTGCGGCGCGAATCGCCTCGCCGTCGAAGTTGGCGCGGGCGGCGAATGCACCGTCGGACAGCCGCAGCCAGTGCAGGTAACCCTCGAAGTCCCCGACCAGCGCGTAATCGCCATGGATCGCCGGCGCGGTGACGTTGCGGCGCGCCAGCGCGGCCTGTTGCCACAACGCGGCACCGGTGGCCTTGTCCAGGCCCCACACCGTGCCCGCGGCATCGGTCACCACCACCTTGTCGGCACCCACCGCCGGGCCGCCGGGACCGCCGGCGTCGTGCGACCAGACCGGGCGGCCGCTTGGACCGTCGATCGCCATCGTCTGCTTCTTGTAGCTGGACGCATACACGGTGACCTCGTCCAGCACCGGCGCGCCATCGATGTCGGCCATGCGGTCGAGCTCGGTGCGGCCTTCCGGCGCGGCGACCATCTGCTCCCACAGCATGCGGCCATCGGCCAGCGAAATCGCGGCCACGGTGCCGTCATCGTTGCCGACGAACAACAGGCCCGGGCCCAGCGTCGGCGAACCGTTGCCACGCACGGCCAGGGTCGGCGTCTCGCGTTCCCAGAACCAGCGCCGCTCGCCGGTCTCGGCGTTGAATGCGGTCACGCGGCCGTCGATCGAACGCACCAGCACGCTGCCCTGCCCGATGGTCGGCGCGGCCAGCACTTCGCTGCCGACCTTCGCGGTCCACTTCTGCGCACCGGTGGCCGCGTCCAGGGCGACGACGTCGCCTTCCAGGCCACCGAACGCAACCACGCCGTCGCCCACGCCGGGGCCGCTGGACACGGCCAGCTCGGTCTCGTGGTGCCACAGGCGATTGCCGGTGCGCAGGTCGATGGCGCTGACGCCGCCTTCCAGCGCCGCGGCATAGACCCGGCCATCGGCCACCGCCGGACCCTGGCGCGAACCGATCACCCCTTCGCCGTCGCCGAGGTCGATCGCCCACAGGCGCTCGGCCTTCGCGCTGGGCGCGAATTCGGTCAGCTCCGCGGGCTTGAGCGCATCGCCGGACTTGCCGCCGAACCAGCCCTTGATCGTGCTGCAGCCGGCCAGCGCGGTGACCGCGGCGGCGACGAGGATGAGGCGGGCGCCGCGCGAGGCGCGGCCGTGCGGAACGGTCGTGGTCGTCATCAGCTTTCCTTCTCTGCGGGTGCGCCGCCGACTTCGTCCAGCTTCAGCTCGACCAGGCGTCGCGCGGGATCGCCGACTTCCATCAGCACCATCGCCTTGGAATAGGCTTCGCGCGCCTGCGCCTGCTGGCCCAGGGCGGTATAGGCGTCGCCCCGCAGGTGCAGGGTGGCGGCATCGGCATCGGCCTGCTCGAGCAGGGCGAGCGCGTCCTTGCCCTTGCCGGCGTCGATCAGCAGCATCGCCAGGCGATCGCGCACCACGCCCGCCAGCGCGGGGTCCTTGGGCTCGGCGGCGCGCAGCGTCGCGATCGCATCGTCGCGCTTGCCGGACTCGATCTGCGCCTTGGCCAGCGCCAGTGCGCCAAGCGTGTCGTAAACACCTTCCGGAAGCGCGGCGATCCGCGCCCTGGCCTCGGCGACCTTGCCGGCCTGCAACTGCTCGATGGCCGCCTGGTAGCCGTTGGCGGCCTCGACGCGGTCGCCCGCGCGCTGCTGCTGCCACCACTGCCAGCCGTAGATCAGCCCCAGGCCGAGGGCGATGCCGCCGAAGATGCCGAGCGCGTTCTCGCGCAACCAGGCGCGAACGCGTTCGCCCTGTTCGTGTTCGTCAAGGAGGTCGTCGATTGCCATGCGGCTGCCATGCTGCCTGTTGCCCGGCGCAAGCTGCTGCCGGTGGGGGTGGGCACTTCTGCTCGAAGCGGGGGATTGCGGCCGGGACCGGCCGCCCGTCTTCAGTCGGCGGCAGGTGCCAGTGAGCCGTCAGAGGATACCGTAAAGCGCGCGACGTTCGCGCGCAGGTAGGGCGAGAGGTCCGCGGCGCGGCCATCCTGCTGCACTTCCACCACCTCGGCGTTGCCGAGGACCACCGAGCCGACCTCGCCGGTGGCGTAGTGCCGCGCATCGCCGTCGTGCACCAGCGCCTGCTCCAGCGTCCTGCCCTCGCGGTCGAGGATCTCGATCCAGCTGTCGCCATTGAAGCGGAGCGACAACCCGGCCTGCTCCTGCGCGGCGCGCGCCGGAAGCGAAGCCAGCGAGGCCACCACCGGGCGTGGCCCGGCGTCGTGGACGAGGTTGCGGTCCACCGGTGCGGCGCCGGCACCCGGTGCCGCCGGCACGTCGAGCGGCGCGGCATCCTGGGCCACGGCCTCCACGTCCAGGTGCGGCCGGGTGGCCAGCCACACCGGGATCGCGATGGCCACGGTCATGACGATGTAGACCATGCGCCGCGCCGCCTGCTCGGCGAACCGCTGCACCGGGGAAGTGAACGTGCGCGGGGTCAACGTCGGCGGCATCACCGGCGATACGCCGGACGCCTCCACCACCGGGTCGAACGGGAGCTTGAGCAGCTTCGAATAGCTGCGCAGCTGGCCGCGGACGAAGACCGGGGCGCCAAGGCGACTCCAGTCTTCCTGCTCCAGCGACTGCACCACGCGCAAGGGCATCTTCAGCCGCGAGGCGACATCGGCCTGGGTCAGCCCCGCCGCTTCGCGTGCTGCCCGCAGGCGCTCGCCGGCGCCGTGGTGTTCGTGCCGCCCGTCGACGGCCGTGTCGTTCGGATTGGACATCATTGCTGACTCGCATCCCCCCGGGGAGTCGGCGCGTTAGGGAATTCCGCCCTGAGCCTTTGAACATATCGGGCCTCGGCCGCGCTGTCGCCGAGTTTCTGCTCGATTTGTGACGCCAGTAGCAGCACCTGGGCAGTAGCGGGTGCCGCGGCCAGGCGCCGTTGCGAAAACGCACGGGCCTGGAGGTAGTCGCCACCGTCGAAGGAAAGCCGCGCCAACGCGTCCAGGGCGACCACGTTGTCCCGATCGTACTCCAATGCACGGCGCAAGGCGCGCTCGGCCAGGACCGGCTGCCCGGCGCGCATCGCGCAGGTGCCGGCATTGGCCAGCGCGGCCGCCGGCGTGTCGTAGCCGGCATCGGCCAGCGCCCGTTCGAACAGCGGCAGCGACTCGGCCTGGCGACCGTTGCGGCACAGCCACGCGGCGTAGTTGTTGAGGGTGACGCCGCGGCGCGGCGCCAGTTCCACCGCCCGCGCATAGTGCTCGCCGGCCCGGTCGGCGCGACCCTGCCGCTCGGCCACCACGGCCAGCAGCGTGTGCGCCTCGGAAGAAGCCGGATCCAGCGCCAGCGCGGCCTCGGCGGCCCGCCGCGCCTCCTGCAGGCGGCCCCCGCGCAGGGCGCCCTCGGCCAGCAGCGCCTGCCGCAGGGCCTGTGCCTGCCGCGACGCGCCAGGATCTTCCTTGATGCTGTATTCGGGGGCGACCCGGTCGTAGTCCCCGCGCGCGGGGTCGGGCTTGACGAAGGTGAGCCGCGAGCAGGCAGCCAGCGCCAGGCAGGCGCCGAGCAGGATCACGAGCGCCAGGGCCTCAGGCCGAGGCATCCCGCTGTCCCCCTGCCGCCCGCGCCTCGACCTGCTTGCGGAACGTCGCGCTGCGGCGGGTGCGGTCCATGACCTGCCCCTTGAGCTGGCCGCAGGCGGCGTCGATGTCGTCGCCGCGCGTGCGCCGCACCGGCGCGATCATGCCGGCGTCGTTGAGCTTTTTCTGGAAGCCGCGGATCGCGGCCTCGTCCGGGCGCTCGAAGCGCGTGCCCGGGAACGGGTTGAACGGGATCAGGTTGACCTTGGCCGCGTCCTTCATCTGCACGCGGCGGTCGAAATCGCGCATCAGCGCCACCAGGCCGCGGGCGTGCTCGGGCTGGTCGTTGACGCCCTTCATCAGCGTGTATTCGAAGGTCACCGAGGTGCCCTTGCGGCGCAGCGCGTAGCGCACGCAGGCGTCCATCAGCACCGCGATCGGGTACTTGCGGTTGATCGGCATCAGCTCGCTGCGCAGCTCGTCGAACGGCGCGTGCAGCGACACCGCGAGCGACACGTCGCTGGCCTCGCCGAGCCGGTCGATCTGCGGCACCATGCCGGCGGTGGACAGGGTGACGCGCTTGTTGGCCAGGCCGTAGCCCAGGTCGTCGCGCATGATGCTCATCGCCCGCACGACGTTGTCGAAATTCGCCAGCGGCTCGCCCATGCCCATCATCACCACGTTGGTGAGCCTGCGTTGCTGGTGGGGGACGTTGCCCAGGTGCTTCGCCGCGACCCACACCTGGCCGATGACCTCGGCGGTCGACAGGTTGCGGTTGAAGCCCTGGGTGGCGGTGGAGCAGAAGCCGCAGTTGAGCGCGCAACCCACCTGCGAGGACACGCACAGCGTGCCGCGGCCCTTGTCGGGGATGTAGACGGTCTCGATCGCGTTGCGCGGATCCATGCCGAGCAGCCATTTGTGGGTGCCGTCGGCGGAGGCCTTGTCGTAGATGACTTCCGGCGGGCGCACCACCGCCCGCTCCTCGAGCTTGGCGCGCAGCGCCTTGCCCAGGTCGGTCATGTCGTTGAAATCGGTGGCGTAACGGTGATGGATCCACTTCATCACCTGGTGCGCGCGGAACTTCTTCTCCCCGAGCTCCTGTTCGAAGAAGCGCTCGAGCGAGGCACGGTCGAAGTCGAAGATGTTGGTCCTCGACTCCGTTTGCACCGTGTTGTCGCCCGGGCGTTCCATCATCGGCTCAGCGCGCGTAGACGTCCGTCGCCGGGAAGAAGTACGCGATCTCGATCGCGGCGTTCTCCAGCGAATCCGAACCATGCACGGCATTGGCGTCGATCGAATCGGCGAAGTCGGCGCGGATGGTGCCGGCGGCCGCTTCCTTCGGATTGGTCGCGCCCATCAGCTCGCGGTTCTTCAGCACCGCGCCCTCGCCTTCCAGGACCTGGACCATCACCGGGCCGGAGATCATGAACTCCACCAGCGCCTTGAAGAACGGACGCTCGCGGTGGACGGCATAGAAACCCTCGGCTTCCTGGCGCGAGAGGTGCTTCATCTTCGCGGCCACGACCTTGAGGCCGGCCTTCTCGAAGCGGCTATAGATTTCGCCGATGACGTTCTTGGCGACGGCATCGGGCTTGACGATCGACAGGGTGCGCTCCAGCGCCATTTGCATTCTTCTCCGGAGGAAAAACCCGCGACGGGGCGCGGGTTTAGCCGACATGGCTACGGTAATTCTAGCATTGGATTGACTGCCGATCACGCTGCGGCGTAGCATCAAACAATCGTTTGATTCAGCCCCGCGCAGGCTCCCACGCAATGGCCGCCACCACCGCCTTCTCCACCAAGGACCGGATCCTCGGCGCCGCCGAGGAACTGTTCGCCCAGCACGGCTTCGCCGGCACCTCGCTGCGCCAGGTCACCAGCCGCGCCGACGTCAACATCGCCGCGGTCAACTACCACTTCGGCAGCAAGGAAAACCTGGTCAACGAGGTGTTCCGCCGGCGGATGGACGACATGAGCGCGCAGCGCGTGGCCATGCTCGAGGCCGCCCAGCGCGAGCACCCGGGCGAGCTGGAACCGGTGCTGGCGGCGTTCGTCGAACCCGCGCTGGCGCTGGCCCAGGACCGCCATGGCGGCGGCGCCTTCATCCGCGTCATCGCCCGCGCCTACGCCGAGAAGAACGACAGCCTGCGCAAGTTCCTCTCCGACCAGTACGGCCACGTGCCGCGAGAGTTCGCGCGCGCCATCGCCCGTTGCCTGCCGGACCTGCCGAAGGAACAGCTGGTCTGGCGCCTGGACTTCCTGTCGGGGGCGCTGACCTACGCGATGGCCGACTTCGGGATGATCAAGCGCCCGCCCGGCACCACCGAGGCCGCCCACCGCGAAAACGCCGCCCGCGAACTCATCCGCTTCGCCGCCGCCGGCTTCACCTCGTGACGCGGGCTTTTTCTTTTGACGCGGATCAACGCGGATAGAGGCGGATAAGAGCGGCAATGAGCCTTTTTATCCGTACTTGTCCGCGTTGATCCGCGTCAAAAATATATACATATTCAGAGAGATACAGGACATGGCTGAGAAATTGCTTGTACGGCGTGCGGCGGTGCTGGGGGCCGGGGTGATGGGGGCGCAGATCGCGGCGCAGCTCACCAATGCCGGGGTCGACACGGTGCTGTTCGACCTGGCCGGCAAGGACGCGCCCAACGCCGTGGTCGACAAGGCGATCGCCAATCTCGGCAAGCTCTCGCCGGCCCCGCTGGCGGCCAGGGAACTCGCCGCCGCGATAGTCCCGGCCAACTACGAGACCGGCCTGCCCCTGCTCGAAGGCTGCGACCTGGTGATCGAGGCGATCGCCGAACGCATGGACTGGAAGCAGGACCTGTACAAGCGCATCGCCCCGCACGTGGCGCCGCACGCGGTGCTGGCCAGCAACACCTCGGGGCTCGGCATCGATGCCCTGGCTTCCGTGCTGCCGGAACAACTGCGCCACCGCTTCTGCGGCGTGCATTTCTTCAACCCGCCGCGCTACATGCACCTGGCCGAACTGATCCCGGCGAAGACCACCGAGCCGTGGGTGCTCGACGCGCTCGAAACCTTCCTCACCACGACCTTGGGCAAGGGTGTCGTTCGCGCCAAGGACACCCCGAACTTCATCGGCAACCGGATCGGGGTGTTCTCGATCCTGGCGACGATGCACCACACCGCCGCGTTCGACCTGCCCTTCGACGTCGTCGACGCGCTCACCGGCCCGGCGATCGGGCGGCCGAAATCGGCCACCTACCGCACCGCCGACGTGGTCGGCCTGGACACCATGGTCCATGTGATCGGGACCATGGCGCAGACGCTGCCGGAGGATCCGTGGCACCGGCACTTCAAGGCCCCGGACTGGCTCGAGGCGCTGGTGGCCAAGGGTGCGCTGGGACAGAAGACGGGCGCCGGCATCTATGCCAAGCGCGGCAAGGACATCCTGGTGCTGGACCTCGCCGCGCAGGATTACCGCCCGAACCATCCCGAAGTCGACGCGGAAGTGGCCGCGATCCTCAAGGAACGCGACCCGGCGAAGAAGTTCGCCGCCCTGCGCGCCAGCGAGCACCCGCAGGCGCGCTTCCTCTGGGCTTTGTTCCGCGACCTGTTCCATTACAGCGCCTGCCACCTCAAGGACATCGCCGACACCGCGCGCGACGTCGACCTCGCCATCCGCTGGGGCTACGGCTGGTCGCTGGGCCCGTTCGAGACCTGGCAGGCCGCGGGCTGGAAGCAGGTCGCCGAGTGGATCGCCGAGGACATCGTCGCCGGCAAGGCGATGAGCGACGTCGCCCTGCCCGACTGGGTGTTCGACGGCCGCGAAGGCGTGCACGGCGCCGAGGGCAGCTACAGCCCGGCCAGGGATGCCAAGCTGCCGCGCTCGTCGCTGCCGGTGTACCAGCGCCAGCGCTTCCCCGACCCGCTGCTGGGCGAACGCGCCGACCCGGGCGAGACCGTGTTCGAGAACGACGGCATCCGCGCCTGGACCGACGGCGACGGCGTGCTGGTCGCCTCGTTCAAGACCAAGCTGCACACGGTCAACGACCAGGTGCTCGACGGGCTGCAGCATGCGATCGGCCTGGCCGAGCAGGACTTCAGCGCGATGGTGCTGTGGCAGCCCAAGGAACCGTTCTCCGCCGGCGCCGACCTCGCCGGCGCGCTGGGCCTGCTGCAGGCGGGGAACGTGGCCGGATTCGAGGCGATGGTCGCCAACTTCCAGGCCACCAGCCAGCGCATCAAGTACTCGCTGGTGCCGGTCGTCGCGGCGGTGCGCGGGCTGGCGCTCGGCGGCGGCTGCGAATTCCAGATGCACTCCGCGCGCACGGTCGCGCACCTGGAGAGCTACGTGGGTTTGGTCGAAGCCGGCGTCGGCCTGCTGCCGGCCGGCGGCGGGCTGAAGGAACTGGCCGTGCACGCGTCGCGTGCGGCCGGCGCCGATGGCGACGTGTTCGCGCAGCTGAAGCAGGTGTTCGAAACCGTGGCAATGGCCAGGGTCTCCGGCTCGGCGATCGAGGCGAAGCAGCTGGGCCTGGTGCGCGAGAACGACATCGTCGCCTTCCATGCCCACGAGCTGCTGCACATCGCCCGCCGGCAGGCGCTGGCACTGGCCGACCAGGGTTACCGGCCGCCCCTGCCCGCGCGCCGCATCCGCGTGGCCGGCGATGTCGGCATCGCCACCTTCCGCATGCAGCTGGTCAACATGCTCGAGGGCCGCTTCATCTCGCAGCACGATCACGACATCGCCGAGCGCATCGCCACCGTGCTGTGCGGCGGCGAAGTGGACCGGCATTCGCTGGTGGACGAGGACTGGCTGCTGCGCCTGGAGCGCGAGCACTTCGTGGCGCTGGCGCAGATGCCGAAGACCCAGGAGCGCATCGCGCACATGTTGAAGACCGGCAAGCCGCTGAGGAACTGAACCCAATGTCCAGGCAAGTACAAGACGCATACATCGTCGCCGCCACCCGCACCCCGGTCGGCAAGGCGCCGCGCGGCGTGTTCCGCAACACCCGTCCCGACGAGATGCTGGCGCACGTGCTGCGCAGCGTGGTCGCGCAGGCGCCGGGCATCGACGTGTCGCGGATCGAGGACGCGATCATCGGCTGCGCCATGCCCGAGGCCGAGCAAGGCATGAACGTGGCGCGCATCGGCGTGCTGCTGGCCGGGCTGCCGAACACCATCGCCGCGCAGACCATCAACCGCTTCTGCTCTTCCGGCCTGCAGGCGGTGGCGCTGGCCGCCGACCAGGTGCGCCTGGGCAACGCCGACCTGGTGCTGGCCGGCGGCACCGAGTCGATGTCCATGGTGCCGATGATGGGCAACAAGATCGCGATGAGCCCGCAGGTGTTCGCGCGCGAGGAGAACCTCGCCATCGCCTACGGCATGGGCATCACCGCGGAGAAGGTCGCCGAGGAATGGAAGGTCTCGCGGGAGGACCAGGACGCGTTCGCGCTGGCGTCGCACCGGAAGGCGCTGGCGGCGATCCAGCGCGGCGATTTCCGCGACGAGATTTCGCCGCTGGAGGTCGTGGCGCGCATCCCCGACCTCGCCGGCAATGCCATCCGGATGAAGAAGGCGCTGGTGGAGGTCGATGAAGGCCCGCGCCCGGATACCTCGCCGGAAGGCCTGGCGAAATTGCGCCCGGTGTTCCGCAACACCCAGTACGGCGGCACCGTCACCGCCGGCAACAGCTCGCAGATGAGCGACGGCGCCGGCGCGGTGCTGGTCGCCTCGGAACAGGCGATCAAGGACTACGGATTGACGCCGCTGGCGCGCTTCATGTCGTTCTCGGTCGCCGGCGTGCGCCCGGAAGTGATGGGCATCGGCCCGATCGCGGCGATCCCCAAGGCACTGAAGCAGGCGGGCCTGTCGAAGGACCAGCTCGACTGGATCGAACTCAACGAGGCCTTCGCCGCGCAGGCGCTGGCGGTGATCCGCGACAGCGAGCTCGACCCGGCCAAGGTGAATCCGCTCGGAGGCGCGATCGCCCTCGGCCACCCGCTGGGCGCGACCGGTGCCGTGCGCACCGCCACCATCGTCCACGGCATGCGCCGCGAGAAACTCAAGTACGGCCTCGTCACCATGTGCATCGGCACCGGCATGGGCGCGGCCGGCATCTTCGAGTCACTCTGAAACGGGGGGGCGTGGCGGCTCGATGGTTTTTTTTGACGCGGATCAAATCTGATCAACAACGGATAAGAGCGGATAAAAAAAAGTAGTGGTTGCCCGGCGAACTGGCAGGTTCGCGGCGCAACCACTCCTTGCTTCATCCGTGTTGATCGCTTCTTGGATCAGATTTGATCCGCGTCAAAAAAAAAACCCACCAGTCGCGGCGTCACTCGGAGTCGGATACGCCCATTTCGGCGAGGGCCTCGCTCATCATGCGGCGGGCCTGGTCGCTGAGGATTTCGTGGTCCAGGGCGTGGCGGATGGTCGCTTCCACCAGGCCGATGTGGGTGCCGCAGTCGAAGCGGGTGCCCTGGAAGCGGTAGGCCAGCACCGGTTCCTCGGCCAACAGCGCCTGGATCGCGTCGGTCAGCTGGATCTCGCCGCCGGCACCGGGCCGGGTGGTTTCCAGCAGGTCGAAGATGCGCGGCGACAGCACGTAGCGTCCGACCACCGCCAGCGTGCTGGGCGCGGCATCGGGCGCAGGCTTCTCGACGATCCGGGTGATCCGCCCCTGGCGACCGTCGAAGGCTTCCGTGGCGACGATGCCATAGCTGCCGGTCTTGTCGCGCGGGACGTCCTGGATCGCGATCACGCTGGCATTGGCCGCCTGCGAAACATCCGCCATCTGCTTCAGCGCGCCGTCGCCCTGCACGCCGTCGCGGCGGTTCCAGATCAGGTCGTCCGGCAACAGCACCGCGAACGGTTCATCGCCGATCACCGGCTTCGCGCACAACACCGCGTGGCCCAGTCCAAGCGCCTCGGCCTGGGTCACGAAGATCGCGCGCACGCCTTCGGGCAGCACATGGCGGACCAGTTCGAGCTGCTCGGTCTTGCCGGCGCGCTCGAGCTTCTGTTCCAGTTCGTAGGCCTTGTCGAAGTAGTCCGCCACCGCGTGCTTGTAGCGGTTGGTGACGAACACCAGGGTGTCGCAGCCCGCCTCGATCGCCTCGTCCACCGCGTACTGGATCAGCGGCCGGTCGACGATCGGCAACATCTCCTTCGGCACCGTCTTGGTGGCCGGCAGGAACCGGGTGCCAAGTCCGGCGACCGGGAACACGGCCTTGCGGATCCGTCGCGATCCCGCGCTCGCTGGCGTCATCATGGATTCCGTGCGCTGCGCGCGGGGAAGGCGACGATGGTCGCGGAGTCGGCGGTCGCCGCGGGCGCGGGCGCCACTTCGGCCGGGACGAACTCGGGCACGGCATCGCGCAGCAAGGCCGCCAGTGCGTCGAGGTCGTAGCGCGCCACCGCGTCGCGCAGGCCCTGGCTGGCGGTGGCAAGGCGCTCGGCGGACACCGCGCGGGCCTCGGCCTGCAGGATCTTCGGATGCGCCGTCGGCCGGTACCGCTCTTCGGCGTGGAACAACGTCTCGTGCAGCTTCTCGCCCGGGCGCAAGCCCGTGTACACGATGGCGATGTCGCGCTCGGGCTGCTTGCCGGCGAGGCGGATCATCTGTTCGGCGAGCAGCTTGATCGCCACCGGTTCGCCCATGTCCAGCGTGTACACCGCATCCTGCGCGCCCATCGCCGCGGCCTGCAGGATCAGCTGGCAGGCTTCCGGGATGGTCATGAAGTAGCGGGTGACGTCGGGATCGGTCACCGTCACCGGACCGCCGTTGCGGATCTGCTCGCGGAACAGCGGCACCACGCTGCCGGCCGAATCGAGGACGTTGCCGAAGCGGACGGTGACCGCGCGGGTCGCGCGCGTGGACGGCAGCGTCTGGCAGACCATTTCCGCCAGGCGCTTGGTGGCGCCGAGCACGTTCACCGGGTCCACCGCCTTGTCGGTGGAGATCAGCACGAAAGTACCGATGCCGGCCGCCTGGCATTCGCGCACCACGGTCTCGGTGGCGAGCACGTTGTTGCGCACCGCCTCGCGCAGTTGCGCCTGCAACAGCGGCACCTGCTTGTAGGCGGCGGCGTGGAACACGGCTTCGGGCTGCGAGCGCGAGATGGCGTGGTGGATCACCGCGGCGTCGCCGCAATCGCCCAGCACCGGCACGCAACGCACCTGCGGGAAATCCCGGCGCAACTCGGCCTGCATGCGACTGAGCGCGAGCTCGTCGATCTCGACCATCGCGATCTGGTGGGCGCCGTGGCGCGCGCACTGGCGGCACAGTTCCGAGCCGATCGAGCCGCCGGCGCCGGTCACCAGCACGCTGCGGCCGCCCAGCCAGCCGCGGATGGCCTTCCAGTCGGGAGTGACCGGCTTGCGGCCGAGCAGGTCCTCGATCGCCACTTCCTTCAGCTCGCCCGGCAGCGAACGGCCCTCGAGCAGGTCGTCCAGGCGCGGCACCCGGCGGAACGGCAGGCCGGTGCGCTCGCAGGCGGCGACCACTTCGCGCATCGCCGCGGCATCGAGCGCCGGCATCGCGATCACCAGCAAGGCCGCGGCGGTCTCGGGCGCGATGCGCTCGACGTCGGCCACCCGCCCCAGCACCGGGACGCCCTGCAGGTAGCTGCCACGCAGGTTGGCGGCATCATCGAGGAAACCGACCGGATGGTAGGCGCCGGTGCGGCGCAGGTCGCGGACCAGCGCCTCGCCGGCCTGGCCCGCGCCCAGGATCAGCACCCGCAACGCGCCCTGCTCGGCCTTGCTGCGCTGGTGGTCCTTCCACACGCGGTAGAGCAGCCGCGGCATGCCCAGCAACGCGGTCAGCACGAACGGATACAGCAGCAGGACCACGCGCGAGACCTGGTCCATGCGGTTGTAGAGGAACAGGCCGACGAAGATCGCGACCAGGCCCGCCAGGCAGGCCTTGAGGATGTTGATCAGGTCCGGGACGCTGGCGAATCGCCAGATACCGCGGTACAGCCCCACGCGCCAGAACACCAGGCCCTGGGCCAGCAGCACGAGGGCGGTTTCCGCGGACCAGGGCGACAGCGGCGAGGGTTCGGAGCGCAACGCGTAGCGCAGCAGGTGCAGCCCGGTCCACGCGACCCAGACCATGCACAGGTCGTGGGCGATCACCGCCACGCGTGGCACGCCCAGGGCCACTCGGTCTTTCCAGCTCGCCATCCCGCCCTCTCCTTCCGCGGTCATCCCTGCAACTTCAGTCCTGTTGAAGCCGCCACCAGGCAAGGGCGGCGGCCGCGCAGGAGAGCCCCAGCACAATAATGATACCGGCGAATGAATACGTCCTCGCCAGAAACATGAACGTCACGGAAACCATCGATGCGG
This sequence comes from Lysobacteraceae bacterium, assembly GCA_004297225.1. Classification (GTDB taxonomy): domain Bacteria; phylum Pseudomonadota; class Gammaproteobacteria; order Xanthomonadales; family Xanthomonadaceae; genus Cognatiluteimonas. The sequence goes on along the minus strand of SCUI01000004.1, from coordinate 213,546 downwards.
CCAAATAGGCCGCCGCGACGCGGCCGTGGCTGCCTGTGCGGCGGGTCCAGCGCTGGTACGCGTGCTGCACATGGGCGGTCCACCACGGCTCCGCGCGCACGATGCGGCGCGCCAGCGTCAAGGATGCGTCAACGCCGAAGACCAGCAACGGCAGCAGCAGCAACGGTGCCTGCACCCATGGCGTCCGCAGCAACGCCAGGCCGGCGAGTAGCGCCAGCAGGTAGCCGAGCGCACCGCTGCCCACGTCGCCGAGGAAGATCCGCGCTCGTGGCAGGTTGAAGGGCAGGAAGCCGGCGCACGCCGCGGCCAGCACCACCCCCGGCAGGGCAACGCCGCCGTCGAAAGCGAACAGCGAGTAAGCCAGGGCGGCAAGCAGCGCCTGGCTGGTGGCCAGGCCGTCGATCCCGTCCATGAAGTTCCAGACGTTGACCAGCACCACGGCCAGCGCGAACCCGGCGCCGGCCTGCGCGGTACTGGCACCCATGCCCGACAGTGCGCGCGCCAGCAGTGCCGCGGCCAGCACGTGCACCGCCAGCCGCACCGCGGGGGCGACATGGCCATGGTCGTCGCGCCAACCGATGCCGGCGACCAGCAACAGCCCGGCACCCACGGACAGCCATGCACTGCCCGGGCCAGGATCCCGCCACGCGAGCCAGGCGACGGCCGGCAGCACGGCCGCGACGATGGCGATGCCGCCGCCGCGCGGCGTCGGCCGGTCGTGGCTGCGGCGCTCGCCGGGGTGGTCGAGCAACTCCCGGCGCAGCGCATACATGCGTGCCAACCAGGTCCCGGCCAGCGCGATGGCGAAGGCGAGCAGGGCCCAGGCCGCCAGCGCCAATCAGTTCACCGCGTAGTTGAGCAGTGGTTTCACCGTGCCCCATTCCTTGCAGCTGGGGCATTGCCAGTGGTGGCTGCGCGCGCCGAAACCGCAACGGCTGCAGCGGTAACTGGGGTTGCGCACCAGCAACTGGTCGGTGATGTGCTTGAGGTCATGCAGGGTCGCGACCGGGTCGGCATCCTCGGCCAGGGTGAGGTCGATCAGCGCCGCCTCGCCCCGCACCGATGGCCGGTCCTTGAGCTGCTGCGCCAGGTAGCTGCGCGCCGAGCGCACGCCCTCCTCCGATTCCACCAGCCGGGTCAACGCCAGCACCGGCGAAATGCCGCGGTAGTGCTCGGCCATCTGCGCGAGGAAGGTGCGCGCGCCGGTGGTGTCGCCCACCCGCGCGTAGCTGGCCAGCAACGCCGGCAGCAGTTCGGGCAGGTAGTCGGGATCATGCCGCGCGGCGCGTTCGAAGGCGCGGATCGCGGCGGCGTCGTTGCCGGCCTCGACCTCGATGCGCCCTTCCAGCAGGCCGGCACGGACGGAGGTGGAATCGGCCGCGTAGGCGCGCGCGATCGCCTCGCGGGCCTCGTCGACGCGGCCGGCCGCGCGGTGGCGGTCGGCCAGCTCGCATTCGAACTGCGCGACCAGCTTGCCCATCGGCTCGCCGGTGACCGTTTCGTAGCGCGTGGCGTTCTCGATCGCCTTGGCCCAGTCGCGCTCGGACTGGTAGATGCCGATCAGGTGGCGCAGCGCCTGCGGCGCGCGCTGGTCGATCCGCGCCAGGTCGGTGAACACGGTCTCGGCGCGGTCGAGCAGGCCGGACTTCATGTAGTCCTCGCCCAGCGCAAGCAGCGCCTGCACCTTCTGCTGGTCGTTGAGGTCGGGACGCTGCACCAGCGCCTGGTGCAGGCGGATGGCGCGGTCGACCTCGCCGCGTCGACGGAACAGGTGGCCCAGCGCGACCTGGGTTTCGAAGGTGTCCTTGTCGAGTTCGGCGATGTGCAGGAACAGCTCGATCGCCTTGTCGGGCTGCTCGTTGAGCAGGTAGTTGAGGCCGCGGAAATAAGTGGTGGAGAGCTTGCTGACCTGGCTGTCGCTGTGGCGCTCGCCGCCACGGCGGCCGATCACCCAGCCGCTGATCGCCGCCAGCGGGATCAGCAGCGCATACCAGATCCACTGGTCGAGCAGGACCATGGCCCTAGCCTGCCCTTGCCGCGCGCATCAGTCGTCCGCGGCGAGCGGCATGGCGCTGCTCACGCGCTCGCGCAGCTCCTTGCCGGGCTTGAAATGGGGAACGTGCTTGCCCGGCAGCGCGACGGCGTCGCCGGTCTTGGGGTTGCGGCCAGTGCGCGGCGGCCGGTAATGCAGGGAGAAGCTGCCGAAGCCGCGGACCTCGATGCGCTCGCCGTGGGCCAGCGCGCTCCCCATCATCTCCAGCAGCGACTTCACCGCAAGGTCGACGTCGTCGCCCTTCAGGTGCGCCTGGCGCTGGGTGAGGATCTCGATCAGTTCGGACTTGGTCATCGGCTCATGGCCTGCGTGGAACCCCCGCGGCAAGCGGCCCGGCATCGCCGGGCCGCCGCCTGTTTCCTGCTTACTCGGACTTGTTCCCGAGCTGCTCGCGCAGCAGCGCGCCGAGCTTGGTGGTACCGGCGGAGGCATCCGCCGCCGAGCGGTTGTACTCGGCCAGCGCTTCCTGGGTCTCGGCCTCGTCCTTGGCCTTGATCGACAACTGCATCAGGCGGCTCTTGCGATCGGTGCCGACGACCTTGGCCTCGACCTCGTCGCCCACCTTAAGCTTGTGGGTGGCGTCCTCGACCCGCTCGTGCGAGATGTCGCGCACGGACAGGTAGCCCTCGACGCCGTCGCCCAGGTCGATGGTCGCGCCCTTGGCGTCCACTTCCTTGACGGTGCCCTTCACGATCGAGCCGCGGCTGTTGTTGGCCTGGAACTGGCCCATCGGGTCCTGTTCCAGTTGCTTGACGCCCAGGCTGATGCGCTCGCGCTCCGGATCCACGGCCAGCACCACGGCTTCCAGCGTGTCGCCCTTCTTGTAGTTGCGGACGATTTCCTCGGCGTTGGTGTTCCAGCTGACGTCGGACAGGTGCACCAGGCCGTCGATGCCGCCGTCCAGGCCGATGAAGATGCCGAAGTCGGTGATCGACTTGATCTGGCCTTCGACCTTGTCGCCCTTCTTGTGGATCGCGGCGAAGGTCTCCCACGGGTTGCTGGTGACCTGCTTGATGCCCAGCGAGATGCGGCGGCGCTCCTCGTCCACATCCAGGACCATGACCTCGAGCTCGTCGCCGACCTGCACCACCTTGGACGGATTGACGTTCTTGTTGGTCCAGTCCATCTCGGACACGTGCACCAGGCCTTCGACGCCCGGCTCGATCTCGACGAACGCGCCGTAGTCGGTGACGTTGGAGACCTTGCCGAACACGCGGGTGTTGGCCGGGTAGCGGCGCGAGATGTTGTCCCACGGATCCTCGCCCAGCTGCTTCAGGCCGAGGCTGACACGGTTGCGCTCGCGGTCGTACTTGAGCACGCGGACGTCGAGCTCCTGGCCCACTTCCACGACTTCGGACGGATGGCGCACGCGCTTCCAGGCCATGTCGGTGATGTGCAGCAGGCCGTCGATGCCGCCCAGGTCCACGAACGCGCCGTAATCGGTGAGGTTCTTGACCACGCCCTTGAGCACGGCGCCCTCGACCAGCTTCTCCAGCAGCTGCTCGCGCTCTTCCGAATGCTCGGACTCGACCACGGCGCGGCGGGAGACGACCACGTTGTTGCGCTTGCGGTCCAGCTTGATGAGCTTGAACTCGAGTTCCTTGCCTTCCAGGTACACCGGGTCGCGGACCGGGCGCACGTCGACCAGGGAACCGGGCAGGAACGCGCGGACGTCCTTGATGTCGACGGTGAAGCCGCCCTTGACCTTGCCGCTGATGCGGCCGGTGATGGTCTCGTTCTTCTCGAGCGCTTCCTCGAGCTCGTCCCACACCATGGCGCGCTTGGCCTTCTCGCGCGACAGCACGGTTTCGCCGAAGCCATTCTCGATCGCGTCCAGCGCCACCTTCACGGTGTCGCCGATGCCGACGTCGATCTCGCCGGCGTCGTTGCGGAACTGCTCGATCGGGACGATGCCCTCGGACTTGAGGCCGGCATTGATGACGACCACGTCGGAACGCACGTCGACCACGATGCCGGAGACGATGGCGCCGGGCTTGAGCTTGGCAAGGTGGGCCTGGCTCTGTTCGAAGAGTTCGGCGAAGGATTCGGTAGCTACGGTCATGTTGATCTCGGTTGGCGATGCGGGATTGCTTCGCCTGGGTTGGTGGATTGCCCGGGTGCGCCCGGGGCCGGTGGATGGGTCAATGGTGGAACGTCAACGGCGGACGACGGCAAGGACCTGCTGGACGACCGCGTCGATCGGCTGGCCGGTGGTGTCGATGCGCACGGCGTCTTCGGCCGGTCGCAGCGGTGCCACCGCGCGGTTCGCGTCGCGGGCGTCACGGGCCAGGATCTCCCGCAGCAGACCGGCCAATGTAACGGAAACCCCTTTTTCCTTCAACTGCTTATAGCGTCTTTCCGCGCGCTCCTCGGCGCTTGCGGTCAGGAACACCTTGAATTGCGCGTCGGGGAAAATGACCGTCCCCATGTCGCGGCCATCGGTGACCAGGCCGGGCGGCTGGCGAAACGCGCGCTGCCGGTCGCGCAACGCGGTCCGGACCTCGGGGATCGCGGCGATCGCCGAGGCCGCCGCGCCGGCCGTTTCCGTGCGCAGCTCGTCAGTGGCGTCGTGGCCGTTCACCAGCACCCGCAGCTCGCCGTCGGCAGCCTCGCGGAAGCGGATCTCGGTGTCGAAGGCGCAACGCACCAGGGCGCCCGCGTCATCCAGGTCCAGGTCGTTCCAGCCCGCCGCGACCCCGACCGCGCGGTACAACGCGCCGGAATCGAGGTAGTGCCAGCCCAGGCGCTCGGCGACCAGCCGGCTGATGGTGCCCTTGCCGGAGCCGGAAGGCCCGTCGATGGTCAGGACGGGAATGGTGGAGTCGCCGGTGGTCGTCATCGCCCCAGTTTAACCTTGCGGCCGTCCAAGCAGTTGAATCACGGGACATTTCCCCGCTACAATGGGCGGCTGGCGCGGTTGCGCCCGTTTTTTTCAGTCCTCCACCCCATCCAACCGTTGCCGAGGTTCTCCATGAAGGTCCTGTCCTCCCTGAAGTCGGCGAAGACCCGTCACCGCGACTGCAAGGTGGTCCGCCGTCGTGGCAAGGTCTTCGTGATCTGCAAGACCAACCCCCGTTTCAAGGCTCGCCAGCGCTGAGGCGACCGGTATCGCCGACCCATGGTCGGCTGCCGTCGAAAGGCCGCGGAGACGCGGCCTTTCTGCTTTTTGTGATCCTTCACACAGCCAGGCCGACCATGGGTCGGCTCTACAATGCACCGGTCCATTGACGAGGGATCCGCCATGAACAGGTTCGGCACCATTGTCCCGCTGGCGCTGCTTTGCGCCTTCGCCGCCGGCGCCCATGCCGACACCCTGCTCGTCGAGCGCGTCGAGCAGTCCGACACCGCGGCGCTGCCGGCCCACGGCCTGAGCATGGCCCAGGTGCAGGCCCGCTTCGGCGCCCCGTCGGCGCGGCTGGAGCCGCGTGGCGGGCAGAAGGCCGCCTGGCCGGTGATCCACCGCTGGACCTACCCCGCCTTCACCGTCTATTTCGAGAAGGACAAGGTGATCGACGCGGTGCAGAACCCACTCCCCGGCGAAGGACCGGTCCCGGCCCGATGACCGAGCCGTTGCGCTTTCCGGCGGAATGGGAACCCCAGTCCGCCGTCCTCCTCGCGTGGCCGCATGCCGGCACCGACTGGGCCGAGCGCCTGGACGCGGTCGAGGAGACCTTCGTCGCGCTGGTCGCCGCCATCACCCGCTTCGAACCGGTGGTGGTGTGCGTGGGCGACGGCGACATCGAGGACCATGCCCGTGCCCGGCTGTCCGCGGCGCGGGTCGACATGGCGCGCGTGCGCCTGGCGATCGTGCCGTACGACGACACCTGGCTGCGCGATACCGGGCCGATCACCCTGCTTGCCGCCGGTGCCGCCCCTGCGCGCCTGCTCGACTTCCGCTTCACCGGCTGGGGCGGCAAGTTCGAGGCCGGCGATGACGACCAGTTGGTCGAGCGCCTTTCCGGGATGGGAATCTTCTCGAACTCTGTTACGCAAAACATTGATTTTGCTTTGGAGGGCGGCGCCATCGACACGGATGGTCAAGGCACGCTGCTGAGCACCTGGCGCTGCCTTGGCGAGCGCCACCCGGACAGCGATCCGGAAACCATCGGCCGCCAGCTGGCCGACTGGCTGCACCAGGATCGCGTGCTCTGGCTGCACCACGGCTACCTGGAGGGCGACGACACCGACGCCCACGTCGATACCCTCGCCCGCTTCGCCGCGGTCGACGCGATCGTGTTCCAGGCCTGCGACGACCCGGCCGACAGCCACTACGCCGAACTTCGCGCGATGGCCGAGGAAATCGCGGCCCTGCGCACCGCCGACGGCCAGCCCTACCGGCTGTTCCCGCTGCCCTGGCCACGACCCATCCATGATCCGGACGGCGACCGGCGCCTGGCGGCGAGCTACGCCAATTTCCTCATCGTCAACGGCGCGGTGCTGGTGCCGGCCTACGGCGACCCCGCCGACGATCCCGCCGCGGCGGTCCTGGCCAATGCCTTCCCGGGCCGCGAGATCGTCCAGGTGCCCTGCCGCCCGCTGATCTGGCAGAACGGCAGCCTGCATTGCCTGACCATGCAGTTGCCGGCGGGGATAATGGCGGAATGAACAAGAAGCTCTTGCCGGTCGCGCTGGTGCAGGAACGCAACCACGGCAGCGCCGAAGCCAACTTGGCGGTGATCGAACAGCGCGTGGCCGAGGCCGCGGCGCAGGGCGCCAGGCTGGTGCTGTTGCAGGAACTGCACAACGGCGCCTACTTCTGCCAGCACCAGGACGTTTGCGAATTCGACCTGGCCGAGCCGATCCCGGGTCCGAGCACCGAGCGCCTGGGTGCCCTGGCCAAACGCCATGGCGTGGTCATCGTCGGCTCCCTGTTCGAGCGCCGCGGCGCCGGCCTGTACCACAACACCGCGGTGGTGCTGGAACGCGACGGCTCGCTCGCCGGCAAGTACCGCAAGATGCACATCCCCGACGATCCGGGCTTCAACGAGAAGTTCTACTTCACCCCCGGCGACCTCGGCTTCCATCCGGTCGACACGTCCGTCGGCCGCCTGGGCGTGCTGGTGTGCTGGGACCAGTGGTATCCGGAAGGCGCGCGGCTGATGGCGCTGGCCGGCGCGGAACTGCTGCTCTACCCGACCGCGATCGGCTGGGACCCCGGCGACGACCAGGCCGAGAAGGACCGCCAGCGCAACGCCTGGATCCTCAGCCACCGCGGCCATGCGGTCGCCAACGGCATCCCCGTGCTGTCGTGCAACCGGACCGGCCACGAGCCGTCGCCGGTGGGCCGGGCCGGCATCGATTTCTGGGGCTCGAGCCACGTGCTCGGCCCGCAGGGCGAGTTCCTCGCCGAGGCCGGGATCGACGCGCCCGAATTGCTGATGGCAGAGGTCGACCTGCGCCGCAGCGAGGACGTGCGCCGGATCTGGCCGTTCCTGCGCGACCGCCGCATCGACGCCTACGGCGACCTGCTGAAGCGCTACCGTGACTGACGCCGCCGCGGCGGCCGCCATCGCGCAGGGCCCGGACGCGCAACCCACCGCCCTCGTCGAACGCGACGGCGTCCGCTACACCCTGCTCGGCACCGCGCACGTGTCGAAGGCGAGCGTCGACGCGGTGCTCGCCGCGATCGATACCGGCGCCTACGACACCATCGCGGTCGAACTGGATCCGCACCGCCTGCAGTCGCTCACCGATCCCGACGCGCTGGCGCGGCTGGACCTGGTCAAGGTGCTGCGCGAAGGCAAGACCGCGCTGTTCGCCGCCAACCTCGGCCTGGCCGCCTACCAGCGCCGGCTCGCCGAGCAGCTGGGCATCGAACCTGGCGCCGAACTCAAGGCCGCCGCGCAGCAGGCGCAGGCGCGTGGCCTGTCGCTGAAGCTGATCGATCGCGATGTCGGCCTGACCTTCAAGCGCGCCTCGCAGCGCCTGGGCTGGTGGGGCCGCGCGAAGCTGGTCGCCGGCCTGGTGGGCGCGCTGTTCGTGGACGAGAAGATCGGCGAGGACGAGATCGAGAAGCTCAAGCAGGGCGACCTGCTGGAAGCCAGCTTCGGCGAGTTCGCCGGCGAGAACCCCGCGCTGTACGCCGCGGTGATCGCCGAGCGCGACCGCTACATGGCGGCGAACCTGCGCGAGCTGGCGCTGCCGGGCGGTGACGCCCGCGAGGTGCTCGCGATCGTCGGCGCCGGCCACCTCTCCGGCCTGGCGCGGCACCTGCGCGAAGACGACGTCGCCCCGGCGATCGTGCGTGCGGACCTGGAAGCGCTGGAAGAGAAGTCGTCATTCCCCTGGTTCACGATGCTGCTCGCGGTGTTCGTGCTCGGCGGCTTCGCCTGGGGCTTCTGGCAGGGCGGCATCGATGTCGCCGCGGAGCTGATGCTGTACTGGGTCCTGCTCACCGGCGCGCTCGGCGCGATCGGTTGCGCGGCGGCCGGCGGCCATCCGCTGAGCATCCTGGCCGCCTTCGTCGCCTCGCCGGTGACGCCGCTGCACCCGGCGCTGGCCTCGGGCACGATCAGCGCCCTGGTCGAAGCCTGGGTGCGCAAGCCGACCTATGGCGACTTCCTGTCGCTGCGCGACGACGTCGCCACCCTCAAGGGCTGGTGGCGCAACCGCGTCGCCCGCGTCCTGCTCAACTTCTTCCTCACCAGCCTGGGCACCGCCATCGGCGTCTGGCTAGGCGGCGCCAAGCTCCTCCGCGCCCTCTTCGGCTGATGGTGCGACATTCTTTTTGACGCGGATCAAATCCGATCAGAAACGATCAACGCGGATCAAATCCCGCAATGGTTTCACGGCGAACCCGCCAGCCAGCCATGAACCCACTATCTTCTTGATCCGCTCTTATCCCTCTTGATCAGATCTGATCCGCGTCAAAATGGAATCCGTCAGGTCGCCACGATCTCCGGTTTCACCACGGGAACCCCGCGGGCGCGGCGGAGGATGCGGGACATGCCGGTGCTGGTGTCGTCGAGGATGGCGTAGATGGTCGGCAGGAACAGCAGGCTGACCACCGTGGAGAACGCCAGGCCGCCGGCGATCGCGCGCGCCATCGGGAAATAGGCCGGGCCGTCGCCGCCCGCCGCGGTGTCGCTGATCGCGATCGGCACCATCGCCAGGATCGCCGTGCCCATCGTCATCAGGATCGGCCGCAGCCGCTCGCGGCTGCCCTCCACCAGCGCATCCACGCGCGCCATGCCGCGGCGGCGCAGGTTGTTGATGTGCTCCAGCATCACGATGCCGTTGTTCACCACCACGCCCATCAGCACCAGGATGCCGATGAAGGCCATGATGTTGAACTCGGTGCCGGTCAGCCAGAACAGCCAGTAGACGCCGAAGATCGAGAACACAACGCCGCTCATGATCGCCGACGGGAACAGCAGCGACTCGAACACCGCCGCCATCACCACGTAGATCATCACCAGCGCGATCGCCAGGTTGAAGAACATCTGGCCGAGCGCTTCCTCGTCGCTCATGAACTCCAGGTCCTCGAACGTGTACGAATAGCCGGCGGGGAAGGCCACGCCATCCAGGGTCTCGCTGATCGCCTTGCGGCCATCGGGCATCGTCACCTTCGGCGCGAGGTTGGCGGTGATGGTCAGCGTGGTCTGCCGGTTGGTGCGCTCGATCTGCGAGGCGGCCGGCCGCTGCTCGACGTCGACCATCGCCAACAGCGGCACGCTGCGACCGTCGCTGGCACGCACGGTGAAGCTGGCCAGGTCCTCGGTGCCGAAGTCGTCGGCGCCGGCGAAACGCACCCAGACCGGCACCTCGGTCTCGCCGCGGCGGAATTCGCGCAGCGGTGCGCCGCGCAGCGCCAGGCCGACGAAGCTGGCCACTTCCTGCGCGCTGAAGCCGAACGCGGCCGCGCGCTCGCGGTCCACCCGCACCGCCAGCTCGCTGTTGCGGTCGCCGGTGTCCACGCGGACATCGCGCAGTTCCTTGCGACGCGAGAGCATCGGCACGATGTCGTCGGCCAGCTCGGACAGCGTCGCGGTCGAATCGCCCACCAGGCGCACCTCCACCTTGCTGGCGTCCATGCCGCCGCCACCGCCCGGGCCGCCCGGCCCGCCGATGCCGATCTTCGCAAGCGCCGACTTCGGCAGGCCCTCGCGCATCTTCTCGGTGACTTCGTTCGCCAGCCCCGGATCCCTGGTCTCGAGTTCCACCGACGTGCGCGCCCATCCCTGTTCGCTGTAGCGCGAGTAGACCTGCTTGACACCCCACTCCTTGCGATGCCGGTCCACGTAGGCCTCGACGCGCGCGACCTCGTCGGACATCTGCTCCTTGGTGTAGGCGCCCTGCCACTGGTAGAAGACGTCGATCTCGCCGATGTCCTCGCCACCGAACATGTTGGTCTTGGTCAGCGTGGCCGGCACGAAGCTCACCGCGACGATCACCAGGATGCCGAGCACGCTGGCGCCGCGGTGCTCCAGCGTCCAGCGCAGGAACGCGGCGTAGCGATCCTGCAGGCGGCGGATCATCCCGCCCTTGTCCTGCACCGCCGGTGGCGTCTTCATCTTCGCCGACAGCATCGGGATCAGGCTCACCGCCACCAGCCAGGAGGCCAGCAGCGAAACGCAGATCGTGATCGCGATCTGGCCCATGTAGATGGACAGCATGTTGCGGGCGCCGAACAGGTTCGGCACGAACACGATGCAGTGGCACAGCGTGCCGGCCGACAGCGCGATGGCGACGTGGCGGGTGCCGAGGATGGAAGCGAGCCGTGGCTTCCCCGGCATGCGCTCGCGCTCCTGGTAGATGCTCTCGACCACCACCACCGCGTTGTCCACCAGCATGCCGATGGCCAGCAGCAGGCCCATCATCGTCAGGATGTTGAGCGTGACCCCGGCGAAGTACATGAAGCCCAGGGTCATGATGAAGCAGATCGGGATCGCCAGCGTCACCATCAGGGTCGACGGCCAGTGGCGCAGGAAGAAGAACAGCACCGCGATCGACAGCAACAGGCCGATGGCGCCGGCCTCGGCGAGGCTGAGCAGGGAGCTGATCACGCTTTCGCCCTGGTCGTAGCGCACGTCGACGGTGATGCCGTCGTCGCCCTGTTCGGCGCGGATCGCGTCGACCTCCGCCAGCACCGCGCGCGAGACCGCGACCAGGTTGGCGTCGCGCTCCTTGAACACGTCGATGCCGACCGAGGGATTGCCGTCGACCCGGCGGCCGTAGTCCATGCGCTCGGGCTTGAGCCTGACTTCGGCGATGTCGGCCAGGCGCACGCCGTCGGCGACCACCAGGTCGCGCAACTGCTGCAGGTCCTGCAGCTCGCCGACCGGCTGCACCCGAAGGCGCTGGCCCCCGGCGTCGATCTGCCCGGCCGAGACCGAAAAGTTGATCGCGCGCAGCCGCTGGGTCAGGTCGTTGAGGCCGAGTCCCGTGGCGGTTAGCCGGTCGGGATCGATCGCGATCTCGACCTCGTTCTGCGGCGCGCCCTCCACGTCGACCTTGGCCACGCCCGGGATCCGCTCGAGCCTGCGCTTGTAGGTGCGCTCGATGCGGTCGTACTCGCGGGTCAGGTCCAGCGTGGCGCTGGTCAGGCGCAGGCTGATCGCGGGGTCGTCGGAGGTCGACCACTTGTAGACGAAGTAGCGCTGGAAGTCGTCCGGCAACTCGTCTCGGATCGCGTCGATCCGCTCGCGGGCCTCGGCCGCGGCAATCTCGGTGTCGCGCTCCCAGTCCGAGAACAGGATGAAGACGCCGGCCGATTCGGCGGTGGCGTTGCCCTGCATGCTCTTGATGTCGGTGAGCGTGGACAACGCCTCCTCGGCCGGGCGCAGGATCGTGCGCTCGACCTCCTCGGGCGTGGAGCCGGAATACGGCAGGTGCACGTAGATGAAGGGCGCCGAGACGTCGGGCATCGACTCCAGCGGCAGGCGCACCGCCGCGATCAACCCGACCACGACCATCGACACGAACAGCATGATGGTCGTGACCGGGCGCCGGATGCTGAGCTCGGCGATGCTCATGCGCGGCCCCCGGACTGCGCGCCGCCATCGGCCAGCGGATCCTGGTCATGGCCGATCAACTCGGCCGCGGCCGCGGAGTCCTGCCGTGCCCGGCGCGCGCGCTCGGCGTAGTACTCGTCCGCGCGCCGGTCCAGCAGGTCGTAGACCACCGGGATCACCACCAGCGTCAGCAGCGTGGACACCAGCAGGCCGCCGATGACGGTGATGGCCATCGGCGAACGCACTTCGGCGCCCTCGCCCACCGCGATCGCCAGCGGCAGGAAGCCGAACAGCGTGCACAGCGTGGTCATGATGATCGGCCGCAGGCGCGAGCGCGCGCCTTCCACCAGCGCCTGGCGCTTGGCCACGCCGGCCTCGCGCAACTGGTTGACCTTGTCCACCAGGATGATCGCGTTCTTGACCACCAGCCCGACCAGCAGGATCAGGCCGATGAACACCACCACCGACACCGGCGAACGGGTGAGCAGCAGCGCCAGCACCGCGCCGACCAGCGCCAGCGGGATGGTGAACAGGATCACGAACGGATGCAGCAGCGACTCGAACTGCGAGGCCATCACCAGGTAGACCAGGAACACCGCCAGGCCGAAGGCGAACAGCAGCGACTTCACCGAGCTGGCAAGTTCCTCGCCCTGGCCGCCGATGTGCATGCCGATGCCGGCGCCCAGCGGATCGTCGGCCACCATCGTGCGCACTTCCTCCACGGCGGTGCCGAGGTCGATGTCGCGCAGGTTCGCCGAGACCACGGCCACCCGCACCTGGTCGGCGCGGTGGATCTCGCTGGGGCCGATCCCCGGCACCACGTCGGCCACCGCCGACAGGCGCACCGGCCGGTTGCTGCCCGGATTGACGATCAGGTTGCGGATGTCGTCGATCGAGGCGCGTTCGCTTTCGTCCACGCGCACCAGCACGTCGATCTTGCGGTCGCGGAACGAATAGCGCGTGGCCACCTCGCCGCGGACCTTCTTCACCACCACGTCGGCCACCTGGCGGGTGGTCATGCCCAGCGCCGCGGCGCGTTCCTGGTCGAAGCGCACCTGCACTTCGGGGAATCCCTGCTCGACGGTGGAGGTGACATCGGCGTAATGCGGGTTGCCGCGCAGCAACCCGGCCAGCTTGCGGCCCGCCGCCTCGATCGATTCCAGGTCCTGCCCGCTGAGTTCGATCTCCAGCGGCGTGGACAGGCTGAACAGTTCCGGCCGGCTGAAATCCACCTGCGCGCCGGCCTGCCCGACCATCGATCCGCGCAATTGCTCGGTGAGCGCGGCCTCGACCTTCTCGTTGCCGCCGTCCTTCATCACCACGGTGAGCTTGGCGATGTTCTCGCCGCTCTCGGTCGGGCTCGCATCCAGCCGCGTGCCGGTGCCACTGACGCCATACAGCGCCTGGACCCGCGGGTCCTTGTCGTTGCCTTCCTGCAGGTGCCGCACCACGGCGTCGGTATCGCGCAGCGGCGTTCCCGGCGGCAGCTTCACCGTCATCTCGAAGCGGTCCTGCGCCAGCTGCGGGATCAGGTCGGCGCCCAGCAGCGGCACCACCAGCAAGGTCAGCACGAACGCCCCCGCGGCGACGCCCAGCACCCGCGAGGGGCGCTCGAGCGCGGCCGGCAGGATCCGCAGGTAGGCACGCTCGGCGCGCGCATAGGGCGCCATCGCCAGGTCGCTGGCCTTGCGCATCACCGGGCCGACCACCGCCACCAGGCCGCGCCATGCGCGCACCACCAGCCAGGCGACGCCGAACACCAGGCCACGGACCGCGGCGCCGATGCCGCGGCCGCCCATCGCCACCGGCTGCTGCCAGCGACGCCGCGGCTCCCAGCGCGGATGCGGCGCTTCTTCCGGGAACGCCATCGGCGCCTTGCCCTTGAGCGAGGACAGCATCGGGATCAGGGTCATCGACACCAGCAGCGATACCGCGATCGCGATCGCCACGGTCAGCGCCTGGTCGCGGAACAGCTGCCCGGCGATGCCCTCGACGAACACCAGCGGCAGGAACACCGCGATCGTGGTCAGGGTCGATGCGACCACCGCCATGCTCACCTCGCGGGTGCCGGCGACCGCGGCCTGGACGATCCCCAGCCCGCGTTCGCGCGCCTTGGCGATCGACTCCAGCACCACGATCGAGTCGTCCACCACCAGGCCGGTGGCCAGTGCCAGGCCGCCGAGCGACATCACGTTGAGGCTCAGGTCGAGCTGGTCCATGAAGAAGAACGTGGTGATGATCGAGACCGGCAGCGACAGCGACACCACGAACGTGCTCCAGCCGTCGCGCAGGAACAGGAAGATCACCAGGATCGCCAGCAGGCCGCCGATGACCGCGTCGATCTTGACGTCGCTGATCGCGTGGCGGATGAACTGCGACTGGTCCTCGACCACGGTCAGCTCGACGTCGGCCGGCACGTGCTCGCGGATCGAAGCGAGCTGCGCCTCGATCGCATCGGCCGTGGCCACGGTGTTGGCGTCGCCTTCCTTGTAGATCGCCAGTTCCACCGCCTCGTGGCCGCCGAGGCGGATGATCGCCTCGCGCTCCTTGTAGCCCTGGGTGATCGTCGCGACATCCTTCAACCGCACCGGCATGCCGTTGGCCGGCGCCGAACTGCCGCCGCTGCTGGCGCCCATCGCCGCGGCCATCACCGCGGCATCGCCCGAGGCTGCGGCGACGCGCGCGACTTCCTCGGCGGCGCTGTCGGCGCCGCTGCCGACGGTCTGGGTGGTGACCAGCATCTCGCGGATCTCGTCGACGCTGGCGAACTGGTTGACGGTGCGCACCAGGTAGCGGCGCGAGCCTTCCTCGAGCCGGCCACCGGAAATGTTGATGTTCTCCTGCTGCAGGCGCTGGATCACGGTGTCGATGGAGACGCCCAGCTGCGCCAGCTTCTGCTGGTCGATCGCGACCTGGATTTCGTCCTCCAGGCCACCGCCGACCTTGACCGCGGCGACACCCTCGACTGGCTCCAGCTTTTTCTTCAGGTCCTCGTCGGCGTACCGCCGCAGTCGCGTCAGCTCGCCGAGCGATTCCTGCCCGGCGGCGCCGCTGGCGCCCTTGGCCGAAAGCACCAGGCGCATGATCGGCGCGGTCGAGGGATTGAAGCGCAACAACACCGGCTGCTCCGCCTCCAACGGCAGCGACAGCGCCTCCATCTTGTCGCGCACCTCGAGGCTGGCCTTGTCCATGTCCGTGCCCCAGGCGAACTCGAGCACGACGTCGCTCTGCCCGGTGCGCGAGACCGACTTCAGCTTGCGCAGTCCCTTGACCACGCCGACGGCTTCCTCCACCGGCTCGGTGATGAGCGTCTCGATCTCCGAGGGCGCGGCGCCGGTGTACTCGGTGCGCACGGTCAGCGTCGGATAGCTCAGGTCGGGCAGCAGGTTGACCTTCAGGCTCTGCAGCGCGATCAGGCCGAACAACAGGAAGGTGATGGTCGCCATCGCCACGGTGACGCGGCGACGGGTGGAGAATTCGACCAGGCTGGACGAGCGCGGCTCTGCGGAAGGCTGGTGCACGGGTCGGCCCTCGTCGGCTCAGCGCGCGGAATTGGTGGTCGGCGTCGACGCACCGGCAGGCGCGCCCTTTCCGGCCACCTGCTTGCCGGCATCGCCGGCCGGCGCGCCGCCGACCACCTGCACCGCGCTGCCTTCGCGCAGCGCGACCTTGCCGGCGGTGACGACCTGCTCGCCCGCCTTCAATCCCTTGGTCACCTCGACCCACTGGCCGTCCATGTAGCCCAGCTTCACCGGCACGCGCACCGCCTTGTTCGCGCGCACGGCGAATACGGCGGCCTCGCCTTCGTCCTCCAGCAATGCGGTGCGCGGCATCACCAGCGCGTCGGTGCGCTGGTCGTGCTCGATGCGGAACCGGCCGAACATGCCCGGCTGCAGCACGCCGCCGTTCTCGAACGCGGTGATCACGCGGAAGGTACCGCTGCCGGCGTCGACTACCGGGGCGATGCGGTCGATGGTGCCGGTGAAGTCGCGGCCGGGCAGCGCGTCCACCTGCAATTGCACCTTCATGCCGGGCTTGAGCGAGGCGACCTCGCGCTCGGGAACGTTGAGCGTCGCCTCCAGGCGGCCGACGTCGACGATGCGGAAGATGGGGGTGTTGATCTGCACGAAGTTGCCGGGCTTGATCGAGCGCTGCGCGACCACGCCTGCGATCGGCGCGCGCACGTCGGCGTAGGAGACCTCGAGGTTGGCGAGGCGGTTGGCCGCGCGCGCGTTCTCCAGGTCGTACTTGAGCTGGTCCAGGTCGTTGGCGCTGATCAGCGACTGCTCGGCGAGCTTGAGCGCGCGCGCGTAATTGGCCTGCAGCTTGCGCACCTGCGCCGCGCTCTGCGCCGCCTGCAACTGCGCGCGGGCGGAGTCGAGCTGCACCAGCACCTGCCCGGCCTCGACGAACTGGCCCTCCTGGGCATGCACCCGCAGCGCCACGCCGGAAGTCTTGGCGACCACCTGCGACTCGCCGCGCGCTTCCAGCGGCGCGCTGCCGGTATAGCTGGCGGCGATCGGCCGGCGGGCCACGGCGGCGACCTCGACCGGCACGGCTTCGGGCGCCTTGGCGGCTTCAGCCCCCTCGCCGCCCTCGCCCGGGCCCTTGCAGGCGCCCAGCGCCAGCACCCCCGGCACGACCAGGCACAGGAATACAGGCACCAGGCGGGACGATCGGCCGTGGCGGGGGGCGGTCGGAACGGTCATGGGGGCAGCTCGTTGGTTGGTGTTGTAGATAGGTATATCACCCACCTCGGGGAACTGAATCCGCCAGAGGTCATGGTGGCTTGTGGACCGGCGATGGAGTGGGCGCGGATCCCGCGCGCGCAGCCTGCGAGGCAGGGCGCTACGTTGCGGCACCATTGGGTTGCGAGTCTGAACGTCGCTATACTGATGCGATTGCCATTCTCATCCGCGGACAAAGTCGATGACCCGATCGTTGTTGCTGGCTTCCTGCCTGATGCTGGCCGCACCCGCCGCCCTCGCCCAGGCCAAGGGCGACGTTGAACACGGCCGCCAGCTCGCCTACACCTGCCAAGGTTGCCACGGCGTCACCGGCTACAAGAACGCGTACCCGAACTTCCACGTGCCCAAGATCGGCGGCCAGTCCGATGTCTACCTGGTCAACGCGCTGACCGAGTACCAGCAGGGCCTGCGCAAGCACCCGACGATGGAGGCGCAGGCGGATGGCTTTTCCGCGCAGGACATCGCCGACCTTGCCGCCTTCCTGTCGAGCCTGAAGTGAGCCGCCCCATGACGCATTCCATGTCCCTGAAGCCGCTCGCCCTCGCCCTGCTCGCCAGCCTTGCCCTCGCCGCCTGCTCGCCTTCCGGCGAAACGCCGGCTGCGCACTCCGCCGCCGACAGCGCCGACGGGCACACCAGGTCGTCCTCCGGCATCCCTGCGGGCAACGTCGCGGCCGGCGAGAAGCTCGCCACCACCAAGCAGGCGGCCACCGGCCAGGCCTGCGTGGACTGCCACGGCGCCGGCGGCAATGCGCCGATCGATCCGAGCTATCCCAAGCTCGGCGGCCAGTACCGCGACTATCTCTCGCACTCGCTGCAGATGTACCGCGACGGCGAGCGCAGCCACGCGCTGATGGCCTCGCAGGCGAAGGACCTGACCGACCAGCAGATCGCCGACCTCGCCGCGTATTTCGGCTCGCAGCCCTCCGAGCTGGTCGACCTCAGCAACCTGTAGAGCCGACCCATGGTCGGCTGACCAGGTCGCCCGACCATGGGTCGGGCGCTACAGCGAATCCTGGTCTTCCTGCAACTCGGGCTTCCAGGGGATTTCGGGCGCGGCGCGCGCGGTCGCCTCCTGGTCCTGCATGTTCGGGTCGTTGATCCCGCAACCGCCCCCCAGCTGCAGCAGCGAGACCACGCAGTGGATCCGCTTGGAGGAGCCCGGGATGCGGATCGACACTTCGCGGACGCCGCGCCGCACCCATTCCTCGAGCAGCGTGCCGCCCGGCATCCAGTATTTGTCGAAGCGGGTCGGCGTGTAGTCCATCGGCACGCGCTTGAGCCAGGTGCCGGCGCGGTCGAGATCGGCAATCTCCGTGTCCAGCACCCCATCGGGGCCCAGAAGGTCGCCGCCGTCCGCCACGCCCGGCGGCAGCTTCACGCGCCCGCTGCCATCGAACAGACCCGAACTGGCGCCGGCCTGGCCGCCCGCCTGGGCGCGGTCGCCGATTCCCCAGTCGCTGCCGGGCCGCGCGCTGCCGAAGGCGCCGGCCGCTTCTCCCGGCTTCGGACCCGCACCGGCGCCGGCAAGGGCGCCCTGCACCCCGCCCGCCACGCTTGATTGCCCGCCGGCCTGGCCCGGCGCGGCGCCAGCGGTCGAGCCGTTGTCGCTGCCGGACGCGTTCGCGCCGGTCGCACTGCCAGTGCTGCTGGCGCTGCCGCTGCCACTGCCCGAAGGCATCGGCAGCGCGGCGACACCGGTGGCCAGGCCCGGCACGCGAACTTCGGCGTTGCGCGTGGAAACAGCCTGGCGCGCCTGGCCCGGCGCCGGCGACAACGGACCGGGCAGCGATTCCACCTGTGCCTCCAGTCCGGGCACGCGCACCTGCGCCTGTCGCGACGCCACCGTGCGCGCCTGGGCATCGGGCAAGGGCGGCGCCGGGGTCGGCAAGGCCTGCGGGGTCGCCTGGAGGTCGGGCACGCGCACTTGCGCCACCGGCGCTTCGACCTCGCGCTGCCTCGTCGAAGGCAGTTCGACGATTTCGATCGCCTGCACTTGCGCGGCAAGCTCGGGCACCTGCAGCGCGAAATCGCTGTCGGGCACCGCCACCTCGGTCACCTGCAGCGGTTGCGGCGCCGGCAGCGCCTCGATCTCGGCCTCGGCAGGTGCGGCCGGGCTAGGCGCGGGCGCGGGTTGCGCAGGAGCCGCGGCCACGGCGGGTCGTGCCGGGGCACGGGTGGCCGGGGCGGAACCCGCGGGCGCCGCGGCGGCACTGCCGGCAGGCGCCGCCGGTGCCGCCGCTGCGGGTTCGGGCGCGGGCCCTGTCGGTGCGCCACCACCCTGTTCGACCGGGGTGCCTTCGCCGATATAGACGACCTGCACCACGTCCTCGCCGCGCGCGGGCGGTGTGCCGCCCCAGTGCGCCGCCGTCAACCACAGGACCATGATGGCGAACAGCAACTGGACCAGCAGGGTGATCGTCATCGCGGCGATGCGTTGCGCGCGGTCGTCGTCGCTGGCGGGCTGCCATTCCTGGCGCCACAGCGTGGTGAAGGCCTGCCAGTCGCTCAGCTCCGCGGCACGCGGCGGCGCGCGGCGCAGTTCGCGCGCGACGAAGATCGCGACGATCGCATCGGCGGTGGCGCCGGTGATGACTCCCGCCTGCTCGCGCAGGGCCGCGAACCAGGCGCGCCAGCCGGGCGGGAATTCGCCGGGGGCACGGTCGGGGCGCAATGAACGCACGCGCCGGCGGCGCAGGGCATCGATCAGTTCGGCGTCGGTGAACATCCGTGAGGAACCGCTCACGCCGGGCATCGGGTCAGGCCACGCTGCGCGGCACGTATGGCGCCTGGCCGGTGTCGTGGTCGGTGGCGTCGCGCACCGCGGTGACGCCCGGCACCTTCGCCAACAGCGTCTTCTCGATGCCGTTCTTCAGGGTGACGTCGACCATGCCGCAACCATGGCAGCCGCCGCCGAAACGCAGCACCACGACGCCGTCGGCGGTGACCTCCTGCAGCTCCACCATGCCGCGATGCATCGCCAGCTGCGGATTGATTTCGTGTTCGATCAACCAGCCCACCTTGTCCTTGATCGACGCCGATTCCGGCGGCGCCTCACCCTTGATCTTCGGTGCGCGGATCTGCAGCTGGCCGCCCGTGGCCTGCTGCTCGAAGTCGATCCGGGCCCCGTCGAGGAAGACTACGCTGGCCTGGTCCACCCACAATGTGAAGCCGGCGCAAGCGATCGCCTCCTCGTCGCCGGCCAGGTCGCCGGGCTCGGCGAACTCCAGCCGGACGTCGGCCTGGGTGGTGCCGGGCATGTGGGCGGACAGCCGCACGCCCAGCCCGGGCAGCGCCTCGCGCTCGATCAGCCTGCGGAAATGCGCCTGCGCGGCTTCGGTGATGTCGATCATCGGTGGTTGTCCTGGACCATGGGACTATTCTAAGGACTGATCCAGTAACGATTGCCCAAGGCCGGAGTTCCCCCATGAGCGACCTCGTCCCCCTCGCCCAGGCCCACTGCATCCCGCGCCGCGGCAGCGAGCACAAGCTCCCCGAGGCCAGGATCCGCGAACTGATGCCCGACCTGCCCGGCTGGGAGCTGGCCGAGGACGGCAAGGCGCTCGCCCGCACCTTCGGCTTCAAGGACTACTACCGGACCATGTCCTTCGTGAACGCGCTGGCGCACATGGCCAACCGCGAGGACCACCATCCGGACCTCTCGGTCCACTACGACCGCTGCGTGGTCCGCTACTCCACCCACGACGTCGGCGGCCTCTCCGAGAACGACTTCATCTGCGCCGCCCGCGCCAGCGCCCTCGCCGAATAACGAAGAGCATCTGACGCGGATCAACGCGGATAAGAACGGATAAGGGCGGATCGACGAACAGTGGGTCTTGCATCGAACCGATCGACTTCTGATCCGCGTTGATCCGCTGTTATCCGCGTGATCCGCGTCCTGCGGTTGTTCTTCAAGCGAGGCGGTCGAGGACCGAGGTGAGGTCCGGGGGTAAAGGCGCGGTGAGGAGATAGGGGGTGCGGCCGGCGTCGAGGGCGAATTCGAGGCTGGCGGCGTGCAGGAACAGGCGGCGCAGGCCGGCCTGGTCGCGCAGGCGCCTGTTGGCCTCGGCGTTGCCGTACTTGTCGTCGCCGGCGACCGGATGGCCGATGTGCTGCGCATGCGCGCGGATCTGGTGGGTGCGCCCGGTCGCGATCCGCACCTCGCAATACGACTGCCCGCCACGGCGCTCCAGCACCCGGAAATGGCTCAGCGAGGCCTTGCCCTGCGGCGACACCTGCACATGGCGCTCGCCGCCCTGGCGCAGGCCCACGTGCAGCGGCGCATCCACGCTCATCACCCCGTCCGGCATCCGCCCGAGCAGCAGCGCCAGGTAGCGCTTGCTGATGCCGGCGGCGTGCTCGTCGCGCAACAGCGCCTGCAGTTCCGACAGCGCCGAGCGCTTCTTCGCCACCAGCAGCAGCCCCGAGGTGTCGCGGTCGAGCCGGTGCACCAGTTCCAGCGACTCGCGCGGCCGCAGCGCGCGCAGGGTCTCGATCGCGCCGAAGGAAATGCCGCTGCCACCGTGGCTGGCGACCCCGGAGGGCTTGTTTATCGCCAGCAGGCGGGCGTCCTCGAAGACGATGCTGGCTTCCATCGCCTCCAGCAGGCCCCTGGCCGGGGTGCCCTTTTCGCCGGCCGGCTCCAACCGGACCGGCGGGATCCGCACCTCGTCGCCGGGCTCGAGCTTGCGCTCGGCCCTGGCGCGACCGCCGTTGACCCGGACCTGGCCGGACCGGACCAACTTGTAGACCAGGCTCCGGGGCGCCCCTTTCAGCTGCCCCAGCAGGAAATTGTCCAGCCGCTGGCCGGCCCGGTCCTCCGGGACCCGGACGGTATGGGCGCCGCCGCTGCGGCCGTTGCCAGGGTTGTCGGAACCAGCCATCGCCCCGCCTTGATCTGCTACACTCGCCGGGCGAGATAAGGGTTTGATTTCGCAGGAAGTTACCCCGGCCAAAAGCCGGCCTTCCGCGAAGCCCGGCAGCAGCACGCGACCACCGCCCCCGGGGCGGCCATGTTAGCGGCTCGCCGGCAAGCCCGGCCATCGCCCGGCGCGTCAGACGCCGGCGCTGAACATGACCCGCAGGCTGCGCCACGCCACGTCACCGACGGGCAGCGGCGCGGCGGCGGCCCGCAACAGACAGGATCGGACAAGCGCTCCCGCGGCCCGCCGTGGTGTCGTAGCGCTGGAACACTCGAAGGCCCCGCCGCAGCCTTGGCGCAGCGGTGCCGCGGTATCCAGAGGCGAAACGCCCACGGCGTCGTCGCGCGGAAAAGCGCGCGAGGAACGCCACCATGAAGAGAATGCTGATCAACGCGACGCAGGCGGAAGAACTGCGCGTCGCGATCGTCGACGGCCAGGCGCTGTACGACATCGACATCGAGCAGCCGTCGAAGGAACAGAAGAAGTCCAACATCTACAAGGGCCGGATCACCCGGCTCGAGCCTTCGCTGGAGGCCGCCTTCGTCGAGTACGGCGGCGAGCGCCACGGCTTCCTGCCGCTGAAGGAAATCTCCCGCGACTACTTCCAGGCCGGCGTCGACCCGAACAAGGCCGGACTCAAGGAACTGCTGCGCGAAGGCCAGGAAGTCGTGGTCCAGGTGGACAAGGAAGAGCGCGGCAACAAGGGCGCTGCGCTGACCACCTTCATCTCGCTGGCCGGCCGCTACATGGTGCTCATGCCCAACTCCCCGACCGCCGGCGGCGTCTCGCGCCGGATCGAGGGCGAGGACCGGGCCGAGCTGAAGCGGGCGATGGACGCGCTGCAGATCCCCGACGACATGGGCGTGATCATCCGCACCGCCGGCGTTGGCCGCGACGCGGAGGAACTGCAGTGGGACCTGGACTACCTGCTGAGCGTGTGGAAGGCGGTGGCCGAGGCCGCGCTGAGCAAGCCGGCGCCGTTCCTGATCTACCAGGAATCGAGGCTGATCATCCGTGCGCTGCGCGACTACATGCGCCCGGACGTCGGCGAGATCCTGGTCGACACCGAGGAGATGTACGCCGAGGCGCGCGAGTTCGTGCAGCAGGTGATGCCGCACAACCTTCGCAAGCTCAAGCACTACACCGACGACGTCCCGCTGTTCAACCGCTTCCAGATCGAGTCGCAGATCGAAGCCGCCTACGAGCGAGAGGTGAGGCTGCCCTCCGGCGGCGCGCTGGTGATCGACCAGACCGAGGCGCTGACCGCGGTCGACGTCAACTCGGCGCGCGCAACGAAGGGTGGCGACATCGAGGAGACCGCGTTCAACACCAACCTGGAGGCGGCCGAGGAAGTCGCGCGCCAGATGCGCCTGCGCGACCTCGGCGGCCTGGTGGTGATCGACTTCATCGACATGTCCTCGAACAAGCACCAGCGCGAGGTCGAGAACCGGTTGCAGCACGCGCTGCGCTCCGACCGCGCGCGCGTGCAGCTCGGCCGCATCTCCCGCTTCGGCCTGCTGGAGATGTCGCGCCAGCGCCTGCGCCCGAGCCTGGGCGAATCCACCCAGATCGTGTGCCCGCGCTGCGAGGGCCACGGCCGCATGCGCAGCGTCGAATCGCTGGCCCTGGCGATCATCCGCCTGGCCGAAGAGCACGCCATGAAGGACAACACCGGGCAGGTGCTGGTGCAGGCTCCGGTGGAAATCGCCAACTACCTGCTCAACGAGAAGCGCCGCGCGCTGGCGGAGATCGAGAAGCGCCACGACGCGCCGATCGTGATCGTCGCCGACGACCAGTTGCACACGCCGCATTACGAAGTCACGCGCATCCGCGAGAACGAGCTCGGCGAGGACACCAGCCGGCCCAGCTACCAGCGCGGCACGCCGCGCAAGCTGGCGACGATCGCGCTGTCCAAGGCGAACCTCAACATCCCGGCCGCGCCCGCGGTGACCAACGTGCGGCCTTCGCAGCCGGCGCCGGTGCGCGAGCCGCGCGAGGAAGTCGAGGCGATGCCGGTCCCCGCCGCGGTATCGCCCGCCCCGTTCCGCACCCAGGCCAAGGGGATCGGCCTGTGGGATCGCATCCTGGGTTTCTTCGGCTCCGGTGAGCCGACCCTGCCCGAGCCCGCCAGCAAGCCGCAGGATCCGCGCGGTCGCGGCGAACGCCAGGAACGCGGCGATCGCAACGAGCGCAAGGACCGCGGCGAACGCAACGACCGCAACCAGCGTCGCGATCGTGGCGGCCGCAACCGCAACGAGCGACGCGACGAGCAGCGCCGCGACGAGCGCCGCAACACGCCCGCGCCGCAAGGCAGGCAGGACAAGGCGGAGAAACCGGAGAAGCAGGACAAGCCGCAGCAGCAGCAACAGCAGAAGCAGAAGCAGCCGAAGCCGCCGCGCCAGCCGCGCAGCGAGCAGGCGGCCGCGGCCGTGGAGCCGGGCAATGCCCGCGCCCCCGAGGCCACCAGGCCGGCCGACGAGCAACTGCCCGATGTCGCTGCCGTGACCGCCACGGCGGTTGCAGCCATCGCCGCGCAAGCGCCCGCGCCCGCCGTCGATGACGCACCCGCCGAGGACAAGTCGCAAGCACAGGCCGCGACCTCGCCCGAGGGCGAGCAGGCCGCCGCCGACGGCCAGGGCGAAGGCCGTCGCCGCCGTGGTCGTCGTGGCGGCCGTCGCCGCCGCCGCGGCAGCGGCGAGGGCAACGCCGCCGAGGCCGGCGAGCACGCGCAGGACGGCGCATCGGCCGACGCCGACGACGCCATGTCGCTCGACGTCGCCGCCGCGCAGCGCTCGCAGCCCGAATTCGACTTCGAAGACGACATCGCGCCTGCCGCCGTCGCCGCCGCAAGTCTTCCCGAGGAACCCCATGTTGTGGGAGCGGCGCAAGCCGCGACGCCCGAAGCGACCATCATCGAGCACCCCGACACCACCCAAGTCGACGCTTCGGTCGCCGCGGACGCCGCCCACGTCGCAGTGGAAGGCGCCTCGGAGCCCCTGGTCGACCTCGACGCCCCGGGCCCAGTCGCCGACGAGGCGCAGGTCGCGGACACCGCGGAGCCCGCCCCCGGCCTGCCGGTGAACGGCACGCCGTCCGCGCCGGGCCTGTTCGACGACCTCGCCGAGGCCGCGCCCGCCGCGCCGCCCGCCGACGCCGCCGTCGAGGGCAAGGACGAGCAGCAACGCAGCGCCTAGCGCACGCCCCCCTGGTTCACAGCGCCTTTGCGGGATCGGCGAGCCCATGCTGGCTCGCCAGTCTCGCCAGGGCGATCGTGTCGCCGATGGCCAGCTTCTCGAACAGCCGCGACTTGTGCGTGTTCACCGTCTTCGCGCTCAGGCTCAGGCGACGCGCGATGTCTTCCTGGCGCAGTCCGCGGGTGAGCAGCATCGCCACTTCCAGTTCGCGCGGCGACAAGGCGTCGAACGGCGACGCCTCCGGACCCATGCCCATGAACGCAAGCGCCTGGGCGATGCCGCTGGCGAGATAGCGGCGACCCGCGGCGACCGTGCGCACCGCGCGCAACAACTCCTCCGCGCCCGCGCCCTTGCCGACATAGCCGTGCGCCCCGGCCTCCAGCAGGCGCCGCGGCATCGGCCCGTCCTCGAGCACGGACACCACGATCACCTTCGCGTGGTGGCCGCCGCGGACGATCCGCGAGGTCACCTCCATCCCGCTGATGCCCGGCAGGTGCAGGTCGCACAGCACCACGTCCGGCTGCAGTTGCCGCAGCAGCGGCAGCGCCTCCTCGCCCGAGCCGGCTTCGCCCACCAGCACGATGTCCGGCTGCGCCTCCAGCATCAGGCGCATGCCGGTGCGCACCAGCACGTGGTCGTCGACCAGGAAGACGCGGATGTCCATGACCCGAGCCTAGGCAGCCCGGGCAGCCGGCGACAACCGGAGACCGGACGTCACTCTTCCGTACAATGCGCGCAGGGAGAGGTGGCCGAGCGGTTTAAGGCAGCGGTCTTGAAAACCGCCGTGGCAGCGATGCCACCGTGGGTTCGAATCCCACCCTCTCCGCCAGCTATTTTTCCTCGCAGCAGTTGACGCGGGCGGCTTCGAGCATCGGTGGCAGCCGCTCGGCGAGGAAGTCGATGAACACACGCACCGCCGGCAGCAGGCCGCGGCGCGAGGGAAACACGGCGTGGCAGATGCCCTCGGGCAGGCGCCACTGCGGCAGCACCACCTCCAGCTCGCCGCCGCGCACCAGTTCCGCGCAAAGGTTTTCCGGCAGCAGCGTGATGCCCACGCCCTGACGCGCCAGCGAACGCAGCAACGGGAAATCGAATCCCGCCACGCGCGGGCGCAATTCCACCGTCTCGACCACGCCGCCCGGGCCGTGCAGGTGCCAGCGTTGCGAGTGGTCTTCCTCGCTCATGTTCAGCGTCACGTGCTCGGCAAGGTCGGCCGGCTTGCCGGGGCGGCCCATGCCGTCGAGGTATTTCGGGCTGGCGACCAGCAGGCTCTGGATCGGGCCGAAGGTGCGCATCACCAGGCTGCCGTCGTCCTCGAGTTTCGTGCGCACGCGCAACGCGATATCCACGCCCTCGTTGATCAGGTCGAAACGGCGGTTGCTGACCAGCAGCTGCACCCGCACTTCCGGATACAACGCCAGGAAATCCGGCAACAGCGCCGGGATTTCCTGCTGCGCCAGGCTCACCGGCACGCTCACGCGCACCAGCCCGCGCGGCTGCGCGCTGAGCCGGTCGACCACCTCGCGCGCGGCCTGCGCCTCGGCGAGCATGGTCTGCGCGTGGTGGTAGACGCTGTTGCCGACGTCGGTGACCGCGAAGCGCCGCGTCGAACGCTGCAGCAACCGCACGCCGAGTTCGGCTTCCAGCTGGCTGATGCGCCGGCTCAACCGCGATTTCGGAATCCCGAGTGCCCGCTCGGCAGCGGCGAAGCCGCCGTGGTCCACGACCATCGCGAAGTAATAGAGGTCGTTGAGGTCCTGCATCGGGGCTCCGAAGGTGTTCCATTTGGGGAACGCTCCTTCGCATCAGATCATGTTTATCCCATGGGTGCAACGAATGATCATGGCCTCCGTCGCGGCTTCCGCCGCTCCCACAGGACAGGACCCCAACCCATGAAGCTCCTCCATATCGATTCCAGCATCCTCGGCCAGAACTCCGCCAGCCGCGCCCTCAGCGCCGCCGTGGTCGCCGCGCGCCAGGCCGCCGAACCGGACCTGCAGGTCACCTACCGCGACCTGGCCGCCACTCCCCTGCCGCACCTGAGCGGTGGCTCGCTGGCCGGGGCCGACGCCGCCGAGGCCGCCGCCGCCAGCGAAGTCATGCAGGAATTCCTCGACGCCGACGTCGTCGTGGTGGGCGCGCCGATGTACAACTTCGGCATTCCTTCCACGCTAAAGGCCTGGATCGACCGCCTCGCCGTGGCCGGAAAGACCTTCCGCTACAACGAACAGGGCATGGCCGAAGGCCTCGCCGCCGGCAAGCAGGTGGTCATCGCCAGCAGCCGCGGCGGCTTCCACCAGGACGACGGCGCCGATTTCCAGGAACCGTACCTGCGCTACATCTTCGGTTTCATGGGCATCACCGACGTCGGCTTCGTCCGCGCCGAAGGCCTCGCCGTCTCCCCGGAGCAGCGCGCCCGGTCGATGAACGAAGCGCTGTCCTCGATCGACCCGAAGCTCGCCGAAGCCGCGTAACCGAGCGACACCGCAACAAGCGCACTTCCGGTTGACCGGGGTCAAGGCGAACAAGGACTTGCGCACCCAGACTGCGTCCCATGCTCGCCAATCCCCGCTTCGATGCCGACCTGTTGCGCCGCTACGACCGGCCCGGCCCCCGCTACACCTCCTACCCGACCGCGCCGCAGTTCAGCAGCGCGTTCGGCGAAGAGGCGCTGCGGGCCGCGGTGGCGGCCAGCAACGGCGACCCGATCCCGCGCCGCCTCTCGCTGTACGTGCACGTGCCGTTCTGCATGAGCCCGTGCTTCTACTGCGGCTGCAACCGCATCATCACCCGCGACCTCGCCCGCGGCGAAACCTACCTGGTGCGCCTGTACCGCGAGATCGCGCTGGCCGCCGAACTGTTCGACCGCGACCGCGAAGTCATCCAGCTGCACCTGGGCGGCGGCACCCCGAACTTCCTCTCGCCGGCGCAGCTGCGCGAGCTGGTGGACACGCTGCGCTCGCACTTCCGATTCTCCCGCTCCTCGCAGCGCGACCTGTCGATCGAACTCGACCCGCGCTTCACCAACCCGGCCGACATCGCCGAGCTGGGCAAGATCGGCTTCAACCGCGCCAGCTTCGGCGTGCAGGATTTCGATCCGGTGGTGCAAAAGGCGGTCAATCGCATCCAGTCGGTCGAGGAAACCCGCGCGGTCGTGGACGCCTGCCGCGCCGCCGGCTTCCGCTCGGTCAACATCGACCTCATCTACGGCCTGCCGAAGCAGAACGTCGAGGGCTTCTCGAAGACCCTGGACACGGTGCTGGAAATGCGGCCCGACCGCCTGGCCGTCTACAGCTACGCGCACCTGCCCGAGCTGTTCAAGGCACAGAAGCAGATCGACGCGGCGGACCTGCCGGATCCGGCGACCAAGCTGTCGCTGCTGCAGCTGGCGATCGAGAAGCTCACCGCCGCCGGCTACGTCTACATCGGCATGGACCATTTCGCCCTGCCCGACGACGACCTCGCCCAGGCGCAGCAGCGCGGCAGCCTGCACCGCAACTTCATGGGCTACACCACCCACGCCGACAGCGACCTGCTGGGCCTGGGCGTGAGCGCGATCAGCCACATCGGCGACAGCTTCAGCCAGAACCCGCGCGACCTGCCCAGCTGGCAGATCGCGCTGGACGAGGGGCGACTGCCGGTGTTCCGCGGCATGCGCATGGACGAGGACGACGTGCTGCGCGCCGAGCTGATCCAGTCGCTGATGTGCCAGGGGGTGATCCCGGTGGCGGCGCTGGAGCGGCGCTACGGCATCGATTTCGCCGAATATTTCGCCGAGGCCCTGGACCAGCTGCACCCGCTGGAGGCCGACGGACTGGTCCGGGTGGAACCCGAACGCATCGTGGCCACTACGCAGGGACGGCTGTTGTTGCGTAATATTGCCATGTGCTTCGACCGCTACCTGACCAAGCCCGCCGAAGGCGTCGCGCCCAGGTTCTCCCGCGCCATCTGAGCCCGGGCACGGGCCGGCGTTTCCCGGCCCTGGAGTGCGACCAGCCGTGAGCGGCACCACGTTCCCCCGGATCGACCGCAACATCGTCGCCGACGACGGCGACGAGTTCACCTTCTGCTCGACCTGCGCGTTCTCGCACGCCTGCCTGTCGCAAGGCCTGGACAAGGCGTCGCTGAAGGACCTGCACATGCTGGTCGAGCACATCGGCCCGTTCCACGCCGGCGAGCATGTCTTCCGCGAGGGCGATCCGTTCGAGGCGATCGCCGCGGTGCGCGCCGGCACGGTCAAGACCTACAGCATCGACCGCGACGGCCGCGAGCACGTGCTCGGCTTCCACCTGCCGGGCGAGGTGATCGGCCTCAACGCGATCGCCGGCGACAAGTACCCGTGCAATGCGGTGGCGCTGGACACGGTCACCCTGTGCCGCTTCTCGTTCCCGCAGATCTCGGTGCTGGCGGCGAAATTGCCGGGGCTGCAGCAGACGCTGTTCCGGCTGCTCAGCCGCGACATCGGCACCGCCTCGCTGCTCGCCGGCGACTGGTCCGCCGACGAGCGCATGGCCGCGTTCCTGATCGGATTGTCGCGGCGCCTGGCCGCGCGCGGATTCTCCGCCGATCGCTTCCAGCTGACGATGGCGCGCACCGACATCGCCAACTACCTGCGGCTCGCGCCGGAAACCGTCAGCCGCGTGCTCAAGCGCTTCCAGGACGAAGGCATGCTGCAGGTGGAGCGTCGCGAACTGCAGTTGGTGGACCGCTCACGACTCGAAAGCCTGGCGGGCGGTATCCTGCCGTAACGGCGGAAAATCGGCCTCTTGACTTGCGTCATTGCCCGCGTGTGAACGCGCGGCCACCATGCGCGCCATCTCCAGGAGAAGACGATGGAAAACACCCGCAAGCTCTGGATCGGACTGGGCACGTTGCTGTTCGTATCCTTCGCGGTCCTGCTCTGGGCGGGCACGGAAATCTTCCGCGCGGCCCCGCCGGTTCCCGAACAGGTGGTGGCCGACGACGGCACCGTGGTCTTCACGAAGGCGGACATCCAGGAAGGCCGCCGCGTGTGGCAGGCGATGGGCGGCATGCAGCTGGGATCCATCTGGGGCCACGGCGCCTACGTCGCGCCGGACTGGAGCGCGGACTGGCTGCACCGCGAAGCGGTCGGCATCCTCGACCTGTGGGCGCGCGCCGATGGCGGCATGGCCAGCTGGAACGAGCTCGGAGCGGAGGACAAGGCCGCGCTGCAGGGCCGCCTGCAGCTGCTGATGCGCACCAACACCTACGACGCGGCCACCGGCACGATCACCCTGCCGCGCGACCGCGTCGCCGCGATCTCCAACGTCGCCGCGCACTACGAGAGCCTGTTCGGCAACGACCCGACGACCTCGGCGCTGCGCGAGGCGTACGCGATGAAGGAAGGCACGGTGCCCGACGTCGCCCACCGGCGCGCGCTCACCGCGTTCTTCTGGTGGACCGCCTGGGCGGCGACCACCGAGCGTCCCGGCGAGGCCGGTGAAACACTGGCGCCTGCGCAGTCCGGCGTCACCGAGCATCGCGTCACCTACACCAACAACTGGCCCGCCGAGCCTCTGGTCGGCAACGTGCCGCCGCCGTCGCTGTGGGTCTGGTCGGCGTTCTCGGTGCTGTTCCTGATCGCCGGCATCGCCCTGCTCGGCTTCCACCACGCGTGGAGCCACGGCCGCGGCGAATCCGAGCCGCACCTGCTGCCGGCCAGCGATCCGTTCGCCGCGTTGCGCATCACCCCGTCCATGCGCGCCACCGCCAAGTACTTCTGGGTGGTGCTGGCGCTGTTCCTGGTGCAGATCCTGCTGGGCGCGATCACCGCGCACTACCAGGTCGAAGGCCAGGTCGCCTACGGCTACAACCTGTCCGAAGTCCTGCCCTACTCGATCACCCGCACCTGGCACACGCAGCTGGCGGTGCTGTGGATCGCGGTCGCATGGCTGGGCACGGGCCTGTACATCGGCCCGGCGCTGTCCGGGCATGAACCGAAATTCCAGCGCCTTGGCGTCAACGTCCTCTGGGCCTGCCTGCTGGTCATCGTCGTAGGTTCGTTCGCCGGACAGTGGCTGGCGGTGATGGACAAGATGGGCATCGACGCCGGCAACTTCTGGTTCGGCCACCAGGGCTGGGAATACGCCGACATGGGCCGGTTCTGGCAGGTGTTCCTGTTCGTCGGCCTGATCCTGTGGCTGGTGCTGGTCGGGCGCTCGCTGTGGCCGATCCTGCGCGGCCCGAAGAGCGACACCCGCGCGATCGTCGGCCTGCTGTTCCTGTCCACCGTCTGCATCGGCCTGTTCTTCGGCTCGGCGCTGATGTGGGGCCACGACACGCACATCTCGGAAGTCGAGTACTGGCGCTGGTGGCTGGTGCACCTGTGGGTGGAAGGCTTCTTCGAAGTGTTCGCCACCGCGGTGATGGCACTGATCTTCTCGCGCCTCGGCCTGATCCGGACCTCGACCGCGGCGGTGACGGTGCTGTTCGCCACCATCATCTTCATGGCCGGCGGCGTGCTCGGCACCCTGCACCACCTGTACTTCGTCGGCACGCCGACCGCGGTGGTCGCGCTGGGCGCCAGCTTCTCGGCGCTGGAAGTGGTGCCGCTGGCCTACATCGGCTTCGAGGCGTACCACACCTGGAAGCTCGGCCAGGCGACGCCGTGGATGGTCCGCTACAAGTGGCCGATCCTGTTCTTCATCTCGGTCTCGTTCTGGAACCTCGTCGGCGCCGGCCTGTTCGGCTTCCTGATCAATCCGCCGCTGTCGCTGTACTACATGCAGGGCCTGAACCTGACCCCGCTGCATGGACACACTGCGCTGTTCGGCGTGTACGGCATGCTCGGCATCGCGCTGGTGCTGTTCTGCATGCGCGGCCTGCGCGGGCAGATGGTCTGGAACACCGGCGCGCTGAAACTGTCGTTCTGGACGCTCAACATCGGCCTGGCGCTGATGGCGGCGCTGACGCTGCTGCCGCTGGGCACGATGCAGCTGCTGGCGGCGATCGAGCACGGCTACTGGTATGCGCGCTCGGCCGAATTCATGGGCAGGCCGATCGTGGACATGCTCGTGTGGCTGCGGGTACCGGGCGACACGGTGTTCAGCATCGGCGCACTGGCGCTGGCCTGGTTCGTGCTGCGGTTGTGGATCTCGCCGAAGCGTGACACCAGCATCGTCGGCACGACCGAGCAGGAATGATGGAACTGAAGGGACTGCCGATCACCAACGCCCCCCACCGCCTGCTGTTCGCGGTGGGGGCCGGGAACGTCCTGCTGGCGATGCTGTGGTGGGCGGCGTGGCTGGTGGCCACGCGCTGGGCGCCCACCTCGATGCCGCAGCCCGAGGTCTATGCCGGCTGGCTGCATGCCATCGTCATGCAGTACCAGGTGCTGGCGCCTTTCATGTTCGGTTTCCTGCTGACGGTGTTCCCGCGCTGGATGGGCCAGGAAGACCTGACGAAATGGCATTACGTGCCGGTCGGCGTGGGCCTGTTCGGCGGCCAGTTGCTCACCCTCGCCGGTGCGCTCGGTCCCGGGCACCTGCTGCACCTGGGCGCGGTGTTCACCATCGCCGGCTGGGGCACCGGCCTGTTCTACCTGCTGCGTTGGCTGTGGCGAGACGGGGGCCGGACCTGGCATGCGCTGTCGTGCGGCGGCGCGCTGCTGCTCGGGCTCGCGGGCTTCCTGTGCTACACGGTGTACCTGCACACCGGCAACGCGCGGCTGATGTTCGCGGCGATCAAGATCGGCAGTTTCGGCCTGCTGCTGCCGGTGTACGTGACCGTCGCCCACCGCATGTTCCCGTTCTTCGCCGGCAACACCGTCGCCGGCTACCGCGGCTGGCGCCCGATGTGGATGCTCGCGGTGTTCTGGCCGCTGGTGCTGGCGCACCTGGCGCTCGAGCTTGCGCACGCCTATGGCTGGCTGTGGCTGCCCGACGCGGCGCTGGCGTTGCTCACCGGCACGTGGCTGTGGCGCAACTGGCCGCGCGGACAGGCGCCGCTGCTGGTCAAGGTGCTGTTCTGGGGCTACGCGTGGCTGCCGGTGGCGATGCTGCTGTACCTGGCGCAGAGCGCGATCTACCTGGGCGGCGGCGGCTTCACCCTCGGCCGCGGGCCGGCGCACGCGCTGTTCATCGGATTCTTCGGCAGCCTGCTGGTGGCGATGGTGACGCGGGTGACCCAGGGGCATTCCGGCCGGCCGCTGGTGTTCGGCGGGGTGGCGACCTTCGCCTTCGCCGTGATCCAGGTGGTGGCGGTGATCCGGGTGATGGCGGAGCTGGCGCCCGACCAGTACCTGTGGCACGCGGTCGCAGCGCTCGGCTGGCTGCTGGCGTTCACGCCGTGGGTGTTGCGCTCGCTGAAGATCTACACCACTCCGCGCATCGACGGACGCCCGGGCTAGGCCGCGCGGCATGATCGAGTTCTATCCGCAGATCCGTTACGTCCACATCCTCGCCATCAGCCTCAGCGGCAGCCTGTTCGCGCTGCGCGGGCTGGCGGTGCTGATGGGGATGCGCTGGCCGTTGTGGAACCCGGTGCGCTACCTGAGCTGGACCATCGACACGGTGCTGCTCACCGCGGGGCTGATGCTGGTCGCGGTGCTGCCGGGCGCGCTGTTCGCCAACGGCTGGCTGACGTTGAAGCTGCTGCTGGTCGTGGTCTACGTCATCCTCGGTGTCTTCGCCCTCAAGCGCGCCGGCACGCGCCGCCGCAAGGCGATCTTCTATGCGCTGGCGCTGGCCACCTTCCTCGTCATCGTCGGCATCGCCCGCCTGCACAGTCCCTGGGGCTGGCTCTTGCCATATATCTCCTGATCTTCTTCGGGTGGGGCGCTTCCGCGGAAAAAGCCGGGGCCCCGCCCTCCTCGAGAGCGCTTTTTAGTCGTCGGCCAGGGCCCCGCTGCGGCGTCCCCCACGAGCGGGCTTGATGCAGGTCAGAGCGGGGAACGGGCGGCGTCAATAGCCTGCGGGCATGGACTTCCGCGCACCCGACGACCACGGCATGGTCGACGCCTGCTTCCTCGGCCCGTACGGCGAGAACGACTCCCTGCTCGAGAAGCTGGTGCTCGAGTTCCTGCGCGACCACGTCTACTGGCGCCGCAACTTCCACCCCGAGGACCCGCCGGCGATCCCCACCGCCGCCGCCCAGCGCCCGGGCTACCTGCAGCTGGAGGCGCGCATGCGCCGCGAACTGCACCAGCTCTCGGCCGCGCTGAAGCAGTCCGTGCCGTTCCACAGCCCGCGTTACCTCGGGCACATGGTGTCCGACCTGCTGCTGCCCGGGTTGGCCGCGCAGATCCTGACCCTGCCCTACAACCCGAACAACGTCAGCGAGGACGCCGCGCCGGTGACCGTGGACCTGGAGGTCCAGGTCGGCCTGCAGCTCGCGCGGATGCTCGGCTACCGGCACGATCCCAAGCTGCCCGATTGCGCGTTCGGCCACCTCACCTCCGGCGGCACCTCGGCCAACCTGCAGGCGCTGCGCCTGGCGCTGGCGTTGAAGGGCTTCGCCGTGGCGCTGCGTGCCGCGCACGTGCCGGCCGAGGCGCTTGAGCTGCCCGAGGACGACTGGCAGGCGTTCAACCTGTCGCCCGCCGACGCCATCGCGCTGCTGGCGCAGTGGAACGAATGGCTGGCGCAGCAACCTGGCAACGAGCGCCGCAAGTGGCGCGGGCGGGTGCAGGCGCAGCGGCTCGAGCAGCGCGGCCTGCACGGCTTCCTCGCAGCGCATCCGCAACTGCGGGTGCCGATGGTGCTGGCACCGGCCACCGCGCACTACTCCTGGAGCAAGGGACTCAAGCTGCTCGGCCTCGGCCGCGACCGGCTGCAGGCGGTGCCGCAGCACGGGATGCGCATGGACGCCGCGGCGCTGGTGGAAATGCTGCACGCCTGCGAACGCGCCGGGCAGCCGGTACTGATGGCGGTCGGCGTACTGGGCACCACCGAGTACGGCGGCATCGATCCGATCGATCTGGTCTGCGATGCGCGCGACGAAGCCGCGCGCCGCGGCTTCGGCACCTGCGTGCACGTGGACGCCGCCTGGGGCGGCTACCTGGCCGCGCTGTTCCGCAACCCCGATGGCAGCATGCGCACGCGCGCCGAGGTGGCCGAAGGCTTCGAACACTTCCCGTCCGAACGCGTGCACGCGGCCTTTGCCGCGCTCGGCCGCGCCGATTCGGTGACCGTGGACCCGCACAAGCTCGGCTACCTGCCGTACGGCGCCGGCGCCTTCGTCTGCCGCGACCACCGCGCGATGCCGCTGCTGTCCGAAAGCGCGGACTACGTGTTCCACAGCGAGTCGCCCGGCGATTACCTGGCGCACTACCGCAACCTGGGCCAGTACACGCTGGAAGGCTCCAAGCCGGGCGCCGCCGCCGCGGCCGCCTACGTGACCCACAAGGTGCTGCCGCTGGACCATACCGGCTTCGGCCAGCTGCAGCGGCACTCGCTGCTCGCCGCCGAAGCCTTCCATGCGCGCGCGCGGAAGTTCGCCGCCGACATCGCCGACGTCGCCAACGCCTGCGTGCCGTTCGAACCGGACAGCAACCTGGTCTGCCTGGCGATCAACCCGCGCGACAACACCCGGCTCGCGGACGCCAGCGACTTCGTGCGCCGCTTGCACGACGAGTTGCGCTGCAATCCCAAACAACCGCTGCAGACGCGCGAATTCTTCGGCTCGGTGACTTCGCTGCACGTCGCCGCGATGGACCCGGTCGACGCGCAGGACGTGTTGAAGTGCCTCGGCCTCGCCCGCCCGGACGAGGAGGACGACGATGCGCTGGTGCTGTTGCGGCACACCCTGATGAACCCGTACCTGCTGGATCGGGAGAACGGCATCAGCTACATCGATCGCTATTTCGAATACCTGGAAGGACAGGTCCGTGCGCGCCTGGGTACGTGAAGCGGTCGCGCTGCTGCGCCGCGAGGCCGCGCGCTCGGCGGATACGCACCTGTTGCACCAGCGATTCCCGGCCTTCCCGGGCATCGACTTCTACTTCAAGGACGAGGCCGCCCATCCCAGCGGCAGCCTGAAGCACCGGCTGGCGCGCTCGCTGTTCCTGTACGCGCTGTGCAACGGCCGACTGCGCGAAGGCCAGCAGGTGGTGGACGCGTCCTCCGGCAGCACCGCGATCTCCGAGGCTTGGTTCGCGCGCCTGCTCGGGTTGCCGTTCGTCGCGGTGATGCCGGCCTGCACGGCGCCGCGCAAGATCGCCGCGGTGCGCGCGCTCGGCGGCCAATGCGACCTGGTCGACGATCCCGCGCACGTGTACATGCGGGCCGAGTGGCACGCCGCCAACGGTGCGTGCCATCTCGACCAGTTCGGCCTGGCCGAACGCGCCACCGACTGGCGCGGCAACAACAACATCGCCGAATCGATCCTCGGCCAGCTGCAGCGCGAGCCGCATCCGGAACCGGCATGGGTGGTCTGCGGCGCCGGCACCGGCGGCACCTCGGCGACCATCGGCCGTTACCTGCGCTACCGCGGGCTGGACACCCGACTTTGCGTGGCCGAGCCCGAAGGCGCCGCGTTCGCGATCGGCTGGCGCGAAGGGCGCCGCGACGCCACCTGCAGGCAATGCACGGTGATCGAAGGCATCGGCCGGCCGCGGGTGGAACCCGGTTTCCTGTTCGAGATCGTCGACGAAGTGGTCGAGGTCCCCGACGCGCATTCGGTCGCCGGTGCGTGGTTGCTGGAGGCGCTGTTCGGCCGGCGTTATGGCGGCTCCTCCGGCACCAACCTGGTCGCATGCCTGGAACTGGCGACCCGCATGCGCGACCGCGGCGAGCGCGGCAGCCTGGTCACCCTGCTGTGCGACCGCGGCGAGCGTTACGCGGAGACCCTGTTCGACCCGGACTGGCTGGAGGAACGCGGCATCGATCCGCTGCCCGCGCTGGAAGCCATGCACGCTGCGATCGACGGGCCGGGATCCGGATAGATCGGTCGTACGCCGGACTGATGGCAGGGGTGACCGGTTTCGCCCGGGTCGATTGATCCAGGTCAATCGGTGCCGGCCCGCCGGGTGCTGCAATCCCGCGCCACGCTTCGTGGCAACCGCGGGACAGCACCATGAAAAGACGGCTCCTCCTCGTCGCCAGGGTCCTGGCGTGGATCGTGGGCGTGCTCGCGCTCCTGCTGGCGCTGCGCGCCTTTCTCGCGCCGGACTGGCACGAGCCACCCGTCGCCGGGCTCCAGGCCACCGACGTGGATGCGCTCCGGCCACTGGTCGAACCCGGGCTGCTGGACCGGCCGGCGCTTGCGGCGCAGGTGTCCTCCAAACGTTTCCTGCTGGTCGGTGAAACCCATTTCCGCCGGGAAACCGTGGATTTCTTCACCGGGCTGATGGACGAGCTCGGCGACGATCGGCTGGTGCTGCTGCTGGAGCTCCCCGGCTCGACCCAGCCTGCGATCGACCGTTACCTGGCCTCGGGCGACGAACACGAATTCGACGCGATCTGGGGCGAGGTCGAGGCGCTGCCGCTGCACGGCATCCTGCGCTGGGCCCATGCGAATCGAGACCGCGTGGTCGAAGTCGTGGCGATGGACGAGGACTCGACCCGGATCTTCATCAATCGCGCGTTGCTCGACGACACCCGGAACGAGACGATGGCGCGGGCGATGCTCGAAGCGTCGAAGGCGCACCCGGATGCGCGGATCGTGGCCTATGCCGGCGCCATGCACATGATGCTCGGCGGTCGCTATCGTTTCGATGTGGACAATCGCCGCCCCGCCGGCTTGCGCCTGCTGGAAGCCGGGATTCCGCGCGAGGCGGTCGCCAGCCTGTCGCTGGTCGGCGACGACCTGCCGGTGAAGGATGCATTCGCGTCCCCCGCGGCGCTGGACCTGCGCGGTA
Organism: Lysobacteraceae bacterium; assembly: GCA_004297225.1. Classification (GTDB taxonomy): domain Bacteria; phylum Pseudomonadota; class Gammaproteobacteria; order Xanthomonadales; family Xanthomonadaceae; genus Cognatiluteimonas. Next base: position 175,860 of record SCUI01000004.1, on the reverse strand, counting down.
CGGTCGGCCTGTTGCCGTTCGAGGACTTCTACGACTACCCGGTCTACGGCGTCTCCAGGATCGGCGAACTCCACACCCACATCGTCTATCTGGGTCCGTTGACGCGCCAGGAAACATGGACACCTGGCGCGCCCGCGGAATGATTCACTCCTTGAATTGCGCGTCGTAGGCCTCGAGTCCTGCGCGCAACCCGGCCACCGGCGACAGGTCCTGCGGGGCGTTCCTGAGCTTGCCGGCTTCCTGGACCATCGGGACGATGATCGTGTGCAGCGCGGCATCGGCGTCGGGCGGGAGCTTGCAGTTGGCGATGATCTGGTTGACGTGGTGGTTGACCTTGCCGGCCAGCGTGGCGACCTCCGCGTCGGCGAGCCCGGCGTGCTCCGCATGCTCGAGCGTCTGCACGATCTCGCGGATGGCGGCCATGTTCTCGCGCAGCGGCGCATCGGTGGCGTAGCGTTGCGCCGGCGCAGCAGCCTGCGCGGCGGGTGCGGCATGGTGGTGCGCATGGTCCTGGGCGAACGCCAGCGGCGCGGAAAGGCCGAGGGCAGCGGCGAGGAGCAGGTTCGGAACGATTTGCATGGAGTCAGACCTCAATCAGGGCCGTGATGGCCGGTTCGGGGGGAAACCGCGGGCAGGCGCAATACCACGCGCGCGCCACCCGCGGGGGAACGGGAAATCGCGATGCCGCCGCCGTGCAGGCCGGCGATCGCCTGGGCGATCGACAGCCCCAGGCCACTGCCGGCGCTGCCGCTGCCGCGCATGAAACGCTCGCCCAGGCGCGCGGCGGCGGCGGCGTCGATGCCGGGGCCGTCGTCGTCGACCGCCAGCTCGACCATCGCGCCGTCGCGGCGGACGATGACGCCGACCTGCCCGCGCGTCCGCCCATGGCTGATGGCATTGTCCACCAGGTTGCCCAGGGCGATGGCCAGCAGCCCGGCGCTGCCGGCGACCGGCGCATCCGCGTCGACCTGCAGCGACAACGCGATCCCGCGCGGCGCGGCGCGCTCGGCGGCACTGGCCAGCACCTCGCGCGCCAGTCGTGCCGGCGAGACCTCGCCAGCGTCATCGATCTGTTCCAGCGACTCGACCCGCGCCAGCGTCAGCAGTTGTGCGACCAGGCGCTCCATCCGCAGCAGCCCGTCGCGCGCGCGTTCCAGGTGCTGGTCGCGCTCCTCGACGCCGGGCGCGGTGCCGGCCAGGTCGAGTTCCAGGCGCAGCACCGACAGCGGGTGCCGCAGCTCGTGCGCCGCATCGGCGGTGAAGCGGCGCTCGCGCGACAGTGCCGCGTCCAGGCGCGCCACCAGAGCGTCCAGCGCGCGGGTCAGTTGCAGCAGTTCGACGGGGACATCATCGCGGCTCAGCACCGGCGTGCGCGCCGGTTGCGCCGCGATCGCCTGCGACAGCGATCGCAGCGGCGCCAGCCCGGCGCGCAACGCCAGCCAGGTCGCGAGCGGCAACAGGAACAGCAAGCCGCACAGCGGCAGCAGCAGCGCGCGCAGGTGCGCCGACAACAGCTCGTCGCGGTCGTGCAGCGGCGCCGCTACCTGGATCCAGTGGCGTCCCGCCCGATCCCAGCGCTGGTACACGCGCCAGCGCTCGCCGTCGTGGTCGAGGGTGTGGAAATGCGGCGCGCCGGATGCCGCTTCCAGCGCCGGCAGCACGGACGCGTCCAGCAGCAGCATCCCGGAGCGGTCGCGGACCATGATCTCGCCATGCCCGCCGTCGTCGTCGTCGACCGCTCCGATCGCTTCGGCGCCGCGCGCAAGCAGCGCCGCGTCGGGCAACCCTTCCAGCACCACCAGCACGCTGGCCGCGGTGCGCTCGAGTTCACGGTCGAACATTTCCGCGGTTTCGTGCGCGGTGCGCTGGCCGAGCCACAATCCGGCCGCGAGCCAGAGCGCGACGACCGGCAGGCCGACCAGCCAGCACAGGCGTCGCTGCAGCGAGGGGCGCTTCACGGGGCTTCCCCGTCGGCCAACGGCGGGTACAAGGCGTAGCCCACGCCGCGGAGGGTACGGATCCACTCGGGGCCCAGCTTGCGGCGCAGGTGGTGCACATGCACCTCGACCGCATTGCTCGCCACTTCCTCGCCCCAGCCGTAGAGCGCGTCCTCCAGCTGCGCGCGGGAAAGCGCGTGGCCCGGCCGCGCGGCCAGGGCCTCGAGCACGGCGTATTCGCGCGGCGACAGCTCCAGCGGCACATCGTCCAGGCGCGCACTGCGGCTGCCCGGGTCCAGCGCCAGCGCGCCCACCCGTTGCACCGGCGCCGCCTGCCCTTCGGCGCGGCGCAACAGCGCGCGCACCCGCGCCGCCAGCTCGTCCAGGTGCACCGGCTTGACCACATAGTCGTCGGCACCGCTGTCCAGGCCCTGCACGCGGTCGTCGAGCGCATCGCGCGCGGTCAGCAGCAGCACCGGCAGGCGGTCGCCGCGACGGCGCAAACCGGCGATCACGTCCACGCCGCTCATGCGCGGCAGGTTCCAGTCCAGGATCGCCGCGGCGTAAGGGGTATCTGCCAACGCACTGGCGGCGTGGCGGCCGTCCTCGACCCAGTCGACGGCATGCCCGAGGCGGCGCAGGCCGTCGGCCAGGGCTTGCCCCAGCGCACGGTCGTCCTCGGCGAGCAACAGGCGCATGGGTTCATCCTGGGCGGTGGCCCGGGCGGCTGCCTTGACCTGGGGCAACCGCCCGGGGCGTGCTCATCGCGCGTTGTCATCCGGGCCATGGGCACGCGTTGCGAGGGCACGCTTGCGGCCGTGGACCATGGCCGCGACCAGGTTCTCGCGGTAGTGGAAGCTTTCCACCAGCGCCGCGAGCACGTGGACGCCGATGAAGGCCAGCAGGCCGTAGGCCAGCGCCTCGTGCAGCTCCTCCAGCCATTCCGCGCCCCAGAACGCATCCAGGGTCTGCATCCAGCCGGTGGCGCCGACCGCGGCGACGCCGGCCAACAGCACCAGGATCATCACCGCCGCGGCCGGATTGTGGCCGAGCCGGCGCTGCGAGGTGCCGGCCAGGCGTTCGCGCAGGTAGGTGCCTATGGCGCGCGGGCCGCGGACGAAGTCGCCGAAGCGCGCGTGGCGGCTGCCGACCACGCCCCAGAGCAGGCGGAACGCGACCAGCCCGAGCGCGGTGTAACCCAGGAGCTGGTGCGCCGTATCGCCTTCCTCGACCAGGAACGCACCGAGGATGCATGCGGCCAGCGACCAGTGGAACAGTCGCACCAGCGGATCCCAGACCTTGACGGTGTCGGCGCGGCCGGCCGCCTGGCCGGCCGCGGATTCGATGACGGCACTCATTGGCGCTCCTCCTCAGTCGTCGTTGCTGCGCTGCTTGACGATGCGGCCGTCGGTCGGATCGAAATAGATCTCGACGTCGCGGCCGTCCTTGTCCTGGCCGTAGATCTCGTAGCACTGGCCGGACACCTTGAACTTGTCGATGGTGTAGCCGTCCTTGAGGATGCGGGCCTTCATCGTCTCGGCCGGCATCCACTGCTCGCGCGGGGCGTCGGTGCACTTGGGTCCGGCGAGGGCGCCGAAGGACAGCAGCCCGGCGGTGGCGGCGAGCGCGAGGGTGGCGAGGGTCTTCACGAGCGTGTCTCCTGTGCGGGGCGGATTGCCCACGGCCCGCATTCCAGCGCGCGAGCCTTATGCGCCGCTTAAGGTCCGCGCCGCCGCGGCGGCGTATGCTGCGAGGCAATGAACATGCCCGCGCCCGCGCCCGCGACCGCCACCACGCTCCGCGTCCGCCGCCAGCCCACCCGGGGCGAGGACCTCGCCAACACGCTCAGCCACGGCATCGGCTTGTTGCTGGCGCTGGTCGCGCTGCCGTTCCTGGTGCTGGACGGCATGCAGGCCAACGGCAGCCTGCCGGTCGTTGGCGCGTCGGTGTTCGGCGTGACGATAGTGCTGGCCTACCTCACCTCGACCCTGTACCACGCCTTCCCGCAGGCCGACCGCAACGGCCTGCTGCGGCGCCTGGACCACAGCGCGATCTACCTGCTGATCGCCGGCACCTACACGCCCGTGCTGCTCGGCGTGCTCCGCGGCAACGCCGGCTGGATCATGCTCGCGGTGATCTGGACGCTGGCCGTCGCCGGCGTGGTGTTCAAGCTGCTGGCCGGCGCGCGCTACCGCAAGGTCTCGGTGGCGCTGTACGTGGCCATGGGCTGGGCGGCGCTGGCAGTGATCCAGCCGCTATGGACGCACATGGCACCCGGCGGCCTGGCCTGGATGTTCGCCGGCGGCATCGCCTACACCGCGGGCGTGGTGTTCTACCTGTTGCATGAGCGCATGCGCTACAGCCACCTGGTGTGGCACCTGTTCGTGCTCGGCGGCACCGTCTGCCACTTCGTGATGGTGTTTCGCTACGCCATCTGAAGCATCGCCCTACACCCGGTCCCGCCGCCCCACCGCCAGCATCCTGTCCAGCGCCAGCCGTGCCCGCGCCGCCACCCCGGGCGGAACATGCACCTCGTGCCGCATGTCGCGCAACGCCGCATGGATGTTGGGCAGCGTGATCCGCTTCATGTGCGGGCACAGGTTGCAGGGCTTGATGAACTCCACCTGCGGGAACTTGTTGCGCAGGTTGTCGGCCATCGAGCACTCGGTGATCATCGCCACCCGCTGCGGCCGTTCCTTCTCCAGCCACTTGCCCATCGCGCTGGTCGAGCCGACGAAATCGGCCTCCGCCAGCACCTCGGGCGGACACTCCGGATGGGCGACGATCTTCGCGTCGAAGCGCTCGCGGGTGTGGCGGGCCTCCATCGCGGTGAACTTCTCGTGCACCTCGCACTGGCCGTGCCACAGCACCAGCTCGATATCGGTCTGCGTGGCCACCCAGGAACCCAGGTAGCGATCGGGCAGGAAGATCACCTTGCGCGAACCGGTTTCGGCGGCGATCGCCTCGACCACCTGCACCGCGTTGGCCGAGGTGCAGCAGGCGTCCGATTCGGCCTTCACCGCCGCCGAGGTGTTGACGTAGCTGACCACCGGTACGCCGGGGTGTCGTGCGCGCAGCTCGCGCACGTCCGCCGCGGTGATCGAGGACGCCAGCGAGCAGCCAGCCTCGAGGTCCGGGATCAGCACGGTCTTGTGCGGTGCCAGGATCTTGGCGCTCTCGGCCATGAAGTGGACGCCGCACAGCACGATCAGGTTGCTGTCGCAGTCGGCCGCCGCCTGTGCCAGCGCCAGCGAATCGCCGGTGATGTCGGCCACGCCGTGGAAGATCTCCGGCGACTGGTAGCTGTGCGCCATGATCACCGCGCCGCGCTCGCGCTTGAGCGCGTTGATCGCGTCGATCCACGGCAGGTGCAGCGGCACCTCCATGCACGGGATCAGCCGCTCCAGCGTTTCCACCAGCCCTGCATATTCGGTGGAGAGGTCGTCGCGCCAGCGCGGGGCGCTGGCCAGGGAGGTTGCATTCATGGTCGGCAATGGTCGGTGCGCGGCTGCCGCCGCGCCTTGACCCACGTCAGGCCTTGCGGAAGACCAGGGTGCCGTTGGTGCCGCCGAAGCCGAAGCTGTTGGACATCACCGTGGTGAGGGCGGCGTCGGTGGCATGGCGCAGGATCGGGAAACCGGCGGCTTTCGGATCCAGCTCGAGGATGTTGTACGAGCCGGCCATGAAGCCCTCGCGCAGCATCAGCAGGCTGTAGATCGCCTCGTGCACGCTGGCCGCGCCGAGCGAATGGCCGGTCAGCGCCTTGGTCGACGACAGCGGCGGCATCTTCCCGTCGCCGAAGGCTTCGCGGATCGCCTCGAGTTCGACGATGTCGCCCAGCGGCGTCGAGGTGCCGTGGGTGTTGAGGTAATCGATCGGCGTATCCACGCCGGCCATCGCCATGCGCATGCAGCGCACCGCGCCTTCGCCCGACGGCGCCACCATGTCGGCGCCATCGGAGGTGACGCCGTAGCCAACCAGCTCGGCATGGATGCGCGCGCCGCGCGCCTTCGCGTGCTCGTAGTCCTCCAGCACCAGCATGCCGCCGCCGCCGGCGATGACGAAGCCGTCGCGATGGACGTCATAGGGCCGCGACGCGGTGCCCGGGGTGTCGTTGTGGTGGGTGGACAGCGCGCCCATCGCATCGAACTGCGCGGTCATGCCCCAGTGCACTTCCTCGCCGCCGCCGGCCAGGACCACGTCCTGCATGCCGTGGCGGATCATGTCCGCCGCCGCGCCGATGCAGTGCGCCGAAGTCGCGCAGGCCGCGGAGATCGAATAGCTGACGCCGCGGATGCCGAACGCGGTCGCCAGCGTCGCCGACACGGTCGAGCACATGGTCCGCGGCACCATGTACGGGCCGACCTTGCGCACGCCTTTGTTGCGTAGCAGGTCGCCGGTCTCGATCTGCCATTGCGCCGAACCGCCGCCGGAACCGGCAATCACGCCGGTGCGCGGGTCGCGCACCTGCTCGTCGCTGAGCCCGGCGTCGGCGATCGCGTCGCGCATCGAGACGTAGGCGTAGGCGGCCGCGTCGCCCATGAAGCGCTTGAGCTTGCGGTCGATCGCCGCGTCGAGGTCGATTTCCGGGACGCCGGCGACCTGGCTGCGCAGGCCGAGCTCGGCGTACGCGGGGATGAAGCGGATGCCGGGGCGCGTCTGCCGCAGCGAGTCGGTGACGCTGGCGAAATCGTTGCCCAGGCACGAGACGATGCCCATGCCGGTGACGACCACGCGGCGCCGGTCGTTCGCGGCCGCCATCAGAACGCCTCCGTGGACCCGAACAGGCCCACGCGCAGGTTGTGCGCCGTGTAGATTTCGGTGCCGTCGACCAGGGTGCGGCCGTCGGCGATCACCATCTTCAGCTTTCCGCGCATGACCCGCTTGATGTCGATTTCGTATTGCACCAGTTTGGCGGTCGGCAACACCTGGCCGGTGAACTTCACTTCGCCCACGCCCAGCGCGCGGCCGCGCCCCGGTTCGCCCAGCCACGGCAGGTAGAAACCGGCCAGCTGCCACATCGCGTCCACGCCCAGGCAGCCGGGCATCACCGGATCGCCCTCGAAATGGCAGGCGAAGAACCACAGGTCGGGCCGGATGTCGAGCTCGGCGCGGATCACGCCCTTGCCGTGGCTGCCGCCCTCGGTGGAAATCTCGGTGATGCGGTCGAACATCAGCATCGGCGGCGCCGGGAGGCGCGCATTGCCGGGGCCGAACATTTCACCGCGGGCGCAGGCCAGCAGTTGCTCGCGGTCGAGCGAGGCGGGTCGGGTCATCAGGCTCGGGGACTCGGTAACTCCGGGAACCAGTGATTATGCCCCACCCGCCCGGCCTGAATGGGACGCGCGCGTCACCGGGTCCACTCCAGTTGCAGCCACAGCTTGCGGGTGTCGCGCGCCAGCCCGTCGGCGCGATAGTCGGCCAGCTTCACCAGGCCCTTGAGCGACTTGCCCAGTGGCGCGGCGAGCGAGGCGTTCCATTCGCTGCCGTAGCGGCCGCCGGTGTCGGCGCGGTAGTCGTGCCAGGCCAGTTGCCAGTCCAGGCGCTTCGCCGCGCCCAGCTTGCCGCCGGCACCCAGGTAGCGATCCTCCAGTCCCCCCGCCGGCGTGGCGTTGAACTTGTCGGCCCAGCCGTTGAACGCATGCAGCGTGCCCAGCGGCGCCTGCAGCGCGTGCACGCCGTCGCCACCCAGGTGTTCCCAGCCGGCGCGCAGCGTGGTCCCGCGGACGACGCAGGCCGGTTCCAGGCGCCAGTAATCGTGTTCGAACGAAAGCGGGTTGCTGCCGCCATCGCGCTGCCGTGCGAAGTCGGCTTCGACGCGACAGCCGCGGCCCTCACGCACGCCATCCCACGCGCCGCGCAGGCCGAAGGTGGTGGTGGACGCCGTCGCCAGGTCGCGATCGCGGTGCAGCAGCGCGTAGGGCGCCAGTTGCCACGCACCCTGCTTCCAGGCCAGTTCCGCGTAATGGCTGTCGAGGTCGCGCTCGCGCGCCAATGGATCGCGCGCATCGTCGCCGTTGACCCGGTGCACACGCCCCAGCCACGCATAGTGGGCTTCGAACGACCCGCCCAACCGCGCATCGAGGGACACGGCATCGAAGGTCTGCTCGTTCTGCCGCCAGCCGCTGTTGCCGATCCATCGCTGGTTGGCGAGCAGCAGACGCTGCCGGCCCGCGGTGGCGGTCAGCCGCGCGCCCGCGTGGCGCAGCCAGGCCTGGTTGAGCTCGGCACCGTTCGGATCGGCCACCACCGGCCAGGCCGTGCGCCCGTTGCTGCCGTCGTTGAAGGCGCCGGTGCCGGCGATTCCCTCGCCTTCCACCAGCGCCTCCCAGCCATTGCCGAAACGGCCGTGCAGGCCGGCGCGCAGGCGCAGCGTGGTGGCGTCGGCGTCGTGCGCGAACGCCTCGTCGCGGACCTGTTCCTGGCGCGCCCGCAGCGTGGCTTCGAAGGTCCAGTCAGCGGCTGCGGCGATGGCGGGGAAACACGACAAGAGCGCGGCCGCCAGCAGCGTCCGCGCGGGAGGAATGGTGTGCATGCGAACGTCCCGGCTCGAGGTGCCGCAAGGCTGGGCCGCCGCCCCCGGACCGGGCATTGATCCAAATCAAGCAGTAGGCGAGCATGGTCGATATCCAACGCCCGTTTGACTCACGTCAGGTGCGTCCACGAGCGACTGGCGCAAGCTTCGCCCATCACTACGCAGCCCCCAATAAAAAGGGAACCGCAATGAGAAAGCCGCTCCGCCCCGTCATCGTCGCCACCATCGCCGCCGCGCTCGCGCTCGCCGGCTGCAAGGGCGACCAAGCCACCACGGCAAAGCCCGCGGGCAAGGCCACCACCAGCGACACCGGTGGCTCGCTCAAGGGTGATTTCGGTCCGCCGCAAGGCGAGCCGATCGAAGCCGTCCTGACCTCGCCGCCATTGGTCCCGCCGGCGGTCAACCGCGATTACCCCGCCAAGGTGGTCGTCACACTCGACGTCGTCGAGAAGGACATGGAAATCGCCGACGGCGTGACCTACACCTTCTGGACGTTCGGCGGCACGGTGCCCGGCAGCTTCATCCGCGTGCGCCAGGGCGACACCGTGCAGTTCCACCTGCGCAACATGCCCGACAGCAAGATGCCGCACAACATCGACCTGCACGGCGTCACCGGTCCCGGTGGCGGCGCGTCGGCGACCTTCACCGCGCCCGGCCACGTCAGCCGCTTCACCTTCAAGGCGCTCAACGCCGGCCTGTACGTGTACCACTGCGCCACCGCGCCGGTGGGCATGCACATCGCCAACGGCATGTACGGCCTGATCCTGGTCGAGCCGCCGGAGGGCATGCCGCCGGTGGACCGCGAGTACTACGTGATGCAGGGCGACTTCTACACCACGGGCAAGTACCGCGAGAAGGGCCACCAGGGCTTCGACATGCAGAAGGGCGTGGACGAGAACCCGACCTACGTGCTGTTCAACGGCCGCGAAGGCGCGCTCACCGGCGACAAGGCGCTCAAGGCCAACACCGGCGAGAGCGTGCGCCTGTACGTCGGCAACGGCGGCCCGAACCTGGTGTCGAGCTTCCACGTGATCGGCGAGATCTTCGACAAGGTCTGGTTCGAAGGCGGCACCCGCTTCCAGGAGAACGTGCAGACCACGCTGATCCCCGCCGGCGGCGCCGCGATCCTCGACTTCCACGTCGAAGTGCCCGGCAGCTACGTGCTGGTCGACCACTCGATCTTCCGCGCCTTCAACAAGGGTGCGCTGGCGATCCTGAAGGCCGACGGCGAGGAACGTCCCGAGATCTTCTCCGGCAAGGAAGTGGACGCCACCTACATCGGCGACCAGGCCAACCCGAGCCTGGCCGCGGTCGGCGCAGCGGCGAAGTCCGCGGCGACGGGCGACCTCACGGTCGAGGAACAGGTCAAGGCCGGCGAGGCGCTGTTCGCGGGCACCTGCTCCACCTGCCACCAGGCCAACGGCCAGGGGCTGGAAGGCGTGTTCCCGCCGCTCGCCGGTTCGGACTGGATCAAGGCCGATCCCAAGCGCGTGCCGAACGTGGTCCTGCACGGCCTGACCGGGCCGGTCACGGTCAACGGCAAGGAATACAACTCGGTGATGCCGCCGATGTCGCAGCTGACCGACGACGAGGTGGCGAACATCTCCACCTACGTGCTCAACAGCTGGGGCAACCCGGGCGGCAAGATCACCAAGGAAGAAGCGGCCGCCATCCGCAAGGGCCCCGGCCTGAGCACCGCCGCGGCCGAGCACTGAGGCCGACGTGAAAAAGGCTGTTGCCATCCTTGTCCTCGCCCTGCCCGTCGCCGCCCTCGCGGCGGCGGGCAGCGGTTACCTCAAGTTGCCGGGCGGCAAGTTCAGCTCGGCGCTGAGGTACGAGGACACCAGGCAGGTCACGATCGCACCGTTCGAACTGCAGAAGTTGCCGGTCACCAATGCCGAGTTCCTCGCCTTCGTGAAGCAGCATCCACGCTGGCGGCGCGACCAGGCGCCCAAGGTGCTGGCCGACGAGCGCTACCTCGACCACTGGGCCGGTCCGCTGAAACTGAAGGACGAGGCCCAAGCCAGGCAGCCGGTGGTCAACGTCAGCTGGTTCGCCGCGTCGGCTTACTGCGAGGCGCAGGGCGCGCGGCTGCCGACCTGGAGCGAATGGGAATACGCGGCGGCCGCGGACGAGACCCGCACCGACGCGCGCAAGGACCCGGCGTGGCGCGAACGCATCCTCAGCTGGTATTCGCGTCCGTCCAGCGGCACCTTGCCCCGCGCCGGTTTGCAGACACCGAACGCCTACGGCGTGCAGGACCTGCACGGCCTGGTCTGGGAATGGACCGACGATTTCTCGTCGCTGATGATCGCCTCCGACAACCGCAAGCAGGGCGACCCGAACAAGGCCGAATTCTGCGGCGCGGGCGCGCTGTCCATGGACGACCGCGAGAACTACGCCGTGCTCATGCGCGTGGCCATGCTTTCCTCGCTGGAGGCCCGCAGCACCACCGCCAACCTCGGATTCCGTTGCGCCAGGAGCGCAAAACCATGATTCGCAATGCCCTTGTACTTGCCGTCGCGCTTGCCGGCTCCCTCCTTGTGGGAGCGGCGCAAGCCGCGACGCCCTCCCCTCCCATGCAAGGCGTCAAATCCGCCGCCACCAGCAAACCCGTCGAACTCCCCTCCGATTCGGTCTACCAGCTGCCGCTCAAGCTCACCGACCAGAAGGGCCGCACCTTCGACTGGACCACGCGCCGCGGCAAGCCGCAGCTGGTCGCGATGTTCTACACCTCGTGTCGCTACATCTGCCCGCTGATCGTGGAAAGCGGCAAGGCCGTGGACCGCTCGCTGACGCCGAAGCAGCGCAAGGAGCTGGGCGTGCTGTTCATCAGCATGGATGCCGCGCGCGACAACCCGGCCGCGCTGATGGCGGTGGTCAAGGAGCGCAAGGTCGATCCGCGCTGGACCCTGGCCACGCCCAAGGCCGAGGACGTGCGCAGCGTGGCCGGCGTGCTGGGGATCCAGTACCGCCAGCTCGCCGACGGCGAGTTCAACCACACCAGCGCGCTGATCCTGCTCGACGCCGACGGCCGCATCGTCGCCCGCACCGAAAAGATGGGCAGCAAGCTCGACCCCGAGTTCCTCGCCGCCGTCCAAAAGGTCCTGTAGCACCCGACCCATGGTCGGGTGGCCGGTTACGCAATAACCTCCGCGCCGCCCATGTACGGGCGCAGCACCGCCGGCACGGCGATGCTGCCGTCCGCCTGCTGGTAGTTCTCCATCACCGCGATCAGCGCACGGCCGACCGCCACGCCGGAACCATTGAGCGTGTGCGCCAGTTCCGGCTTGCCGGTCTCCGGGTTGCGCCAGCGCGCCTGCATCCGGCGGGCCTGGAAATCGCCGCAGTTGGAGCACGAGGAGATCTCGCGGTAGGTGTCCTGCGATGGCAGCCACACTTCCAGGTCGTAGGTCTTGCGCGCGGAGAACCCCATGTCGCCGGTGCACAGCAGCACCTTGCGGTACGGCAGCCCGAGCTGCTCCAGCACGACCTCGGCGCAACGGGTCATGCGCTCGTGTTCGCCGTCGCTCTCGTCGGGCCGCGTCACCGAGACCAGTTCGACCTTCTCGAACTGGTGCTGGCGGATCATGCCGCGGGTGTCGCGACCGTGGCTGCCGGCCTCGGCGCGGAAGCACATCGAGTGCGCGGTCATGCGCAGCGGCAACGCGTCGGCCTCGACGATGGCGTCGCGGACGATGTTGGTCAGCGGCACTTCCGACGTCGGAATCAGGTATCTCTTCGACGCAGCCTCGCCCTCGCCCACCGTGGTCGCGAACAGGTCCTCCTCGAACTTGGGAAGCTGCCCGGTGCCGCGCATCGAGTCGGCGTTCACCAGCAGCGGCACGTTGGTCTCCAGGTAGCCGTGCTCGCCGGTGTGCAGGTCGAGCATGAACTGCGCCAGCGCCCGATGCAGCCGCGCCAGCTGTCCGCGCAGCACGGTGAAGCGCGCGCCGCTCAGCTTGGCCGCGGTGTCGCCGTCGAGCCAGCCGTGGCGCGCGCCCAGTTCGACGTGGTCCTTGACCGGGAAATCGAATTCGCGCGGCGTGCCCCAGCGGTGCTGTTCGACGTTGTGCGCTTCGTCCGCGCCGACCGGCACCGACGGATCGGGCAGGTTCGGGATGCCTAGCGCGATCGCCTCGATCTCGCCGCGCAGCGCATCCAGCCGCGCCTCGCCGGCCTTCAGTTCGTCGCCGAAGCCGGCGACCTCGGCCAGCAGCGCGGACGCGTCCTCGCCCCTGGCCTTGGCCTGTCCGATCGCCTTGCTGCGGGTGTTGCGCAGGTTCTGCAGCTCCTGCGTGCGCACCTGGATCGCCTTGCGCTCGGCCTCCAGCGCCTCCAGCGCGGGCGCGTCGAGGCTGAAGCCGCGGGTCTGGCGCAGGCGCTGCGCGGTGTCGGCGGCATGGGTGCGAAGCAGGGCTGGATCGAGCATCGGGGCGTTGGATTCCGGACGAATGGACGATTATCGCGCAGGTTCACCATGCGTTGCCCGAAGCTTTCACAAGCTCGTGCCAGAATGGCCCGCATGTCCGCACATTCCCCCAATGCCCGCGATTCCCGCCAGCGGCCGGACTGGCTGCCGGGCCGCGGCGCCCTCATCGCCGCCGCGCTCGCCTTCGGGCTGGGCCTGGTCGCGTTCCTGGCGCTGTGGTGGGACCAGCGCAACAACAGCGACTTCTACCGCAGCGAACCGGGCCTGCCCCAACCCGGCCAGGTGTTCGAGCCGCTGCCCACGCCGCTGCCCGCCGGCGACCGCGGCTCGCTCGCGCGCGAGGAGGAAGAAGACGCCGCTCCCGACCCCAGCGACCCTGCCCTTGTGGGAGGGGCGGAAGCCCCGACTCCCTCTTCCGCGCCACCCCCGCCCCAGGTCGCGGCTCCCGCCGCTCCAACACCCAGTTCCCTCCCCCGCCCCATCCAGCAACCCGCGCCGCGCTATCCGCGCGACGCCTATCGCCGCGGGGAATCCGGCACGGTCCTGCTGCGCGTGCACGTCGGCGCCGACGGCGATCCGCGCAGAATCGACCTGGTCTCCAGCAGCGGTTCGCGCAGCCTCGACCGCGCGGCCGTGGACGCCGTGAATCGCTGGCGCTTCGCGCCCGCCATGCGCGGCGAAACCCCGGTCGAAGGCAGCGTCCAGGTCCCCATCGAGTTCTCGCTGGGCCGCTGACGCGCCTGGACACTCCCTTGTGGGAGCGGCGCAAGCCGCGACGCCCTATACCAGGTTGAATCCGGTAGCCCTGGCCAGTTCCTCGAACCCCGGAAACGAAGTCCCGACATTCTCCACGTCGCGAATCCGCACCTCTCCCTCCGCCACCTGCCCCGCCACCGCGAAAGCCATCGCGATGCGGTGGTCGCCGCGGCTGTCGATCTCGCCGCCGCGCAAGCGGCCGCCCTCGATGGCCAGGCCGTCGGGCGTTTCCTCCACCACGATGCCCAGCGCGCGCAAGCCTTCGGCCATCGTCGCGATGCGGTCGGACTCCTTCACCCGCAACTCCGCCGCGCCGCGGATCACGGTGCGTCCGCGCGCGCAGGCAGCGGCGACGCACAGGATCGGGAACTCGTCGATCATGTCGGCGACGCAGTCGACCGGGACCTCGATGCCTTGCAGGGTTGCAGACCTCACCAGGATGTCCCTTGTTGGAGCGACTTCGAATCTGGCCCCCATCAGCTCCAGCACCCGCAACAACCCCGTCCGCCGCGCATCCAGCCCCACGCCACGCAACACCAGCTCCGAACCCGGCACCAGCGTCGCCGCGACGATGAAGAACGCGGCCGAAGAAAAGTCCGCGGGCACCACGACATCGGCGGCGCGCAGGCGGCCGCCGCCGCGCAACGCGGCCACGCCAGGGCGCGCGTCGACCGCATAGCCGAACGCCTGCAGCATCGCCTCGGTGTAATCGCGCGTCGGCTGCGGCTCGCGCACCACCGTCTCGCCTTGCGCGTACAGCCCCGCCAGCAACACCGCCGATTTCACCTGCGCGCTGGCCACCGGCGAGGCGTACTCGATGCCATGCAGATGCCGGCCGCCGCGGATGCGCAAGGGCGCATGCCCGTCGTCGCTGTCGATCGCCGCGCCCATCCGCGCCAGCGGCTCGATCACCCGGCGCATCGGTCGCCGGGTGAGCGAAGCATCGCCCACCAGCGTGCTGTCGAAGCGCTGCCCCGCGAGCAGCCCGGCCAGCAGCCGCATGCCCGTGCCGGCGTTGCCGCAATCCAGCGGCGCGGCCGGCTCGCGCAGCCCGTCGATGCCGACGCCGTGCACGATGCGCACGCCCGGCGCCGGCGACTCGATGCGCACGCCCATCGCGGCGAAGATCGCCGCGGTCGCGCGCGTGTCCGCGCCTTCCAGGAAGCCTTCGATGCGCGATGTGCCGTCGGCCAGTGCCGCCAGCATCACCGCGCGGTGCGAGACCGATTTGTCGCCTGGAACAGTGATGTCGCCGGCGAGCGGTACGGGAGCAGCCGACGCGACCCAATCACCCATGGCGCCGGGCGAAGTCGTCCATGAAGTCGATGAGCGCCTGCACGCCGGTTTCCGGCATCGCGTTGTACAGCGACGCGCGCATGCCGCCGAGCGCGCGATGGCCCTTCAGCCCGATCAGCCGCGCCGCCTTCGCCCCGTCCAGGAACGCCTTGTCCAGCGCCGCGTCGCGCAGGAAGAACGGCACGTTCATGCGCGAGCGCACGGCCGGATCGACCTCGTTGCGGTAGAAGCCGCCGGAGCCATCGATTGCCATGTACAGCGCCGCCGCCTTGCGCGCATTGCGGCGTGCGAACTCGGCGACGCCGCCTTCGGCCAGCATCCATTTCACCGTCAGGCCCAGCAGGTACCAATTCCAGGTCGGCGGCGTGTTGAGCATCGAGTCCTTGGCCAGGTGCGAACGGAAATCGAAGATGTCCGCGCGCGACTGGCCCTCGCGCTGCAGCAGGTCGCGACGGACGATCGCGAAGCTGATGCCGACCGGCCCCAGGTTCTTCTGCGCGCCGCCGTAGATCACGCCGAAACGGCGCACGTCCACCGGCTCGGACGCGATCGAGGAGCTGAAGTCGGCGACCAGCGGCACATCGCCCACCTCCGGGATGTCGCGGAACTCGACGCCGTGGATGGTCTCGTTCGCGGTGATGTGCACATACGCCGCATCCGCCGACAATTGCCAGCCCGCGCGCGGCGGGATGCCGCGGAAGCCATCGGCCTCGCCACTGGCGGCGATGTTCACCGACACGTACGGCCTGGCCTGCTTGATCGCGGTCTTGCCCCAGTGCCCGGTGACCACGTAATCGGCGGCCTGCCCCGCCGCGGCCAGGTTCATCGGCAGCAACGCCTGCAGCGTGGTCGCGCCGCCGGAGAGGAACAGCACCGCGTAGTCCTCCGGCACCGACAGCAGCGTGCGCAGGTCGGCCTCGGCCTGCGCCGCCACGGCCATGAACTCCGCGCCGCGATGGCTCAGCTCGACGATCGAGGCGCCGACGCCGCGGAAATCCAGCATCTCTTCCGCCGCCTGGCGGAGCACGGGTTCGGGAAGGGTGGCGGGTCCGGCTGAAAAGTTGAATGCGCGCATGGGCTCGGTCGGGGTTCAAAGAAGCAGGAGGGCGCTCAGGATCGCCGCCAGCAACAACGCCGCCAGCAGCAGCCAGGGCATGCGCAGTTTCGGCGCCGCGGGCGGCGACGGCTCCTCGCGCGGCACCAGCGGTTCCAGCTGGTCGTCGCCGTCCGGCTTCACGCCCAGCAGCGCCGTCGGCGCTTCGAGCACGAAACGGTGGTGCGCATCCAGGGCCAGCTGGTCGCCCGGCTGCAGGATCGCCGAGCGCCGCGGTTCGCCATTGACCAGCACGTCGGCCTCCGGCGCGAGTACGCGCAGCACCGCCTGGCCGCCCTCCATCGCCAGGCGCACGTGGCGCGGCGCGAGGTCGCCGACGCGGACGTCGGCGCCGGCGTCGCTGCCGATGATGCGCGGGCGTTCGAGGGTGAGGCTGCGGCCGTGGTGCGGGCCGGAGGTGCCGCGGAGCAGGACGCGGGGGTCCGGATGTCCCATTGTTGGAGCGGCGCAAGCCGCGACTCCTGATGGCGCGGCTTGCGCCGCTCCAACATGGGGAACAGACCCCACCAGGTCGATCTCGACGCCATCGACATAGACGGTGTCGCCGGCGCGCAGCAGCGCCTTGCGCTGCACGGGGCGGCCGTTGACGTGGACTCCGCGCACGCCCTCGGCCACCAGCAGCCAGGTGCCGCGGCGGTCGACGCAGAAGCACACCCGCGCCGTCGCCGCGTCGTCGACCACGCAGATCCCGCCCGCGAGCGCGCGGCCCACGGCCAGCCGGCCCTGGCAGAGCGGCAAGTCGTCGAGTTCGGTCCCCGGGGCGCGCAATGCGATCGCGTTCACAAGCGCAATCTACAATATCGCCATGTCCCGCATCGACATCCAGCACGCCCACGACCTGCCCCCGGACGCCGCGCGGCGGGCGGTGGAGGACGCGGTGATCAAACTGGGCCAGAAGGTCGGCCTGGACTACCGCTGGGAAGGCGACACCGTGCACTTCGTCCGCACCGGCGTGGACGGCCGCATCGACCTGCTGCCCGGCCAGGTGCACGTCACCGCCAAGCTCGGGCTGCTGTTCGCGGCGATGCGCGGGACGATCGAAAGCGAGCTGCTGCGGATCCTCAAGGAACGACTGTAGAGCCGACCCATGGTCGGCTATGCTTCGCGCTAGAACAGGGGATCCCACGTGCCACCAAGCAGTTCCTGGTTGATACCGCTCGCGTTGTTCCTGGTGCTCGGCCTCGCGGCCAGCCTGTACGTGGTGAGGGCCCGGCGCCCGCGCGAGGAGCGCGCGGCCGGCCTGCGCATGCTCGGTACCCTCGCATGGCCGGATTTCATCCAGCTGGTGCTGGCCGTGCTCAACGGCCGCGGCTACGAGCGCAGCTTCGGCGGCGCCGGCACCGAAGGCGAGTACCTGCTGGAGCGCGGCGGCCAGAAATGGCTGCTGTCCAGCCGCCACAGCCGCGCCTGGAAGCCCGGCACCACCGGCATCGCCGAATTCGCCTCGCACCTGCGCCAGCAGGGCCTGGAAGGCGGCATCCTCGCCATCCCCGGACGCTTCCCGCCCTCGGCCTTCAGCGTCGGCAAGGCGCACCGGATCGAGCTGCTGGACGGGCCGACGATGTGGGACGAACTCGCCCCCGCGCTGGGCGACCACCAGCTGCGGCAGATCGAGCAGGCCGCTCGGCGCCGCCTGCTGGGCCAGTACGCACTGGCCTGGGCCGCGGCGGCGGTGGTCGCGCTGCTGGCGGCGATGGCGCTTGCGCAGAACCCGCCGGCCACTGACCCCATTGTGGGAGGGGCGCAAGCCCCGACGCCGGAAGCCACCCCAGCTCCCGAAGTCGCGGCTCGCGCCGCTCCCACAACGGAGGGTGCCGCCGCTCCCACAATGAAGACAGCCGCGCCCGATTCCCTGATCCCCCTCGAGGAGCGGCGCACCACCATCGCCGCGGCCGTCGCGGACCTGCCCCACGTCGTCTCCGCGCACTGGCCCACGCCCTCGACGCTGCAGGTGATCGCCAAGAGCGAGGCCTTCGACCCGCAATCGATCTGCCCCCTGCTGAGGGACGACCCGGAGCTCGGCGCGTCCCGGCTGCAGGTGCAATACCCGGCGGGGAGCGAACGGCCGGTGCGGTTCTCGCAGTGCCGGGCGTATTGAGCAAAGTCGGCCGGCCCCGTAAACTACGCGGCCCACCGGGGCGGTTAGCTCAGCGGTAGAGCATTGCCTTCACACGGCGACTCACTCACAACTGAGTGGCGGCACAAACGTCGCGCCAGACCTCGCTCTTAGCAACTTCCGGCAGAGTCCCCGGTGATCTGGGTCATGGATGGGTCAGGGATCGCCCGCCTTTCTAGGGTCCGCATGAAAGACCTTTCGGCGGACAGGACTGAATCTTCAGAGCCCTAGGCACAGATCTTACAGATCCGCTTAAAGTGCTCTTGATCATACTTCTCCATCAACTCCAGTAGCGCTTCTGTAGCTGCGACGACCTCCTCCATTGTCATCGACGAGAAGGCAATTAGGTCGTCCAGACTGTCAGCATGACTCTCGACTTGAGCTAGGCGATCGAGAGCCGCAATCCGCGCGGGATCTATCCCAAGATCATGAGCCGGGATCGCCTCAACCTTGCTACTTAACCCGTTTGCGCCGGGGTGCTTGAACGCTAGAAAAACGTCTAGCACCTTTCGAAGCGCATTCGGCATCACGAAATACCCTTCCCGATCCTCTGGCTTTGCCCGGGAAAACCTTAGGATCATATGGAACAAGTAGTGATATTCGGATTCGTAGTCCCGTATGTATTTCGGGAGTTCCGTGAGAATAGTTGTGCGGGCACCGTTTTCAGAGCGGATGGCATCCAGGAACAATAATGAGGCAGTTGGATCACCTTTTGTCGCATCTGCTCGATTCCGAAGCCACTTCTTCGCCTCGTTCATAAAGTTGACATTGTGCGTCAACAGGATCAATTGGCACGGCTCTCCAAGTGCTGACTTGATGATAGCGAAGGCGTAGTTCAGTGCCCTCGTATCCAAGCTGGAAATCGGGTCATCGATTACGACAATGAGATCCTTTTTGGACCGCCCCTCTGCCTCCAAAGTCGAAAGGAAATAACACAGCGAAATAGCAGTCTTTTCCCCTTCGCTAAGTGAATCCTTTACTACAGATCCATTGCGCACGAGCTGATAGCCTGAATCAACCGCGACAATCGAGAGTTCTTTGTGACCCAAGTAGCTCTGGATCATTGCAGTGATAACTGAAGCTGCAGGCCCGTGGGCCCTAATCTTCTTGTTTAGCTCGACCACTTCCGCCGAAAACCGTGCAACCTCAGTCCGGAGGTCAAGCACGGCAGTGCGGGCTTGGACGACTGTGCGTTCATGGGCCCTGTATTCTTCATTTGCTGACCCAAGGTAATGCTCCTTGAGCCGATCGGCGGCCTCCCTTTTTCGCTCCTCAAACTCGTCAAAGACTTGGTTGTGGGCACCCAAAACAGCGTTTACTCCATCTATGGCCTTTTGGACATCAGATTCGATCGCAGCGAGAGACGGGGCGGCAACATTCTCGGGAATAGCCATTGCTTGATTCGGATGCGCCCTTTTTGCAGCCAAAAGATTCCTCAGTTCCTCCAATATTGGAGGAACTTTCTCAAGTGACACCCGAAGCGATTTGGCGTGGACCTCAAACGCCCCCCGATTCTCGGGGGAAACGTCATTTGGGGATGGAATCTTAGCTAGCAAAGCCTGCACCAGGCGCACTTTGCTTTCGCAATCGCTTTCGCAGAAAGCCAGATCCGCAATCAGTCTATCGAACCGGTTATCGATCGCTGATGCGAGAGCTTCCTTTCTAGACTGAGTCAGATCATTCCCACAAAGCAAGCAGCTCTCGAGGGAGTTGGCCTCGTGGTAGGTTAGGCCGGCTCGTATCCAACTGAGCATTCCGTCATGTCCCGCGAGGTCTGCCAGAGCCACCTTACCCAAGGTTGTCTCCAGTAATTCGCGGCTATCGGCTCCGAGCTTTTCGATCCCCACCTTGGTGTTCGGCAACGGATCGACTTTGGGTAATGCTTCTTGCTGCGATATTTGTTGTTTGAGACCTTCTACCTTTTCTGCAGAGAGCAGTGAAAAGTCCGAATTTGAGTCGTAGTCAGCGGCGAGCTTCGTGGCGTCGTACTTTCTCCCGAGCCCCAACTGCTCGGCAATGAGGCGTGCAGTATTACGCTTGAAGGTGGCCTGGGAACCTTCCGCGCCACGAGTCTTCTCTTCTGCGACTCGAAGACTTAACTCCTTCTCTGACTTTGCTTTCTCGACTTCGCCAAGCTTTTGTGCAAGGTCAGCCTGCTCTCTCCCAATATAGAAGACTGGACTAGCTGTCCCATCTTTCCAGCGCAGGTTCTCGTCTTGGAAATCTCCGTTGAAAACAAGAAGCCTCTTCGTGAGGAGGCCCAGATCGCCCCCACTCTTTATTTTCGTCCCATCGGAAAGCTCAATCTCGAAAGCCGCTCCAACGGGTAGCTTTGGACTTAAGACCCCTTTCCCAAGGCTCGCAAAGACCCTAGAAAGGGTCGTTTTGCCGCTGGCGTTGAAGCCGTAGATCAAGTTGTAACGCCGAAGCTGCACTGCAGGCGGCGGTGGGCAATCCTTTAGAACGCCCAATCCGACGGTCTTGGAAATTTTCTGAACGAATGTGCCGGGCATTCCTGTCCCCCCCCTTTCCCCACCCCAATGAACAACGAAACTGGGCCCAGAACCGGGCCATGGGGCATCTGGGGACGGTAGCCGGCTTGCGTGGACTTGCGTCGTGCCAACGCGGACTGTAAAGTGCGCACCCCAGCGATTTCGGGCGATTAGCTCAGGGGTAGAGCACGTCCTTCACACGGACGGGGTCGTAGGTTCGAAGCCTACATCGCCCACCAATTCAAGCAAAAAGGGCGCTTCGGCGCCCTTTCTTGTTATAGGCCACCCCGGCGCTTCCACCACTCCAGCAATTCGCTCCGCATGTAGCGCACCGCACGCCCCGCACGGTAGTAGGGCGGCCCCTCCCCTTCCCATCGCTTTCGCTCAAACCAGGCACAACTCATCTTCGTGAGTCGGGCGGCCTCCGCGGTCGTGAGCATCTCCTCGTCAGCCCGGACTGGCGCCACTTGGAGGTCAATGGCCCCCCTACCCTTTTTTGGAGAGTCCGCTGCGGAGAGCTTGATCGCCAAGCGACGAGCGGCCGCCAGCGTTAGTTGATTAGCGTCACCAAGACGAAACTTGCGTTCAACACTCCGGCCTCGCTCTCGAACCCGCCTATAGAGGTAGAAGACCTTAGAATCTGGCCCGACGCGAAGCACTAGTCCCGGCGTTTGCGTATCGCGGAACTCGCCCCGACCGTCACACTGGATGGCCGCGATCCACTCAGTTGAAAAAGCTGCGCTCCCGCTCATGACGCCCCCCATTCACCCCATTTTGGGGTGAGCCTGTGAAGGGGTCAACCGGCCAGGGCTCGGCCGGATTTGGTCTTTACCCAAACGGTCCTGAGCAGAGCGATCGGATCAGCACCGATGGAATCGCAAACCTGCAGGTAGTCAATCACGTCGAGGCGCCGATCCCCGAGCTCGTACTTCGAAACGAACGTTTGGGCCCGGCCCAAGCGGCCTGCAACTTCTGCTTGAGACAGTCCCGCGCTCTCCCGGGCATCGACCAGAAGCCTTCTGAGAAGCTGGTATTCGGGGGCGTTGAGACGCGGCACTGCCGCAGGCTACAACCCAATCCGGTTTATACCATTTTGGGTTACGATTGGGGTGCGCGGGGGTGTGCGCATTTCTTCTCAGATCTGGCAAGGAGCCTTCTAACTTATTGAACGATAAGCCCGTCGCATAGAAGGCAGTGCTCAGACGTGTGCCTAGTCGGTTCACACGGCAAGGGTCGCAGGTTCGAACCCTGCACCGCCCACCAGATCGTAGAGCCGACCCATGGTCGGCTTTTTGTTGCCCTGGCGCCCCATTCACGGAGCCTCCCCACTCCTGCGCCCACCATGCCAGGGCGAATGGACGATCCCAGGCCCGCCGGCAGTCGCACGCTTGCGACGGTCAAGACCGTCGGCTGGATCGCGGGCGCCCTCCTGGCCGGCGCGCTGATCGCGATCGTGGTGGTCGACCGCAAGGTCCACCTCGCCGATACCGGCAGCGACAGCCTGGTCCCGTGGTGGATGTTCGTCGCCTGGAGCTTGCTGTTCTACGCGCTGTACTGGGTCGGCTTCCGTTACCTGGTCCAGACGCTGCGGCGCCACGACGCGGCCAGCCAGCGGTTGATCCGCGACCTCACCGAAGCCAACGAGAACCTCGAACTGGCGCAGACGCTGGGCCGAACCGGCACCTGGACGGCCATTCGCGACGGGCCGATCACCTGGACCGGATCGGCCGCGCAACTGATCGGCCTGGAGCCCAGCAAGACGCGGATCACTCCGGAAGCCTTCATCGCGTTGATCCACCCCGACGATCGCAAGCGGGCCCTGTCCGCCTACCTGCACGCACTGCGCACGCGCGGCACCCTTGCGCTGGACCTGCGCATGCAACCCCCGGATGGCGGCCTCCGCTGGGTCTCGATCCGCGGCGCCGTGGCCGAAGACCGATCGCGGATCGCCGGCACCATCGTCGACGTCACCCGGCAGATGCACGCGCACGAGCGGCTGGTCGCCACCGAACACCAGTTCCGCATCCTGTTCGACGACAACCCGATGGCGTTCTGCGTCTACGACGCCACGACGCTGGAAATCCTCGAGATCAACAAGGCCGTCGTCCAGCAGTTCGGCTACAGCCGGGAAGAGCTGATCGGCGTCCCGATCAGCGCCATGGCCATTCCCGAGCAGAGGAGCGCGGTGGCCGAGGAAGTAGAGGCCTACGCCGGCAAGCCGCAGATGGCCCCGCGGATCTGGTCCGCCCAGCGCAAGGATGGCAGCATCCGCGAGCTGCGCATCCATGCCACCGCCATCCGCTTCCATGGCCGGGACGCGTGGCTGATCCTCGCCGAAGACGTCACCGAGCAGTTGGCCCGACAGCGCGAGCTCGCCTATCGCGCCACTTACGACCCCGTCACCGGGCTGCTCAACGGCCGGGCCGTTGCCGACGCCCTGCAGGCGCAGGAAGACCAGCCGTGGCGGCTGGCCTATATCCAGCTGCGCGGGCTGGAACTGATCGAGGACAGCCTCGGGCAGGCCGTGGGCACGCGGGTGATGCAGCGGATGGCGCGGCGGCTGGAGCGGCTGGGTTACGAGTACGGCGAAGTCGGCCACCTGCGGCCGGAGGAGTTCGTCCTCGCCGTGCGTGACCCCGCGCGGTGGGACCAGGCGCTGCGCGAACTGCGCGAGGAGTTGTCGCGCTCGGTCAGCGGTGCCGGCAGCCGCCAGCAGCTGGAAGCATGGATCGGGACTGCCCGGTTCCCGGACGACCACCCCGACGCCATGGAAGCGATCCACCTCGCCGGCCTGGCCGCGCACCTGGGCCGCGCCGAAGGGCATGCGATGGTCGCGTTCGAACCGTCGATGAGCCACAAGGCTGGCCATCGCCTGCGTATGGCGGCGCGCATGCACCGCGCCCTGGACAATTGCGAATTCCAGCTGCATTTCCAGCAGATCCGCGACCTGCGCAACGGCCGCACCACCGGCCTGGAAGCGCTGGTGCGATGGCCGCAGCCCGAAGGCGGCTTCATACCACCCGCCGATTTCATCGGCGTGGCCGAGGACACCGGCCTGATCGTGCCGCTGGGGCGCTGGGTGCTGCAGGAAGCGGTGCGCGCCTACCAGAGCCTGGTGGCGGCGGGCCACGAGGGCCTGAGCATCGCGATCAACGTGTCCCAGGTGCAGTTCCTGAAGACGGACCTGCTGCGGGACTTCGACGAGGTGTTCCGGGCACATGCGCTGCCACGCGGTGCCCTGCACGTCGAACTCACCGAGAGCATCCTGATGACCCGCCCCGAACAGGCCCGCGCGCTGCTGGCGCAACTGCAGGAGCGCGGCGTCTGCATCTCGCTGGACGACTTCGGCACCGGATTCTCGTCGATGGCCTACCTGCACCACCTGCCGATCGACGCGATGAAGATCGACCGCGCCTTCGTCCGCCACGTCCATGTCGACCGCCGCAACGCCTCGATCTGCCAAGCCCTGCTGCAGCTGGGCCACGGGCTCTCGCTGACGGTCGTCGCCGAAGGGGTCGAGGAGCAGGCGGAATACGACTGGCTGCGCGACCACCAATGCGACAAGGCGCAGGGTTATTGCATTGCCCGGCCTGCGCCGCTCGAGAAAATCCTGGATTCCCTGGAACCCTGACCTGCCCCGGATCTCCCTTGTAGGAGCGGCGCAAGCCGCGCAGCTCTCCTACAACTTGGAAGCCTTCACCTTCGCCCCTTCCGCCCCGAGATCATCATTCGAAGCCGCCGGCACCACCACCACCCGCGCCACCGCCACGTTGCCTACCAGCAGCATGCGTAGGCCCCTGAATACGCCCAACGCACGCTCGCGCTTCGCCGAAAGCCAGTACCAGCCCACGCACAAGCCCAGGAATGCCGCGAGGATCAACACGTTCGGCACATCCAGGCGCATCGCCTGCCCTGCCGCCAGCCCCGTGACCAGGCTGAAGGCGACGAGCACGGCGCAGATGCCGAACGGGCCGAAGCCCGCCTCGCGCAGGCAGTGGTGGATGTGGTCGCAGCCGGCGTGGAACGGGGAGCGGCCCTGGCGGATCCGGCGCACGATCAGCACCAGTGTGTCGGCCACTGGCACCGGCAACAGCCACAACGCCAGCACCGGGTTCACCGGGTGCCCGGGGTTCTGGGTCAGGCGGAAGCAGACCCAGGCCATCGCCAGCCCGAGCAGCGCACTGCCCGAGTTGCCCATGAAGGCCGCGGCGCGGGAGCGGCCGGGGAAGCGGAAGTTCCAGGCGAGGAAACCGGCTACGGCAGCGGCCAGGATCAGGACATTGCCGGCAAGGGCGCTGTTGCCGGCATACAGCGCCGCCGCGCACAGCATCAGCAACGCCACGAATACCAGCGAGCCGGCCAGGCCGTCGACACCGTCGATGAGATTGATGGCGTTGATCAGGCCGACGGTAGCGAACACGGTGAGTGGGAGCGAGAGCGGACCCAGCGTGTGGCCAGGGAAGCCGAGGGCGTTACCGATCTGCTCCACGCGCACGCCACCGACGTAATACAAGCTCAGTGCAGCCACGACCTGGGCCGCCACCCGCCAGGGCCAGCGGATGTCGCGCAGGTCATCCAGCAGACCGACCACCAGCAGCAACAGCATGCCCAGAAGTAGGCCGATCATGGCCTCGGAACCTTCCCAGACGAAGACGCCGCCGGCTGCTGCGGCAAGCGTCATCGCTAGCCCACCAGTTACCGGAGTGGGCGTTTCATGCGCCTTGCGGGTACCTCCCGGGTAGTCGAGCAGCTTCAAACAGAAGGAGACAGGCTTGAGCATCCACACCAGCAGCCATGTGCTGGCCAAGGCCAGCAACGCTCCCTGTATGGCGGCTTCCTCCAACACTTCCTTTCCTTCAGCCTTCCCGGACTGATGATCCTATCCGTGAACTGGGACGGAATACACGATTCAGACCGGCCACGGCCGCGGTCGTTCAGGAAAAATGCACGTCTCTAAGCCCCGTAATACCCCCGATACCAGTCCACGAAGCGGGCAACGCCGGTTTCGACAGGTACAGTGGGCCTATAATTGACGTTGGCTATAAGGTCGCCCACGTCGGCTTCAGTGTCGGGTACGTCTCCGGGTTGCAACGGCAACATTTCCATCTCTGCCTTCCGCCCAAGACACTGTTCCAACACCTTGATATAGCGCAGCAGCTCCACGGGGTGCTCGTTGCCGATGTTGTAGAGACGATAAGGCGCCACGCCGCTGGTGGCCGGATCAGGGCGCTGCCCGTTCCAGCCGGGATTCCTGTCCGGCACCCGGTCAAGCACCCGAATCACTCCTTCCACGACGTCATCCACATAGGTGAAGCTGCGCTTGTGGTGGCCGTGGTTGAACACGCGGATCGGCTTGCCCTCAAGAATGGCGCGCGTGAACAGAAATAGCGCCATGTCCGGGCGACCCCAGGGGCCATAGACCGTGAAGAAGCGCAGTCCAGTGCTGGGAATGCCATACAGATGGCTGTAGCTGTGTGCCATCTGTTCATTGGCTTTCTTGGTGGCCGCATAGAGCGTCAGAGGATGCTCGGCCGAGTCATGCTCGGAGAACGGCATCGACGCATTGGCACCATAAACCGAACTCGTAGAGGCGTAGACGAGGTGTTCGACACCATGGTGTCGGCAACCCTCGAGGACATGCAAGAAACCGACCACGTTGCTCTGCACGTATACGTGAGGGTTCTCGGCGGCATATCGAACACCTGCTTGCGCTGCAAGATGTACGACGCGTTGCGGGGAGTGCTTCCGGAATACCTGCTCGACGGCAACGCGGTCGACAAGATCAGCTGCTACGTGCGTATAACCTGACGCCTCAAACAGCGAAGCGAGTCGCGCTTGTTTCAAAGTGACGTCGTAGTACTCATTGAGGTTGTCAAACCCCACGACCTGGTCGCCGCGCGCCAGAAGTGCCCGCGCGACGTGCGAACCTATGAACCCAGCGGTACCGGTAACCAGGATTTTCATGCAACTTCCTCGATGATTTCGCGGAGACGCAAAGGCCGTCGGGTTCAGGTCCGCGTGCCGCTGCCCAGTAATTCGGAATAAACGCTAATCGTATCGCGCACCACGATCCGTTCGTCGAACAAGGCTAGCGCCTTCTCCCTAGCTTTCTCCCCCAGGCGCGCGCGCAGTTCCGGATCGCTTGCCAACCGCGCAATGGCATCGGCTAGCGCCTCAGCATCCTTCACGGGCACGATAAGGCCATCCACCTCGTGCTCGACTACCTCACGGCACCCCGGGACGTCCGTCGCCACGAGAGCGCAGCCGCTCGCCGCCGCCTCGATCAGCCCTTTTGGTAAGCCTTCGCGATAGCTGGGAAGAACGACAACATCGATCGAACGAAGCAGTGCTGACATGTCCTCGACGTGGCCCAGCCATTGCATTCGACCTTCGCGAACCCATTCGCGCACGACCGCTTCAGGAACCGCGGCAGGGTTGCCAGAATCGGGGGCGCCAGCCAATAGGAGATCGGCAGGCGCATCATCTGCCATCAGAAGGCGGGCCGCCTCTGCATACTCTGCCAAACCCTTGTCCCATAGCAGGCGCGCCGCCAGCAGCACCCGCACACGACCATTGGGTCGTCGCGTGATGTCTGGCGAAAAACGCTTCGTATCCACGCCAGAACCCGGAATCAGGCGTATTGCGGTGGCGTCCACCAGCCGGGTGCGCGTGAACAACGCGACGTCGTCTGGGTTTTGAAGAATCAAACGCGCGCGCCCCCCACCCAGCGTCATTTTGAGCAGCAGACGCACGAATGGGCGCAGGAGAATGGCCTTGATGTCGTCGCTGACGAAAACATAGCCCATGCCTGCAACGGCAGTGACACGTCCAGGGACCCCGCTCAGGCGTGCTGCCAAGGATATATACACGGCACATTTGATCGTAAACCCATGCACTAGGTCCGGGCGTTCGCGCCGCAATTGTCGCGTTAGGCGCCAGATCAGTGCGGCTTCGCGCAGCGGGTTCAAACTACGACGATCCATGTCGACTGGGCGCCACTCCAAGCCGAGCGCCCTGAGCTTCTCGCCGTATGGTCCCGGTGGGGAGATCAGGATGACGGAGTGACCCGCATCACGCATGGTCAAAGCCAGCGACCGGCGGAAATTGTAGAGATACCAGTCGGTGTTGGCGAAGAGCAAGATCTTCAAGCCGCCATCCTCAGGTAAATATGACATTCTGGTACGGCACCCAGTACTCGGAGAAGTCACCGAATGTCAACCAGACGTAGAGAACCGCCGCGTAATACACAACAATGGCAAGCACGAGCGGCGTACGGGTTTGCACAGTATCCGCCAGCCTTGGCATTCGTGAAAACACAAACAACTGGATTGGAATCAAGTAGAGCGCAATGCGATCGACTGCGGTGCTGGCGAGACCGACCAAGGGCAGACACACCAAGCACAGGACGGCGATCCAAAGCCAAAGTTTCCGCTCCTGGGGGTCTGGCGACAGCCGGCGGCGAAAAAAGATGAGGAGTACGGCTGGTAAGACATTCATTGCGACCCTGATCATTCCACCTTGCGACTGGCGTTGGGAGTCGACGTAATTGACCCAGAGCGCTTCCGAAGCATCAGCAAGCAGGAGGTAATAGAGCATCGCCGTCGTCAACCCGACGAGCGCAATCGTGAACATCCGGTTACGACTAGCCGCCAAGGCAGCGATCGGCAACAACAGGACCGCGGACTTGTGGAAGGTTGCCCCCAGCGCGATCCAAATTACATATTTGCGTACGTTGCCCCGCCCGAGTGCGGCCAATCCAAGCAGCGCAAAACCCAAAGCGACGGCCTGCCTGGTATATCCCATCCCTACGACGATCAACATGTAAGGAACGGCGGCAAGCAACGCGAGCCAGGGATTGGGTTGGTCCCGGCAGAAGCGCGTCGTGCCCAACATCATGATAATCGCGCATACCAGGTTGACCAAATAGATGCTGCCGCCCAACTGCGCGACCACCCAGTTCAATCCATAGTAGCCCGGATCACCTTCGGAGAGCGCTTCTCCCAGCGTCATTGCTTGCGTGTTGTAGAACAAGGGAAGATAACCTGCCGTCCCGCTTCCCCAGTCTCCGCCTACTTCATGGCGTAGCCCCATCATCAAGGTGAACAACATAAAGACCAACGCCCACGGCACCCAACCCTGATGCGGCTTGAGGCGACCCGGGATGAGCAAAGCCCACGCTGGAAAAAAGAACATCAGCCAGTAGGGCCACATCAGTGCGCGCCTTCTTGTCTTTGCAGCCACGCTTGGAACATCAGCACCGACCACAATCGATGTCCATGGTTCGCCTGGCCGCGCACGTGGGCTTGCCACATGCGCTCGACCATCTCAGGGACAAGGTAACCGTCCTGTCGCACCCGGGATTTCTGCAAAAGATCTTCAGCCCACTCGCGGAGCGGGCCTCGAAGCCACTCGCCGACGGGGATTCCAAAACCCATCTTGGGCCTGTCAATCAGGGCTCGGGGTACATGGCGATCCAACACCTGCCGCAAGACCCATTTCCCTTCACCGCCGCGCACCTTCAACGATTGCGGCAAACGCCAGGCAAATTCGACAACATCGCGATCCAGGAAGGGCACCCTGGTCTCCAGGGAAACTGCCATTGCGGCACGATCCACCTTGACCAGTATGTCGTCTGGTAGATACGTTAAAGCATCGACGGCCATCATCCTCGAGACTGAATCTGGAAGCTTTGGCCAATCGGTGCGACTGTCCAAAAGATTGACAGGTACGAATCCGTCCAGGATCGCCCTTGAGGCATCCGGCCATTCCGTGACGGCTGCCTTGTACAGATCGTCGATGTCACGTGGTCCGGTGGCAAAGAGGCGCTTGAGTTTGGCCAGCTTTTCCCCGGGTTGGGCGGCACCGGCGACGCTCCCAGCAAGGCGAGGTGTCAACGACGCCAACGCGATGCCGGAATCACGCAGTGCCGCGGGCATACGTCCGAGCGACCTCCAGACCCGCGGGAGGTACAAATAGCGATTGTATCCCCCGAACAACTCGTCGCCACCATCTCCGGACAACGCCACCGTGACGCTCTGACGTGCGAGATTCATGACCAGTTGCGTTGGCAACTGCGAGGAGTCGGCGAATGGCTCGTCGTAGGTAACCGCAAGTCTGGGGACAAGACTGAGCGCATCGCTCGCAGACAACCGTAGCTCCGTATGCCTCGTACCCAAATGACGGGCGACCTCGCGGGCGTATGCTGCCTCGTCGTAGGATTCCTCTTCGAAGCCTACAGTGAAAGTACTGATCGGTTGTACACTCTGCGCTTGAAGCAGCGCTGCGATGAGAGAAGAGTCCACGCCACCCGAAAGCAGTGCGCCTAGGGGCACATCCGCGAGCCGTTGACGCGCGACCGCAGCGCCAAGGATGCGCTCCAACGCATCCACAGCTTCCCTGTCGTTGCCTTCGAATGGCTCCGAACGCCCTCGTTCCACGACATCCGTCAAGGACCACCACGCGCGCGGCTTCGCCTCGCGCACATCTCTCCGCACTTCAAGCCAGCATCCGGGAGGGAGTTTGTAGACGCCCGAGTGAATGGAGTAAGGCGAAGGCACGTAACCATGCCTCAAAAGGAGGACCAATGCGCCCCGGTCGACTCCTGCGTTGAATGCGGGATGGGCACGCAGCGCCCTTAGCTCGGAACCGAACAGGAAGACGTCCCCTTGCCGGCCGTAATACATCGGCTTCTCGCCTGTCCTGTCGCGGGCCAATACGAGCCTCTGCTCGCTGCGATCCCACAATGCGAAGGCGAACATGCCGACGCTTTTCTCAAGCGCTACCTCGACCCCCCAGGCATCGATGCACGCTAGAAGCGTCTCCGTGTCCGAATGGCCCCGCCAGGGCGGGGCTCGATGCGACGCAGCCAGCTGACGCCGCAGCTCAAGGTGGTTGTATATCTCGCCGTTGTAACAAAGCACCCATCGCCCGTTCGCCGACAACATTGGCTGATGGCCCGCCTTGGACAGATCTACGATCGAAAGGCGGCGGTGGGCAAGTGCAACCCCGGCGACCGCATCGACCCAGGTCCCGGTGTCATCCGGCCCACGATGAACGATGCGGTCCGCCATCGCTTCCGCAAGCTGCGAGAGCGAATCGCCATCACCGCTGAATTGCCAGAAACCCGCGACTCCGCACATCGGCCATCATCCGCCTATAGGTAGCCCGCGTAGTAGTCATCCAGGTATTCACGCAGGCAAACTCGCCAATCGCGCATGACGTTGAGCCCGCGGAGGGTCAACTTGCGATCGACAAGCCGCTCGGACGGCGGCCTGGCAGCGAAGTATTCCTCCTTGAAGTAGTCCGAACCAACCGCCTTGATTGCCACGCGGTCCGCCAGCCCCAACATGCGTACGAGCTCCGAAGCCACTTCGAAGCGCCCAGTCATCCCACCGCAAACCATGTTGTAGAGGCCCCAGACTTCCTTTTCCAGCAGCAGGCGCACGTTCCGGGCAAAGTCAACCGTATATGTGGGAGTTCCCAACTTGTCGTTGACCACGAACAACTCATCCGCTCCCGACTTGATCTGACCCATTATCTTCTGAATAAATTTCTTGTCCTTTTCGGGACCTGCGCCCATCATCCAGCCGGCGCGGCAAACCAGGTAGCGCCGTGCGTTCTCCACCACGAATCGTTCCCCCGCGTACTTGCTGCGCGCGTACACGCCCAGCGGTCGTGGCTGATCCCAGTCGTCGTAGGTTTCGCTTTCGCCATCGAAAATACCAGCCGTGCTGATATAAAGAACCGGGATGTCCAGCTCGTTTGCGATGTGGACGGCATTCTCTACGGCCAGTGTGTTGGTGACGTAGGCGTCGTCGGGGTTCACTTCGCAGTACTCAAGGCTGGTGTACGCGCCGAGATGGAAAAGGTAATCCGGCGAGAACTCCTTGACCGCCTCGAAATATGCATCCCTGTCCCTGAAGTCGAGAAACTTCAGCCAGCCCGCGTTGACATCGATATCTGAACACTCCAGTTCGTAGTCTTCGCGATAGACGCGGAAGAATGCTTCCCCAAGCATCCCGCCGCACCCGGCTATGTAGATCTTCTTGCGCGATTCCATACTATTTCCGAATGACCTCGTCCAGGACGGTAGAATACTGCGACTTGACAGCGTGCAATGAGTAGTTGGCGACCGCGGCTTTCCGAGCCGCCGTCCCCAGGCGGCGACGCAAACCGGGATCGTCCAGCAGGCATTTCAGGGCCGCCAGCCACTCTTCCGGCGTCGACACCAGCAGACCGTTGTCCATGTGACGGATTATCCGTGGCGTAGTGCCTACGTTCGAGGCCACAGTGGGCAGTCCGAACGCCATATATTGGATCGCCTTTAGCCCGCTCTTTCCGCTAACCCAATCGTCTTCGGGCAAAGGGTAGACCCCAATGTCGATGCCCTGCATTTGCGCGACTTCCTCGCTCGCGCTCCAACGCAGGACTTCCAGCTCGACACCCGGCAACGAATAGTCGAAATTGCCTATCACCCGAAGCCTGAACCGATGAGTTCGGGCAAGCTCGATGAACACGCCTCGCAACAAGTCCAGGTAACGCTTGGAGCTGAAGGTCCCAGTCCAGCCAATGGTCGGCACCTCATCGTTGCTGTATCGATTCATGGGCAGGAAGCGATCGGTGTCGACCGAGGAGGATATGTAGGTACAACGCCCTTTTCGGTTATGGCAGAGGCACCAATCATTCAGCGCCGGCGAGCTTGATATGACGTGATCAGCAACTCTCACAAGATATGCCGGCTTGGCAGTACCACGAAGAAGACGCATCAGAAAGCCGGGGCTCGTCGCCCCTGCCTGCAGGGCGACGTTGTCCTCGATGTCGTAGATCACCACAGGCGCAAGTGCTCGAACGATTCGCTCCGCGAGCGTTGTACCCAAAGGAGTGACCCACATGAACACATAAACGACATCGAATCGACAAATGCGAAACATGTCCCGGATTCGCCGCGCCGCTCCCCGTAGCGTGCCGGCCACCTTTTGAATGAAATGACCTCGCTGATGGACGACCTCCCACATCTCCATATCCATGAAGGGCGACGCTTGGACCTCGATTCCACGGCGACGCCAGTCGTCGAAATACTGTTCGTATTTGAGCCGTTGCCCGGCGGCGACACCTTCTGGATATGGACACAACACCAACATCCGGTGCGTCACTTCGTTAGCCATTGCTCCAAGCCAGCCGCACGGCTGGCCGATGATCGTGATAGGCCGGCCATCACTGCTGTTCGAGCGCTTCATAAATTTTCCTGTAGATCTCCACGCCATGGGCGAGCGAGAAATGTCCTTCCGCGGTTTGCACGCAACGCTGTCGAACGCCGGGATCGCGAGTCAGATCGAGGAGACGGTCGACGCCCTTTGCGAGGCTTTCCTGGTCAAATGCGTGGACGACAACGCCAGTCCTGGCTTCCGCAAAAAGTTCGGTCATGTCACCCACGCCCGCGTTGGCAAGGCATGGAATTCCGCAACCGAGAAACTCGGCAAGCTTGGTCGGCGCCGACGCCTGCTTCGAGAAAACCGGACGTATGAAGAATATCCCCGCGTTCATCCGCGCCATCATCCCGGGGACATCCTTGTGCTCGGCAGCAATGATGTCAACGGCAGCTGCAGGTATCCCCGCACTGTCCAGAGCGCGGCGAATCAGCCCGTGATCATTTCTGTTGAGAATCAGGAAATGCGCATCCGGGATGCGAAGCCGCAATAGTGCAAATGCGCGCGCTACTTCTTCGAATAGATACCATGTGCCAACGGAGCCAACGTAACCAAGCACGAAGTGTTCACACGACACCGCGCCAGGATGAAACCGCGCGAGATCGACACACGTCGGAATCACGGTTACATGAGGCGTTCGATCACGCAGGTAGTCCAGCCGCCCTAGTTCACGAACCGATGCTTTGGTTAACGTGATGATTCTATCGGCGCCAAGGAGGAGCCTCCGCTCGACCCACTTTCCGACGCGGTACATCCGCCCCTGTCGAGGCCAAAGTCCGCCGTCGACGCGCTCGTCGACCCAAAATCCGCGCATGTCGAATAGAAAACGTCTCCCGATGACCCGCTTTACCATCAGGGCCATGACGGCGGCGACGTAGCTTCTCGCATGGACAATACCCAATTGGTAGCGAAATGCGAGCCACAGGGCGTAGCCCGTACCGGCGAAGATGTCCCAGGCGGTGGCCAGCGCAGACGGGTACTTGTGATATGGGAGAGGATGCCACGCGATCCCGGCCGCCCGCATCCGATCCTCGACTTGCCGTCGGGCAGCCAGATCACGCCAGTCGCCTGCCTTCTCGAAACTGAGCACATGGATACGACGATCAGCGGAAAGGCGCTCGATGTAGCTGAGGACCTGCGACTGGCCCAGTGGCTCCAACATCCCGTCATAGGAGATGTACAAGACTCCGCCTTTCATTGCTCGCCACCTTTCCAGTGCGGCGACGACAGATGGAAGTCTTGGTCCTTCACGGTAGCTGCTAGTTGCCAATGGCTGAGGTGGGAACTCGCAACCAATGGGACACAGGGCGCGGGTCCAAGAGCGCAGATCATGCCTTGATGCCGACGGCACACCAGAAGGGGGCGGTCTCGGAAAACCGGATATCACGCAGCCCGGCTTCCTCCATCATTCGTTGAATCTGTATCTTGGTGAATCGCTTTTCCAGCGGGGTACCAAACCGATCACGAGAGTCAGTCCGCATGGTATAAAAGCTGCGACTTCGGTAGTAGGAAAGGGGAATATTTGATACATCCAACCCCATTGCTTCCAAAATTCTCGACGCGCGCGCGAGTGGCCAGTAGATCAGCAAAGCCAATACATCGGTGACTGCATGTTTTGCGGGAGAAGGCAGTCGTCGGATCGCGCGACGGAGCATGTCGGACAAGCGCCAAGCGAATCGAAAAGCAGGCGAACGATTATCGAAGGCGTAGTACAAATACACCTGAAAGGGGGCTCCTGGCTTCAACAAGGCGACGCACGATCGCATGGCTGCAGAGGTGTCGGGAATATGATGCAGAACGCCTAGCGAATACCCAAAGTCCTGGGTAGCTGGTGCCAGCGTGGAATCCTCTACGGAAGTCTGATGGAAGCTCACGTTCCTGTTCGAAGCCAAGGTCCTTCTTGCCACGTCCAGTGCCGAAGAAGGGTCGATGCAATGCAAGTGACCCACGCGAGGCGCCATTAGGCGCGCCCAGCGACCTGAGCCGCAGCCCATGTCGAATCCAATCGGGTCGGCAGGCAACGCATACCAGGGGAATACGGCAAAGTAGTCATTGAAGATCTCTTGTGCTTCGGCATCGTCCATCCCCGATTGGTCGAAGCGAGACCATTCGTCCCCA
The DNA here is from genome assembly GCA_004297225.1 of Lysobacteraceae bacterium. Taxonomy (GTDB): domain Bacteria; phylum Pseudomonadota; class Gammaproteobacteria; order Xanthomonadales; family Xanthomonadaceae; genus Cognatiluteimonas. The sequence continues at coordinate 140,858 of SCUI01000004.1, read as the reverse complement.
AAGCTTGCCACAGTCGCAGTGTCAAGATTCTTTTTCATTTCACCGCATTCCAATTGTTCGCAGACAAACGCATGCCCTTCCAATCACCGAGGTAAATCCCGCCAGCGAGGCAACAAAAGGTCAAGGTACTGCTCGGCTATATTGTCGAGGGAAAAATCGCCCGCCCTCCGTTTCAACGCCGCGCTGTCGTGGTCGGTGCCAAGTGCATCATGCATTGCTGTCGCCAACGCCACCGCATCGCCGCACGGTACCAATCTGCCGTATTTTCCACCGGCAAGAATCTCACTGGGCCCCGACGGACAGTCGGTGCTAACGACAGGCAGGCCGTACGCCAATGCCTCGACGATGACACTTCCGAATCCCTCGTAGTCGGAACTCAAGACGAATAAGTCCGCGGAACGATAATACGCGCCGGGTTCGTCGACGTGACCCGGCAGGAGTACACGCCCGTCCAGACCATCCCGCTCGATGATCCCTTTCAGCTCATGGTGCAGGTCCCCGGTACCCAGAATGACCAGGCGTGCGTCGGCGCTCGCATCAAGTTTCTGGAATGCTTCTATCAGAAGCCGGTGGTTTTTCTGCGACTTCAGTCGGCCAACCGTGAGTATCCTCGGACCGTGTCCTTCGCCCCAAAGATCGCGCCCGCGCTCGGGAGACGAGCAACCGCACGGGATTTCCGGCGCAGGATTATGGATCACCTGAAACCGCCCTCTGGCCAGGCCGGAGAGCCGGGAGATGTCTGCTCCGACGCCTTCGGAGACAACGACGCGCGCGTCGGCAAATGGATACGTGACCCGCATGCTGGCATGCATCATGAAGCGGTGCAGCAGGCCACGCGAAGCATAGCTGCGGGACAGCGTGTTGTGCTCGCTCACCAGAAGGCGGGTTCGCGTCCGCGCAAGGTAGTTCGAAAAAATCGCGAGAGAGGTCAACGGCCACATCGCAGCGTGCATCGCACCTGGTCGTTCGCGCCGGAGATATGCCACAAGTGGCCGAACCGCGCCCCGCAACCGAGGTGACCGGAAATTGAACACCCGTACGCCAGGCGGCACGCTTCCATCCAGTCGATTGGATTCGTCAACCAGTAGAAGATCGATTCCAAAGCCCTTCTCGCCGAACTTCGCGGCCGTGTCGAGCATCAGTCGCTCGGCACCACCGACTGGCAAAAGGCTCGGCAACAGAAGCGCGATCCGGTCGGGACCCGAGCCTCCTTTCGAGCCGTTGGGCCAACCGCTCAATTGGGCCACCATCGCATTGCAACTGCGCGCATCGCGTATGCGGCGGCGGCTAGCCAACCTGTGTGCCGATATTCGACTCCCAAGGATATGAATTGGCCGCCCAGGCGCCGTTTGAATTCCAGTACGCCGCCACCGCCCTCATCGCTAACCACCCCCCCGAGGTCATACCAGCGTAACCCGCGGTTCTTGAGCTCGCACATGATCCTCCAGTGAAGGAACGGGCCAGCACCATCGTTCTGGTTCTGCAGGTTCACCCCGTACAAAAAGAAGCCGGCGTCTCCGGCCGTGTAGACCAACAGGTAGTTGGCGACCCCCCCATCGCGCTCGACTGTGAAAAGCAATGCGTTTGAACTGGCGAACATGGCAGCGATTGCTTGCTCATGCACCATGCGAAATCCGCGTGACCTCGCAAACTGCGCCTGGGCATCGAGATACGAGCGGAGCAGCTCGGGACTGGGTCTGTCGTGCACGTCGACTTGGAGCCCCGCATCCTCGGCCCGGCGGATTTTTCGCCGAAAGCTAGAGTGCACCTGCGAAAGCAATTGGCTCTCATCCATCCCCAGATCGACGACATAGGTGGCGGCGTTCAATAGGCGTTCTTGCGCGCCCATCTTCCGAAACGCGATACCGCCCACAACAGGAGAGTCATCGAGCATGGCATCGAAGTCGTGTATCACCAGGTCGCACAGACCCCGACGCCATCCAACATCCGCAATGGCGTGCTCAAGGGGCGCCTCGCCCGCGGACGTCAACAAGAACAAGTAACGCGAAACGGGGCCGTAGCGCTTGCGAAGAACCCTCAGCCCGCGGGTATCTTTGGCCACCTGCCAGCCATAGAAGCGCTGGTGCGGCGCGTCCGCGCCCAGGAAAATACTGGTGTACCGGGACTCAACCACGACGAAGGGAATCCCCATTTTCGTTGGAGAACCCGATTTTTCGGCATGCATAGTAATGCCACGGCGAAAGCCATGGAGACCTGATGCGTGGATATCGGCTGCCTACTGTCTCCTCCAGAGCCAAGCCAGCAGCAGCTGCTTCGCGCCGAATCACCTCCGGCGTGGATACGAAATAAAGCATCCCACCATCCCATGGGTCCCTGACGTACCCTCGTCCGCTGGAGAAGACGCCCGCCCTGTACCCCCGGAGGAATATGCGGATGGAAGCCCCAGCCGCGCGTATCGTGCGCCACACGATCTGCAGCGGGCTCCCGCCCCGGTAATCAGGGGGAACGGCAAGGAGCCTTGCATTGTGGGAAGAGAATATGAAGACACCACCATCCTTGAGTACGCGCGAAGCCTCGCTGAAGCAACGGGCCCGGCCTTCATCGGTACTGATCACGTCGATCCCGTTGAACGAAAACACGACGGCGTCAAATTCTCCATCGCCGAAGCCGGACATGTCGGTCGCGTCGCAAACCTGGAACTCGATGCCCGGGAAGCGCGCCCGGCACGAGTCGATCATTGCGCTCGAGTAATCGGCCCCAACGTACCGGCTCGCGATTCCAGATAACGCCGGCGTCGTCCTTCCCGCCCCGACACCCATGTCGAGGATGGCCGACCCGGGAGGGACATACTTCTCGAAGAGCAACTGTTCGCACGGTTCGATGGCGGTCTGTTTCTCGTAATAGGAGACAACCTCCCGGCTCTCGTAATTGCGCAGATTATCGGGATTGTCAGTCATGCGGATTCCTGGTCGCGGGGGATGGAAAATGCACCGGCAGCGCGGAAACGCGCTTCCGCCATCGACTTTGCGTGGAAGGTGAATCGATGATGGCACCAGTTGTCCGGACGAGAAAATTGCTCCCCCACGAGGAGGACGACTGGATAACCAGCGTGGCTGGCCGCCTGACACTGACGCCACGTGGCCATTCCATTGGGGAATGCGTAAATTTCTGGCCTTGCACCCAGCACCCGTCCGAACCAGTTGGTGCACCGCTCGAAGTCCGATTGGAGATATTCTTCTGACTCGGCGGCCATGGTGGCGTGTTCGAAGGAGTGTGCGCCAACCTCGAATGAAGCAACCACCTGCCGCACCTCCGTTACGCCCATCATCGCGCTGGGACGGAACCCAGAAAATCGCTGCATGTGTGGCTCCAGCGCAAGCAGCGCGGCCTTTTGCCACTCGATGGGACGCGCCTTGAGTGCGGCGGAAACCCGCATAGCATCCCGGATCCTGTGGTCGGGGTCTACGCGCGCATCAAGCCCCGGAAACGCTATTTCGCGCAGCAGGCCTGCCGGGGCTGCGCCTATGAAATCTTGGAAAATCACGGTAACTGGGGGGCGGCCCGAGTCCACGCAGGCGGGGATGATGTTTTGGTTCGCGCCTAGCCCGTGCTTGTCCAATATGGGTGCCACGACTTCGATGAAGTCACGGTAGCCATCGTCGAAAGAAAGGACCATCGGCGGCTTTCGCCATGAGCGCTCGTACTGCAGCTCCTTGAACGTCGTGATCGTGTAGTGTCGGACAAGCCAGCGGAGCATTTCCTCGAATAACCGTGGTGAGAGCGCCTCGTAGGCACTCGCGCGATCATCGCCCACGCGATGCAGATTCAATACCGTCAACATACCGCGCGACTTCACGAGGGACATTCTGGCGCCAATCACCGGCGCCGACCCGAGCAATGCAAGCGCTTGGCGTCTGAGCAAGGATTTGAGGCGCATCATTTATCGCGCCCTCAAGAGGGACCAAACGGAGCAATCGATGTCGAGCAATCGTGACGCATCCCTCCACATCACGATCGCGCCTACCAACATTCCCGCCACATCCGCGAGTGCAGCGCCGATCGCGCCATATAGCTTCACCAGCGGTATTGCCGTTGAAACTACAACCATGACCGAAACCATGAACGCCTTCGTCACTCGCTGCTCATGGTGGGTCATGTTCAGGAGGATAGCCGAAGGACCCAGCGCGGCGTAGACGACTACTCCGACGCACAAGATCGCCAATGGCAGGTTTCCCGCCCCGAACTCCCGACCGAATACGCTGGACAAAAGCCAATCCCCAACGACGAAGAATGGGAGTGCAAGGAGGAGAGAACCGATGGACATACCAAGTGCCAGCCAACCTGCCAAACGTTGCAAGCGCCTCTTGTCATTCTCCGCATTCAGCCTGGAGACGACCGGCGAACCGACAATCATGAACAGCGTGATGGGTAGGGCGACAAAAGTGGAAACCGACAGCGCCACCCGAAACACCCCTACCATCGCTTCTGCGGCAATGGCCCCCATCACAATGATAGTTGCATGGCCCTGCAACCCACGGACACCCTCCGTCATCGCCATGGGGAGCGCACTTCCCCACCAGGCCCGCGTATCAAGGCCAGCCCCACGGAACCCAGGGTCCGCCATGATGTCGGATCGAAGCAGGCGGGTTGCTACGAGATAGGCAATGGCGGCAGCGGCCGTCCCAGCCAACATTGCGATGGCGGGCGTGAGGGGCATGAGCCAAAGGGGCACGAGGAACAACAGCGCGGAATAGGCCATTGGCCGGACCAACCCGTCTGGCAATTGTCCCTTCACCAGATGCTGCATGCCACGCAACGTGGCTCCCTTCAGCTTTCCAAGTGCTACCAGCGGCACCATCGCCATTCCGGCGAGCACGGTAAGTCCAATGGTCGTGGTCAGGCCGCGTCCTGTGCCGAGCAGCCATCCGATGGCCACGATCGACACGATCACCGACAGGCCCAATACGGATCGCGTCGCCCAGCGAACCACCGCATGCAGCCGCCCTGCGTCGCCATGGGCGTGTGCAGCCGCCACCTCACGTGTCAGCAGGTTCGGCAAGCCAAATTCAGTCGGGATTGTGAGGAGGGCGATGATCGACATGGCCAATCCGTATACTCCGTAACCTTCGGCCCCCAACCCACGTGCTAGTTGCACGCCAATCAGAAAGCCGAAGCCCATGCCCACCAGGCGAAGGCCAGCGCTCCCCACGACAGCCTTGACGAGCACGGGCCCGAGTCCACCGCCGCCCAGATACTGGATCGTGAGATTTGTCACTTGGAGCGGAATTCCACGGACGAATCGTGTTTACGAGCAATCCCGACATGCTTCCCCTCGAAGCAAGTGACCGCGAATGGAACCCTTTGGTGTGCCATGAAATCGCGGAACGCCAAATTGTCGCCAATATCGTCCGATATGAACACGCCTCCTGTGCGCAGTGCATCCCACAGCAACGGATAAGCGTAAGCCCGCCCCTGGTACGATTTGTCGGAATCGTAGTGCACGAGATCGACCGAGCGCCCCGCCATTTCGATAGCCTTTTCGACGCCCCGCCTATCCGGCTCTCTGACGAGCAACCATCCCACTCGTAGTTCGTCTGGTACCGCCACCCCGACGAATGCTTCGTTGTCCATCTTCGGATACGGCATATCCACGCTGATGAGGAGGGCTCCCTCACGGGTATCGAGTCCTGCAAGGATGGCGAGACTGGACCATCCGTACGCCACACCCGTTTCGATTGCCGTCCGCGTGCCACTCAGAACTGTGGCTGCATAGAGCAAACCGATGTCCCCAGCCCCGCCCATGGCGACCTTCGACTGCCGCGCACTCTCGTGTGCGCGCAGCAGCACGCCTTGCTCGATTTCGGGCGGACGATTGCCTGCGGACAAGAACCCAAGTGAGGTCAACGCCTCGGCGACGGACACAGTTCGCTCCGATGCCCACTGGCTTGCCTCCGCCTGCAGCGCCGGCGAGTCAAAGTCCTCGCCGAACTTCCGCCTTGCAAGTGCCACCGCATGTCGCCAGTAGCTGGGGCGCTGAGCGAACCAGATCAGTGTCTTTGCCTTTTCGATTACGGGCATGTCGCCGCCTCTCTATCGTGGTGCCCGATGGCCGGGGTTCGCCGGGCTTGAAATAGAACCGTCCCGCGGTTGATCGATGGCTGCCGTCGCCGCACCGCCAACAAGAGCCTTGAGCTTTGCTCTTACCCATGGCGTGCGCCGCTCCGTCACAGTGGAGAACAGCCAAGCGAACATGTATGTCGCAACAATCACCAATGCTTGGATCGACAGACCTTCGGGACTGGTGGGGGAGTAGCCGCGCGCGACCCCGTCGAACGCCCCGGTCGCATGCAATGCCCCCAACAAGAACAGCATCAAAGGGAAATGGATGAGGTACAGACTGTACGAAAAATCAGCCATAAACTTGTTGAATGACGCGCTCGCGCCCAGAAGGCGGGACCCAGTCGAGCGCATCGAAACGAGCACCCAACCGAAACTTATTGCGACGCAATAATCTCGCAGCCATATCCCTGACGGAATCTGCCTCATGGCATCCTGAAAAACACGTGCCGCAACGAGTACGCCAAGCAGCCCTGCGCCCGCCAGTAGCGGTCTTTCAATTGATCTCCACGGAGCAAATGCGGCGCATACACCGATCAACCACAAACCCATGTAGGCTGCGAAGTCCTTACCCAGGAACACAAGCATGATGGCAAGAGCCAAGACGGACATTGCGCGTCCAACTCTTCCTCGGGACACATAAACGTACGAGGCAAGAGCGAACACAGAATAAAACCAAAACTCCAGAGAAATCGTCCACAGAGGCCCGTTGCTCCCGAAGGGCGGTAGCGAGATCGTCTGGAGCATCAGCAAGTTGCCCAGGAACAATTCGAACGTCAACAAACTCTCGAATGGCGCACTCGTGACCTTCTCCGCGAGCATCGGTTGCTGGTGATTCCAGAATCCAGTCGCCGCAAACCAGTTCGATCCAGCCAAATCAAGCGCGGCAGTTAGCAGCAACGCAGGCAGGAATGCCACGTACAGCCGACTGAGCCTGTCGATGGCGTATGAACTCGTGGAAAAACGGCCGACGTTGATTCGGGCGCTGGCGATCCCGCCGACCAGGTAGCCGCTCAGGACGAAGAATACGATGACTGCAGGCCCGAACCATCCCGTGACGAAATACCAGAGTTGCACCGCAATGCCTTTTTCGCTCGCCGACAGGCTTCCATAACCGAGAAACAACGGATTTCGCAGGTGGCCCAAGAACACGATCGACGCAGCCACCCATCTCGCCGCATCCAGGAAAGAAGCGAAATTCGGATTTCTTACATCAACTAAGACGCGCGCCGGATAACGTGGATTCATCGCGTCGCTCCCAGTCCGGGTTCGGATGTCAAAGGCGCTCATCCAACGTGTTGCGACCTAGGGCGCAGCGCGGCGTAGCTACAACAACGCCGGCACCCACCGCGCAGGCGAGAAGGACTCCCACCCTCACGACAGCTCCGATCTCACTGCAATCCAATTGTTTCCATCAAGCTGCCTCGGCAGGAAACCAGCAGCCTTGAGCAACTCATCAACCGGTTCCGCATCTCCGCGCTTCCATCCCCAGCTTTCATACACAATCGATTGCAGCTTCCGCAATAACACCGGTGCACCCTGCAAAGCCATAAGTTCGGCACCTTCGACGTCGATCTTCATCAACGGCACATGTTTGATTCCGGAAGTAATGGAATCAAGGGTGGTCGTTTCGACCTCTACCTCGCGCAAATTCCCGGATCGACCGGAATCATGGACGATGGTGGCTTGGCCATGCTTTCCCTCCTGAACGGTTGCGCGAACGACCTGACCCGATCTGTCACTCAAAGCGTGGCGAACGATAACCACATTCTGCAACTCGTTCATGTGGACATGAGCCTCGAGACGATCCGCCGTATCGGGCATCATTTCTATGCTAATCACCCGCCCCGATGGCCCCACTACCCGTGATGCCAACACGGTATGTATTCCAATGTTCGCACCTGCGTCGATGAACACATCGCCTCGATGCAGCGTTGAGCGAATGGTGTTGGCAATCGATCGTTCGCGCCATGGCAACACGTGCCAGAGATCATCGGTGTGTGCTCGCAGGGAAAACTGGCCGACCCCTGGCACAACGACTGTCGCATTACGCAGGAGAATGGGGTCCTGCCAAGCCAACAGGTTTCGGAGCGAGCAATAAGGGGCAGCCATCGCCGAAATCAGTAATGCAATCTGATCGGTTCTCGAAACACCCCGAACCTGCCAAAGGATTATCGGCCAGCGCAATATGCGTTTAGCATAGTTCAGTACGCCTTTCAGGACCTGCCTCACCGGGACGGGCAGCATCTCCTTGACCGTAGTGCGAACGAATCTCACGCTGATTTCCTTCTTGGCCATAACGGGAGTCCTCATGTTGCCCGCCGCAACGGTGCCAAAAGCGCTCACGCGACGCCAGGTACAACGCGTCTAACGCGCCGACCACGCGAATCCGCATCGCCATAATTGGCGTCAATGCAATACCAAAGAAAAAATACGCTCGATACCCAGCATGGCCCAAGCGACTTGACCAATGTGGTGTTGCTACATGCGTCGCGCCTCATGCCACCCCTACAACCGACCATCAACCGCTTCGCGCGGCAAAACATATTTGACGTCGAACACCACACTGCTGTTCGGCTTGCCGTAAGCGCGCACGCCCCGCTCGCCGAGTTCGCAGAACTCTTCGTGACCCACAGCCATGACGATCGCATCGTAAATCCCCTGCTCAGGTGCTTCGACAGGCCGCAAGCCGTATTCTTCGTAGGCTTCGTCGCCATTTACCCACGGATCGTGTACATCCACACGAGCGTTGTAGCGCTCGAGCGCGTCAACGATGTCAACGACTCGCGTATTGCGCAAATCCGGGCAGTTCTCCTTGAAAGCCAGCCCCAGCACCAAGATGCGCGCATTGACCGGATTGATGCCTTTGCGCACCATTAGTCGGATCACCTCATTGGCGACGTAGGCTCCCATTCCATCGTTCGTGCGCCGGCCGGCAAGGATCACGTCCGGGTGGTGCCCTACCTCCTGCGCCTTGTGCGTCAGGTAGTACGGATCCACGCTGATGCAGTGTCCGCCTACCAGCCCCGGGCGGAACGGCAGGAAATTCCACTTGGTACCGGCGGCCTCAAGTACCTCGAGCGTGTCGATGCCGAGCTTGTTGAACAACATGGCCAGGTCGTTGACCAGCGCAATGTTGAGGTCGCGCTGTGTGTTCTCGATGACCTTGGCGGCTTCGGCCACCTTGATGCTGCTCGCCTTGTGGGTGCCTGCAGTGATGATGCTGCGATAGAGGTTGTCCACGAAGTCGGCCGCCTCGGGCGTGGAACCCGACGTCACCTTCCTGATGCTGGTCACCCGGTGCTGCCTGTCGCCAGGGTTGATCCGCTCGGGGCTGTACCCCGCGAAGAAGTCTTCGTTGAACTTGAGGCCGGATACCTGCTCCAGGATCGGGATGCACACTTCCTCGGTACAGCCTGGGTAGACCGTGGATTCGTACACGACCAGGTCACCGCGCTTGAGCACCTTGCCCAGCGATTCGCTGGCCTTGATCAGCGGGCGCAGATCCGGCCGCTTCGCGCTGTCGATCGGGGTCGGCACGGTTACGATGTAGACATGGCAGTCCGCGATCGCTTCCAGTGTCGAAGCGAACCGCAGGCGCTTCGCCGACGCAAGTTCGGTCGCCTCGACCTCCAGCGTACTGTCCCTGCCCGCCTGCAGCTCGGCGACCCTGCGGGCATTGATGTCGAATCCGATCGTGTCGTACTGCTTGCCGAATTCCACCGCAAGCGGCAACCCCACGTAACCCAGGCCCACCAGGGCGATGCAGGTGGATGGCAATTCGGGAAACGGTGCTGGTTGGCTCATGGATACCTTCGGAAACCGAAACAGGAACTACTTACGAAAAACACGGCGAGCTCAGGACAAAGCACGCCCGATTGCCCTCAGCGGCTGCGCGCCGCTTGGGCCAGCACTACGCCGGCCAGCAAGGCAGCGACCGCAAGCAAGGCGGGCGTGCGCAGCGCGTAGTCGGCGCCTGCATGTGCAAGGAACACGAACAGTCCCAGCGTCGCGGCCCACACCAGGCGCCGGTCGCCACGGTGTTCGCGGACGTGTGCGGCAATGGCCGCGAAGACCGCGGCCGTCACCAGCGCCACGGCCACCAAACCCGCCAGGCCCGCCTCCAGCCAGACCTGGGAATAATCGTTGTGCGCGGCATTGATGTAAGTGGTCATCAGCAAACCTTCCGGCAAGGCTTGCTGGAACACCGGCACGAAGCTGCCGATCCCGCTGCCCCAGGGCAGGTGCGAGAAGCCGAGCGAAAATGTGGCCTGGCGCATCAACCAGCGAAATTCCTCGATCTCGTCCACCTTCATCCAGCCGGTCGCGGCCGAAAGCCCGAGCGCGGCCAGTGTCGCAACCAGCATCAGTGCGATGACACCACGTCGTGCCTCGCCAGTCCGCCTCAACGCCGTGGCTGCCATGCCCAGTGGTGCGGCAACCAGCAGCAGTACCCCGATCACCACCGCGGCCCTGGAATTGGTGAGAGGAAGGCCGAGCAGCAGGGTGCCGCCGGCGATGATCGCCGGCCACGGATTGCGCTTCCGTCCCGTGGCTTCGTCGTGGCTGCGGAAGGCGCCCACGGAGAACGCGAGGCAAATCCCGAGGCCGACGAGCATCGCCGTGCCTTGGTGGTTGGGATTGGCGAACGTGCCGTTCATCGCCGGCGCCCATTGTGGATATGGGTTGAGCAGGCTGTCCTGGGCGGCGCCCATTTGCAGGAAGCCGAGCAGCAGGCTGGCAATCGGCAGCGCGACGCACAAGACCAGCAACCGCCGTTGTGTCCGGGTATCCACTCCGAGGACTGCGGCGAACAAGGCCGTTGCGGGCAGGAGCGCGAGCGCCCCCCGAAAGGTAGCCGCAGGCGTCAGCGACCAGGTACTTGCATGCGTTGCCACGCCGGCCTTCACCAGGTCCGCGTGCAGCGCCTCGCGGGCACCTGGAACCTGCCAGAGCGCTGGTGACAACGGCAGCAACTGCAGCCAGGGCAGCAATGCGACCGCCGCCATGGCGCAAAGCCCCAGGCGCCGGACTCGCGAAGGCGTGCAACTCTCCAGGCGCCAGAAGGCGACTGCGAGGATCGGCAAGGACAGGAGTTCCGAGATCGCATCCGTCCAGCCACGCTCCTGCGAACTGCCGCCGGTGACGAAGACGAAGACCAGGAAGGCGTACAGCAGCCCATGCCACAGGCGCGAGCCTTGACCTTCTTCCCGCCTGAAGGTGTGATCGCGCGTGATGGCGGAGAGCATGGGCCGCTCCTTGAGGTGCCCTTGGATTCTGCAACAGCGACGCGCATTTGTCGCGTTTTCAGCGGCTCGTCGGTTGGTCGTCGATCCGATTGGCCACCAACGGGACGCCGATGACTGTTCCGACGATGATGCCGACATTCACCAGGGGGCTGCTGCCACCAGCCAACTCGCCGGCCTCCTCCGGGGCTTGGTCGGGACGGCGCTGGCGTTCATCCTGGTCGCAGAGGCCGGGGGTGACGGTGTAGACGCCAGCCTGGTTGTAGCTGCGCTTGCAGTCCCGCGAGAACCGCACTGTGGCCGAGGCGCCCTCGCCGACCATGATTCGTTCGCCCGGAAGGATGGGCTGCCCGTCGAGGGCATCGTGGAATTCGCCGCCGGTACTGACCATCACCTCGCCGTTGATCCGCAGGATGGCGGTGAGGTCCTGGGCATTGGCGGGAGGCGCAACCAGGGTGATGGCAGCGAACGTCAGCGACAGGGGCCTGGGAAGGGACATTGTGGTCTCCCGCGGCCCAGGGTTTGGGCCGATCTGGAGAAAACGCAGGGACTCATTTGAGGCGGTCAGGCGCGGCCGCGCTCCGGTGCGCTCCTACAGCGGATGAATGGCGACGTCGTCGATCCACAGGTCGCCGCTCACCACCTGGGCCGATCCGGCGACGGCCGGGTTGTGCAGCTCCAGCCATTGGCCGGGACAGGCCGTCGCCGGCACGGTGAATTCCGTGGCCAGGCGCTGCCAGCCGAAGCTTCCCTCCAGCGGCCCCAGCTCGGCGACGGTTGCACCACCATCGCAACGTACGATCCACTGCAGCCCCTGTTCGCTGTGCAGGAATTCGGCCTTGGCGCGAAGTTCCAGTCGGTAACGGCCTGGTGCCAGCAAGATGGGTTGCTGCAAGCCACCGCCCGGCGTAGGGCGGCCGATGAAGTGGAAATGCGCCGCTTGGCCACCCTCGGCACCAGTGGCCGCGCCGATGCTGGTGAAGACGCCCGTGTTGCGCAACTCGTGCCAGTCGAACCCCATGTTGCTGGGAGGCCGTTCGAAGCCGCCGTTGTAGACCGATGGCAATTCTGTTGGCTTCGGCGCCAGCGTCCCGACCCAGTGCGCATAAGCCTCGCCCCAGCGGCCGTTGCGCAGCATGCGCTCCAGCCACAGGCGAAGTTCGGACTCGGCCAGGGTGTGGTGTCGCTGCAGGCCGGCGTAGACGCGATCCATCGCTCCGGGCGGCGTGTCCTGGCTTGTGAGGCTGGCCAGGAACCCGCCTCGCCAAGGGGGATCCTCGACAAGCGCGCCGACCAGCACTTCGGCGAACGCCGGATCAACCGCCTGCTGCGCCATGGCAGGGAACAGGATCTGACCGCGGCCCGGAGACAGCCGGAGCAGTGCATCGAGTTGCCTCATGCCAGCATCGAGGTCGCTTGCCCGCAACGCCGCAACCATGGCCTGGGTTCGCACGCCTGGATTGCGCGGCGCCCGCTGCACCGCAATCTCGAGCAACTGCTTGGCGTCCCGGTCGCCCCGTCCCACCGCGGCCAGCGCGAGGATGGCAAACCCGTCGCCTTGGCCGGGTTCGACACTGAGCAGGTGGCGCGCCGTCGCCGTGGCAGCGTCGAAATCCTTGGCGTCGAGCTGCAGGCGGCCGAGCCGCAGCAATGCCTTCGGGTGATCGGGATCGATCCGCAGCGCGGCCGCCGGATCGGTGCCGGCGAGTTCATCCGCGCGAGTGGCCTGGATGATGCTCCATCCGACCCAGCCCAGTACGGCGACTCCGACGATCGCGATGGGCAGACGCAACGCCCTCATGTGGAGGGCGCCAGGCCGATGCCGCGCACCAGCCACAGGTCTTCGCGCCAAACCAGTTGCACGTCGAGGCGGCCCTGCCGCACGCGGCATTGATTGCAACGGTAGTCCACGCTCAATGTGGCGTTGTCGCGTTGCAGTTGCCAGTTCGGCGTGGCGAGTTCGAGCGCTGTACCCTGGCTGGCCGCGATGCGATTGCGGATGCGCTCGGCGTCCTGGGCCGCCTTCAGGTCATTCCAGAGCGGCGCAGCGCCAGGCTGCGCAGCGAGATAAGCGGTGACCTGTGCGACGCGCGCCTCGGCCTTTTTCATGCGGTCGAGGATGACCGTGGGAGGCTCAGGTTGGGTAACAACCTCTCTTGTGGGAGCGGCAGAAGCCGCAACTTGAACAGCAACTGGAACCGCGACTGCCTGGGGTTGGGGCAAGGGTCTCGAGGCGGGAGCGGCGACTGGGGGAGCTTGGGGGGAAAGAGTCGCGGCTTGCGCCGCTCCCACAGGGAGGAGGTCAGGGAGGGGGGCCGCTGCTGGCGCAGGGACCAGCACAGGGGCTGGTGCCGGGAGCCGACCATGGGTCGGCTCTACGGGAGACGGGGTGGTTGCAATGGCCAGGGCTTCGGTGAGGATGCCGAGGTCGCGATCGTCGATCGCGGGCTGGTCGGTGGGAGCTTCGTCCACCGCGGCGATGACCTCGCCATCGCCCGGCGACCAGGGTTCCGGTCCTTGCTCGTGGCGGACGACCAGCACCGCGAGCACGGCGCAGGCCACGAGCGCTGCTCCGACCAGCCAGCGGCTCTGGCGGCCAGGCGTGGGTGCTAGATCCGCGTGCTCCCAGTGGCGCACGGTGGCCAGCGGCAGCGGCGCCGCGGCGCCTGCCATCCGGGCCTCGGCCAATTGCACATCGTATCGGTGCCGAGACTCGGGCGTACGCAAGATCGACCAGGCCTGGTTGACCCGGGTGGCATAGACCGAAGCGTCACCGGCCAGCGCGCGATCGGGATGCAGCCAGCGCTGCAGCCAGCGGTGATGGCTGCGGATCAGGTCGATCGAGGCCTCTGGTGCCACACCGAGGATGCGGTACGCCGTCGCATGCGGGGCCGCGAACAGCACCTGTTCGAGATAGAAGCGGGCCGCTTCCAGCAGGTCGGACTCGGTTGCTCCGAACTTCGTTGCCGCCGCCTCCAACGCCTGCGGGGAGCCCGAGGCCACTTCGAGCATATGGATCAGGCCGTCGGGCAGCGGTCGCTCGCGCAGGCGAAAACGCTCGCCCGGAGCTCGTTGCAGCGCAAGCGCGGTTTCAAGGATTTGTGCTGCGGCTGAGTGCATGCGGGCCCCCTACCCAACCGCCCCCATCATCGCTGCTTGGTGAGCTGCGGTGTTGATCCATAGGCATAGGTGCCATAGTCGCCGTAGCCGTAACCATAGCCGTGCGCGTCCGCGGCGTACTTGCTGAGGACGACGCCGATGATGCGGGCGCGCGCGGCTAGCAGGCGCTTGACCGCGATCTGGGCCGACTGGATCCGGGTCTTGCCGGCTTCCACCACCATCAACGTGCCCGCTGCAACGTTCGCCAGGATCGGTGCGTCGGCGATGCCGATCACCGGCGGACCGTCGATGATCACCTGGTCGTAGCTCTCCGCCGCCACCGTGAGCAGCGAGATGAGCTTGCTGCCGGCGAGCAGTTCCGCCGGGTTCGGCGGCAATGGGCCGGCCAGCACCACCTTGAGCCTCGGGTCGTCTGTATCCTGCACCGCTTCGTTGATGTTGGCGGCACCGGACAGCAGGTTGCTCAGGCCAGTCTCACAACGCACTTCAGAAACCTTGTGCAACGAGGGATTGCGCAAGTCGCCATCGATCAACAGCACGCTCTTGCCAAGTTGCGCAAAGTTGCGAGCCAATGACCATGCGGTGGTGGACTTGCCCTCCGCCGGACTTGCACTGGTCACCAGCAGAACTTTCGGTACGCCACTGTCGGTGGAGAACTGCAATGCCGTCCGCACCGAACGGTAAGCCTCCGAAAATGCGGAACGCAGGTCGCGCAGCGCTTGCGCCGGCACCTCCTGCCTTTTCAGCCGAGGAATGATGCCCAGCACCGACAGCCGCAGTTTCTGCTCCACGTCCTGCGGTGTCTTCAGCGTCTGGTCGATGAATTCCAGGACGAATGCGGTGAGCACGCCCAATATCGCCCCCAGTAGCAGCCCGATGGCCAAGTTGAACGGCAGGTTGGGCTTGTAGCGCGATGAGGGCGGCAGTGCGCGATCGACGATCGAAACGTTGTTGGTGCTGACACCGCCGGCGACACCGATTTCCTTGTAGCGCTGCAGCATGGCGTCGTAGAGCTGGCGGTTGGTGTCCACCTCGCGCTTGAGGATGTTGTACTGGATACTGCGGTTGTCCACGTCGAGCGTCGCATCGCGCAACGCGGCGATCTTGCCGTTCAGCAGGCCTTCCTGGGCCATGGCGGCGTCGTACTCGGCCTTCACCGAGGCGCGGATGCTGCCCATTTCCTTGCGGATCTCCTGGTCCAGCGATGCGATCTGGCCCTCGAGTTGTTTCATTTCAGGGTAGTCGGGCTTGAACACCTGCAGCTTCTGCTGGTACTGCCCCTGCAATTCAGCGCGTTGCTGCTGCAGCGTGCGGATGATCGAGTCCGACATCATGTCTGCCGGGAGGGCGCCGCCCGACGATGCTTCGTTCCAGCGGGCCTGGGCGCGGATGCGTGCCGCCTGGGCCGCCGCCAGCGCCGCGTTCAACTCAGTGAGATTCTGCGACACCAGCGATTGACCCTCGCCGGTATTGACGATGTTTTCCTTCTGCGCAAAAGCCACCAGCTGGCGCTCGGAATCGGCGAGCTTGGCCTTGAGCTGACGCAGCCTGTCCTCGAGGTAGGTCTTGGCGTACGAGGATGCGTCGAAACGGCGTTCCAGTTGCTGGGCTATGAAGCCTTCCGACAGCGCATTTACAACCTGGGCGGAAAACTGCGGGTTGCCACTATCGAAATGCACCTTGACCAGTCGCGAGTTGCGCACGGGCTCGATGCTTAGGCCCTCCTGCACCACTCCTACGGCCTGGCGCAGGGCGTGCTGCGCCTCTACTGAGTTGGCGTTCTTCTGCGTTTGTGCCTGCGTCTTCGGGCGCAGAGCCTCGCGCATGCGGTCGAACCAGGAATGACGGGCGAAGCTGTCCAGGGTTGCCGCGCTCGCCAGGTTCAGGGTATCGACCACGCGCTCGGCCAGTGCCCGACTCTGCAGCAACTCGTACTGGGTCTGGTAGAAATCACCGCTGTTGGCGGTGCCTTCGGTCTCCATGCCTTCGACCTGCACGATCTTCATCGTCTCGCGATCGATCTGCAGCGTTGAGGTCGCGCGATAGAGCGGGGGTGTCAGAAGCGTGACCAGCAATGTGAGTGCGAGAATGCTGGCGAGGATACCCAGCACCAACCAGCGACGCTTGAGCAGGATTTGCCAATAAGCAAGAAGGTCGATCTCATCTTCGTTCCGCTTGGGCTCCTCGAACAAGTCGAGGGCCATGCCCGCAGGACGCAGCGCCAGCGTACCCTGCTCCGGGCTGCGATGGATCGGAAGGCGCGGTTCTTCGCTGGATGCGCCGATGGGCAAGTGGTCTTGGGGCATCTTGTTCGGATCCGTCAGAACAGCGTAAACAAGCCGATGGCCGGAACCGACTGTATGAAGCGTCGGAATGCGGATTTGCTGCCGGACTGCTCGACCACGATGATGTCGTCACCGTAGATCTGCGGATCCGGCATCAGGCCCGCGCGGACTTGGGCCAGGTCGTAGACCGCGCCCATGCGCTTGCCGTCGATCTCCCGGAAGACGACGACGCCGCTCAAATCGGCCAGCTCATCCAGGCCTTCCCCCATGGCGATCGCCTGCAAGAGCGTGGTCTTGCCAGTGAGCGGATAAATACCAGGCTTCCTGAGGGCACCTTCCAGGGTCACACGCTGGCTGGTGAACTCCTTCACGAACACGGTGACCTGGGGATCCTGGAGATACCCGTTCTTGAGCTTCTCGCCGATCAGTGACTCGAGCTCGGGGATCGTCTTGCCACCCGCAAACACCCCCCCGATCAACGGCAACGAAATCTGCCCGTTCGAGTTGACGCGCACCGTGCGCGAGAGGTCGTCGATGCCGAAGACGCTGATCTCCAGCAAGTCCTGCGCACCGATCCGATAATCCGTGCCGCCTTCATACGCACCCGACGCGGTGGTGGTGTCCGGCGCAGGGAGTGCTACCCCTTGCGCCAGGTTCGGGTTCGAGCGCGTGGCGGACGATCCGCCACAGGCGCCCAGCATCGCGACCAGGGCAAGCAGGAAGATGCCTCGGGAAAAAATGGAGCGTGGCCAGCGTTGGTTCATGGGTTTTCCCGTCCAGGCATCCATCGATTATGCGACCCCGCGCACTCTTTGCCAAAAGCCCGCCCTCCCCTGGGCAATTTGCCGCGATGGCAGGGACGGCAACAGGTTGGCCGGCTGGTTTGCGACCATACCGGCCGGTCGCGTCACGACCAGGTGAGTGGCTTCGTCTTCGCCGATCAGCCGCGCCGCGGCTTCGCGACCTTCGGCGAGCAGCGGCGGACGCCGCCGGATGTCGTGCGCATCTGTCGCAATGAGGTGGGTCTTGCCCTCCCCCACGAACTTTTCGCCCCAGTACTTCGGCCGCCGACCGTGACGGCCGGTCAAGGCGCCGGCGGTCACCTGCATCCAGGCGCCGCGCTCGACGAGGCGCATGAACAGCTCGTAGTGGTCCTCCACCCAGCTTAGGCGCTCGGGGTGGGTGATTACCGGAGTGATACCGGCGGTCATCAACTCGAACACGCGTTGCTCGAACCCTGGCGGCGCGACATGGTGCGGTGGTTCCAGCAGCAGGTAGCGCGAACCGGCGATGGTCGGCACGCGGTCGGCACCGATGGCGCCCGCGAGGTCAGTGTCCAGGTGCACGTCGGCGCCTTCCACCAGCTTCAGTTCGATCCCCGCGTCGTCGAGCCTGGCCTGCAGGTCCGCGATCGCCGCGCGGATCCCCGGCGCCGTGTTCTCGTACATGCCCGGATAGATGTGCGGGGTGCACGCCACCGTGCGGATGCCGTCGTCGAACGCGATCCGCGCCATCGCCAGCGACGTCTCCAGGTCGGGAGCGCCGTCGTCGATGCCGGGCAGCATGTGGCAGTGCAGGTCGAGCATAATTGGCTGGGTAACGCAGAACGATGGAGATTCAGGCCATGGCACCCACGCTCTACCACAATACCCGGTGTTCGAAATCGCGTGGCGCGCTGGAATTGCTGCAGTCGCGCGGCATCGAGCCGGACGTCGTCTATTACCTGGAAACGCCGCCCTCGCCTGCGCGGCTGCGCGAGCTGTTGCGGATGCTGGGCTTGCCGGCACGCGAACTGCTGCGCAAGGGCGAGGACGAATATCGGGAACTGGGCTTGGATGATCCGTCGTTGTCGGAAGATGCGCTGATCGAGGCGATGGCGAAGCATCCGAAGCTGATCGAGCGGCCCGTGTTCGTCAATGGCGGGAAGGCAGTGATCGGGAGGCCGCCGGAGCGGGTGCTGGAGATACTTTAAGAGCGCGCGGCTTGCGCCGCTCCCACACCCAAAAAAGTAGAGCCGACCATGGGTCGGCTCTACGTGTCGCGTGGATCGCTCAGCGGCTCACGGGGACCAGGAGATCCTCATCGTCGTCGAGGGCGCTGGAGGCGATGCCTGCGGCGGCGATGACGGCGGCGACGCCGATCATCATCGCGTTGGCTGCGGCCGCGCTCCCTTGGGTCACCGCAAGCGCGCCGCCGGCTGCGGAAACCGTGTACACGCCGGGTTGGGTGAGGTTGACGACGGCGCCATTCGGATAGGTCAGCGTCGCGGTGCTGCCTTCGGAGACCATGACGCGGGTGCCGTATGCAACTTGCTGGCCGCTCGCCGCGGCGACGAATTCACCGCCCGAACTGGTCATGACCGTGCCATTGAAGGTCAGGGTCGCGGTCGGTTGCTGCGCGAACGCGGGCAGCAGCGCCATCGCGGCCAGCAGGAGCGTCGCGAACGCGAGCCGGAGCGTCGAGGTCTTCATGGCATCGTCCTTGTTCTTCTTGGGGGGAGGGTCGCCCGCGAACTATAGGCGTGCTTCCGTGAACGAGTTGATGACAAAGCTGGATGCGCGGAAAAACAAAGGGCCGCGAATTCGCGGCCCTTTCGGCGGGAGCCGACCATGGGTCGGCTCTACAGGGGTCTGCTCAGCGGCTGGCCGGGACCAGCAGGTCCTCGTCCTCGTCCATCGCAGTGGTCGACACGCCCGCGGCGACGATCAGGCCCGCGAAGCTGATGAATGCGGCATTGGCCGCGACGATGCTGCTGGCATTGACGACCGAGCCGGCGGCAAGCGTTCCGGCGGCCGGCACGTTGATCGTGTACACGCCCGGCTGGGTGAAGTTCACGACCGCGCCGTTCGGGAAGGTGATCGAAGCCGAACTGTTCTCGGCGACCATCAGCCGGGTGCCTTCGGCAATCGACTGGCCGCTGGTGGCCGGGACGAACTCGCCGCCCGTGCTGGTCATCACCGTGCCGTTGGCCTGCAGCGTGCCCAGCATCTCCTGCGCGAACGCGGGCAGCAGCGACATGGCCGCCAGGAGCAGCGCGGTGAGGGCAAGGCGGAGCGGAGTCTTCATTTGGTTCGTCCTGGGAGGTGTTTGGAGGTCAAAACGCGAACGATCCGGAAACCGGCCAAAAAGCAACCTGAACAGGCGCTTCACCAGTCAATTTACACCAATTTCGCCGTTCGTAAAGCCGCGACCCGTGGTGGCGGTGCGAAACTGTCGGCGCGCGCCCCCGCCCAGAACGCCTGGAAAACTGCGTGTTCTGGCACCTTTTGCAGCAATTCGCCCGGGGCCAGGAACCGGTACAGCGCCGCGAGCGAGCGGACCTCCACCGGCGACACCCGCCGCAGGATGTGCTCCGGACCGAGCTGCTCCGGGCCGTCCAGGCCGCAGGCGCACAGCAGGTCCCGCAGCGCGTGCAGCGTGTTCTGCTGGAACATGAAGACCCGGTTGCCCTTGTCGGTGACGTCCAGGTGCCGCCAGCGGCGCGGGTCCTGGGTGGCCACACCGGTGGGACAGCGGTCGGTGTGGCAGCTCATCGACTGGATGCAGCCCAGCGCGAACATGAAGCCGCGGCCGGCGTTGGCCCAGTCGGCGCCCAGCGCCAGGGTCCGGGCGATGTCGAAGGCGCTGATGATCTTCCCAGCGGCCCCGACTTTCACCTTGTCCCGCAGGTCCAGGCCCACCAGGGTGTTGTGGACCAGCATCAGGCCCTCGTGCATCGGCACGCCGACGTGCTCGACGAACTCCGCCGGTGCCGCCCCGGTGCCGCCCTCGGCACCGTCGACGACGATGAAATCCGGTAGCAGCCCGGTCTCGTGCATGGCCTTGGCCACCGCGAACCATTCCCAGGGATGGCCGATTGCCAGCTTGAATCCGACCGGCTTGCCGCCGGACAGCCGGCGCAACCTGGCCACGAACTCGAGCAGGCCGACGGGCGTGTCGAATTCCGCGTGCCGCGCCGGCGAGATGCAGTCCACGCCGCGGAGCACGCCCCGGGTGACCGCGATCTCGTGGCTGACCTTGGCCGCCGGCAGGACCCCGCCATGGCCGGGCTTGGCGCCCTGGGACAACTTCACCTCGATCATCCTGACCTGCGGATCGGTGGCGTTCTCCGCGAAGCGCTCGTCGCTGAAGCGGCCGTTGCCGTCGCGGCAGCCGAAGTAGCCCGAGCCGATTTCCCAGACCAGGTCGCCGCCGTGCTCGCGGTGGTAGGGCGAGATCGAGCCCTCGCCGGTGTCGTGGTAGAAGCCGCCGAGTTTCGCGCCCTTGTTGAGCGCGCGGATCGCGTTGGCGCTGAGCGCGCCGAAGCTCATCGCCGAGATGTTGAACACGCTGGCGTCGTAGGGCTGCGTGGTGCCCTCCCCGCCGACGCGCACGCGGAAGTCGTGGCTGGCGATGCTGGAGGGCTGCATCGAATGGTTGATCCATTCGT
Organism: Lysobacteraceae bacterium; assembly: GCA_004297225.1. Lineage (GTDB taxonomy): Bacteria > Pseudomonadota > Gammaproteobacteria > Xanthomonadales > Xanthomonadaceae > Cognatiluteimonas. The sequence goes on along the minus strand of SCUI01000004.1, from coordinate 119,700 downwards.
AGGCGACGTCGTAGACGTCCTGTTCGGTCCCGAACGGCACCGTGTCCTGGACGTGTTTGGCGCGCTGGTAAACCAGGGCACGCTGCTCGCGCGAGAACGGCGTCTCGGCGATGTCGGGCTCGATGAAGTACTGGCGGATCTCCGGGCCGATCGATTCCAGTCCGTAGCGCAAGTGCGCCAGCAGCGGGTAATTGCGCCGCAGGGTGCTGCGCGTCTGCAGCAGGTCCCAGGTGCCCAGGATCGCCAGCGCTCCGGCCAGCACCAGCACCCAGCTCCATTCGCGGTACCCGGCAAGGACCAGCGCCGTCGACAGGCCCGTCAGCACGATCGCAGCGATGTAGGCGCTATACCTCAATCCCGCCCCCTCCGTAGATCCGACCCATGGTCGGCTGGCGCCTCCGCGGCAGCTGCGAAGCCCATCAACCCGAGCATCATCGTCCACTCCGCGACAGGCGACTGCACGAAACCATGATGCAGGTAGAACGCGCGGGCGTCCTCGTCGATGGCATGGCAGAGGATGGCGCGGATGCCGGGGCCGTCCCTGGCGGCCCTCAGGCAACGAAGCGTCGCATCCCTCAGCATGCCGGCACCGATTCCCTGACCCATCCAGTCGGAATGCACGGCAAGGCGGCCGAGGACGGCAACCGGGATCGGGTCGGGCATGTTGCGGCGAAGCCTGCCGGTGGCGCTGGCGTGTTCCAGCGCCCCGGCAGCCAGGGCGTAGCACCCGACGACGGGTTTGCGCTTGCTCGACGCATCGCAAACGACGAAGCAGTTGCTGGCGCCCTGCGCCTGGTTCTTCAGGGCCCGCTGCCGCAACCAGCGTGCCAGCGACTCATGGCGGCATGCGAACTCGTCCAGCCGATGATGCGACGTGAGCCGCTCGGGCGGAAGCAACACCAAGGCTCAGCGCTCCCAGGGCGCCTTCCTGAGCAGCATGCGGATCGCCTTGTCGTCGATCGGCTCGTCCAGCAGGCGATTGAAGGCCGTCAGCTGTCTCGAGTCCAGCGGGAAGCGGGTCCGGTCGGCCAACACTTCGGCGGCTTTCGCCGAGAGGGTTTCAAGCATGAACTCCGTGCGCTTTTGCCCCAGGACCCTGGCTGCTTCGTCGATGAGCGCCTTCTTGCCCTTCGAGAGCCTGAAATTGATGGTCTCTGCCGCGGATTCGCGGACACGATGGGCGGCGGTCATGGGCATTCCTCGGATCTGTGTGTACATTGTACGCACATTGGCTGGATGCCGCCAGCAGCCGCTGGCGCAGGCCATGGTGCCCGGAGTCGGGATCGAACCGACATGGCCTTGCGGCCGAGGGATTTTAAGTCCCTTGCGTCTACCAGTTTCGCCATCCGGGCCTGGGGGGATGGTAGCGACTGGATCCTCCTTGTGGGAGCGGCGCAAGCCGCGACTCGAGTCGCTTCGCCTGTCGCGGCTTGCGCCGCTCCCACAAGGTAGACCCCCGGGGGAATCCAATAAAAAACGCCCCGCTTTTGGGCGGGGCGCTTTTTATTGGAGGCCGAGGTCGGAATTGAACCGGCGTACGCGGATTTGCAGTCCGCTGCATAACCACTCTGCCACCCGGCCGGTGGACTTTCATTGTCCCGAAAAAGCGAACCCCGGCAAGCCGGGGTTCGTACTGGAACTGGAGCGGGAAACGAGACTCGAACTCGCGACCCCGACCTTGGCAAGGTCGTGCTCTACCAACTGAGCTATTCCCGCGGAGCCCGCCATTTTACTGGAGGTCGGCGGGGTGTCAATACGAGGGCGGCTTGCCCTGGAGCGAGGGCCAGGCCGCACGCAGGTAGCCCAGGCCCGACCACAGGGTCAGCAGCGCGGCGATCGCCAGCAGCCAGTCGCCGATATGGAAGATCAGGTTGCCCATCCACGGGGTCGGATGCGGGGGCTGCGAGGGGGTGACCGAGTACAGCAGGCAGGTCAGCGCCACCATCTGCGCCACGGTCTTGAACTTGCCGATCGCGGCGACCGCGACCTTGCCGCGCTGCCCCACTTCGGCCATCCACTCGCGCAGGGCGGAAACCGCGATCTCGCGGCCGACGATCACCGCCGCCCACAGCGCCATCCATGCGGTCGGGTGGCCCTGGACGATCAGGAACAGCGCGGTGGAAACCATCAGCTTGTCGGCGACCGGATCCAGGAATGCGCCGAACGCGGAGGTCATGCCGAAGCGGCGTGCGATCCAGCCGTCCAGCCAGTCGGTGATCGAGGCGAAGGCGAACACCGCGGCGGCGGCGAAGTTGGTCCAGCCGTAAGGCAGGAAATACACCGCCGCCAGCACCGGGATCAGCGCGATGCGGATCAGGGTGAGGATCGTCGGCAGGGTCAGTGTCATTCGTCCTTGGTCTCCACGGGCAGCCCGTGCAGGCTGGCCCAGATGCGTTCGGCGAGCGCGGCGTTGATGCCTTCGACCCGGGCGATTTCCTCCGCGCCCGCGGCCTTCAGCCCGCCCAATCCCCCGAAATGCCGCAACAGGTTAGCGCGTCGGCGCGGTCCGATGCCGGGAATGTCCTCCAGGCGGCTGGTGTTGCGCGCCTTGGCCCGGCGGCCGCGATGGCCGGTGATGGCGAAGCGATGGGATTCGTCGCGCACCTGCTGGATCAGCTGCAGGCCGGGGGACTCCGGGCCGGGGCGGATCTCGCGCCCGTCCGGCAGCAGCAGCGCCTCGTGGCCGGGACGGCGCTCGGGACCCTTGGCCACGCCAACCAGCACGATGCGCTCGGCGATGCCCAGCTCGGCCAGCACCCCGCGCGCCTGCGCCACCTGCCCCGCGCCGCCGTCGATCAGCAACAGGTCCGGGAGCACGCCGCCCTCGTCCACCGCGCGCCGGAACCGGCGCTCCAGCGCCTGGTGCATCGCCGCGTAGTCGTCGCCGGGTTCGATGCCGCTGATGTTGTAGCGGCGGTACTGGCTGCGCACCGGGCCGTCCTGGTTGAACACGACCTGCGAGGCGACCGTGGCCTCGCCCATGGTGTGGCTGATGTCGTAGCACTCGATCCGCTGCGGCGGCTCGGCCAGGCCCAGCAGTTCCTGCAGCGAATCGAGCCGGGCGCGCTGGGTGGCCTGGCTGCCGAGTTCGGTGGCCAGCGCGAGTTCGGCGTTGCGCCTGGCCATGTCCAGGTAGCCGGCACGCTCGCCGCGGACGTTGCACCTGAGCTGCACGCGCTTGCCCGCACCTTCGGACAGGGCCTGTTGCAGCAGCTCGCGCTCGTCGATGTCGCGATCCAGGACGATTTCCGGCGGTGCGGGTTGCTCGGCGTAGTACTGGGAGACGAAGGCGCTGAGCACTTCCTCGCAGTTCTCGGCGCCGTTGGTCTTCGGGAAGAAGGCACGCGTGCCCAGGTTGCGGCCGTCGCGGAAGGCCAGCAGCAACACGCAGGCGTGGCTGCCTTCCATCGCGCAGGCGAGCACGTCCAGGTCCGCGGCGCGGCCATCGACGTATTGCCGGGCCTGAAGCTTGCGGATCGCCTGGATCAGGTCGCGGATGCGCGCGGCCTCTTCGAAATCCAGGCGTTCGGCGGCGTCGGCCATGTTGCGCTCGAGCTCCGCGTCGAGCGCGTCGCTGCGGCCCTCCAGGAACAATTCCACCCGGCGCACGTCGCGGGCGTAATCCTCCCCGGAGATCAATCCCACGCAGGATCCGCTGCAGCGGCCGATCTGGTACTGCAGGCACGGCCGCGTGCGGTTGCGGAACACGCTGTCCTCGCAACTGCGCAGCTTGAACAGCTTGTGCAGCAGGTTCAGGGTCTCGCGAACGGCTCCGACGCTGGCGTAGGGGCCGAAATAGCGGCCGGGGATGCTGCGCGGGCCGCGATGCAGTGCCAGCCGCGGCCATTCCTCCTGGGTGAGCAGCACGTACGGGTAGCTCTTGTCGTCGCGCAGCAGCACGTTGTAGCGCGGCTTGAGCGACTTGATCAGCTGGTTCTCCAGCAGCAGCGCCTCGGTCTCGGTGCGGGTGACCGTGACCTCCATGCGCGCGACCTGGGCCAGCATCGCCATGGTCCTTGCGGTCTTGGGCGTCGCGCTGAAATAGCTGGCGACCCGCTTCTTCAGCGCCCCGGCCTTGCCGACGTACAGCACGCTGTCGTCGGCCGCATACATCCGGTACACCCCCGGCGCCGTGCTGAGCCCGCGCACGAAGGCCTTGCCGTCGAAGACGGACCGGGGCGGCTTGGGGCTGGGCGGTGCAGGATCGCTCATGGCCAGCCGATTATCCCATCGCGGGCGATCGAACCTGCCTTGTGGGAGCGGCGGAAGCCGCGACCAGACGATCAAGCCAGATCGCATCCCAGTAGGGGTAGTCCCGGCAGCTCCGCACCAAACCGGCGCGCACCGGGTTTGCGACGATATATCGCGCCACCGCCTCCAGGTTCAGGCCACCGCGCATCAGCCGCTCATGGAACCCCGGCGCCCACGTCTGCCCATCGATCCGTCCCGCTGCGGACTTCGCTTCCTTGCTCGTCACCGCCTTGACCCGGCGTACCAAGGCGTCGAGGGGCTCATCGTGCCCGAGCTCAACCAGCATATGGAGGTGATCGGGCATCAGCACCCAGCAGAGCAACATCGAATCACGCCAGAGGCGTCCTTCCGAGAAGGTGCGGCAGACTGCCGAGGCCACAGGCCAGCTGGCAAAGAATCGTTGTCGGCGATGGCAGACGGTCGTGATGAAGTAACGGTGACCGGGCATGGAGATGCGACCGCGGCGAAGCGCCCGATAGCCCTGGACCAGGGGGACCTTTCGATGGCATGCGCAGATGATTCGCACGCCGTCTAGCCCAAGGAGTCGGGGAAGTCCTGCGAGTGTTGTGGGAAAGCGTCGCGGCTGCCGCCGCTCCCACAAGGGAGGTCCTGGGCCTCCTTGTGGGAGGCGCAAGCCGCGACGCTTTTCAGCCGTGGACCGCCAGGCGCTTGACGATCGCGGCTGCGGCGGCGTCGACGAGGTCCCAGGCGTGCTCGAACGCGGCGGTATTCAAGGTGTAGGGATCGGGGATTTGTGCGTTTTCGCCGAGGCCGGACCAGCCGAGCAGGAGGCTGGTTGCTGCGGTTGCCCCGAGCGGCGCGTGCGCATCTACCGTGTAGAGCACGTCCGCGTCAGCGCACAGCAGTGCATCGAAGCGGGTGTAATCGGCATCCACGAGTTGCCGTGCGCGCAAATCGGAGATGTCGACGCCGTGGCGCGCGGCGCAGGCGATCGCACGGCGGTCCGGCGGACGGCCGGCGTGCCAGTTGCCCAGGCCGGCCGAATCGACTTCGACCAGCTGGCCAAGCCCCGCCTCATTCAGCCGCGAGCGCAACGCACCCTCCGCCATCGGCGAGCGGCAGATGTTTCCCAGGCAGACGATCAGCAGGCGTTGCCGTACCAGACGACTCAACGGCGCGTCTCCGCAAGGTGGCGTTCCGCGCGCTCGAGGTCTTCGGGCGTGTCGACACCGGGCGGGAACGCCGCCGGCGTCAGGCCCACGGCGATCCGGTAGCCGGCTTCGAGCGCGCGCAGCTGTTCGAGCGACTCGATCTGCTCCAGCCTTCCCTGCGGCAGCAGCGCGAACTGCTGCAGGAAGCCGGCCCGATAGCCGTAGATGCCGATGTGGCGCAGCCAGATGTTCTCGCCGGCGGGCAGCTGCGGCGCCTCGCCGACGAACGTGTCGCGCGACCAGGGCATCGGCGCGCGGCTGAAATACAGCGCATCGCGATCCGCGCGGCGCACGACCTTGACCACGTTCGGGTCGAACAGCTGGGCGACGTCGTTGATCGGAGTCGCGAGCGTGCTCATCTCCGCGCCGGAGTCCAGCAGGGTCTGCGCGACCGCGCGGATGCCCTCGGCCGGTGCGAACGGTTCGTCACCCTGCAGGTTCACGACCAGGGCGTCGTCGCTCCAGCCGGCGATGCCGGCGCATTCGGCGAGGCGGTCACTGCCGGAAGCGTGGTCGGGCGAAGTCATGGCGATGCGCACGCCACTGCCGTCCAAGGCCTGGGCGATGCGTTCGTCGTCCGCGGCAACCCAGACTTCGCGTGCGCCGGCGTCGAGGGCGCGGCGGGCGACGTGCAGGACCAGGGGTTCGCCGCCGAGCAGGCGCAGCGGCTTCCCCGGCAGGCGCGTGGCGGCGTAGCGGGCGGGGATGGCGACGATGAAGTCGGGCATGGCTTCCATGCTACCCAAAAAGAGCGTCGCGGCTTCCGCCGCTCCCACAATGGAAGAGGTACGGACGGGGTCAGGCGATCCTGTCCAGCAGCGAGACCCAGAAGGATTCGGGCAGACGGGCGGTGACGGGGACGGCGTGGAAGCGTGGCGTGGCGAAGGGCGTCGCCTTCACCGCGTCCTTCTCGGTCATCAGCACCGGCAGGTCGCTGCCGAACTCGAAGTCCTCGGCGGTGTAGCGGTGGTGGTCGGGGAAGGCGTGCGGGACGACGGCGATGCCGCGGGCGCGGAGCATGGCGAAGAAGCGTTCGGGATCGCCGATGCCGGCGACGGCGTGGACGCGGTGGCCGGCGAACTGGTCGAGCGGGACCGGGCGGCCGCGGAGCAGCGGGGTGGCCTGATCGGCGATGAGGTGCATGGGCCATTCGCCGAAAAGCGTCGCGGCTTGCGCCGCTCCCACAAGGGGGGTCTCTCCCACGAGGGGAATGTCCGGCGAGCCGGTGTTCACCACGTGGAAGTCGCAGCGGGCGGCGCGTTCGACCGGTTCGCGCAGCGGGCCGGCGGGGAGCAGGCGGCCGTTGCCGTGGCGGCGGGCGGCGTCGAGGACTTCGATCTCGAGGTCGCGGGCCAGGCGGTAATGCTGCAGGCCGTCGTCGCAGACGATGACGTCGCAGCCGGCGGCGACCAGCGCGCGGGCGGCGGCGACGCGATCGCGATCCGCGCGCACCTTCGCGCCGGTGCGGCGCGCGATCAGCAACGGTTCGTCGCCCGACATGACGGGATCGGTGTCCGCCTCCACCCAGAGCGCCTTGTCGGCGTCTTCGCGGCCGTAGCCGCGCGTGGCAACGCCTGGCCGGCGCCCGGCGGCCCGCAGCCGCTCCACCAGCGCGATCACCAGCGGGGTCTTGCCGCTGCCGCCGGCAACGAGGTTGCCGACGATGACGACCGGCGCGCCGGCCTTGTGGGTTTTCAGCCAACCGCGATCGTAGAGGGCGCTGCGCACGCGGATGGTGGCGCCGTAGAGTGCTGCCAGCAGTCGCGCGGTCAAGGGTGGACTGCGCGCGGGGTTGTACCACCAAGGTGGCGGCGCGCGGCCCGCGCTCATGGCGACGCTTCGCGGAACTGCATGCGGTGCAGGTGCGCGTACAGGCCGCCGCGCGCGAGCAGCTCGGCGTGCGTGCCCTGCTCCACCAGCTCGCCCTGGTCGAGCACCAGCACCTGGTCGGCGTGCTCGATGGTCGAGAGCCGGTGCGCGATCACCAGCGTGGTGCGGTCGGGCATCAGCCGGTTGAGCGCGTCCTGCACCAGCCGCTCGGACTCGGTGTCCAGCGCCGCGGTCGCCTCGTCCAGGATCAGGATCGGCGCGTCCTTCAACATCGCGCGCGCGATCGCCAGGCGCTGGCGCTGGCCGCCGGACAGCAGCGAGCCGTTCTCGCCGATCGGCGTGTCCAGCCCCTGCGGCAGGCGCTCGATGAATTCCCACGCGTTCGCCGCTTCGGCCACGGCCCGCAGCGCATCAGGCGAAGCCTCGCTGCCGTAGGCGATGTTGGCGCCGATGCTGTCGTCGAACAGCATCACCCGCTGCCCGACCAGCGCGATCTGGCGGCGCAGGTCGGCGAGCCGGTAGTCGCGCAACGGCACGCCATCGAGCGTGATCGCCCCGGAGGACGGTTCGTAGAAACGCGGCACCAGCCGCACCAGCGAGGTCTTGCCGCTGCCCGAGCGGCCGACGATCGCCGTCACCGTCCCGGGCCGCGCACTGAAGCTGATGTCGCGCAACGCATGCCGCGCATCGCCGTCGTCCTCGGCGTAGCGCAGGCTGACCCGGTCGAAGACGAGCTCGCCGCGGGCGCGCGACAGCGCGACCTTGCCGGCGTCGCCCTCCTCCACGCTGTCCAGCACCGCGAAGATCCGCTCCGCCGCGGCGACGCCGCGCCCGATCACCGCCTGCACGTTGGTCACCCGGCGCAGCGACGGGATGATCGCCATCATCGCGGTCATCAGCGCAACGAACTCGCCGGCGTCGATCCGGCCCTGCAGCGCCTCGCGGGTGGCGACCCAGACGATCGCCGCCAGCGCCGAGGCCGCCAGCATCTGCACCAGCGCCGAGCTGCCCGCGCGCGTGGTCTCGACCTTCATGTTCAGCCGCAGCATGCGGTCGACCAGCTTCGAATAGCGCGAAAGCTCGAAGCCCTGCGCGCCGTAGACCTTGACGTCCTGCTGCGCGGCCAGCGACTGCTCCGCGGTCTGCGCCAGGTCGCCCATGCCTTCCTGGATGCCGCGGCTGATGCGCCGGTAGCGCTTGCCCACGTACCAGACGAGCACGCCGATCAGCGGCGTGATCAGCAGCATCGCGAAGGTCACCTTGAGGCTGGTGTAGACCATGATGCCGAGCAGGTAGGCGATCGTCAGGCCGTCGGTGACGATCGCCTTGACCGCGTCGGTGCCGGCCTGGGTGACCTGCTCGGTGTCGAAATTGAGGCGGCTGACCATCGCCGGCACCGATTCGGTGTCGAAATGGCGGCTGGGCATGCGCAGGTACTTGCCCAGGATCTCCTGGCGCAGGTCGCGGACCACGCTGCGGCCGGCGCGGGCCATGCCGTAGTCGGTGACGAAGGTGGCGATGCTGCGGATGATGAACAGGGCGATGATCGCCAGCGGCAGCAGCACCGCCATCTTCGGCTCGGGGTTGACGAAACCGCGGTTGACCAGCGGGTCCATCAACTGCACGAACGCGCCGCCGGCCAGCGCCTCGAACACCATGCCGATCGACGCGGCGGTGAGCAGCGGCCAGTAGCGGCCGGCGTAACCGAGCAGGCGCTTGTAGATCGGCCAGGCCGGGGCGTGGTCGCTCATCGCGCGGGACCCGGGGCCGGCGACGCCGGATCGGGCGCGGTGCCGATGGAAATGTTGCGGTAGCCGAGCTGGCCGAGCGCGTCCAGCGCGGTCACCACCGCCTGGTGTGGCGTGCGCGCGTCGGCGCGCAGCAGCACGCCGCGTTCGCGATCGTCGCCGCCGACTTCCAGGATCGTGCGCTTGAGAGATTCGACATCGGTGCGCAATGCCTCGCGGTCACCGACGAAGTAACGGCCGTCCGCGTTGACCAGGATGTCGAGCGCCCGGGTCTGCTGCTTCGCCGCTTCGCCCTGGGCGCGCGGCAGTTCCAGTTCCAGCACCGAGCGCGTGTCGAAGGTGGTGGTGACGACGAAGAACACGATCAGGCACAGCACCACGTCGATCAACGGGACCAGGTCGATCTGCGGGCTGTCGTCGGCGCGGAAGTCGCGGATGCGCATCGGGGGCGATCGCTCAGCGGACCGGGTCGAGCGTGTCCAGCAACTGGGTGGCCTCGTGCTCCATCTCGACGATGTAGCCGGCGATGCGGCCGCGGAAATAGCGATGGAACATCAGCGCGGGGATCGCGACGATCATGCCGGTGGCGGTGCAGACCAGTGCCTTGCCGATGCCGCCGGCCAGCTGGTTCACGTCGCCGACGCCGTGGTCGAGGATGCCCATGAACATCTGGATCATGCCCACGACCGTGCCGAACAGGCCCAGCAACGGTCCGGCCGCGGCAATGGTGCCGAGGCTGTTGAGGTAGCGTTCCAGGTGGTGGACGAGGTGGCGCCCGGCGTCCTCGATGCGCTCGCGCATCTGCTCGCGCGGCCGGGTGCGGGCGTCCAGCGCCGCGGCCAGCAACGCGCCCAGCGGCGAGGTCTGCCGCAACTGCTCGATGTGGCCCGGATCCAGCGCGCCGCCGCGTGCGACCCACGCGCGCACCTCGTCGCCCAGGCCCGGCGGCATGACGGTGATCCGCCGCAGCGACCAGAAGCGTTCGACGATGATCGCCAGTGCCGCGGCCGACAGCAGCAGCAGCGGGATCATCGGCCACCCGCCCGCCTTCACCAATTCCAGCACGCGCCACCCCTCGATCCGATTCCGGGAGGAAGGATAACCCGCCCGGCAAGCCCCTTTGTGGGAGCGGCGCAAGCCGCGGCCGCATCCCACAAGCGCCGCCGTCGCACCCGTTCACCCATGAACGTGACCCCGTTCGCATCCAGCAGCAGCCGCTGCGCGCCGGTCTCGGCGGTATTCGGCACCTCCGCCCCCGACGCCCGCCAGCGCGCCACGACCTCCCCGTCCGGATGCCCGAACCGGTTCGAATACCCCGCCGACACCAGTGCCCACCGTGCCTGCGTCGCCTCGACGAACGCCGGCGTCGACGAATGCCGGCTGCCGTGGTGCGACAGCACCACGACGTCGGCGCGGATCGCGTCGCCCTGCCGCTTCGCCAGGCCCTCCTCCACCACCTTGCCGATGTCGCCGGGCAACAACGCCACCCGCCCGCCGGCCGCGATCCGCAGCACGCACGAGGAATCGTTGTCCATGTACGGGAACCAGCGCGGCGGATGCAGGAAGCGGAAGTCGACGCCGTCCCAGCTCCAGTGCAATCCCGCAGTGCACTCGCGCATGGGCCCCCTTGTGGGAGCGGCACGAGCCGCGACGCTCTTCTCCATGCCCTCCGGCTGGAACACGATCGCCGGCGGAAACGCCGCCACCACCGAACCGAATCCGCCCGAATGATCGTTGTCCGCGTGGCTCACCACCATCGCATCCAGCCGCCGCACGCCCAGCGCATGCAGCGCCGGCACCACCACGGACGCGCCGGCGTCGAAGCCTTCCGGCTGGCCCGGCCCCATGTCGAAGAGCAGCGCATGCCCGGCGCTGCGCACCAGCACCGACAGACCCTGGCCGACGTCGAGCACCACCAGTTCCGCCGCGCCGTGCGCCGGCAGGCCGCGCTGCGGCCACAGCAGCGGCAACCACAACAGCAGCGCCAGCGGCTTGCCGGGAAGCCCGCGCGGCAGCAGCAGCCAGAAGCCGCCGAGGATCGCGAGCGGCAAGGCGAACCACGCCGGTTCGGGCAGCCACCAGAACGCCAGCGGACTGGCGGCGATGCGTTCGAACCATGGCCAGGCCAGGTCGAAGGCCTGCGCGGCGAATCGCCACGGCCAGCCGCCCGCGCCCGCGTGCAGCCACTCCATGCCGGTGCCGAACAAGGCAAGCGGCACGACCACCAGGCTCCACCACGGGATCGCGAGCAGGTTCGCGAACGGCCCGGCCAGCGAGGCCTGGCCGAACAGGATCACGGTGAATGGCAGCAGGCCGATGGTGGCGACGGCCTGCGCGCCGAGGAATCCGCGCAACGTCGCGCGCCATCCGCGTTCGCCGCTGCCCGGCAGGCACCAGAGCAACCAGGCGACACCGGCGAAACTGAGCCAGAAGCCGGCCGACAGCACCGCCAGCGGATCCACCAGCAAGGTCGTGATGGCGGCCAATGCAAGCGCATCACCCATGTGTTGCGCGCGACGCAGCAGGCGCGCGCAGACGACCAGGCCGATCATCAGCACGGTGCGCACGGTCGGCAGCGCGAAGCCCGCGACCGCGGCGTAGCCGCTGGCTCCAAGCAGCGCGGCGATGGCGGCGGCTTGCATGCGCGGCAACCGTCGGCCGAGTGCCGGGAACAACCACCAGATCGCCGCCGCCAGCAACGCCGCGAAGCCCGCGACCAGGCCGACGTGGAAGCCCGAGATCGCGATCAGGTGGGTCAGCCCGGAGGCGCGCAGCGTGGCCCAGTCGGCGTCGGTGAGCGACCGGGTGTCGCCCAGCGCCAATGCCTGCAGGAAGCGGTGCGATGGCAACGACACCGTGCCGGCGATCCGCGCGGACATGCGGTGGCGCCAGGCGTCGATGCCGGCCGCGGGCGCGAACCGTGCGGCGCTTTGCGGATCGCGCACGTAACCGGTTGCGGCGATGCCTTCGGCCAGCGCCCGCTTCCCGGTATCGATGGTCCCCGGATTGCGCAGGCCGCGTGGTGCGCGCAGGCGCAGGGTGAGTCGCCAGCGCGAGCCGGGAGTGATGTCGCGGCTTGCGCCGCGACTCCACCGCTCCTCGTACCACGACAGGTCCAGCAGCTTGTCCTTCAGCGGCGGCAGTTGCCGGTTGTCGTCATCCACGCGGAAGCGGAATCGCACGCGGCCAGGCTCACGCTCCGGCAACTGGACGACCCGACCCGTGACGACGATATCGGCGCCTTCCAGCACTGTCGGCAAGCGATCGGCCAGCGCAACGCCGGCATGCAGTCCCGCCAGGGCGAAGCCGCACAGCATCGGCCCAGGCAAGCGCCACGCAGTGGCACGCCACCACATCCACGCGCCCGCCAGGCCGGCAAGCCAGAGCCACGCGGTGCTTGGCAACGCCGGCAACGCCAGGCAGGCGCATACGCCCGCCAGCAACGACGCCGCCGCGGCCGGTCCGAATGGCGCCATCGAGGGTTCGCGCGGGGGCATGACCCAGCATCGATGGCGGGCATGGTTGCCCGCCATCGGCGGATGCCGCGGCAACGCGCCGGAGATTTCCTAAAGCGTCGCGGCTTGCGCCGCTCCCACAAGGTGGGTTCAGCGGCTACACGTCGGCGGCGGCGACTTCCCGCAGGCGACCCTCGTGCAGTTCCAGGACGCGATCCAGGCGCCGGGCCAGGCTGCGGTCATGGGTGACCAGCACCAGGCTGGTGCGCTGGGCGCGGTTGAGTTCGAGCATCTGCCCGAACACGTGCGCGGCGGTCTTCTCGTCCAGGTTGCCGGTCGGCTCGTCGCCGAGCACGCAGCCCGGGCCGTTGACCAGCGCGCGCGCGACCGCGGCGCGCTGGCGCTCGCCGCCGGACAGTTCGCCCGGCTTGTGCTCCAGCCGATGGCCGAGGCCGACGGACTCGAGCAGCGTGCGCGCCTTCGCCGTCGCCTCGTGGACACCGGTGCCGTTGAGCAGCACCGGCAGCATCACGTTCTCCAGCGCGGTGAACTCGGGCAGCAGGTGGTGGAACTGGTAGACGAAGCCGAGCGCGCGGTTGCGCAGGCGGCCGCGCGCGGCATCCGACAGCGCGCTCATCTTCTGCCCGGCGACGTAGACCTCGCCGCTGGTCGGGGTGTCGAGGCCGCCCAGCAGGTGCAGCAAGGTGCTCTTGCCGGCGCCCGATGGCCCCAGGATCGCCACCGTCTCGCCCGCCTCGACGGCAAAGTTCAGCCCGTCGAACACCGGCGTCCGCAACTTCCCTTCCGCGTAGGTCTTCCCCAGCCCTTCAGCCTTGATGATCGCGGACCCCACCATTCCCCGTTCCCCGTTCCCCGTTCCCGCTTTCGCATTACTCATAGCGCAACGCCTCCGCCGGCGGCGTCCGCGCCGCGCGCCACGCCGGGTAGATCGTGGCGATGAACGCCATCGCCAGCGCCACGCAGGCGATCCAGGCGACGTCGCCCGGGTTGAGCTCGGTCGGCAGGCCGGTGATGTAGTACACGTCCTCGGGCATCAGCTCCACGCCGACCACGCTTTCGATCGCGTGCAGGATGTGTTCGAGGTTGAGCGTGAGCAGCACGCCGCCGACCACGCCGAGTACGGTGCCGATCACGCCGATCAGCGAGCCCTGCACCATGAACACCTGCATCACCCCGCGCGGCGCCAGGCCCAGGGTGCGCAGGATGGCGATGTCGGCCTGCTTGTCGGTGACCAGCATCACCTGCGAGCTGACCAGGTTGAACGCGCCCATCGCGATGATCAGCGACAGCAGGATGCCCATCATCGTCTTCTCGAGCTTGAGCGCGCGGAACATGTTGGCGTTGTCGTAGGTCCAGTCGCTGACCCGTTCGGCGCCCTTGAGCTTGAGCGCCAGGTCGCGGGCGACCTGCGCGGCCAGGTTCATGTCGTGCAGGCGCAGGCGCACGCCGGTGACGCCGTCGCCCATGCGGGTGACGCGCTGGATGTCCTTGAGGTTGGTGACCGCCAGGCCCTTGTCGTATTCCTGGTAGCCGGCCTCGAAGATGCCGCTGACGGTGAAGCGCTTGAACTGCGGGATGCCGCCGACCGGCGTGGATTGCAGGCCGGTGGTCACGATCACGTCGTCGCCCACGCCCACGCCCAGCCACAGCGCGAGCTCGGCGCCCAGGACGATGTTGAAGCTGCCGGGGGTGAGGTCGGAGAGCCGGCCCTGCACCATCTTCTCGGCGAACACCGACACCTTGTCCTCCTGCTCCGGGATCACGCCACGCACGATCGCGCCCTGGCTGCGCTGGCCGCGCAGCATCGCCTCGGTCTCGACGTAGGGCGCGGCGCCGGCCACGCGCGGATCCTGGTAGGCGCTGGCGATGGCTTCGCGCCAGTTCTCCATCGGCACGCCGTCGGCGGTGACCGTGGCGTGGGCGGCCATCTCCAGCATCCGCGTGCGGATCTCGGTCTGGAAACCGGTCATCACCGCCAGCGTCGTGATCAGCGCGGCCACGCCGATGGCGATGCCGAGGATCGAGGCCATGGAAATGAAGGAGATGAAGCCGTTGCGGCGTTTGGCGCGCAGGTAGCGCAGGCCGATGGCGACGGGGACGGGTTTGAACATAAGTGTCCTATGGTGCCATGGAGGCCAGGCGAAGTTCCCGGCGGGTCGCCGCATCCAGCGTGTCGGGCCACCAGGCCAGGGCCAGGCCCGGGGCGCGCAGGAACAGGATCGGCCCGCGCCAGGACAGCGTGGCGCCGGGGAGCGGCCAGTCGAGGATGCGCGGTGGCTTGCGTCCTTCGCGCCAGGCCAGCCTGATGCCGTAGCCCGCGGCGAGCGCCGCCAGCGGCCACGCCCACGGGCGCGGCATTTCCGATTGCAGCACGGCAATGGGTGCCAGCACGGCGATCAGCGCCAGGGCGCCGATGAGCCAGCGCGAGGGGCGCCACTCAAGCGGGAAGCTGGCGGATCCGTTGCACCAGGGCGTCGAGTTCGGCATCGGGGGCGGCCTCGTGGCCCATGCACCAGTGCCAGAGTTTGTCGTCCTCGGTGTCCAGCAGGCGTAGGAAAACCGCGCGCTCGGCTTCGGAAGCAGCCACGTAGCGTTGGTCGAGGTAGCGCAGCATGAGCACGTCCAGTTCCTGCATGCCGCGCCTGCAGCGCCATCTGAGCCGACCCAGGGTCGGCTCCACGGGATCAGCCATGGCGCTCGAGCATGAGCTGCTTGGTCATCGCGATGGCGCGCGCGGGGTTCAGCCCCTTCGGGCAGGTGCGCGTGCAGTTCATGATGGTGTGGCAGCGGTACAGCTTGAACGGATCCTCGAGGTCGTCCAGGCGCTCGCCGGTGGCCTCGTCGCGCGAGTCGACGATCCAGCGGTAGGCCTGCAGCAGGATCGCCGGGCCCAGGTACTTCTCGCCGTTCCACCAGTAGCTCGGGCACGCGGTGGAGCAGCAGGCGCAGAGGATGCATTCGTACAGGCCGTCGAGCTTGGCCCGGTCCTCCTTGGACTGCAGCCGCTCGCGATCCGGCGGCGGCGAGCTCTGGGTGCGGATCCACGGCTTGATCGAGGCGTACTGCGCGTAGAAATGGGTGAGGTCCGGGACCAGGTCCTTGACCACCGGCATGTGCGGCAGCGGGTAGATCGCGACGGGGCCCTTGCTCTTCACGGAAGGCCGCTGCGGCGTCGGCGCCAGCGCCGGCTGCGGATCGGCCGCGCCGTCGATGGCGCAGATGCAGGCCAGCGTGTTGACGCCGTCGATGTTCATCGCGCACGAGCCGCAGATGCCCTCGCGGCAGGAACGGCGGAAGGTCAGCGTCGGGTCGACCTCGTTCTTGATCTTGATCAGCGCGTCCAGGACCATCGGCCCGCAGCGGTCCAGGTCCACCTCGTAGGTGTCGGTGCGCGGGTTCTCGCTGTCGTCCGGGCTCCAGCGATAGATCTTGAAGGTGCGGGTGCGCTTGGCGCCTTCCGGCGCGGCGAAGTGGCGGCCCGGGTGGACCTTCGAATTCCTCGGCAGCGAAAACTCGGCCATCTCAATACACCCGCGGCTTGGGGGGAACCATCTCGACCTCGTCGTCCAGCGTGTACAGGTGCACGGGGCGGTAATCGATGTGGGTGCGCCCGTCCTCGGCGACCCAGCACAGGCTGTGCTTCATCCACTGCTCGTCGTTGCGGTCCGGGTAGTCTTCGCGGGCGTGGGCGCCGCGCGACTCGGTACGGTTGGCGGCCGAGACGATCGTCGCCAGCGCCTGGTCGAGCAGGTTCTTCAGTTCCAGCGTCTCCACCAGGTCCGAGTTCCAGACCAGCGAGCGGTCGGTGACGCGGACGTCGGCGAACGAGTCGCGGATCGCGCGGATCTTCTCCACGCCCTCGGCCAGCGTCTCGCCGGTGCGGAACACCGCGGCGTCGGCCTGCATCGTGCGCTGCATGCGGTCGCGGATCACCGCGGTCGGCAGCGAGCCGTTGGCGTTGCGCACCTTGTCGAAGCGCGCCAGCGCGGCATCGGCGGCGTCCGGCGCCAGGCGGCCATGCGGTTGCCCGGGCTTGATCGTCTCGGCGGCGCGGTTGGCGACGGCGCGGCCGAACACCACCAGGTCCAGCAGCGAGTTCGAACCCAGGCGGTTGGCGCCGTGCACCGACACGCAGGCGGCCTCGCCGATCGCGTACAGGCCGGGGACCACGGCGTCGGGATTGCCGTTGCTCAGCTGCACCACTTCGCCGTGGTAGTTGGTGGGGATGCCGCCCATGTTGTAGTGCACGGTCGGGATCACCGGGATCGGCTGCTTCTCCACGTCGACGCCGGCGAAGATCCGCGCGCTCTCGGCGATGCCGGGCAGCTTCTCGTGGATGTCGGCCGGGTTGAGGTGGGTCAGGTCCAGGAAGATGTGGTCCTTGTGCTCGCCGACGCCGTTGCCGGCGCGGATTTCCATGGTCATCGCGCGGCTGACCACGTCGCGAGAGGCCAGGTCCTTGGCGTTGGGCGCGTAGCGCTCCATGAAGCGCTCGCCGCTGGCGTTGCGCAGGATGCCGCCTTCGCCGCGCACGCCCTCGGTGATCAGGCAGCCTGCGCCGTAGATGCCGGTGGGATGGAACTGCACGAACTCCATGTCCTGCAGGCCCAGGCCGGCGCGCAGCGCCATGCCGCCGCCGTCGCCGGTGCAGGTGTGGGCGGAGGTGCAGCTGAAGTAGGCGCGGCCGTAGCCGCCGGTGGCGATCACCGTGCCGTGGGCGCGGAACAGGTGCAGCGTGCCCTCGTTCATGTCCAGCGCCAGCACGCCCTTGCAGGCGCCCTGCTCGTCCATGATCAGGTCGAGCGCGAAGTATTCGACGAAGAACTCGGCGTGGTGGGCCAGCGACTGCTGGTACAGCGTGTGCAGGATGGCGTGGCCGGTGCGGTCGGCCGCGGCGCAGGTGCGCTGGGCGACGCCCTTGCCGTATTCGGTGGTCATGCCGCCGAACGGGCGCTGGTAGATGTGGCCGTCGTCGGTGCGCGAGAACGGCACGCCCTGGTGTTCCAGTTCGACCACCGCGGGGATCGCCTCGCGGCACATGTACTCGATCGCGTCCTGGTCGCCCAGCCAGTCGCTGCCCTTGATGGTGTCGTAGAAGTGGTAGCGCCAGTCGTCCGGGCCCATGTTGCCCAGCGCGGCGGAAATGCCGCCCTGCGCGGCGACCGTATGCGAGCGCGTCGGGAAGACCTTGGTGATGCAGGCGGTCTTCAGCCCCTTCTGCGCGAGGCCGAAGGTGGCGCGCAGCCCGGCGCCGCCGGCGCCGACCACGATCATGTCGTACTTGTGTTCGGTAATCTGGTAGGCGGGCATGGCGGACTCAGGAAATGGGGGCGAGGACCGCGATGCGCGCGATCGCGTACAGGCTGGCCAGCGCGCCGGCCGCGCAGGCGAAGACGACCAGGAGTTGCAGCAGCACCTCGGCCAGGCGCGTGTGCACGTAGTCCTCGATGATCACCTGCAGGCCGAGCTTGGCGTGCCAGAACATCGCGACCACCAGCAGCGCCAGCAGGATCGCATTCCACGGCCGGGCGATGGTCGCGCGGGCCTGCGCCAGGTCGGCGCCGACCAACGACACCAGCAGCCCGACCAGCCAGGCCATCAGCAGGACCAGCGCCACGGCGGTCACGCGTTGCCACCACCAGTGGCCGGTGCCGCTCTTGCCCGAACCGAGCCCGCGCGCGCGCTTCATCGGCGAGCGCATCGAGTCCAGCCGGGTGCCGGCGTGTGGGTCGCGACGCGGCGTGCCCGTGGTGCCGAGATTGCTCATGCGCCCGCTCCCATCGCCACGATCCAGATCACCAGGGTGAACACCACCGACAAGGCGGCGACCGTCCAGCCCGAGGCGTAGAACTCGGGGATCTGGAAACCCCAGCCGGCGTCCCACAGCAGGTGGCGGATGCCGTTGAACAGGTGGTAGGCCAGCGCCAGGGTGAAGCCGAACAGGAACAGCTGGCCCAGCGGCGAGGCCAGGCATTCGGCGGCGTTGGCATAGGCATCGCCGCCAGCGGCCAGCGCCAGCAGCCACGCGGCCAGCGCGAACGCGCCGCCCGAAAGGATCACGCCGGTGACGCGATGCAGGATCGACATCGTCATCGTGATCTGCCAGCGATACACCTGCAGGTGCGGTGACAGGGGACGTTCGCGGGTCGGCATCAGGGCTCGTCCTGGCGGTTCGTTGCGACGTCGTCGACGTCAGAAATCGATGCAGCGGCCATTCTTTTCCCAATCCCCGTAACGCGTCGGGTCGGGGCCTTCGCGGCCGCCGTACTCGGGCGCCTGGGGCGCGGCCGGCGTCGGCATCGTCGCCTCGGCCTCGCCGTGCGTGGCCTCGGGATCGGGAACGGTTTCGCCTATCATCGTGTCGTTCACAGCCGTGAAAGTGTACGACCCGCGCCCGATGACCGACAAGCCGCACGTTCCGTTCGCCCTGCCGGGCCATGGCCTGGTGACGCTGGAGGGGCGCGACGCCATCGCGTTTTCGCACGCGCAGTTCATGAGCGACGTCACTTCGCTGGGCGATGGGCAATGGCACTGGAGCGGCTGGTTGACGCCGAAAGGCCGCGTGCTGGCGCTGTTCGCGCTGCTGCGGCGCGCGCCGGAATCGGTGTGGCTGGTGCTGCCGGACGCGGATCGAGAATCGTTCGCAAGTGCGCTGCGGCGGTTCGTGTTCCGCAGCAAAGTGGCCATCGCGACGCCGGATCTGCCGATTTCCGCACTCCTCGGTTGTGGGAGCGGCGGAAGCCGCGACGGGGTTCTCTCCCTCGACATGTCCGGTGAAGGCGGCCCGCGCACCCTGCTCATCGGCGGCGATCCAGCTGCTCCCGACCCCGCCGCCCTCGCCCGATGGCGCGCCGCCGACGTCGCCCACGGCCTGCCGCGGCTGGCGCCGGCGCAGGCGGAGAAATGGACGCCGCAGCAGCTTTCGCTGGAGCGCCTGCGCGCCTTCAGCGTGAAAAAGGGCTGTTATCCGGGCCAGGAGATCGTCGCGCGCACGCATTTCCTCGGCCAGGCCAAGCGTGGCCTGCGGCTGCTGGCCGCCGACGTGGCGCCGGCACCCGGCGAGCGCGTGCAGGACGCGGCGGGCGAACCGCTGGGCGAAGTCGTCTGCGTGGCGACCGGGACCGATGGCCTGCACTTGATCCAGGTCGTGGCACCGCTGGACGCGGCCGACGACGCTTTCCGCGTCCACGGGCGCACCGCGCCCGCCCGTGGATTCCTCGGGGGATTGGCGCGACCGGCCTGAGGCCATGTTTCCAGGGGAATTCCATGCGTCGCAACGTGCTGCTCCACGCCGCCCTGTTCGGCGTCGTCGCCACCGTGCCTGTCGCTTCCGTCTCCGGCGGGCAACAGGTCGATCCGCGTTCGATGGAACGCGCCGCGCGCGTGCCCGATGCCGGCCCGATCGACGCGCGCATCGTCGGCGCGTGGGAAGTATGGATCCCTGGTTCGGTCTACTACACCACCGACGGATTGCGCATCGCGCAGCACTACCAGCCGGGCGCGGCGATGAACCGGTTGGAGATCGCGTCCGACGGGCGATACCGCTGGGGCGACAGGCAGGGACGCCTGGAGGAAGTGCGGCCGTGGCACGCGCAGGCGGATCGCCGCTATTTCCGTGTCGTGCACGCGAGCGGCGACGAATACGAGTTCTATTACCGCGCCGGCGACACGCTGGTGGTGCTGTTCGGTGGCGTCGGCGGACACGCGGCGACGGGTACGCGCCTGGGCGGCAGCGCTGCGGCGCCCGCGCCGGCGCCGACTGCCGGCACGCGCGCGCCAGGCGGTAGTGCGTACGCCACCGGCATGCGCGTGGAGATCGCATGGAGCGGCGGCTGGTACCCGGGGAAGATCCTGCGGGCGGAGAACGGCCGCTACCTGGTCACCTACGACGGCTGGGGCAGCGCCTGGGACGAATGGGTGGATGCGTCGCGGTTACGCAAGTGAGTCGGCGGCGGCGACGATTTCCTCTTCGCTGGGGATCACCAGGAACGCAGCGCCGGCGAGCGGGGTGAAGGTGTCGGCGCCGACGACGCGGCGGAACGGGCGCGCGCCGAAGCCGCCTTCGACCACCGCGGTGATGATGCCCTCGCCCACGCCGGCGCTGCGGCGGCCTTCGTCGACGATGAGGATGCGCTTCGCGCTGGCGGCCTGCTCACGAATCCAGGCTTCGTTGAGCGGCACCAACCAGCGCAGGTCGCACACCCGCACCTTCCAGCCGTGCTTCGCCTCGATCGTGCGCGCGGCGCGCAGGCTCATCGGCACGCCGTTGCCGAAGGTGAAGACCACCAGGTCGTTGTTGCCTTCGCCGTAGACGCGGCCCTCCCCCAGCGGCATCGCCTGGTCGGGCGCGGGGTATTCGGTGAGCCAGCCGCCATCGCCGGCCTCGTGCAGGTCCTTGGTCATGTACAGCGCGATCGGCTCGAGGAACGCGCACACGCGCCCGTCCACCTTCGCCAGCGCGGCCAGCGTGCGCAGCATCGTCGCCGCGTCGTCGCCGCGCGAGGGGCAACCGACCACCAGGCCGGGGATGTCCCGCAGCGCGGTGATCGAGTTGTCGTTGTGGAAATGGCCGCCGAAGCCGCGCTGGTAGCCGAGCGAGGCGATGCGCACGACCATCGGGTTGCGGTACTGGTCGTTGCTGAAGAACTGCAGGCTCGCCGCCTCGCCGCGGATCTGGTCGGCGGCGTTGTGCAGGTAGGCCAGGTACTGGATCTCCGGCAGCGGCAGCATGCCCATGTTGGCGAAGCCCTGCGCCAGCCCCAGGATGATGGTCTCGTCCAGCAGCGTGTTGAACACGCGGCGCGGTCCGAACGCCTTCTGCAGGCCCTTGGTGACGGTGTAGACGCCGCCCTTCTGCGCCACGTCCTCGCCGAACAGCAGCGTTTCCGGGTACTTGGCGAACAGGTCGTGCAGCGCGTTGTTGATCTGGATGGCGAGGTGCCTGGGCGCCTGCTTCTCCGGCAGCTTGTCCTCGCCGCCGAATGCCCTGGCGCGCGCCTCGGCTGCCGGCGCGCGTTCGGCCTCGGCCTTCACCGCGCCCGGCGTGTACGGCGCCAGCGGCGCCATCACCTCCTGCAGCGAGGACAGCCGCGGGCGCCGGTCGGCCGCCTCGGCCGCGGCGAAGCACTTCTTCCGCGTGTCCTCGTACAGCCCGAGGATCTCGTCCCTGGACATCAACCCGGATTCGAGCGCGATCGCCGCCGAACGCAGCAACGGATCGGTGGCCTCCACCGCGCACAGTTCCTCGATCGAGCGCCATTCGATCTCGAAGTCGGTGCCGGCGTGGCCCATGATCCGGGTGGTGCGCAGGTGCAGGAAGGTCGGCCGGCGCGTGCGCCGGCAATGCTCGACCGCGCGCTCGACGTCGCCGTACCCGGAGGCCAGGTCCAGGCCGTCGGCGGCGAAATAGTCCAGGTCCGGCCGATGCGCGAAGTTGCGCGCGACCCAGCCGTCGGGCGTCTTCACCGAGATGCCGATGCCGTTGTCCTCGCACACGAACAGCACCGGCGCGGGCAGCTTCTGGTAGGCGGTCCACGCCGCGGCGTTGAACGCGGTCTGCGCGGTGGCGTGGTTGCTGGAGGCGTCCCCGAACGAGCAGATCGCGATGCTGTCCTGCGGGATCGGCAGCGCGTGTCCGATGCGGCGCGCCTGCTCGATCGCGATCGCGGTGCCGAAGGCCTTGGGCAGGTGCGAGGCGATCGTCGAGGTCTGCGGCAGCACCCACAGCGGCTTGCTGCCCCACACCTTGTGGCGCCCGCCGGACGCCGGATCATCCTTCGACGCGGCGAACGACAGCGCCGAATCCATCACCGGGTCCATGCCCGGCAATTTGCGGAAGCGCTCGGCCATGAAGCCGCCGGAACGGTAGTGCAGGAACGCCGGATCGGTATGCCGCGTCGCCCGCGCCACCATCGCATTGCCTTCGTGTCCGGAGGAACCAATGGTGTAGAAGACCTTGTTCTGCACGCGCAGCACGCGCGCCATCAGGTCGAGGTGGCGGCTGACCAGCTGCGATTCGAACAGTTCGCGGAAGCCGCGCGCGTCGAGCGCGCTGCCGGGCAGGATCGAGTGGCCGGCGCCAGGCGTGGTGGCAACGCTGCCGTTCCAGTCGCGCACGAACTCCTGGAAGTTGACGTCGCAGATCTCGGCCCGGTTGAGGCCCTTCATGCGCGCTGGGATCGGTTTGGCGACGGTGGACATGGTTCCCCTCAGGCGGCGGATGCACGTCGCGCCTGCCACTCGGCGCGCGACTGCCCCCAGATTTCGGTCGGTGAATGCTCGTACGGCGCCGGCAGCTTGCCAGGGCCCTGGTTCTGCGAACCCAGGCGCAGGGCGACGCGCTGCGAGGCGAGGTTGTCCGGATCGATGCAATGGATCACGCGGTCCCAGCCGAGCGTGTCGAAGGCGTAATCCATCGCCGCGGTCGCCGCTTCGGTGGCGTAACCCTTGCCCCATGCGTCGCGATGGAAGGTCCAGCCGACCTCGTTGCCGGGCCAGCCCTCCGGGCGCCACGGGCCGCATTGGCCCACCCAAAGGCCGCTGGACTTCTCCACCACCGAGAACATGGCGAAGCCCTGCAGCGCCCAGGCGCCCGGCATCTGCAGGAAGCGGCGCCAGGCGCCCGCGCGGGATTGCGCGCCGCCGATGTAGCGCGCGGCGACCTCGTCGCCGATGGTTTCGGCGTAGCGGTCGAAGTCGCCGGTCTGCGGCAGGCGCAGCAGCAAGCGGTCGGTGCGCAGTTCCACGGTCAGAACGCGTTGATGCCCGTCAGTTCGCGGCCGATCACCAGCTGGTGCACGGTTTCGGTGCCCTCGTAGGTGATCACCGATTCCATGTTCAGGCCGTGGCGGATCGCGGCGTGCTCGGTGGTGATGCCGGCGGCGCCGAGCAGGTCCCGGCACTGGCGGGCGATGTCGATCGCCATGCGGCAGTTGTTCCATTTCGCCAGCGACACCTGTTGCGGCGCCATCTTCCCGGCGTCCTTCAAGCGGCCGAGCTGCAGCACCAGCAGCTGCGCGCCGGTGATGCGGCGGGCCATGTCGGCCAGCTTCAGCTGTGCGCTCTGGGTCGCGGCCACCGGGCGGCCGAACAGGATGCGTTCCTTGGAATACTTCAGCGCCTCGTCGAGGCAGGCGATCGCGGCGCCCACCGGGCCCCAGGTGATGCCGTAACGGGCCTGCGTGAGGCAGCCCAGCGGGCCCTTGAGTCCCTTGACGTTGGGCAGGCGGTTGGCGTCGGGCACGCGCACGTTGTCGAAGAACAGCGCGCTGGTCACCGACGCGCGCAGGCTCATCTTGTGCTTGATCTCCTGGGCGCTGAAGCCGGCCATGCCCTTCTCCAGCACGAAGCCCTGGATGCCGTCGTCGGTCTGCGCCCAGACGATGGCGATGTCGGCCAGGTTGCCGTTGGTGATCCACATCTTCGAGCCGTTGAGCACCCAGTCGTCGCCGTCGCGCCGGGCATGGGTCTTCATGTTGGCCGGGTCCGAGCCGCCGTGCGGTTCGGTCAGGCCGAAGCAGCCGATGACCTTGCCCGCCGCCATGTCCGGCAACCAGCGCCCGCGCTGCTCCTCGCTGCCGTAGGCGTAGATGGGATACATGCACAGCGAAGACTGCACGCTGACGAAGCTGCGGATGCCGCTGTCGCCGCGCTCCAGTTCCTGGCAGATCAGGCCGTAGCTGGTGCCGTTGAGCCCGGCGCAGCCGTATTCCTCGGGCAGCGAGGAACCGAGCAGGCCCATTTCGGCGATCTCGGGCACCAGTTCCTTCGGGAACCGGCCCTCGTCGAAGGCCGCGCCGATGATCGGCAGCACGCGCTCATCGGTGAACCGGGCGACGGAGTCCTGCACCGCACGCTCCTCCTCGCTGAGCAGGGAGCGGACGTCGAACAGATCGTAGGGGTGCAGGGCCATGGCGGTACGGGTTCCCCGGATTGGAAACCGCCATTGTCGCAAAAAGACACGGGCCCGGCGGCACTGCCGGGCCCGCGGAGTCGCCGTATTCCCCGTATCGCCTACTGGCGATTGGTACCGGAGACGGCGGCCACCTGGGTGACGACCTGGCCATCGACCACTGGCAAGCGGTCGCCGGCCGGGCGTTCGGGCAGGCGCACGGTGGCTTCCTGGCCGTCGTAGCGATAGGTCACGTCATAGGCGACCGGCACGTCCTCGCTGCCCAGCGCGATGCGCTCGCCCGGCTTGCTGTCGGTGCGCATCGAGCCGGTCGTGCCGTCCGGGTTGCGGTAGGTCACGTTCCAGGCCACGGTCCGCGAGGACGACGAGGTGCTGTTGGCGGTGTGGCAGCGACGCTCGGTCCGGTTCACCACCTGGCCGCCGACATGGTTGCGGTCCACGCGGTTGCCGATCATGCCGCCGGCCACCGCGCCACCCACGGTCGCGAGCTTGCGGCCGTTGCCGCCGCCGACCTGGTTGCCGACCAGGCCGCCGATCACGGCGCCGGCGACGGTGCCGCCGACGTTGCCGTCGCGCTCGGGCATCCGCTCGGCCACGACCACGTCCTCGCAGACCTCGCGCGGCACGGTGGTGGTGCTGGTCTCGCGCACCGGCTCGGTGCCAATCACGGTGGCATAGCGTTCGCGCGATTCGGTGACCGGGGCCACCTCGAGCACCTGTGCGTACTCCAGGCCGGCGCGCTGCGCGCCTTGCTCGCCGACGCTGTTCTCGTCCGTGAAGAAGGCATTGTCGTTCCGGTCGTTGTTCTGGAAGGCTGCCACGGCCACGCCACCAACCAGCAACGCGGCCAGTGCGATTGCAAGGGTATTGCTCTTCATGTCGCCTCCTCGGGTGCGGTCGTCCGCACTTCGTCATCTCGATCCGGATTCCAGCACCGCGAGGCTGAACACGAACTGCCCTCGCCTCGACGTGCATGACTGCCCGATTAACCAGCACCGCGTGCGCGCCGTGCGACGGATCGATCTGCTAGCGTGGTCACACTTCATTCCACGTTCCGGAACGGGCCATGGCCAATCCACTGCTTGCCCCCGCGCTGCGCTGGCTGTCGCGGTTGAGCTTCCCTCGCCTGTTCCTGCTGGCGGCCGCCCTGTTCGTGGTCGACCTGGTGGTGCCGGACGTCATCCCGCTGGTCGACGAAATCCTGCTGGGCCTGGGCACGCTGCTGCTGGCGAGCTGGAAGAACCGCGGGAAGAACGCGGGCTGAGCGCATGCAGCTGGTCGACAGCCACAGCCACATCGATGCCGACGAGTTCGATGCCGACCGCGCGGCGGTCGTCGAACGTGCGCGCGCGGCGGGCGTCGCGCGGCAGGTGGTACCGGCGGTCGACGCCATCTCCTGGCCGAAGCTGCGTGACGTCTGCGCGGCGATCGAAGGCCTGTTCCCGGCGTACGGCCTGCACCCGACCTTCCTCGCCGGCCACGCGCCGCAGCATCTCGGGCAGTTGCGCGAGTGGATCGAACGCGAGCGGCCGCTGGCGGTGGGCGAATGCGGGCTGGATCATTTCGTCGAGGGCCTGGACCGCGCGGCGCAGCTGCACTATTTCGAAGCGCAGCTGGAGATCGCGCGCGAGTTCGACCTGCCGGTGATCGTGCATGCGCGGCGCGCGGTGGAAGAGGTGCTGCTGGCCATCCGCCGGGTCGGCGGCCTGCGCGGCGTGGTGCACAGCTTCTCCGGCAGTCGGCAGCAAGCCGAGCAGCTGTGGGAAAACGGCTTCCTGGTCGGCCTCGGCGGGCCGGTCACCTATGCACGCGCCAGGCGCATCCGCCGGCTGGCCGCGTCGATGCCGCTGCAGTACCTGCTGCTGGAAACCGATGCGCCCGACCAACCCGACTGCCACACCCAGGGCCAGCGCAACGAACCCGCCCGCCTCACCGCCGTGCTCGATGCCATCGCCGTGATCCGCGACCAGGACCCCGCCGAAATCGCCGCCATCACCACCGCCAACGCCGAACGCCTGTTCAACCTCCCGTCGGATGGTTCCCTTTTAGACGCGGATCACGCGGATAGAAGCGGATGAACGCGGATCTTCTGTAGTGGTTTCCTGCGATCTCCAAGCGCGCGCTCAGCAACTATCGTCTTTATCCGTGTTGATCGGCTCTTATCCGCGTGATCCGCGTCCTGCGCCCGCCTGGCCCTTCAGGAGGATTTCCAGGGCCTTGGCGGTGGCGGCGAAGGCGAAGGCGCCGGTGATGTGGGTGGCAGCGCCGAGGCCGGCGCCGCAATCGAGTTTGAGCGCGGCGTCGCGGTCGAGTTTCGGACGCAGGCCGCAGACGCTGCCGTCGGCCTGCGGGTAGCGCACGTTCTCCAGCGAGTACACCGCCGGCACGCCGAAGTAGCGATCGTGGTTCTTCGGGAAATTGAACTCGCCCCGCAGCTTCTTGCGGATCATCGACAGCATCGCGTCGTGCTCGGTGCGCGAGAGGTCGCGCACCCGCACCTGCGTCGGATCGGTGCGGCCGCCCGCGGCGCCGACGGTGATCACCGGCAACTTGCGCCGGCGGCACCACGCGATCGCCTCGACCTTGGTGCGGAAACTGTCGCAGGCGTCGAGCACCAGGTCGTATCCGTCACCCAGCATCGCCTCCAGGTTCGCCGGCGTCAGGAACGCCTCGACCGCGCGCGCCTCGATCGCCGGGTTGATCGCGCGGCAGCGCTCGGCCATCGCCACCGCCTTGTTGCGCCCGTACTGCCCCGCCACCGCCGGCAACTGCCGGCTGGTGTTGGACAGGCACAGGTCGTCGGCGTCGATCAGCGACAGGTGCCCGACCGCGCTGCGCGCCAGCGCCTCGGCCGCCCAGGAGCCGACGCCGCCCAGGCCCACGACCGCCACCCGCACCTTCGACAGGCGCTCGATGGCGCCCTGCCCGTACAGCCGGTCGATGCCGGCGAAGCGGTCCCGCAGCACGTGGTCGGTGTCGAACATGTCCATCCCGCCATGCTAACGTTCGCCCCGTCACGGACCTAGGGGAAATGGACCTTGAGCACGCCTGGAACCGACACGCCCGCGCCGCGGCCGAAGCCTTCCGGCAACGCCGCCGCCCGCTACTTCTTCCTGTTCCTGGTCGGCCTGGTGGTCGGCATCGTCGCCACGGTGATGGCGCTGCGTGCGCTCGATGCGCGCAAGGACCATTTCCACGAGAGCGTCATGCACGTCATGGACGCGCACCTGGGCGCATTGGGCGAAAACGTCAAGCAGAACCGCTGCACCGCCACCGACACGCTGCCGCACCTGCAGACCCTGCGGATCATGGCCAACGACATCGAGCCGGCGTTCGGCGACCTGCGCGAGGACCAGCGCTTCGCCCAGCACTCCGCGGACCTGCGCGCGAGCCTGGACGAAGTGCTGGCCAGCCCGCCCATCGCCTGCCCCGGCGTGGAAGCGGCGATCGAGACCGTCGGCAGCAAGTGCAAGGCCTGCCACCAGGATTTCCGCAACTAGGGCCCCTGTTTCCTGAATGAAGGCAGCCGACCATGGGTCGGCTCTACGGGGTGTGCACACCCGCCTCACGACGATGGGCCGAATCCCATCGCTGGAGGCCCCCATGCAACTTTCCCCCAACCGACTGCTCGGCGCCGCGGCGCTCACCGCCTGCCTGGCCGCCGCCGGCTGCGCGACGTCACCCGGCTACGCCAACAATGGTTACTACGGCGCGAACGCGCCCGCCGGCGCCTGCTACAACGATTGCGGCACCGTCACCCGGATCGAGGTGATTTCCGGCGGCGGCAGTGCAGTGCCCAACGCCACCGGCGCGGTGGTCGGCGCGGTGGTCGGCGCGGCCGCGGGCCGCGAGCTCGCCGACGACGAGAGCAAGGGCCGCCAGAACACCGCCACGGCGGTGGGCGCGGTGGCCGGCGCGCTGGCCGGCAACGCCATCCAGAACCGGGTGCAGGCCAACAACGGCACCTATCGGGTGACGGTGCGCCTGGACGACGGCCGCACCACGGTGGTCAACCAGAACGACCTGGGCGGCATCCGCGAAGGCTCGTACGTGCGCGTCTACGACGGCCGCGCCTGGGCGCGCTGACACGCACGGCCCTCGCAACGCAGTGCACGAAGAAGGCCCGCGCGAGCGGGCCTTTTTTCTTGCGCCGATGATGCGCTGCACGATGCGCCGGCCCTTCACCGCGGCGTACGGTGCGCTGTCCGCCGGACGGCGGACCCGTCATCCACGAACAGGAGGTTCCGAATGAAAGGTTCGCTCGTCCCGTTGTTCGCCGTGTCCGCGGTGCTGGCAGGCGCGGTCGCTGCCGCGATCGCCGCGCCCCCGGCAAAGGCCCCGAATCCGTTGCGCGTGGGCATGCAGGCCCTGGGTAACGGCGCCCTGGAAGTCACCGTCACCAACACCGCGCGCAAGGCCGTGCGCGTGCCGGCGTGGCAATTGCCCGGCGGCGACCCGACTGCGCAACTGTTCCGCATCAGCCTCGACGGCGAGCCGGTGGCCTATGAAGGCAAGCTCGCCAAGCGCGGCCTGCCCCAGGCCGGGGACTTCGTGGTGCTGCAGCCGGGCCGCAGCCATCGCGCCGTGGTGGACTTGCCGGCGCAATACGCCATGCAGGCCCGCGGCCAGTACCAGGTGACGCTGGCCTCGCCGTTGCAGTATGCCTCGCTGTCCGGCGGCGCGATGCTGGTGGGCGAGCGCGGCCTGCCGATGGTGCTGCGCAGCGCGCCGTTGCGCGTGTGGTTCGACGGCCAGGCGGCCAAGCCCGACCGCAGCGCCAAGGGCAAGCCCTGCAATCCGCGCAAGCAGGATTGCGGCGGTGGCGGCGGCAGCGGCGTGACCTTCGCCAGCTGCGACGCGACCCAGGCGGCGACCGCGATGGATGCCGTCAACCAGGCCCGCGCCTACAGCGAAAACTCGAAGCAATACCTGTCGGGCGGCACCGTCGGCCCGCGCTACACCACCTGGTTCGGCGCCTACAGCAGCCAGCGCTACGCCACCGCGCTGGACCACTTCCAGGCGATCGACGCGGCGATGGACCAGAACAGCGGCGAGATCACCATCAACTGCGGCTGCAACCAGAACTACTACGCCTATGTCTACCCGACCCGGCCGTACGAGATCTTCGTCTGCCGTGCGTTCTGGAGCGCGCCGCTGGCCGGCACCGACTCCAAGGGCGGCACCCTGATCCACGAAATGAGCCACTTCAACGTCGTCGCCGGCACCGACGACATCGTCTACGGCCAGACCGGGGCGAAGAACCTGGCGGCCAGCGATCCGGCCGGCGCGCTCAACAACGCCGACAACCACGAGTACTTCGCCGAGAACCACCCCTCGCAGAACTGAGGGGGTCCGTGAAGCCGACCATGGGTCGGCTCTACACAGGCATGTGGTTAGGATGGGACGGCCCGCTTCGGCGGGCCGTTTTCCCATGGAGGCCCGATGACCCTGCTCTACGTGCTTGCCGCGCTGCTGGTCCTGGTCGGACTTGCCGGCATCCTGCTGCCGGCGCTGCCCGGCATCCCGTTGATCTTCGCCGGCCTGCTGCTTGCGGCCTTCGCCGGCGGATTCGAACAGGTGGGCGCCGGCACGCTGGTCGCCCTGGCCGTGCTGACGCTGCTGTCGGTGGCGGTGGATTTCTGGGCCACGGCAATGGGGGCCAAACGCGTGGGCGCCAGCAAACTGGCGATTTTGGGCGCCGTGCTCGGCACCCTGTTCGGATTGTTCATGGGCCCGCTGGGCCTCTTCGTCGGCCCCTTCCTCGGCGCGCTGGCCGGCGAGCTGCTGCACGGCCGGCGGCTCGACCAGGCCGGATTGGGCCAGGCCACCAGGGTCGGCTTCGGCACGTGGATGGGCATCGTCTTCGGCATCGCCCTGAAGCTGATGCTGGCCCTGGCGATGCTGGGCCTCTTCGCATGGGCATGGTGGAACTGAGCCCATGCTGCGCCACTGGAATCCAGGATGGAGCCGCAAACGCATGATCTGGACCGTCGTCATCACCGCATTGCTCACCGGCCTGGCGGTCGTCATCGCCCTGAATTTCGCCACGCCGACCAAGCAGCTGGAAAGGAAGATCGAGCATCGCTACGGCGTCGCCGACCCGCAGTTCCGCCGCGAGATGGGAGTGATGCTCGGGCCCTCGATCCTGCCCGGCAACCACGTCACCGACCTCGAGAACGGCGCGGAGATCTTTCCGGCAATGCTCGAAGCGATCCGCGGCGCGCAGCACACGATCACTTTCGAGACCTA
This sequence comes from Lysobacteraceae bacterium, assembly GCA_004297225.1. Lineage (GTDB taxonomy): Bacteria > Pseudomonadota > Gammaproteobacteria > Xanthomonadales > Xanthomonadaceae > Cognatiluteimonas. Next base: position 89,063 of record SCUI01000004.1, on the reverse strand, counting down.
CATCTACTGGGAAGGCGAAGTCGGCCAGTGGTTCGCCGATGCGCTGAGCGAGCGCGCGCGCGCCGGGGTCACGGTGAACGTGACCATCGACTGGGTCGGCAGCGCCAGCATGGACCAGTCGCAACTCAAGGAGATGGAGGACGCGGGCGTGCACGTGGTCCGCTACCGGCCGCTGCACTGGTACAACCTGTCGCGCATGAACAACCGTACCCACCGCAAGCTGCTGGTGGTGGACGGACGGATCGGATTCACCGGCGGCGTCGGCATCGGCGATCCGTGGAAGGGCCACGCGCAGGACCCGGACCATTGGCGCGACGTGCACTTCCGCATCGAAGGCCCGGTGGTGGCGCAGATGCAGGCCGCGTTCAACGACAACTGGATCAAGTCCACCGGCCGCATCCTCAATGGTGCCGAATACTTCCCGCCGATGGAAAAGGCCGGCGGGATGGACGCGCACCTGTTCATCAGCTCTCCCGCCGGCGGCAGCGAGAGCATGCACCTGATGTTCCTGATGTCGATCGCCGCGGCCGAGCACAGCATCGACCTCTCGGCGGCCTATTTCATCCCCGACGAGCTGATCACCAAGGCGCTGGTGGCCGCGCGCCATCGCGGGGTGCGCATCCGCGTGCTGATGCCGGGCAAGAACACCGATTCCGACGCCGCGCGCCTGGCGTCCAAGGATGGCTGGGGACCACTGTTGCTGGCCGGCGTGGAAATGTACGAATACGAGCCGACCATGTTCCACAACAAGGTGCTGATCGTGGACCGCGAGCTGGTGTCGGTGGGTTCGACCAACTTCGACCTGCGCTCGTTCCGCCTCAACGACGAGGCCAGCCTCAACGTCTATGATCGGGCGTTCGCCGAGCGCATGACCCAGGTCTTCGAACAGGACCTGGTACCGACCAAGCGCTACACCTACGAGACCTGGAAGCAGCGCCCGTGGAAGGAAAAGTTCGCGGAGAAATTCATCCGCCCCATCCGCACCCAGCTATGAGTCCGCCGCACTCTCCATTGTGGGAGCGGCGCAAGCCGCGCCCGCTCTTGCTTTTGATCTTGCTCCTGCTTTCGATTCCGCCCCTCCTGGCCCACGCCCAATCCGCGACCGAAGATCCGGAAGCGCCCCAGCCGGTCATCGAGCAGGCCACCGAAGTCCTGCAGCAACCGGCGTCGCAGGAGGCCAGGGACCTTGCCGCGGAAGTGCGCGCCGGCGAGCAGAGCGACTCGCGCATCGCCTCCGCGGTCACCGCCCGGCTGTTGCGACATCCCCGCCTGCAGCAGGTCACCGTGGCGGTGAACTCCGGCATCGTCACCCTGGGTGGCGAAGTGCTGGCCGATGCCGACCGCGACCTGGCCGGCACGCTGGCGAAGTCGGTGGATGGCGTCGGCGCGGTGTCCAACCAGGTCGCGATCAGCGCCAACCTCCCTGAACGCATGCGGGCGGCCTTGGCGCAGACGCAACAGAAACTGGTGCGGCTGGTCGGCGCGATCCCGCTGCTGGTGGTCGCCCTGGCGATCGTGTACCTGTCGGTGCTGGCCGGAAAACTGCTGGCGCGCCGGCCGATGGCCTGGCTGCGCCGGCGCCAGCGCAACCCGTTCCTGGAAGGGCTGGTGCGGCGGCTGGTGCAGTCGGTGGTGGTGGTGCTGGGCCTGGTGCTGGCGTTGAACCTGCTGGGGGCCACCGCGCTGGTCGGCGCGGTGCTGGGGTCGGCGGGCGTGATCGGCCTGGTCGTCGGCTTCGCCTTCAAGGACATCGCCGAGAACTACATGGCCGGCATCCTGCTGAGCCTGCGCCGCCCGTTCGCGCCGGACGACCACCTGGTGGTGGACAAGTACGAGGGCAAGGTGATCGCGCTGACCTCGCGCGCGACCCTGCTGATGACCCTGGACGGCAACCAGTTGTCGCTGCCCAACGCGCTGGTGTTCAAGTCGGTGGTGCTGAACTACACCGCCAACCCGCGTCGGCGCTTCGACTTCGTGCTGCCGATCGACCCGTCCGAGTCCGCGCACCACGCCAGTGAAGCGGGCCTTGCGGCGATCGCGCAGGTGGACGGGGTGCTGCTCGATCCGGCGCCATCCTCGTCGGTGGACGGCTACAACGCCAAGGGCCTGGACCTGCGCTTCTTCGGCTGGATCGACCAGCGCCGCAACGACCTGGGCAAGACCCGCAGCGAGGCCTTGCGCGCGGTCCGCGGCGCATTCGCCAAGGCCGGCGTCCACGGGCCGGAGACCGTGCGCTACCTGCGCGAGGAAAGCCGGGAACCGCTGCCGCTTCCGGTGCCTGGGCCGCCGCCGGAGCCCAGCGGCGACACCTCGGTCAACCGCGACATCGACGAGCAACTGGCCGCCGCCCAGCGCGCCCACGACGACGAGAACCTGGCTTCGCCGGAAACCGATCCAAAGCCCGCCGCGGCGCCTCCGCCACCGTAAGATGGGCGCCCATGCGCGCCATCCTCGCCCGTTGCCTGCCGATCCCGCTGCTGCTTGCCCCGCTGGCAGCGCATGCGCAGGCGCAGGCACCGACGGAGGAAGCGCATCCCGGCATCGAGGCCTGCGTGGCGGTGGAGATCGCCGCCACCCGCCTGGCCTGCTACGACGCCGCGATGAAACGCGAACTGTCGACGCCGCAGCAGGCCGATGCCGTCGCCGATGCCGCGCGCGCCGAATACGGCGCGCCCAGCCTGTTCCGCCGCGACGCACCGACCGTCACCGACCCGGCCGCGCTCGCGGCGATCGCCAATGCCGGCAAGGGCTCGCTGCTGGACAACCGCTGGGAACTCGCCGCCAGTTCCAAGCTCGGCATCTTCAACTTCCGCGCCTACAAACCGGTCTACCTGTTCCCGCTGTTCGCCACCAGCAACGTCAACGAGGACCCGTTCTCGCCGTCGCTGGGCGAAGGCGGCGGCGACACGCCGATCGACTCGCTGGAAGCGAAGTTCCAGATCAGCTTCAAGACCAAGGCGGTGGAGAACCTGTTCGGCGACAACGGCGACATCTGGATGGCCTATACCCAGGCCTCGCACTGGCAGGTCTACAACGGCGAATCCTCGCGCATGTTCCGCGAGACCAACTACGAGCCGGAAGTGATGCTCGCCTTCCGCACCGGCTGGAACCTGCTCGGCTGGAAGGGGCGGCTGGCGGCGGTCGGCATCAACCACCAGTCCAATGGCCGCGACAACCCGCTGTCGCGCAGCTGGAACCGGCTGGTGTTCAACTTCGGCATGGACCGCGACGGCTGGGCGTTGAACCTGCGACCCTGGGTGCGCATGCCCGAGCCCGGCGGCGGCGACGACAACCCGGACATCTCCGATTACATGGGCCGCGGCGACGCGACCCTGGTGAGGGTGCTGCCCAATGGCCACCAGCTGTCGCTGATGCTGCGGCACTCGTTGCGGGGCGGCGCGCAGTCGCACGGCGCGGTGCAGTTCGACTGGGCGTTCCCGCTCCACGACACCTTCCGCGGCCACCTGCAGGTGTTCGACGGCTACGGCGAGAGCATGGTGGATTACAACCACCGCGCGACCTATATCGGGCTCGGGATCTCGCTCATGGAGTGGTATTGAAGCCGGCCATGGGCCGGCTCTACTACAGGAGCGCAGCGAGGGTGCGGAGGCGCTTGCGGGTGGCGGGGAGCATCAGGTACTCGCGCGCGGTGGCCTCGAGCGCGGCCAGGTTGGTGCCGCTGACGTCGTCCATGTCGTCCATGCCGATCCGCAGTTCGGCCTGCAGCCGGAAGTAGCCCTCGCCGACCAGGTGGCGGGCGATGTAGTCCACCGACTCGGCGCTGCCGTCGAACAGCACGTCGATGATCGGGACCGCCCACTCCAGCGCGCCCCACTCGCGCGCCGACTTCAGGTCGATGCTGCGGGTGTGTTCTCCACTGCCGATCGACACCACCACCAGGTCCTTCGGCACGTCGGCGCCGGCGTCCTTGCGCAAGGCCTCGGCGATCGCGCAGGCGGTGGGGTTGTTGGCGAGCATTCCGCCGTCGATCAGCGCGCACGTGCGCCCTTCCACGCTCATGCCGTGGGCCGGGAAATACGTCGGCGCCGCGGCCGAGGCGCGGCAGGCTTCCCACATCGGGATCGCCTTGTGCGCGGCCTTGAAGCTCTTGAACATCACCGGCTTGCGCGAAATCGTATCGTAGCTGGTGATCATCACCGGCCGCTTGGCCTGGCCCAGCGTGGTATTGCCGAAGACTTCCTTCAGCACCTTTTCCAGGCCCTTGCCGTCGTACTTGGGCGCCGACACGCCTTCGGTGAAAAAACGGCCGGCGCGCGACCACAGCCGCCCGGCGATGCCCGGGAAGATGGTGTGCGCATGCCTGCGGTACAGCGCCGCCATGTCGCGCGGCGACAAGCCGATCGCCAGCCCGCAGGCGATGATCGCGCCGGTGGAACTGCCGGCCAGCAGGTCGAAATTGCGGGACAAACCGGGTTTGCCCGCCGCAGCCAGCGCATCCTCGACCCCGGCCAGCCATTCGCAGGTGACCAGGCCGCGGATGCCGCCGCCGTCCATCGAAAGAATCCGTCGTGCCTTCATGGCAAATTCCCTCCCTGGTGGCCGATTCTAATCGGAGCGGCTCGGGCGTATCCGGGCCAACCAAGCGAGTATCGGGGAGCGACTTGGCGCGGGTACGCCCGAGCCGCCCCCACGCAGGTTCAGGCCACGACCACCGGGATCTTGCCGATGCGCGCCTGCCATTCGCGCGGCCCGGTCTGGTGCACCGACTCGCCACTGGCATCCACCGCCACCGTCACCGGCATGTCCTGCACGGTGAACTCGTAGATCGCCTCCATGCCCAGGTCCTCGAACGCGACCACGCGCGCCGCCTTGATCGCCTTCGACACCAGGTATGCGGCGCCGCCGACCGCCATCAGGTAGGCGGACTTGTGCCTGCGGATCGCCTCGATGGCAACGGGCCCGCGTTCGGCCTTGCCGACCATGCCCAGCAGCCCGGTCTGCTCCAGCACCTGCGCGGTGAACTTGTCCATGCGCGTGGCGGTGGTCGGGCCGGCGGGACCCACGACTTCGTCGCGCACCGGATCCACCGGGCCGACGTAGTAGATGAAGCGGCCGCGCAGGTCCACCGGCAGCGGCTCGCCGCGATCGAGCATGCCGACCAGCCGCTTGTGCGCCGCGTCGCGGCCGGTGAGCAGCTTACCGTTGAGCAGCAGCGTCTCGCCGGGCTTCCAGCTGGCGACCTCGGCGGGCGTCACCGCATCCAGGTCCACGCGCCGGCCCTTGGAGGTGTCGAAGGTGAGTTTCGGCCAATCCTGCAGCGACGGCGGATCCAGCATCACCGGGCCATTGCCGTCGAGCACGAAATGCGCATGGCGGGTGGCCGCGCAGTTCGGGATCATCGCCACCGGCAGGTTCGCCGCGTGGGTCGGGTAATCCCTGATCTTGACGTCGAGCACGGTGGTCAGGCCGCCCAGGCCCTGCGCGCCGATGCCCAGCGCGTTGACCTTCTCGAACATCTCGATGCGCAGCTCCTCGATCCGGTTCGAGGGGCCGCGCGCGATCAGCTGCTGGATGTCGATCTCCTCCATCAGCGCTTCCTTGGCCAGCAGCATCGCCTTCTCGGCAGTGCCGCCGATGCCGATGCCGAGCATCCCCGGCGGGCACCAGCCCGCGCCCATCGTCGGCACGGTCTTCAGCACCCAGTCGACGATCGAATCGGAGGGGTTGAGCATCGCGAACTTCGACTTGGCCTCCGAACCACCGCCCTTGGCCGCGACGATCACCTCCACGGTATTGCCTGGCACCACCGAGACGTTGACCACGCCCGGCGTGTTGTCCCTGGTGTTGATGCGCTTGCCGGCCGGATCGGCCAGCACCGAGGCGCGCAGCTTGTTGTCCGGATGGTTGTAGGCGCGGCGCACGCCCTCGTGGACCATCTCCTCCACGCCCATGGTCGCGTCGTCCCAGCGCACGTCCATGCCGATCCTCAGGAACACGGTGACGATGCCGGTGTCCTGGCAGATCGGCCGGTGGCCTTCGGCGCACATGCGCGAATTGATCAGGATCTGCGCCATCGCCTCCTTCGCCGCCGGCGACTGCTCGCGCTCGTAGGCGTCCGACAACGCGCGGATGTAATCCACCGGGTGGTAATAGGAGATGTATTGCAGCGCGTCGGCGATGGACTGGACCAGGTCTTCCTGGCGGATGGAAACCGGAGCGCGGGTGGCGGGAGGCTGGAGCAGGGTCACAGTGGCGTTCGAACGTGGGGGGCGAAGCGTGCATTCTACCGTCGCGGTCGATCAGCTCTGGCAACGCGCGCAACGGCTTGGTCCGCCCTCGCCGCAGGGATGCCACGGCCAGCGGGAGGGTCTAGGATCGGCCCCAGGGCCAACCGACGGGGAAAGGGACATGGGCGCAGACACCGCCACCGGAAAGTTCGACGGCATCCGCGGCGCGATGCGGGACATCAAGTTGCTGCTCACCGATGTGGTCGGTGGCGGCAAGCCCGATGCCGGGCAGCAGCTGATCCTTGAGGTCTTCTTCGGGATGATGGGTTACGTGGCCAAGTCCGACCGGCTGGTCACCAGCCACGAGTCTCAGGCCGCCAACCTGGTGATGGACGAAACCGACCTGTCGCTGGCCGCGCGCGCGATCGCGATGGAGGCTTTCGAGCGCGGCATGCGCCGCGAGATCGACGCACCGACGCTGCTGCAGCGGTTCACCGCGTCGCACCCGGGTGGCTCCGCCGAGAACGACCGCCTGCACAACGTGCTGCTGCGCCTGGCCGCCGCCGACGGCAAGCTCGACCGCCGCGAGTACGAGGCGATGGCCGAGATCACCCGCCACCTGGGGCAGCCCGCCGAATCCCTGGATTCGCGGCTGGCGCTGCACAAGATCGCGGTGAAGCGCTAAGCGTCCCTATTTCGCGTACCTGGCGCGCCGCTCGTGGACCACGCTCCCCGGCTCCGCGTCCAGGCGAGGCCGCAGCCAAGCGGCGAACGCCGATTCGGAAAGCGACCCCTCCGCCAGCGCAAGCATCTGTACGTACTTCTCCTCTTCGCTGGCGACCAACTCGACATCGTTGATTGCAAGGAATACGCGATAGCAGACGTGCGCGGTCCGCTTGTTGCCATCCACGAAGGGATGGTTGCGTGCCAGGCCGAAAGCCAGGCTCGCGGCAAGGTCGGCCATGTCCGGCGTCGGTGATCCATAGCTGTGCAGCTGCCGGGGACGAGCCAGGGCGGACTCAAGGAGCGATTCGTCCCTCACGCCTTCCCCGCCCCCATGCTCCGCGAGCTGCCGCTCATGAATCGCGAGTGCCAGGCTGCGGGTGATCCATATGATCATGCAGGATCACTCCGCGAGCTTTCGCAACACGTTTCGATCCTCGCGCATGATGCGTTCGGCCACTTCCATCTGCGCCGCGAGTTCCGGGTCGAACGCTGTCAGCCGGATCCCGTCGGGTGTCTCCAGCGCATACAACTCGTCGCCCTTTTCCAGGCGCAGTCGGGCGAGCAGTTCCCTGGGGAGAATGACGCCAGCCGAATTGCCGATGGCGGTGATCTTGAGCTTCATGGTGGCGGGCCTGGCGGGTAACCTGACGTTATAACCAATGTTATACCTCGATCCGATCACGAACAAGGCCGAGGCGGCATCACCTCAGGTCTGGGATCATCCTGATCGATGCCCGCCCCAGCTCCCTCGCCCGCCAGCCCCCGCCCCAGCCTGCGCGAGCGTGTCGGTGCGCTGCGCAACCTGCCGCCGTTCCTGCGCGAGATCTGGGCCACCAGCAAGCCGCTGACCCTGGCCAGCCTGGGGCTGCGCCTGGTCCGTGCGCTGGTGCCGGTCGCGACCCTGTACATCGGCAAGCTGATCATCGACGAGGCGGTACGGTTGGTCGGCGCCGGCGTCGCCGCGGATTTCGCCACGGCCTGGGCCAGCGGCGCGCTCTCGCACCTGCTCTGGCTGCTCACCGCCGAGTTCGTGTTGGCGATCGCCTCGGACCTGTTCGGCCGCCTCGTCAGCTACAGCGACGGACTGCTCTCCGAGCGCTTCACCAACGCCACCAGCGTGCGCCTGATGGAGCACGCGGCGACGCTCGACCTGGAGGATTTCGAGGACCCCGACCTGCAGGACAAGCTCGACCGCGCCCGGCGCCAGACCATGGGCCGGATGAACCTGATGAGCCAGCTGTTCGGGCAGGCGCAGGACATCATCACCGTCGTCAGCTTCGCCGCCGGCCTGCTGGTCTACGCGCCGTGGCTGATCGTACTGCTCGCGGTCGCGCTGCTGCCCGCATTCGTCGGCGAGTCGCACTTCAACGCGCTCAACTACACGCTCAACTTCGCGTGGACGCCGGAACGGCGCCAACTCGACTACCTGCGCCAGACCGGCGCCAGCGTCGAGACCGCGAAAGAGGTCAAGATCTTCAACCTCAACCGCTTCTTCATCGCCCGCTTCCGGGCGCTTGCGGACAGGTTCTACGAGGCCAACAAGGCGCTGGCCGGCAAGCGCGCGTTCTGGGGCACGCTGCTCGGCTCGCTGGGGACGCTGGGCTACTACGTCGCCTACGCCTACATCGCCTGGCGCACGGTGCGGGGCGACTTCACCATCGGCGACCTGACCTTCCTCGCCGGCAGCTTCCGCCGGCTGCGGCAATTGCTCGAAGGCCTGTTGGTGGGCTTCTCGCAGGTCGCCGGCCAGGCGCTGTACCTGGACGACCTGTACTCGTTCTACGAGATCCAGCCGGAGATCCGCTCGATGCCCGACGCGCTCCCGGTGCCGCAACCGATCGCGCGCGGCTTCGCCTTCGAGAACGTCGGCTTCCGTTATCCGGAAGCCAGTCGTTGGGCGTTGCGCGGGCTCGACTTCGAACTGCGCGCCGGCGAGGTGCTCGCACTGGTGGGCGAGAACGGCGCCGGCAAGACCACGCTGGTGAAGCTGCTGGCACGGCTGTACGACCCGGACGAAGGCAGGATCCTGCTCGACGGCCGCGACCTGCGCGACTACGACCTGGAGGACCTGCGCGCCAACATCGGCGTGATCTTCCAGGACTTCGTGCGCTACCACCTGACCGTGGCCGAGAACATCGGCGTCGGCCAGGTGGATCGGATGGACGACCGCGGGCGCATCGAGCGCGCCGCGCGCCGCTCCGGTGCCGACGAGGTGGCGGCGTCGCTGCCGCTGGGTTACGAGCAGCTGGTCGGCCGGCGCTTCAAGACCGGCGTGGATCTGTCCGGCGGGCAATGGCAGAAGATCGCGATCGCGCGCGGCTACATGCGCGATGCGCAAGTGATGATCCTCGACGAGCCGACCGCGGCGCTCGATGCGCGCGCCGAGTTCGAGGTGTTCCAGCGCTTCCGCGAGCTGTCCGAGCAACGCACCGCCATCCTCATCTCGCACCGTTTCTCCAGCGTGCGCATGGCCGACCGCATCCTGGTGCTGGCCAACGGCCGGCTGGAAGCCAGCGGCACCCACGAAGAGCTGATGGCCGCCGGTGGCCGCTACGCCGAACTCTTCGAGCTCCAGGCGGCCGGCTACCGTTGAAGGGTGCCACTCCGAAGCGACGCGCTCGTGACGTGGCAGTCACTAGGGTGGGAACGATCGCAGGCACGAGGAGAACGGCCATGGCCCATCGCAACGATCGCAACCGCGGCACCCCGCACACCGGCACCGGCACCCGCGAACCGCGCCACTACGCCGGCCCCCGCAATCCGGAGCTCTACGACGGACTGCCCTCGGTCACCAACCGCAGCTGGGGCGAGGACCGCGCCGATCCGGACAACACCTTCGGCCAGCCAGGACTGGGCGGCTATGGCGACTTCACCTATCCCGCCGCCTCGCCAGGCCGCCGGGCGCGCGGCTTCCGTGGCCGTGGCCCGCAGGGCTACGTGCGCCCGGACGAGCGCATCCGCGACGACATCGTCGATCGACTGACCGACGACGACCACATCGACGCCAGCCAGATCCTGCTGATGATCGAGGACGGCGTGGTCACGCTGACCGGCAACGTGCCCGAGCGCGGCATGAAGCACCGCGCCGAGGACATCGCCGCCGAGGCCAGCGGCGTGCGCGAGGTGCGCAATGAAATCCGCGTCGACGACGGCGCCGCGTCCTTCGGCCGCCGGGGCGAAGCGGTGCGCGGCGGGGATTGATACGATCCGGGCATCGCGCCTGGCGCGCCACATGCAGGTGAGTCCGATGCGAGCACTGGCGATCGCGATCTGCCTGGCGGCATTGCCGGCCTGCGGCACCGAACAGGCGGCGACGCCGCTTGCGGCCGCGCCTGGGGCCGATGCAACTGCGCCCGCCCCTGCGCCCGCCGCTGTCGGCGTACAGGTGGACATCGTGGCCCAGGGCTTCGAGCACCCCTGGGCCGTCGCGCTGCTACCCGACGGCGGTTTCCTGGTCACCGAGCGCCCCGGGCGCCTGCGCCGCGTCTCGGCAGGCGGTGAAATCTCCGAACCGTTGGCCGGCGTGCCGGCGGTCTGGGCCCACGGCCAGGGCGGCTTGCTGGACGTGGTGCCGGCACCGGACTTCGCCCAGTCGCGCCGCGTGTGGCTCACCTATGCCGAACCGGGCCCCGGCGGCACCGCGGGCACGGCGGCGGCGACCGCGACCCTCGGCGACGACGCACTGGCCGACCTGCGCGTGGTCTATCGCCAGGCGCCCAAGGTGCGCGGTCCCAACCACTTCGGCTCGCGCGTCGCCTTCGACCGCGACGGCCACGTCTTCATCAGCCAGGGCGACCGCAACGACAAGCCCTTGGCGCAGCAGCTGGACAAGCTGCAGGGCAAGCTGGTGCGGCTGGACCTGCAGGGCGGCATTCCCGCCGACAATCCGTTCGTCGGCCGCGAAGGCGCACGCCCGGAAATCTTCAGCTACGGCCACCGCAACATGCAGGGCATGGCGATCGACCCGCTGACCGGCGTGCTCTGGGCGAGCGAGCATGGTCCGCGCGGCGGCGACGAACTCAACCTGCCCGAAGCCGGCAAGAACTACGGCTGGCCGGTGATCAGCAACGGCATGGATTACGGCAGCAACCAGCCCTACCCCGAAACCATCGGCACCGATGCCCCGGGCATGGAGTCGCCGTACCACGTCTGGGCGAAATCGCCGGGATTGAGCGGCATGGCCTTCCTGCGCGGGCAGCCGGACTCGCCGTGGAACGACAGCCTGTTCCTGGGTGCGCTGGCCGACCGGGACCTGATCCGCCTGTCGCTGGACGGCAACAGGATCGCGGCCGAGGAACGGCTGCTGCAGGACCTGGGCGAACGCATCCGCGACGTGCGCGTCGGCGGGGATGGCGCGGTGTACGTGCTGACCGACGCAGAGGACGGGAAGCTGCTGCGGATCACTCCGAAGCGTTAACCTCCCCGTTGTCGCGGCTTCCGCCGCTCCCTCAAGGGAAGTTCCTCCATGGCCAATGGCGCACGGCTCGCGGTGCTGATCGACGCGGACAACAGCAACCCCGGGCGGTTGCCGCAACTGATGGCGGAAATCGCCAAGTACGGCAACGCCAGCGTGCGCCGCGCCTACGGCAACTGGACCTCGGGCCACCTGGGTGGCTGGAAGAACGGCTTGCTGACCCATTCGGTCACGCCGATCCAGCAGTTCAACTACACCACCGGCAAGAACGCCACCGACAGCGCGCTGATCATCGACGCGATGGACCTGATGTACAGCGGCCATCTCGAGGGCTTCTGCATCGTCTCCAGCGACAGCGACTTCACCCGCCTGGCCGCGCGCATCCGCGAGCAGGGGATGACGGTCTACGGCTTCGGCGAACGCAAGACGCCGCAGGCTTTCGTCGCGGCCTGCGACAAGTTCATCTACACCGAGAACCTGGGCGTGGACGAGGAGGAGGAAGCCGCCGCCGAGGGCAAGGGCGGCGCGCGCAAGCCGGCGCAGAAGAAGCCGCTCAAGCGCGACCGCAAGCTCGACCTGCTGCTGCGCGAAGCAGTGGATTCGGCCTCCGACGACAACGGCTGGGCGACGCTGGGCGCGGTGGGCAACAACCTCAGCCGGCTGGCGCCGGACTTCGACTCGCGCAGCTGGGGCTACCGCAAGCTCAAGGACCTGGTCGCCGCGCATCCCGACTTCAAGCTCGAGGAACGCACCGCCGCCGACGGCCGCACCCCCACCCTCCTCGTCCGCTCGAAGAAATAATGGCAAACGCAGGACGCGGATCAAGCGGATGAGAGCGGATTTTTTGCACGGGGTTCACGGCGATCCCGGCCTTGCATCGGAACCACTTTTGCCCTTATCCGCCCTTATCCGCCTTGATCCGCGTTGATCCGCGTCAAAAAAGCTTTTCCTGGGCGGGCGGATAGACGAGGACGTCAGAGGGGGACATGACCGCGGCGGGGTTGAGTTCGTGTTGCTGGAGCTTGCCCGGGCCCATGATGTGCAGGACGTTCCAGCCGCGGGCAGTGAAGTCGTCGGAAATCAGGCGGCGATGGCAACGCCACCACACCGCTTCGGCGCACATCACCGAGGTCCGAGCGCGCGAGGCCTGCTGCATCAACCGTTCGCGGGCCAGCGCGAATTCCGCCGTGGCCATGTAGTCCGCGTAGCCGCGGAACGCCTCCACCCGCCATGCGCCGTTGCGGCTGTCCTCGTCGGCCTTGCGGCGCCCGCCGAACTCCGGCATCGGCAGGTACTCGATCCCCTCGCCTTGCAGCGCCGGCCCCATCGCCAGCGGCGAATACTGCGGATTGCGGCGCGAACCGGCGAACCGCCGCACATCCACGAGGCAATCGATCGCGTTCTCGTGCAGCAGTTTCGTGAACTCCTCCCACGCGCGGGTGGAGTGGCCGATGGTGTAGAGCGTGCCGGGCATCGCGGCATGATGCCGCGACGAAGATGAAGTCGCCTTGACGGCGCCGCCGCTAGGCTGTGGGCAACGCCGCCCCTTTGCGGCCCCGAGCCAGGACCGTGCCATGCCAGACGCCAGCAGCGGCCTTGCCCGCACCGCGCAGATCGTGCGTTTCCTGCTGAAATACCGCAGCGCCGGCGTATTCACCGGGCTCGACCTGGACGCCGCCAGCCCGTCCCCGGAACCGCCGCCCACCGAGGGCAAGCCGGAGGAATTCGTCAACGACCTGGAGGCGCTCGGCCCGACCTTCGTCAAGATCGGCCAGGCGCTGTCCACCCGGCCGGACATGGTGCCGGCGCCCTACATCGCCGCGCTGGAGCGGATGCAGGACGACGTCGCGCCGATCCACTTCAGCGAGGTGCGCAAGGTGGTCGAGGAGTGCCTCGGCGCACCGCTGGAAACCCTGTTCGACAGCTTCGATCCACGGCCGCTGGGTTGCGCCTCGCTGGCGCAGGTGCATCGCGCCAGGCTGCACGATGGCTGCCCGGTGGCGGTGAAGGTGCAGCGGCCCGGCGTGCTGGAACAGGTGCGCGCCGACCTGGATGCGATCGCCAGCCTGGCCGGGCGCGCGGACAAGATGACCAATCTCGGCCGCCGCGTGCATTTCTCCGACTGGGTCCACGAATTCCGCAAGACGCTGCTGGCCGAACTCGACTACCGCGCCGAGGCCGAGAACCTGGAACGCTTCGGCGAACACCTGCGCGGCTACCCGGAACTGCTGGTGCCCGCGCCGTACTGGGAACTCACCGCCACCCGCGTGCTGACCATGGAACTGGTCGAAGGCACCAAGGTCACCGAACTCGACGACGGCCAGCGCGACTGCGTGCGCACGGACGAACTGGCCGAGGCCTTGATGCGCGGCTACCTCGACCAGGTGTTCGTCCACGGCGAGATCCACGCCGATCCGCACCCGGGCAACCTGCTGGTCACGCCCGAGGGCCAACTTGCGCTGTTCGACCTGGGGATGATCGCGCACGTCCCGCCCAAACAGCGCGAGCGACTGCTGAAACTGCTGTTCGCCGCGGTCGACGGCCGCGGCGAGGAAGTGGCCAACGAGACCATCGCCATGGGCACGCGCCTGGAGTGCTTCGACGAGGAGCGCTTCATGCGCGAGGTCGGGCAATCGGTGGCGCGCTACGCCGCACATTCGCGCTCGCCCACCCAGTCCGAGGGCCGGCTGATGCTGGAACTGGTGTCGATGTCCACCGCCTGCGGCCTGCGTTCGCCGCCCGAGCTGAGCCTGCTGGGCAAGACCCTGCTCAACCTGGAGCAGGTCGCCGACGCACTGGATCCGGAGCTGGACGTGAAGTGCGTGGTCGAGGACCACCTGGAACACGTGATGCGCGAGCGGATCCGGCGTTCGTTCTCGGCATCGAACATCGCCAGCGAACTGATCGAGGTGCAGTCGCTGCTGCGCGAGGCACCGCGCAAGATCTCGGACCTGCTGTCGCTGCTGTCGGAGAACCGGATGCAGGTGCGGGTGGACGGGATCGCCGATTCGCCGCTGATGGAAAGCCTGCAGAAGATCGCCAACCGCATCGCCGCCGGACTGGTCACGGCCGCGCTGATCGTTGCTTCGGCGATGATGATGGACGTGGAGTCGGGCTGGCAGCTGGGCGGCTACCCGGTGATCGCGTTGTTCCTGTTCCTGGTCGGCGCCGTGTTGGGGATCATGATCGTGCTCAGCGCGCTGTTCGGCGACCACAAGGCCAGGCCGAGGGTGGAACGCGGCCCCAGGTGATCACACCGTCGCGCGGAAATCGCCCTTGGCGGCGGCGCCGCGGTTGAGGCAGTCGGTCCAGGCGCACTTCACGAACCAGCGCGCCTCGCACCAGGACATTTCGTGGTCGCCGGTTTCCCAGGTGCTTTCCAGCAGCGGCTCCAGCTGCTCCCAGGTCTGGTCGAACCAGGCATCCATCGCCTGGCTGGCCAACTCGAGGCAGAACAGCTGGTCGCGCGTGCGCGGGTCTTGCGGCTGTGGCCGGGAACTCGCCATGGGCCCTCCTGGTTCACTCCTCCGGTGCTGGATTGTGGCTGGCGCCCCGTTGCCCGGCCGTGAAGCTAAAATGGGACTTTCCCCCTGCAAATTCCCGCATGTCCTCTGCCTTCGGCACCGAAACCGTGCTGGACGTCCGTCACTGGACCGACGCCTATTTCAGTTTCACCACCACCCGTGATCCCGGCTTCCGCTTCGACAGCGGACAGTTCGTCATGCTCGGGCTGGAGATCCCGCAACCCGATGGCTCGACCAAGCCGCTGCTGCGCGCCTACTCGATCGCCAGCGCCAGCTGGGAGGAACACCTGGAGTTCTTCAGCATCAAGGTGCCCGATGGAGCGTTGACCTCGCGGTTGCAGCACGTGAAGCCGGGCGACCAGGTACTGCGCGGGCACAAGCCGACCGGCACCCTGCTGGTGCACGACCTGCATCCGGGGCGCAACCTGTACCTGCTGGGCACCGGCACCGGCTTCGCGCCGTGGCTGTCGATCATCAAGGATCCGGCCACCTACGAGCGTTTCGAGCACGTGGTGCTGTGCCACGGCGTGCGCCGCGCGTCGGACCTGTGCTATCGCGAGGACATCGAACAGGTGCTGCCGGAACACGAGTTCCTCGGCGAGCTGGTGCGCGGGCGATTGCACTACTACCCGGCGGTGACGCGCGAGGACTTCGTGCACAACGGCCAGCGCCATCGCGGCCGCCTGACCGACCTGCTGGCCAGCGGACAGATGGCGCGCGACCTGGGCCTGCCGCCACTGGACCCGGACCACGACCGGGCGATGCTCTGCGGCAGCCCGGCGATGCTGGCCGACTTCCGCGCCCTCCTCGACGGCCGCGGCTTCACCGCCTCCCCCCGCATCGGCACCCCCGGCCACTACGTCTTCGAACGCGCCTTCGTCGAGAAGTAACGCGCCTGGGGGTTCTCTTTTGACGCGTCCTGCGTTTGATGTGTCGCTTGAGATGAGACGGACAAGCCGTTGAATCGGTTGCGGGTGCGGAGTCGTGCCCGGAGAGGTACTAAAATTGCGACCATGGACGAATTGACCGAGCGGCAAAGGGCGATCCTGGGATTCGTGCGCGAGCGGATCGAGGCCGAGGGGCTGCCGCCGACGTGGGCGGAAATCGCCCGTGCGTTCGGCTTCCGGCAGACGCGCGCGGCGCAGAAGCACCTGCAGGCGATCGCGGCGAAGGGGCACCTGGTGTTGCTGCCGGGGAAGGCGCGAGGGATCCGGTTGCCCGGGAGCAGTCGCGGCTTGCACCGCTCCCACAAGGGAGATGCCCGGATCGGCGAGGCTTCGCTGTCGCTGTCGCTGCCGGTGCTGGGTCGCGTCGCCGCCGGCGTGCCGATCGGCGCGGACGCGGGCGCCGATGCCGGCGTGGAGCGCGTGCTCGGTTTCGACCCGGCGCTGTTCTCGCCGCGGCCCGACTACCTGCTGCGCGTGCACGGCGATTCGATGCGCGAGGAAGGCATCCTCGACGGCGACCTGGTCGCAGTGCAGCGCCGCGCCGATGCGCGCAACGGCCAGGTGGTGGTGGCGCGGCTGGACGAGGAACTCACCATCAAGCGCCTGGAACTGGCGCGCGGTCGCGTGCGCCTGCTGCCGCGCAACCCGGAGTTCGCGCCGATCGAAGTGCAGCGCGGCCAGGACTTCGCCATCGAAGGCCTGTATTGCGGACTGGTGCGTGCGTAGGCCATGGGCCAGGTCGTCGCCCTCGATGCGCTGCTCAACGAACACCGGGTCTGGCGCGGCCAGCCGGTGGCGCTGCCGCGCGCGCGGCAGCCGACCGGACACGCCGCGCTCGACGACGCACTGCCCGAAGGCGGCTGGCCGGAAGCGGCCTTGACCGAACTGCTGCTGCGCGCCGACGGCTTGGGTGAACTGCGCCTGCTGCTGCCGACGCTGGCGCGGTTGACGCAGGCGGGCCAGCCGGTGGTCCTCGTGGCCCCGCCCTATCTGCCCTTCCCCGCCGGTTGGCGCCAGGCCGGCGTGGAGCTGGCGCACCTGCACATCGTCGACGCCGCGCCCCGCGAAGCATCGTGGGCGGCCGAACAATGCCTGCGCGCGGGCTGCGCCGGCGCGGTGCTGGCCTGGCCGCCGGCGTCGAAGGGCACCCAAGCCGACGACCGCGCCTTGCGCCGCCTGCAGGTCGCCGCCGACAGCGGCCGCGCGCTCGGCTTCGTGTTCCGCGACCTGCGCGCCGCGGCCAACCCCTCGCCGGCGGCGTTGCGGCTGTCGATCGACGGCGCGCCGCCAAAACTGCGCGTCATCAAGTGCCGCGGCGGCATGCCTCCCGCCCGCAACTTCGACCTGCATGGTTGACCGCCATGCTCTGGGCCTGCCTGCACCTGCCGCAACTGGCGCTCGACGGCGTCCTCCGCCGCCACCCCGCGCCTGAAGCGCCGTTGGCGCTGGTCACCGGGCCGGCGCAGAAGCGCGTGCTGGCCGCCGTCAACGCCGCGGCGGCGCGCGCCGGCCTGCGCGCGGGGCAATCCCTGGCCGCCGCGCACGCGTTGCTGGCCGACTTCGCCACGGCCGAATACGACGGCGCCGAAGTCGCGCGCTGGCGCGAATTCCTCGCCGCATGGGCGTACCGCTACAGCTCGCAGGTGGCGATCGCCGCATTCAACGGCACCCCCGACGACGCGATCGTGCTCGAGATCCAGGCCAGCCTGCGCCTGTTCGGGCCGTGGCCGGTGTTCGAGCGGCGCCTGCGCGCGGACCTGGCCGCGCTCGGCTTCGGCCATCGCATCGCGGTGGCACCCAACCCGCGCGCGGCGCGGGTCCTGGCGGGCATGCACGACGGCCTGGCGATCGTGCACGAGGCGACGTTGCGCACCGCGCTGGCGCGCACGCCGGTGGCGCGGGCGTTGCTGGCGCCCGGGCAGGCCGAGGCGCTGCACGCGATGGGCCTGCGTCGGCTCGGACAGCTATTCGATGCGCCGCGCGACGCGCTGGGCAAGCGTTTCGGCCCGGGCCTGCTGCAGCACCTGGACCGGCTGCGCGGCGCGCCCGAGGCGATCGTCGCCTACGCACCGCCTGACCGCTTCGACCTGCGCATCGAGCTGGCCTACGACATCGAGAGTTCGCAGGCGCTGCTGTTCCCGCTGCGGCGCATGACCGCGGACCTGGGCGCGTACCTGGCCGGCCGCGACGGCGGCGTGCAGCGCTTCGTCGTGCGCCTGGAACACGAACACCATGCCGACACGGAGGTGGTGGTCGGCCTGCTCGCCGCCGAGCGCGACCCGGCGTTGCTGTTCGAACTCTCGCGCAGCCGGCTGGAACAGACGCAGGTGCCCGCACCGGTGCGCGGCATGCGTTTGCTGGCCGAGGAACTGCCGCCGTTCGTGCCGGCCGGCCGCGAACTGTTCGATGAACGCCCGGCGCAATCCGTGCCCTGGGACACGCTGCGCGAACGCCTGCGCGCGCGCCTGGGCGAAGGCGCGGTGCATGGCCTGGCCGATCGCGACGACCACCGTCCCGAGCAGGCATGGCGGCGCGTGCCGATGCCGGCGGCGACCAGGCTGCCGGTGCCCGCCGCGCCGCGTCCCACCTGGCTGCTGCCGCAACCGATCCCGTTGCGCGGTTACGGCCTGCAACTGCTGGCCGGTCCGGAACGGATCGAAAGCGGCTGGTGGGACGGCGGCGACGTCCGCCGCGACTACTACCTGGTGCAGACCCGCGACGGCCAGCGTGCCTGGGCCTTCAGGCCCGCCGGCAACACCGATGCCCCGCTGATGCTGCAGGGCTGGTTCGCATGAGCACTCCCGTAGAGCCGACCCATGGTCGGCTGCTGTTGCATGAAGCCGACCATGGGTCGGCTCTACAGGGGTATGCGGAGCTGCACTGCCTCTCCGACTTCAGCTTCGGCCGCGGCGCCTCCAACGCCGCCGAACTGTTCGAACGCGCGCGGCAGCAGGGCTACGCCGCGCTCGCGATCACCGACGAATGCTCGCTGGCCGGCATCGTCCGCGCACTGGAAGCCTCGCGCGAGACCGGGGTGAAGCTGGTCGTCGGCAGCGAGGTCACGCTGGAGGACGGCTTGAAGCTGGTGCTGCTGGTCGAGGATCGCGCCGGTTACGCCCGGCTGTGCCGATTGGTCACGCAGGGCCGCCGCCGTTCGGCCAAGGGCGAGTACCGGCTGCTGCGCGAAGACCTCGAGGACGGCCTGCCCGGCCTGCTGGTGCTGTGGGTGCCCGGCGCCGGGCCTTCCCGCGAGGACGGCCACTGGCTGCGCGAACGCTTCGACGGCCGCCTGTGGCTGGCGGTGGAACTGCATCGCAGCGCCGACGACGCACGGCGCCTGCAGGAACTGCAGTCGCTCGCCCGCGATCTCGGCATTCCCGCCGTCGCCAGCGGCGACGTACACATGCACGTGCGCGGCCGCCGCGCGCTGCAGGACACCATGACCGCGATCCGCCACCGCACCACCGTGTCCCGCGCCGGTGCACGCCTGTTCGCCAACGGCGAGCGCCACCTGCGCACGCCGCGCGCACTGGCCGCCATGTATCCGCGCGAACTGCTGGAGGAAACCACGCGCATCGCCGCGCGCTGCCGGTTCCGGCTCGACCAGGACCTGGGCTACCAGTATCCGCGCGAGCTGGTGCCCGAGGGTCACAGCGCGCAAACCTGGTTGCGGCAACTGGTGGAGGACGGCGTGCGCGAACGCTGGCCGGAAGGCGAAGGCGAGGAGGCGCGCGCGCTGATCGAGAAGGAACTGGCGCTGGTGCACAAAAAGGGCTACGAGCCCTACTTCCTCACCGTGCACGACATCGTCCGCTTCGCGCGTTCGCGCGGGATCCTGTGCCAGGGGCGTGGCTCGGCCGCCAACTCGGTGGTCTGCTACGCGCTGGGCGTCACCGCGATCGACCCGGCGCGCATGGGCCTGCTGTTCGAGCGCTTCATCTCCGAGGAGCGCAACGAGCCGCCGGACATCGACATCGACTTCGAGCACGAGCGCCGCGAGGAAGTCATCCAGTACCTCTACCAGCGCTACGGCCGCGAACGCGCGGCGCTGGCCGCTACCGTGATCCGCTATCGGGCGCGCAGCGCGGTGCGCGATGTCGCCCGCGCGCTGGGCCTGCCCGAGGACCAGGTGGCGCAGCTGGCCGGCTGCGTCGGCCACTGGAGCAGCCACGCGCCGCCGCCGGAGCGCCTGCGCGAACGCGGCTTCGACCCCGGCAGCCGGGCGATGCGGCAACTGGTCGCGCTGGCCGGGGAACTGATGGGCAAGCCGCGGCACCTGTCGCAGCACGTCGGCGGCTTCGTCATCTCCGAGCAGCCGCTGCACCAGCTGGTGCCGGTGGAGAACGCGGCGATGGCCGAGCGCACCATCATCCAGTGGGACAAGGACGACCTGGACACCATGGGCCTGCTCAAGGTCGACGTGCTGGCGCTGGGCATGCTGACCTGCATCCGCAAGGCGCTGGACCTGATGCGCGCGCAACGCGGCCGCGACCTGGAGATGGCGACGATCCCGGCCGAGGATCCCGCCACCTACGCCATGGTCCAGCGCGGCGACGTGGTCGGCGTGTTCCAGGTCGAATCGCGCGCGCAGATGGCGATGCTGCCGCGGCTCAAGCCGGCGACCTTCTACGACCTGGTGATCGAGGTGGCGATCGTGCGCCCGGGCCCGATCCAGGGCGGCATGATCCATCCCTACCTGCGCCGGCGGCAGGGGCTGGAACCGGTGGACTACCCGTCCGAGGCCTTGCGCAAGGTGTTGCAGCGCACCCTGGGCGTGCCGCTGTTCCAGGAACAGGTGATGCGCATCGCGATGGAGGCCGCCGGCTACACCCCCGGCCAGGCCGACCAGCTGCGCCGCGACATGGCCGCGTGGAAACGCCGCGGCGGCCTGGAGAAGCATCGCGACGCGCTGCTGGCGGGAATGAACGCACGCGGTTACACCACCGCCTTCGCCGAACGCCTGTTCGAACAGATCCAGGGTTTCGGCGACTACGGTTTCCCCGAGTCGCACGCGGCCAGCTTCGCACTGCTCACCTACGTCAGCGCCTGGATCAAGTGCCATGAGCCGGCGGTGTTCTCCTGCGCGCTGCTGAACTCGCTGCCGATGGGTTTCTACCTGCCGCCGCAGCTGGTGGCCGACGCGCGCCGCGCGGGCGTGGAGGTACGCCCGGTGGACCTGCGCTACAGCGACTGGGACTGCACGCTGGAAACGCGGGACGACGCGGCGGCGCAGCCGGCGCTGCGGCTGGGCCTGCGGATGATCACCGGCCTGCGCGAGGATGCGGCGGCGCGGATCATGGCCGCGCGCGCGCAGGCGCCGTTCCGCGACCTCGACGACCTGGTGCATCGCGCCGACCTGGACCGCGGCAGCCTGGCGAAACTGGCCGAGGCCGCGGCGTTGCGCGGGCTGGCCGGCCATCGCCACCGCGCGCGCTGGCAAAGCGCCGGGGCGCAGAAGCAGCTGCCGCTGTTCGCCGGGACGCAGGCCCGGGAAACGCGGATCGCGATCCCGCCGCCCAGCGCCTACGAAGACACCCGCGCCGATTACGCCAGCACCGGGCTCACCCTGGGCGCGCATCCGCTGGCACTGCTGCGCCGGCAATTGCAGCAGCGCCGCTACCGCCGCGCGCGCGAGCTGGCCGAGCTGCCGAACGGGCGCCACGCCCGCTACGCCGGGCT
The DNA here is from genome assembly GCA_004297225.1 of Lysobacteraceae bacterium. Taxonomy (GTDB): domain Bacteria; phylum Pseudomonadota; class Gammaproteobacteria; order Xanthomonadales; family Xanthomonadaceae; genus Cognatiluteimonas. Next base: position 67,585 of record SCUI01000004.1, on the reverse strand, counting down.
GGTGGTCCTGCGCCAGCGACCGCAAACCGCGAGCGGCGTGACCTTCATGACCCTGGAGGACGAGACCGGCATGGTCAACGTGGTGGTCTGGCGCGCGCTGGCCGAACGCGACCGCCGCGCCTTGCTCGAATCGCAACTGATGGCGGTGGAAGGCCGCATGGAAGCCGCCGACGGCACCCGCCACCTCATCGCCACCCGCCTCGAGAACCTCTCCCCGCTGCTGGACAACCTCGCCACCACCTCCCGCGACTTCCGGTAAGTGCAGACGCAGGACGTCAAAAAAAGCATCCGGAACGCCGTCAGTTGGGGCGGGAGATTTCCTGGACGACTTCGGCGGTGGTGGAGGGGCTGGAGTTGAGGGCGATGTCGGCCTGGGCGACGACGCCGACCACGCGGCCCTGGCTGTCGACTACCGGCATGCGCCGCAGTTGCGCCGATTCCATCGCCGCGCAGCAGTCGGCCAGGGTGCTGTCCTGGGAGACCGTGCGCACCGGCTCGCTCATGTAGTCGCCGGCGCAGCAATTGTTCATGTCGCCGCCCTTCGCCACCGCGCGCACCGCGATGTCGCGGTCGGTGATGGTGCCCAGCGGCATGCCCTGCTGGTCGACCACCGGGATCATCCCGCAGTCGTTGTCGGCCATCAGCCGGGCCACCTCCTTCAAGGAAGTCTCGCGGCCGCAGCAGGCGGGATTGGCGGTCATCACGGTGTTCAGTTCCATCATCGGGCTCCTGTTGCGGGGGAAGGCCGATATCCTCGCCAAACCGCGGTTTCGCGCGCGTGAACCCGCCGCCGCCGCCGCGCCCGTGCCTTTCGTCATGGGCGCCGCGGGCGCCGGGGCGCTACGCTTCGTGTTCACGTTTCGCAGCCGAGAATCGACAATGAGGCATCCGCTCGCCCTGGCCCTGGCCGCCCTGCTGGCCACCGCCGCCCCCCTTTCCGCTTACGCACAGGACGCATCGCCCGTGTCGGTTCCCGCCCCAGCCGCCGCACCGCAGGCGCAGGACAACCCGTTCTTCCAGGACAGCCCCCTGCCGCTGCACTACCCGCAGTTCGACAGGATCCAGGACGCCGACTTCGCCCCGGCCTTCGACCGCGGCATGGCCGAGGAGCTGGCCGAAGTCAGGAAGATCGCCGACAACCCCGAGCCGCCCACCTTCGAGAACACCCTGGTCGCGCTGCAGCGCGCCGGCCGCACGCTGTCGCGCGCGCAGACGGTGTTCTACGCGCTGATCAGCGCCGACACCAACGACACGCGCGAGAAGCTGCGCGCCGAATACGCGCCGAAGTTCTCCGCGCACAACGACGCCATCGTCCTCGACCCGAAGCTGTTCGCGCGCATCGAAACGGTCTACGACAACCTCGACGCCTCCGGTCTCGCCGGCGAGGACCGCAAGCTGGTCGAGAAGTACCACGAGAACTTCGTCCGCTCCGGCGCCAAGCTGCCCGACGCCGACAAGGCGCGGCTGAAGGCGATCAACGCCGAGCTGGCGCAGCTGGGCACGAAGTTCAGCCAGAACGTGCTGGCCGAGGTCAACGCCTCCGCCGTTGTGGTGGACAACCGCGAACAGCTCGCCGGCCTGCCCGAGGCCGACATCACCGCGGCCGCCGAGGCGGCGAAGAAGCGCGGCCTGGACGGCAAGTTCGTGATCGCGCTGCAGAACACCACCGGCCAGCCGCCGAACACCTACCTGGAGGATCGCGCGCTGCGCCAGCGCATCCACGAGGCCTCGGTCGCGCGCGGCAGCCGCGGCAACGAATTCGACAACACCGGCCTGGTCTCGCAGATCATGAAACTGCGGCTGGAGCGGGCGAAGATGCTCGGCTATCCCGACTACGCCTCGTTCGTGCTGGCCGACGAGACGGCGAAGACGCCGGAAGCCGTGAACGCGATGCTGTCGCGGCTGGCGCCGGCGGCGGTGGCGAACGCGCGCAAGGAAGCCGCGGACCTGCAGGCGATGATCGACCAGGAGCAGGCCGCCAAGGGCGAGCCGACCTTCCAGCTGCAGCCGTGGGACTGGGCCTACTACACCGAAAAGGTGCGCCAGGCCAAGTACGCGTTCGACGAATCGCAGCTCAAGCCGTACCTGGAAATGGACAACGTCCTGGAGAACGGCGTGTTCCATGCCGCCAACCAGGTCTACGGCCTGAGCTTCAAGGAACGCCACGACCTGCCCGTCTACCAGGACGACGTGCGCGTGTTCGACGTGTTCGACCGCGACGGCAAGCAGCTGGCGATCTTCCTCGCCGACATGTACGCGCGCCCGTCCAAGCGTGGCGGCGCGTGGATGAACTCCTACGTCGACCAGTCCAGGCTCACCGGTTTCCTGCCGGTGGTGGCCAACCACCTCAACATCCCCAAGCCGGCCGACGGCGAACCCACGCTGCTGACCTGGGACGAAGTCACCACCATGTTCCACGAGTTCGGCCATGCGCTGCACGGCATGTTCTCGGACGTGAAGTACCCGATGTTCTCCGGCACCAGCGTGCCGCGCGACTTCGTCGAGTTCCCGTCGCAGGTCAACGAAATGTGGTCCGACTGGCCGAGCGTGCTGGCGAACTACGCGAAGCACTACCAGACCGGCGAACCGATGCCGCGCGAGTTGCTGGACAAGGTGCTGGCGAGCAGCAAGTTCAACCAGGGCTTCGCCACCACCGAGTACCTGGCCGCGGCGATGCTGGACCAGGAATGGCACCAGCTCACCGACCAGGCGCAGATCCCGGCGCCCGAGGGCGTGATGCCGTTCGAGGCGGCGGCGCTGGAGAAGGTCGGCCTGGACTTCGCGGCGGTGCCGCCGCGTTATCGCACGCCGTACTTCAGCCACATCATGGGCGGCTATGCGGCCGGCTACTACGCCTACATCTGGTCCGAGGTGCTGGACGCGAACACGGTGCAGTGGTTCAAGGAGCACGGTGGCCTGACCCGCGAGAACGGCGACCACTTCCGCGCCACGCTGCTGTCCCAGGGCGGCAGCAAGGACGCGCTGGAACTGTTCCAGGACTTCGCCGGCCACGCCCCCGACATCCAGCCCCTCCTCGAACGCCGCGGCCTGGACTGAAGCAGGAGCCATTTGACGCGGATCAACGCGGATAAGAGCAGATGGACGATGGGTTCGCGGCGATCTCCCCGATCGTCGCGAACCCATTTTCTTATCCGTTTTGATCCGCGTTGATCCGCGTCAAAAAGAATACCTACAAGCGCGGGAGGGACTGGCGGAGGGCGGCGGTCCAGCCTTCGGCGGACCAGGGGTCGGCCTTGGCGGACCTGGCGCGGCGCAGGGCCTTGTCCAGCGGGTAGTCGTGGCCTGATTTGGTGCGCCCGAGTTCGCTCCACGCCAGCGGCACGGCGACGCCGGCTTCCTTGCGCGCGCGCAGCGACCAGCTGGCGACGCTGGTGGCGCCGCGGCCGTTGCGCAACCAGTCGATGAAGATCACGCCCTGGCGCTTCGACTTGGTCGCGGTGGCCACGTAGCGGTCCGGCGCCTGCTGCTCCATCGCCCGCGCGAACGCCTCGCAGAAGGCCTTGGCATCGGCCCACTCCTGTTCCGGCCGGATCGGCAACACCACGTGCAGGCCCTTGCCACCGGACAGGCGCAGGAAGGTCTTCAGGCTTGCGTCCTGGAGCCGGTCGCGCACTTCGCGCGCCGCCGCCTTGATCCGAGGCCAATCCACGCCGGGGCCGGGATCGAGGTCGAACACCAGCCGGTCCGGACGCTCGACGTCGTCGATGCGCGCGCCCCAGGGGTGGAACTCGAGCACGTTCATCTGCACCAGCTCGAGCACGCCGTCGATGTCGTCGACGTACAGGTAGTCCTCGAAGCCGCCGTCCTTCTCCCGGATCGGCACCGTGCGCACGTTCGCGCCAAGGGTGGCGGCGTGGTGCTTCTGGAAGAAGCACTGGCCCTTGATCCCGTCGGGGCAGCGCACCAGTGACAGCGGCCGGTTCGCGAGATCGGCAAGCAGCAGCGGCGCGATGTCGCGATAGAAATCCGCAACCTGCTGCTTGCGGATCTTCAGTTCCGGGAACACCAGCTTCTGCGGGCTGGTGATGCGGACTCCCTCCGACTGGTCGCCGACTTCCTGCACCGTCTTGTCCTCGCGCACGCCCTTGAAGCTGGCCTGGCGCAGCAGGCCTTCCTTGCCGAAGCCGCGATACTCCACTTCGGCGACGAGCCTGGGCTCGACCCAGGTCACGTGCCTGGGGCGCAGTGTCGTGTGCGACGGCAACGCCACCACGGCTTCCTTGCGCACCAACGGCTGCAGGCGGGCCAGCAGCGAGCGCAGCATCGCGTCGTCGTAGCCGGTACCGACCCGACCCTTGTAGGCCAGCTTGCCACGCTCGCGCGTGGCCATCAGCAGCGCGCCGAAGCCGCTGCGCCCGCCCTTGGGCGGTGTGTAGCCGACGATCACGAACTCGTCGGACTGCGCGTGCTTGGACTTGAGCCAGGTCTTCGAGCGCCCGGGCGTGTACTTCGCGTCCAGCGCCTTGCTGACGATGCCCTCCATGCCCTGCTTCCGGCTGGCGGCGAACACCTTGTCGCCATGGCCGACGATGTGCTGGCTGAAGCCGAGCACGGGAGCGGCGCCCTCGAGCAGCGATTCGAGCAGCGCCTTTCGCTCCTGCAGCCGGGTCGCGGTGAGGTCCTGCCCGGCCAGCGACGGCATGTCGAACAGCATGTATTTCAGCGGTGCGTTCGCATTGCCCGAGATCACGCGTTGCAGCAGGGCGAAGTCGTCGTTGCCCTTGTCGGTGAGCGCGATCAGCTCGCCGTCGAAGGTGCCCTCGTCGATGCCGAGCGCTTCGAAGGCCTTGACGATGTCGGGGTAGTCGGCGGTCCAGTCCAGGCCGTTGCGCGACCGCAGCTTGACCTTGCCGCCGGCGATGTCCACCAGCATCCGGTAGCCATCCCATTTCAGCTCGTGCAGCCAGTCGTCGCCCGACGGCGGCGCCTGCCGCAGCGTCGCCAGCTGCGGCAGCGGCGGCGTCCAATTCCGCTTCGCCTTCGCCCCGTCCAGCGCCGCCGCCCGCTTCGCCCAATCCACCCGCTTGCGGCTGGCGCGGGACGCTCCACGCCGGGAGGGGGAAGCCCTTGAAGGTTCGACTGCTCTTTTACTCACCTTCAAGGGCTTCCCCCTCCCGGCCTTGCGCTTGCCGTTCCCTTCGATCAGGTCGTCGGCTTCCAGGTCCGCCACGTATTCGTCGTCGCGCTTGAACAGCAGCCATTGCGGCTTGCCGCTGCGGACCTGCTGGGTGCGGACGAGTTTCCAGCCGCCGTGGAGCTTCTCGCCGTGGAGGGTGAAGTCGAGCTTGCCCGCCGCCAGGCCTTCCAGCGGATCGCCGCTGGCGCTCCAGACGCCGTGGTCGAAGATGTCGACGTGGCCGGCGCCGTAGTTGCCTTCCGGGATGTCGCCTTCGAAGGTGGCGTAGCTGAGCGGGTGGTCCTCGACCTCGACCGCCAGGCGGCGCTCGCCGAGGCGATAGGACGGTCCCTTGGGCACCGCCCAGCTCTTGAGCGTGCCGTCCATTTCCAGGCGGAAGTCGTAATGGCGGGCGCGGGCGTGGTGCAGCTGGACGACGAAGGTCGGGCGCTTGCCGCGCTTGCCGGCGACACTGCGGTCGTCGGGTTCCGGGGTGTCGCCGAAGCGGCGCTTGCGGGCATATTCGCGCAGGCTCACCGCGCGGCCCCGTCAGGCGCGCTTGCGCGCGGCGCTTTTCTTCGCGACCTTCTTCGCCGCTTTCGCCGGCGCCTTCTTCCCCGCCTTCTTCGCCGGCGCGGCCTTCTTCGCCGGCGTGCGCTTGTTGCGGTCGATGCTCTGCTGCAGCAGGGTCATGAAATCGACCACATTGGTGGCGGCACCCTCCTCCACCCGAGGCTCCTCGGACTTGCGCCTGACCACGCCGTCGGCCTTCATCCGCTCCTGGATCACCTTCTGCAGGCGTTCGCGGAATTCGTCCTGGTATTCGTCCGGCTTCCACTCGCCGGACATGGTATCGATCAGTTGCTCGGAAAACGCCAGTTCCCTTGCGCTGATGCGGTAGTCGCCCTTGGCGCCCGCGGGGATGTTGTATTCGCCCACGTCCACCAGCTCCTGCGGATAGCGCATCATCATCAGCAGCAGCGCGTTGCCTTGCGGCATCACCGCGCACAGGTGTTCGCGGGTACGGATGACCACGCGCGCGATGCCGATCTTGCCGGTCTTCTCCAGCGCCTCGCGCAGCAGCACATAGCCCTTCTCGGCCTTCTTCGCCGGGACCAGCACGTAGGGCTTCTCGAAATACTGCGGCCCCACGGCGCCGGCGTCGACGAAGGCCTCGACCTCGATCGCGTCATGGCTTTCCGGCGCCGCCGAGGCGATATCGTCCTGCTCCAGCACGACGTAGCTGCCCTTGTCGTACTCGTAGGCCTTGACGATGTCCTTCCACGGCACTTCCTCGCCGGTCTCGGCGTTGACGCGCTCGTAGCGGATCGGCGCCTGGTTGCGCGAGTCGAGCATGCGGAAGGAAATGTCGGTGCGGCGCTCGCCGGTCATCAGCGAGACCGGGATGTTCAGCAACCCGAACGACAGCGTGCCGGACCAGACGGGACGGGGCATGGCGCGGCCTTCAGCCGGTCATCGTCACCGGCGCATGGTCGCGCAGGCAGTCGTCGCGGTAGAGCTTGGCGACCTGCCAGGCGGAATGCGCATCGTTGCGGACGTCGGCCCATGACAAGGAGGAGTTGCCGCGCACCGTGCGCCACTCGCCGGCCATGTGCGGCTCGACCTCGCCCCAGGCCTGGCCGGGGTAAAGGCCCGTGGCCTCCTCGCCGAACACCCGCGCCCGCGCGCGGCCCTCGTCCAACTCCCTCGAATGCGAATGCGGCAACCGAACGATCATCGAAGCAGACTCCCTGAATCCGGATCGTCATCTCAGCAATCCAGCCGTTCTAGCCGCGTGAAGCCCTCTTCTTGGCACGTGATTGATCGCCATTCATCGGATCTGATCCGCGTGGATCCGCGTCAAAGGCTTTTTCTCATCTGGGCGCGAGGTAGCCGCCGGGGATGCCGCGGGGGGACAGGACGAGTTGCCAGAGCTGGATGCGGCGGGCGCGGAAGGCGGCCATGGAGGCGGCCAGGTAGTAGCGCCACATCCGCCGGAAGCGCTCGTCGTAGCGCGGCAGCCGGTCCCAGGCGGCCTCGATGTTGGCGCGCCAGGCCTGCAGCGTCAGGTCGTAGTCGGTGCCGAAGTTGTGCCAGTCCTCGGTGACGAATCGTCCTTCCGTGCATGCCGCGATCTGCGCGGCCGACGGCAGCATCGAATTGGGGAAGATGTAACGCCCGATCCACGGGTCGGTGTGGCGCACCGAAACGTTGCTGCCGATGCAATGCAGCAGGAACAGGCCGCCACCGGTTGCCTCCTCGTCGCGCAGGCAGCGTCGGGCCACGTCGAAATAGATGTCGTAGTTCTTGGCGCCGACGTGCTCGAACATGCCGATCGAGACGATCCGATCGAATGGTTCGTCCAGCTCGCGGTAATCCTGCAGCCGGATCTCCACCGGCAGCCCCGCGCACAGCCTGCGCGCGTACTCGGCCTGTTCCTTCGAGATGGTGACGCCGACACCGGTGACGCCATGGTGCTCGGCGGCGAACTTGAGCGCCTCGCCCCAGCCGCAACCGATGTCGAGCAGGCGCATGCCCGGGCGCAAGCCGAGCTTGCGGCAGGCCAGGTCGAGCTTGGCGGCCTGCGCCTCGTCCAGCGTGCGCGCCTCGCGCCAGTAACCGCAGCTGTAGACCAGCCGCTGGCCGAGCATCGCCTCGAACAGGTCGTTGCCGATGTCGTAGTGCTGCTCGCCGACCCTCAGCGCGCGCCGCCCGGACTGCAGGTTCAGGACCCAGGCACGCAGGTCGTCGGCCCACGACGCCAGCCCGTGCACGCGCTGGTCGATGCCATGGCGCAGCAGCCGATGCAGCATCCCGTCGAGCGAGCGCACCGTCCAGCCGCCATCCATGTACGACTCGCCCAGGCCAAGCGAGCCCTGGCGCACGACGCGACCGTAGAAATGCGGATCGTGCACCTGCGGGTCGCAATCTCCCGGCCCGTCCACGTGCAGCCCGGCCGCTTCGAGCAGGGCCACGACCCGATGCTTCAAGGGATGCAAGGCCATGCTCCCTCCCCGTTCAGCCTCCCGCGAACAACGGACGGTAGCCCGGCGCCACCATCGGCAGCAACACCGCGGCCGGCACTTCGACGGTCTGCATGCCGTCCGAATAGGGCCCGACCTGGTAGGGCGGGAACACGAAGCGCAGCGCGGTGATCCGGCCCGCGCCATCGAGCACGGGTTCGAACTGGGCGAAGTTGCGCGGGTCCGGACTGGTGCCGGCGTCGATCATCCGGGTGCCGGTTTCGAGCATGCGGGCACGCTCGGCAGGCGGCAATTCCTCGCCGTCGATGCGCGCGGACAACGCCGTCGCCAGGTGTTCGCGCAGGTAGTCGGCCAGCGCCTGCAACCGTGCGGGGTCCGGGATCAGGATCGACGTGGTGAGTTGCCGCTGCTCCTTCGGCAACCAGACGAAACGCGCCAGCAACGGATTGGCATGCGCGCCGCCGGTGTAGGTGTTGCCGTCGGCGGCGATCGCCACCAGGTCCGGGGTCGCCGCGACTTCGCTGAAGGCGAGCGAGAGTTCGTACGGTGCCGCCGGCTTGCTGTTGCCCAGGCCGCTGACCGCGACCATCAGTTCGGCGCGGGCGTCGCGGGCGTAGGCCTCGAGCAGCCGCGCCAGGCCGGGATACTGGCGCGCGATCGGCGGGTAGCTGATGCCGATGACGTAGCGCGGATCGCGCTCGATCACGTCCTCCAGTTCCGGGGCCTCGGGCTTGACTGCCGTGGTCGCGACGGCAGGATCGACGGGGGGTGTCCGCGCAGGATCCTCGCCTTCACGGCCGCAGCCGGCGATGGCGATCGCCAGCAGCACCACGGCCATCCTTGCCTGCCACATGCCCGGGCTCCTTTGGCCCCTGGATTCCGCGGTCACGATAGCGAGCGCGATGTGATGCCTGAATGGAGAAAAAGAAAAAGCCCGCCGAAGCGGGCTTTTCCATTGGTCGTGTGGACCGTACCGCTTAGAGCGGCTGGACCTCATCGGCCTGCAGGCCCTTCTGGCCCTGGACGACCTTGAAGGAAACCTTCTGGCCTTCCTGCAGCGACTTGAAGCCGGTGCCCTGGATCGAGCGGAAATGCACGAACAGGTCCGCGCCGCTCTCCGGGGTGATGAAGCCGAAGCCCTTGGCGTCGTTGAACCACTTGACGGTACCGGTCTGGCGATCCGACATGTTACTAACTCCTTGAAACGAGGTTTTGGTGTACACGGCCGACTCCACATGGAGGCGTACCGGACTGTCGGAGCAAGGGGTAGATGACGCGTAACGATGAAGCGGATCGGTTGGATCTACCGCATCGGAGCCACGATGTACCGTGATCCCGCTTTGAACAGTGGGCGAACCTTAACCTACTTTCGGGGAAAAGTGTGAATGGGGGGTCACCAGTCCTCGTGCCCCGGCAAGAGCCCCCGCAACTCGGCGTCGGTGAGGTTGCGCCACTGCCCCGGCTTGAGGTGGCCGAGCTTGACGTTGCCGATCCTGACCCGCACCAGCTGCTTCACCCGGTAGCCGAAATGGGCGGCCATCAGCCGGACCTGGCGGTTGAGTCCCTGGACCAGGGTGATGCGGAACCCGAAGCGGCCCAGCTTCCCCGTCCTGGCCGGGAGGGTCGGCTGGCCGTGGACCGGCACCCCGCCCCGGGCCATGTTGCGCAGGAACTCGTCGGTGACCGCGTGGTTGACCGCCACCAGGTACTCCTTCTCCAGCTTGCTCTCGGCGCGCAGGATGGCGTTGACGATGTCGCCGTTGCTGGTCAGCAGGATCAGCCCTTCCGAATCCTTGTCCAGCCGCCCGATCGGGAAGATCCGCTGCTGGTGGTCGACGAAGTCGACGATGTTGCCCTTCACCGCGCCCTCGGTGGTGCTGGTGATCCCCACCGGCTTGTTGAGCGCGATGTAGACGTGGCGGCGCTGGCCTTTGGCGGCCTTGCGCACGGCCAGCGGCTGGCCGTCGACCTGCACCTGGGCGCCTTCGGGCAGCTCCGCGCCCACGCGCGCGCGCAGGCCGTCCACGGTGACCCGGCCCTCGCCGATCAGGCGATCGGCCTCGCGACGCGAGCACAGGCCGCTGTCGGCGATGAACTTGTTGAGCCGCATCGGCCTAGGCGGCCCGCAGGGTGTCGTAGTCCGGGTGGCGGCGCATCCACGCGTCGGCGTAGCTGCAGGCGGGATGCACCTTCAGGCCCTGCGCGCGGGCGTGGTCGAGCGCGGCGCGCACCAGCGCCGATGCGATGCCGCGGCCCTCGAGCGGCGGCGGCACCAGGGTGTGGGTGATGGTCATCACGCCGCCGTCGAGCGTGTACTCGACGACGGCGACCTGTCCTTCGATGGTGACGCTGAAACGGTCCCGCTCGGGTTCGTGGATCGGGACGACGGGGTCTGGCATCGGGGGGATTCCTCAGGAACGCTGGTCGCGCTTGCCCTGATTATGCCGGTCGTGGGTGCTGATCGAGCCCTGGATGCCCTCCAGCCGCGATTCCGCCTCATGCAGGTGCCCGGCCTGCACGCGCGCCTCGTCGGACTGGAAGCCCGGCTGCGGCACCGTGCCGTGGCGGGTGTCCAGCGCCTGCCAGGCCGGCACCTGCCGCGCCTGTTCCTGCCTGGCGCGCAGCAACTTGCGGGTATTGGCGAGCGCCCGCCCCGGGGTGATGGCCTTCTTCGACGTCGTCTTCTTCGCCGCGGTCTTTTTCGTTGCCGACTTCTTCGCCGCGGTCTTCTTTACCGCGGTCTTCTTCGCCGCGGGCTTCCTGGCGGCGGTCTTCTTCGCAGTGGCCTTCTTCGTTGCCGTCTTCTTCGCGACCGACTTCCTGGCGACCGATTTCTTCGCGGCCACCTTTTTCGCCGGAGTCTTCCTCGTCGCCGCCTTCCTGGCCGAGGACTTCTTCGCTACGGACTTCTTCGCTACGGACTTCTTCGTCGCCTTCTTCGCCGCCGCCTTCCGGGCCGCGGCCCTGCTCGCGCTTGCCATGTCGCCTCCATCGCCCCGCGCCGGATGCGCGGCTCGCACCGGAGTATCACTCCCGGCATCCACGCCGGGTGAGTACCGCCGGTCAGCCGAACGAGGGATGCAGCAGGCGCTCCAGGAAGATCGCGATGACGCGCGGCTCCATCATCACCGTGAAGAGCACCCCGTAGCCGGCGCCCCACAGGTGCGCGCTGTGGTTGACGTTGTCGCCGCCCTGCCGGTCCATCCAGATCGAATAGCCGACATAGAACACCGCATACACGATCGCCGGCACCGGCAGGAAGAACACGAAGATCAGTGACCACGGCGCCATCAGGATGTAGGCGAACAGCACCGCCGAAACCGCGCCCGAGGCGCCGAGGCTGCGATAGCGCGGGTCGTGCCGGTGGCGCAGGTAGGTCGGCAGGATCGCCACCACTATCGCCGACAGGTAGAACAGCGCGAACCCTGCCCGGCCGATCAGTTCGGTGAACACCCCTTCGACCGCGCGACCGAAGAAATACAGGGTGATCATGTTGAACAGCAGGTGCTGCCAGTCGGCATGCACGAAGCCGTGGGTGAGCAGGCGGTCGTACTGGTGCCGCCGCTCGATCGCCGGCGGCCACAGCAGCAGCCGGTCAAGCAGCCGCGGGTTGTTGAACGCCAGCCAGGAGACCGCCACGGTCACCGCGACCAGGGCGATGGTCAGGGAGAAGCCCATCAGTCAGGCGACACGATAGTTGTCCTGCATCGGATAGCTGCGCGCGTACAGCGCGAACACCGCCGCGGCGGCGAACGCGAACGCCGCGAAGAAGAACATCAGGAACGCGTTCTCGCTCCAGCCGGTGGTGGCGATGCGCGCGGTCACCGCATCGTTGCGCACGGCCACGTTGGTCAGCAGCACCCAGAGGCTGCCGAAGGTGCTGGCCAGGTACCAGAAGGCCATGATCACGCCCTTCATCGAACCCTTGGCCTGGCTGTAGGCGAATTCCAGCGCGGTCGCCGAGACCAGCACCTCGCCGAAGGTCAGCAGCGTGTACGGCACCGCCTGCCACGCCAGCGAGGTCGCCGCGCCGCTGTCGATCTGCAGCTGGATCAGCCCGGCCACGATCCAGGCGATGCCGGAGAACGCGATGCCCCAGCCCATCCGCCGCAGCGCGGTCGGCTCGTAGCCCAGCCGGCGCAGCGCCGGGTACAGCACGATGTTGTTGAACGGGATCAGCAGCATCACCAGCAGCGGGTTCAGCGCCTGCATCTGCGCGGCCTCGCGCACCAGCCAGCTCGGCCACCACCAGCTGTCGTGCGGTACCGCCATGTCGCGGCCCTGGATGACCCAGGTACTCGCCTTCTGGTCGAACAGCGACCAGAACGGGGTGGTCAGCGCGAACACGATGATGATGCGCAGCACCGAACGCACGCTGTCCACCGCGGCATCGTCATGGCGGCCACGGGCGCGATGGAGCTGCATGGACACGCCGATGCCGCCGAACGCGATCAGCGCGCCCAGCGCCAGGCAGGCGGTGATCACGAAGTGGAAGTCGTCCGGCCAGAACGGCAGCGCGACGCCGGCGGCCTGCAGCGCCCACAACAGCAGCATGCCCGACGCCAGCACACCGCCGGCCATGGCGACCGCGAGGCCCGGCCTGCCCTGCCCCGGCGCCCGCGACAGCAGCGCGGTGCGGGCGACGTTGTAGAACGAATCGGGATCCTGGCCACGGGTCGGCGGCACCCGCACGTATTTCCTGCGGCCGAGCCAGAAGATGAAGGTGGCGATGAACATCAGCACGCCGGGGATGCCGAACGCGATCGACGGCCCCAGTTCGCGCAGGAACAACGGCATCAGCAACGACGCGAAGAAACTGCCGAAGTTGATGGTCCAGTAGAAGAAATCGAACACCACCTTGGCCAGCGACTTGTTGGCCTGGGTGAACTGGTCGCCGACGAAGGACACCACCAGCGGCTTGATGCCGCCCGAACCAAGCGCGATCAGGAACAACCCGGTGTAGAAGCCCTGGCGGTTGTCCTCGAACAGGGCCAGGCAGGCATGGCCGGCGCAGTAGATCAGCGAGAACCACAGCACGGTGTCGTACTTGCCGAAGAAGCGGTCCGACAACCAGCCGCCCAGCAGCGGGAAGAAGTACACGCCGATGACGAAGCTGTGGAAGATGTCCTTGGCGGCGCCTTCGCGGTCGGCTTCCGGGATGTAGGCCAGGATCACGCTGCTGATCAGGAACTGCACCAGGATGTTGCGCATCCCGTAGAAGCTGAAGCGCTCGCAGGCCTCGTTGCCGATGATGTAGGGGATCTGCCGGGGCAGGCGTTGGCGCGGCATCGGCGTGGCCGTGCTCATGCCCATTCCTCCAGGCCTTCGGCGGCGTACAGCGCGGCGAACGAGGGTCGCGCCTTCAGCGCCGCCGCGAGCGCCGCCATGTGGGGCCATTCGGTGGCCGGCCGCGGCATCTTCCGCGACCAGCGCATCAGCATGGTGAGGTAGAAGTCGGCGACGGACGGCGCATCGCCGAGCAGGAACGGGCCGTGCTCCGCCAGGTGGGCGTCGATCCGGTCCCAGGCGGCCTCGATCCGCGGTCGCACGTGTTCCAGCGCGGTGTCGGAGAGCTCGGCGCCGGCGACCTCGTGCGGGTACCACCAGATTCGGAACAGCGGCTGCACCATGTTGGCCAGGTGGAACATCCACTGCAGGTAGTCGCGCCGGCGCGGGTCGCCGGTCACGGGCGCGAGGCCCGCCCCGGGATGCGCGTCGCCCAGGTACATGGCGATCGCGGCGGCCTCGACCATCGGCCGGCCGTCCAGCACCAGCGTCGGCACCACGCCGCTGGGATTCAGCGCGAGGTATTCGGCGGACTTCTGCTCGCGGCTGGAGAAATCCAGCAGGCGCAGCTCGTAGGGCACGCGGAATTCGATCAGCAGCCAGTGCACCAGCAGGCTGGCCGATCCCGGGGAGTAGTACAGGAGGGTCATGGGCCGAAACGTTATCATCGATCCGAACTCGCGCCGACCCCGGGGACCATCGATGCGCCGCACCACCCTGTTGCTTGCCTGCCTGCTCGCCTGCCTGCCGATGTCCGTCCCGGCCGCCACCCCGCCTTCATCGGCCGACCTGGCCACCGTCGCCGAGCGCTCCGGCTTCCAGCGCACGGGTCGTTACGAGGAGGTGCTGGCGCTGTGCGACGCCTTCGCGGAGCGGTATCCGGACGCGGTGCGTTGCGAAAGCTTCGGCACCACGCCGCAGGGACGCGAGATGAAGGTGCTGGTGGCGACCCGCAGCGGCGCCTTCGATCCCGCTGCCGCGGCGGCCGCGAAGATCCCGGTGCTGCTGGCGCAGGGCGGCATCCACGCCGGAGAGATCGACGGCAAGGACGCCGGCTTCCAGCTGCTGCGGCAGATGCTCGACGGCGAGGCCGCGCCGGGCGCGCTGGACCAACTGGTGCTGCTGTTCGTGCCGGTGTTCAACGTCGACGGCCACGAGAACTTCCGCGCCTGGAACCGGCCGAACCAGCGCGGCCCGGAGGAAATGGGCTTCCGCACCACCGCGCAGCGCTACAACCTCAACCGCGACTACGTGAAGGCCGACGCGCCGGAGATGCGCGCGATGCTGGCATTGGTGCAGCGCTGGGATCCGCTGGTCACGCTCGACCTGCACGTCACCGACGGCGCCAAGTTCCAGCACGACATCTCGATCACCGGCGAGCCGGTGAACTCCGGCGATCCCGCGTTGCGCGTGGCCGGCCGCGCGCTGCGCGACGGCATCGCCACGCGCCTGGAACAGCAGGGGTCGGACCCGGTGGTGTTCTACCCGAGCTTCGTCGAGGACGACGATCCGGCGACCGGCTTCGTCCACGGCGTCGCGCCGCCGCGCTTCTCGCACGGCTACTTCCAGCTGCGCAACCGCCTGGCCATCCTGGTGGAAACGCATTCCTGGCGTAACTACCCCGAGCGCGTGCGCGCGACCCGCAATACGGTGCTCGACGCGATCGAGCTGACCGTCGCGCATGGCGACGAGTGGCTGGCGCTGGCCGACGCGGCCGATGCGCGCGCACGCGGGCTGGGCGGCCAGCCGGTGCCGCTGGACTACCGCGCCACCGACGACGTGCGCACGATCGATTTCCGCGGCTACGCCTACACGCGCACGCCATCGGACATATCCGGTGCGTTGATGACGCATTACGACGAGTCGACGCCGCAAGTCTGGAAGGTGCCGCTACGCGACACGATCGTGCCTGGCACCGTGGTCACTGCGCCCAAGGGCGGTTACCTGGTGCCGCCCGAGTACGCGAAGATCGTGGCGTCGTGGCTCGACGCGCACGGCGTCGCCTACCGCAAGCTCGCGCACCCGGTCGAAGTCGACGCGCAGGTCTACCGCGCCGACGAAGCGAAGTTCGCGGCTGCCTCCATGGAAGGCCACCAGCGCCTGTCGCTCGAGGGCGCCTGGGCGCCCTCGCACGAAACGCTCGGCGCCGGCGCGCTGTTCGTGCCGATCGCGCAGCCCCTTGCGCGACTGGCCGTGCATATCCTCGAACCGCAAGCGCCGGACTCGATGGCCGGCTGGGGCGAGTTCAACAACGCATTCGAGCGCAAGGAATACATGGAGGCCTATGTCGCCGAGGAAGTCGCCCGCGGGATGCTGGCGAAGGACCCGGCGCTCAAGGCGCGCTTCGAGCAGAAGCTCAAGGACGATGCCGGATTCGCGGCCAGCCCGCGCGCGCGCCTGGACTTCTTCTACCGCCTGCACCCGGCGTGGGACAGCGGCTACATGCGCTATCCCGTGCTGCGGACCGACCTGCTCCCCTGATCCTCCTTGTGGGAGCGGCGCAAGCGGCGACGTTGCACCTCAACCGCCGGTTTGCGATTCCAGCTCTTGCCAGCGGGCATAGGCGGCGTCGAGGGCGGCCTGGATCTCGGCGAGCCTAGTGGTGTGCGCGGTGATCGCCGCGCCGTCTTGCTGGTAGAACGCAGGGTCGTGCATGGTTTCGGTCAGCGCGGCGACCTCGGCCTCGAGTTGCTCGATGAGCGCGGGTAGCGCCTCGAGTTCGCGCTGGTCCTTGTAGGTGAGCTTGCGGCGGACGGACGACGGAGGAGACGGCGGCCGACCATGGGTCGGCTCTACGGGGGCGGGCTTCGGGGCCGACGGCTCGGGGCGCTGGCGCAGCCAGTCGCTGTAGCCGCCGACGTATTCGCCGACGACGCCCTCGCCTTCCATCACCAGGGTCGAGGTCACCACGCGGTCGAGGAAGTCGCGATCGTGGCTGACCAGCAGCAGCGTGCCCGGGTAGTCGGCCAGCAGTTCCTCGAGCAGCTCCAGCGTCTCCACGTCGAGGTCGTTGGTCGGTTCGTCGAGCACCAGCAGGTTGGAGGGCTGCGCGAACAGGCGCGCCAGCAGCAGCCGGTTGCGTTCGCCACCGGACAACCGCGTGATCGGTGCCCGCGCGCGCTCGGCGGTGAACAGGAAATCCTGCAGGTAGCCGATCGCGTGCTTCTGGCGCCCATTCACGGTCACCGATTCGCGCCCTTCGGCGACGTTCTCCAGCGCGTTCCAGTCCTCGCGCAGCGTCGCCCGGTACTGGTCGAAATACGCGACCTGCAGGTTGCTGCCCACGCGCACCTCGCCGCTGCCTGGCGCCAGTTCGCCGAGCAGCAGCTTGAGCAGCGTGGTCTTGCCGCTGCCGTTGGGCCCGATCAGGCCGATGCGGTCGCCGCGCAGGATCGTGGTCGAGAAGTCGCCCACCACCGGCGCCTTCCCCGGCCAGGCGAACGAGACGTCGCGCGCCTCGATCACCTTGCGGCCGGAGGCTTCGGCGGCCGCGGCTTCCATGCGCACCGCGCCCACCTGCCCGCGGCGCCGACCGCGCTCGACCCGCATCGCTTCCAGCCGCCGCACCCGGCCTTCGTCGCGCGTGCGCCGCGCCTTGATGCCCTGCCGGATCCAGGCCTCCTCCTGCGCCAGCAGCTTGTCGAAGCGGGCGTTTTCCTGCGCCTGCGCATGCAGCCGCTCCTCGCGCCGGCGCTCGTAGTTGGCCCAGTCGCCCGGCCAGCTGGTGACCTGGCCACGGTCGATCTCGACGATCCGGGTCGCCAGCGCGCGCAGGAAACGGCGGTCGTGGGTCACGAACACCAGTGCGCCCGCCCAGGACTTGAGGAAACCCTCGAGCCATTCGATCGACGCCAGGTCGAGGTGGTTCGTCGGCTCGTCGAGCAGCAGCAGGTCCGGTTGCGACACCAGCGCGCGGGCCAGCAGCACCCGTCGCTTCATGCCACCGGACAGGCCGTCGAAGGCCGCGTCGCCGTCGAGCCCGAGCCGGGTCAGCACCTCGCCGATGCGCCAAGCCGGTTGCCCGGAGAGGCCCCCGGCGACCAACGCGGACACGCTGCCGCCCAGGCCGCCGGGGACTTCCTGTTCCAGCCGCGCGACGCGGATGCCGCCCTGGCGGCGGACGTCGCCGTCATCGGGCAATACCTCGCCCGCCAGCAGTTTCAGCAAGGTGGACTTGCCGGCGCCGTTGCGGCCGATCAGGGCGATGCGCTCGCCGGGTTCGACCGAAAGATCGACGGCGTCCAGCAGCAGCGGGCCGCCGACGCCGAGGTCGACGCCTTGCAGGGTGATCAGGGGCATGCCGCATTGTACCGGCGCCCCCCTTGCCGCCCGCGATTGCCGGCGCATAATCGCCCTGCGCACCAACGCGCGTGACGGGGTTTGGCCATGAGCAAGGGGATGGACCAGAAAAAGCAGGAAAAGAAGAAACCGGAGAAGTCGCTCAAGGAAAAGCGCGCCGCCAAGAAGGAGAAAAAAGCCGCTCGTTGAGCGGCTTTTTTCTTCCCGTAGAGCCGACCCATGGTCGGCTGCGCACCGTCAGTACCGATACCCGCCCCCATACTCGCGTACGTTGCGCACCACCACGATCTGCCGCGCCCACAGGCGCCCGTTCGACTCCACCGCGTCCACCGAGACCTCGTCGCCGCGCTCCAGCCCCGCGACCGGGTATTGCCGGCCCTGGTAGTACAGGCGCGTGCCGTTGTCGTAGAACACTTCCACCCGGCGCGCGCCGTAGCTGCGCGAGTCACGGACCGACAGCAGCACCCGGCCGTAGCGTGGATCGACGCTGTCGACCGTCGCGACGAAGCGCTGGCTGCCGTACTGGCTGCCGTAGCCGCCCGGGTAATAAGGGTCGCTGGGATATCCCGAACGGCCGCCGTAGGGATCGCCGTAACCACCGTAGCGGTCGCCGTACCCGCCGTAGCCGGGCGTGGCGCAGGCACCCAGCAGCATCGCAGCGGACAGGGCCAGGAGGATTTTCAGGACGGGCTTCATCGCGTGGGGGCTCCGTGCAGGTTCGTGCCCACCTTCGCCCTGCCCCGGTGAATGCGCGGTTAGCCAGGCGCCCCAGCATGAATTCCCGTCAACTGCCAGTCACGAACTGCACGACAGCATCGAGCAGCCGGCGCGGTCGCGCGCCCAGTCGGGGCGGCGGCGGGCATGGGCCTGGCGGCCGGGCTGTTCTTCATAGGGACGCGCCATGACCTCCTGCAGCGCGCGCACGCCGGACAGGTCGCCCTGCTCGGCCAGGTCGATGGCTTCCTGCGCCAGGTAGTTGCGCAACACGTACTTCGGGTTCGCGGCATCCATTGCCGCGCTGCGCTCGGCCGGCTCGACCGCATCCTCGCGCACCCGTGCCGCCAGGCGCGAGAGCCAGGCTTCCAATGCCGCTGCGGTGGCCGCGCGTTTGCCGGCGTCGTAGAACGCCTCCTCCAGCGGCGCCATCGACGGCGCCTGCATGTCCACCTGCGACAGGCCGCGGAACCACAGGGTCATGTCGACTTCGCCTTCCTTGAGCAGCGCCTGCAGGTCGTCCATCAGCGCGAGGTCCTCGTCGCGGCATTCGCGCAAGCCGAGCTTGCGCGCGACGTTGTCGCGTTCGGCAGCGGCGAAGGCCTCGCCATAGGCATCCAGGCCCGCCTGCAACGGCGGCGCGGCGTCGGCGAACAGCGGCGACAGCGCATTGGCCAGCTGCAACAGGTTCCAGCCGGCGATCCGCGGCTGCCAGCCGAAGCGGTAGCGGCGGCCGCCGGCGTCGGTGGTGTTGGGCGTCCAGTCCGGATCGTAGTCGTCGATCCAGCCGTAGGGGCCGTAATCGATGGTCAATCCGAGGATCGACATGTTGTCGGTGTTCATCACCCCGTGCACGAACCCCACGCGCATCCAGTGGCCGACCATCGCCGCGGTGCGCATGCAGGTGTCGCGGAACCAGTCGGCATACAGGGCTTCGCCGTGCCCTCCCAGGTGCGGGAAGTCGCGGCGGATGCAGAAGTCGGCCAGTTGCCGCAACAACGGCAGGTCCCCGCGCGAATACGGCAGTTCGAAATTGCCGAAGCGCAGGAACGATGGCGCCACGCGGCAGACGATCGCGCCGGGCTCCTCGCGCGGGTGCCCGTCATAGAACATGTCGCGCAGCACCGGCTCGCCGGTCCCCAGCAGGCACAGCGCGCGCGTGGTCGGTACGCCCAGGTGGTGCATGGCCTCGCTGCACAGGAATTCGCGGATCGAGGATCGCAGCACCGCGCGCCCGTCGGCGGTGCGCGAATACGGGGTCCTGCCCGCGCCCTTGAGTTGCAATTCCCAGCGCGCACCATCGGCGGCGACCACTTCGCCCAGGGTGATCGCGCGACCGTCGCCCAGCTGTCCCGCCCAGTGCCCGAACTGGTGGCCGCCATAGTTGGCGGCGAAGGGCTGCATCCCGGGCCACGATGCATTGCCGGCGAACACGCGCGCGAACTCGCCGGACTGCAGCTCCTCGTCGCCGAACCCCAGGCGCGCCGCCATGTCCCGCGACCACGCCAGCAGCTTCGGCGCCGCCACCGGCGTCGGCTCGACCGCCGACCATGCCGCGCCTTCCACCTGCCGCACGCGCGACCCGGCTTCGGGGTCGCCCGGCAGTTCGCGGACGAAGGCATTGTCGAAGGTGGGGCGCGCCATGGCCTTCATGCTAGCCGCGTAGACTGTGCACGATGAGTGCCGACGCCCCCACCCGCTTCACCGACCTCGGCCTGCCCGAGCCCTTGCTGCGCGCATTGTCCGACGTGGGCTACGAGTCGCCTTCGCCGATCCAGGCCGCCACCATCCCGCCGCTGCTGGCCGGGCGCGACGTATTGGGCCAGGCGCAGACCGGCACCGGCAAGACCGCGGCGTTCGCGCTGCCGGCCATGGCCCGCCTGGACCCGGCGCAAAAGTCGCCGCAGGTGCTGGTGCTGGCGCCGACGCGGGAACTGGCGATCCAGGTGGCCGAGGCGTTCCAGAAGTACGCCGCCCACCTGCCCGGCTTCCGCGTGCTGCCGATCTACGGCGGGCAGAGCTATTACCCCCAGCTGGAGGCGCTCAAGCGCGGGGTGCAGGTCGTCGTCGGCACCCCTGGCCGGGTGATCGACCATCTGGAACGCGGTTCGCTGGACCTGTCGCAACTGCGCTGCCTGGTGCTGGACGAAGCCGACGAGATGTTGCGCATGGGCTTCATCGACGACGTCGAGACGGTGCTGAAGAAGGTACCCGAGCAGCGCCAGGTGGCATTGTTCTCGGCGACCATGCCGGCGCAGATCCGGCGCATCGCGCAGACCTACCTGAAGGATCCGGTCGAAGTCGCGATCAAGGCGCAAACCACCACCGCAGCCAACATCCGGCAGCGCTACTGGATGGTCAGCGGGGTCAACAAGCTCGACGCGCTGACCCGGATCCTGGAGGCCGAGCCCTTCGACGGCATGCTGATCTTCGCCCGCACCAAGCTGGGAACCCAGGAGCTTGCCGAGAAACTGGCCGCGCGCGGCCTTTCGGCGGCGGCGATCCACGGCGACGTCGAGCAGAAGCAGCGCGAGAAGATGGTCCAGTCGCTCAAGGATGGCCGCATCGACATCCTGGTCGCCACAGACGTCGCCGCGCGCGGCCTGGACGTGGACCGCATCAGCCACGTCCTGAACTACGACATCCCCTACGACACCGAAAGCTACGTGCACCGGATCGGCCGCACCGGCCGCGCCGGGCGCAGCGGCGAGGCGATCCTGTTCGTGGCGCCGCGCGAGCGCGGCATGCTCGGCGCGATCGAGCGCGCGACGCGGCAGAAGATCGAGCCGATGCAGTTGCCCAGCGTCGAGGCGGTGAACGAGCGCCGGGTGGCCAAGTTCCTGGGCAAGATCGGCACCGCGCTGGAAAGCACCGACCGCCCGGTCTTCCGCGAACTGGTGGAACGCTACGAGCGCGAACACGACGTACCGATGGTGGACATCGCCGCGGCGCTGGCGCAACTGGTGCAGGGGAAGACACCCTTGCTGCTGGAGGCGAAGGAAGAGGTCGCTGCGCCGGCGCACGCACGTCGCGAACCTGGCGCGGCTCGCGGCGCTCCCGCAAGGGGGGCGCCCGGGGCTTCGGCCAGGGCACGGCCTGCGGGCGACGCGGGGATGGAGACCTACAGGATCGAAGTCGGCCACCAGCACGGCGTGCAGCCGGGCAACATCGTCGGCGCGATCGCCAACGAGGCGGACCTGGAGGCGCGTTTCATCGGCCGCATCGACATCCGCGACGACTTCAGCCTGGTGGACCTGCCCGCAGGCATGCCGCCGGAACTGCTGCAGCACCTGAAGAAGGTGCGCGTGGCCGGGCAGATGCTGCGCATGCGCCGCGCCGACGATGCCGACCTGGGTGCGCCGCGCGGCAAGCGGCCGTTCAAGCCGCGTCCCGGCGGCCCTGCCCGGCGCCCGGGTCCCCCGCGTCCGCCTCGCCGCGGCACCTGACCAGGCTTGATGCGGGGTTTCGATGCGCTGGTGATCGGCGGCGGTGCCGCCGGGTTGATGTGCGCGATCACCGCGGGCCGGCGCGGCCTGCGCGTCGCCGTCGTCGAGCACGCCAACCGCGTCGGCAAGAAGATCCTGATGTCCGGCGGCGGCCGCTGCAACTTCACCAACACCGGCGCCGGCCCGGCCAATTACCTGTCCGCCAATCCGCATTTCTGCAAGTCCGCGCTCGCGCGCTACACGCCCTCGCATTTCATCGAACTGGTCGAGCGCCATGGCATCGCATGGCACGAGAAGGAACTCGGCCAGCTGTTCTGCGACGAGTCGTCCAAGCTCATCGTGCGCATGTTGCTGGACGAATGCGCCGCGGCGGGCGTGCGGGTGGAAACCTCCTGCGCGGTCGAACGCGTGGTGCAGGGCGACGGCGGCGGGTTCCGGCTGCACACGGCGCGCGGTGAGTTCCAGGCCCCGGCGCTGGTGGTGGCCAGCGGCGGGCTGTCGATCCCGAGCATGGGCGCCAGCGGCTTCGGCTACGAACTCGCCCGCCAGTTCGGACACGCCGTGCTGCCCACGCGCGCGGGCCTGGTGCCGTTGACCCTCAGTGGCAAGCACCAGGAGCGCCTGGCGGACCTGAGCGGCGTCGCGCTGCCGGTCACGGCAACGGCGAACGGCACGAGTTTCAGCAATGCGCTGCTGTTCACCCACCGCGGGGTCAGCGGCCCGTCCATCCTGCAGATCTCCTCGTACTGGCAGCCGGGCGACGCGCTGGAGCTGGACCTGCTGCCCGGCCGCGACGCGCTCGAGGTGCTGCTCGCGTTCCAGCACGAACGCCCCGCGGCGGAATTGAAGACCGTGCTCGGCGAGCTGCTGCCGAAACGCTTCGCCCAGCGCCTGTGCGAGCACTGGCTGCCGAACCGGCCGATGAGGCAGTTCAACCTGCCGCAGTTGCGCGAGGTGGCGTCCGTGCTGCAGGCCTGGCCGCTGGTCGCCAGCGGCACCGAAGGCTACCGCACCGCCGAAGTGACCCTCGGCGGCGTCGACACCGACGGGCTGTCATCCACCACGATGCAGTCCAGGCACGTGCCGGGCCTGCATTTCATCGGCGAAGTCGTCGACGTCACCGGCTGGCTCGGCGGCTACAACTTCCAGTGGGCCTGGGCCTCCGCCCACGCCTGCGGCTCCGCGTTGGGTGGCTGAACGTCAACCGCTCCTACTCCCCGCTGTCCGGTTTGACAGGGGTCAGGCGGAGGTCCTGGAAGTCGAAGCTGAAGTCGGTGAGTTCGGAGGCGGGGACCATGCGGGCTTCGCGGATGTTGCCGTCGGCGTCCAGCGCGAAGCTGAGGAAGGCGTCGGCGTTGAGCCAGCGCTGGTCCCAGCGGACCAGGAAGGTATCGTGCTGCCAGTGCTGCAGCGTGCCGACCAGGTCGGCGGTGCGGCTGAAGCGGATCCGCAGCTTGCCACCCTCGTTGCCGATGACCACGTTGCCGTACCACGGGTCGGCGTAGGTCCCCGCGTATTTCGCCAGCGGCAGCGACGGCTTCGACGACGCGTCGCGCGCGGCGACGTGCTTGTCCCAGCTCTCGTCGGCCTTGGCTTCCTGCTGCGCCCGCGCCTTTGCGTAGGCCGCGTTCCAGTCGGTCGCCGGCAAGCCGAGCATCGCGTCCAGCGCGCGCATCGTCACCGCGTTGAACGCGGCGCCGGATTCGGCGTTGGTCAGCACGATCACGCCGATGTCCTGCCCGGGCAGCATCGTCACCCGCGAGACCATGCCCGGCCAGCCGCCGGTGTGCCAGACCAGCTTGTGGCCGCGGTAGTCGGCCAGGTTCCAGCCCTCGCCGTAACCCTGGAAGTTGGGCGTGATCGGCTCGAACTCCGGCAAGGTCGGCTTGCGCACCGGGATCGGGGTCAGCATCGACCACATCTCGCGCTGCGCCTGTTCGGGGAACAGGCGCTTGTCGGCGCCGTCGCCGACACCGGCCGGGATCGCCCCGCCCGCCAGTTGCACGCGCACCCACTTCGACAGGTCATGCACGCTCGAGTAGATGCCGCCGGCACCGCCGACGTTCGACCAGGTCATGCGCGGTGCCGGCACGATGTCCTTGAAGTCGGCCTTGGCGTAGCCGGTGGCGACATTCTGCGCGTCGCCCAGGTGGTCGCTGTTGTAGACCGTTTCGTCCATGCCCAGCGGATCGAAGATGCGCTGCTGCAGGAAACGGTCGTACGGCATGCCGGCAGCGGCTTCGACCACCAGCTGGGCGACGCCGAACAGGATGTTGTCGTAGGCGTACTGCGCGCGGAAGCCGCCGGTGATCGGCACGTCCTTCAGGCGCTCGGCGACTTCGCGGTTGCTGTAGTCGGTGGTCGGCCAGTACAGCAGGTCGCCCGCGCCGAGGCTGAGGCCGCTGCGATGCGCCAGCAGGTCGCGGATGCGCATCTCGTGGGTGATGTAGGGATCGGACATGCGGAACCACGGCAGGTGCTCGATCACCCGGTCGTCCATGTCCAGCTTGCCGTCGGCGGCCAGCATCTGCAGCGACGCGGCGGTAAAGGCCTTGGTGTTGGAGGCGATCGCGAACAGCGTGTGCGCATCCACCGGCGCGCCGCTTTCCCGGTCGCGCACGCCATAGCCGCGCTCCAGCACGACCTGGCCGTCCTTGATGATCGCCACGGCGATGCCGGGGACATCGAAGGTGTCGCGCACCTGGTCCACGTAGGTGTCGAAGCCGGCCAGCGCCGAGGGGGCGGCGACATCGGTCGCCGGGGCCGTGGCCGCGGCGGCATCCGCTTGCGGCGCGGCCTGCGGTGGCGCGGCCAGCGCCAGGCCGGCGCACAGGGCGAGGGTGAGGGCCGCGAGCGCGGGCTGGGGCTTGCAATGCATGCCGGGTGTCCCCTTGTCCAGGATCAGGAAGGTTTGCGCGCGCTGGCGATCGGAACCTGCCAGGCGACGTAATTGGGCGGCGTGGCGATCGCCTCGATCATGCGGTCGAAATCGGCGCGGACCAGCCCCGGCTTGCGGCCGCTGCCGCGCGCCAGCGGCTCGACGTAGCCGTCGCGCCACGCGCCGATGATGCCGGCGAAGGTCACGCGCGGCACCCGCAGCGTGTCCACCACGACGTAATCCATGGCGATGTCACGGTAACCGGATTGCTCCAGCAGCGCCGGCGTATGCCGGCCGATGCGTCCGTCGCAGCCGATCGACTGCAGGAAGGCGACGGCGTTGTCCAGCCAGAACCGGTCCGGGTCGAACGCCGGATCCGTGGCCGGGAAGCGCAGCATCGCGTAATCCTCGCTCAACAGGTGCAGCCAGCCGCCCGGCTTCAGCACGCGGGTGATTTCCGCCAGCACCTGCGGGAAATCGGGCACCGCCTGCGACATGTGCCGGCAGACGACCAGGTCGAAACTGGCGTCCGCGCAGTCCAGCGCGAACGCGTCGCCGCGCGCGTAACGGACCCGGCCGCCCGCGTCGCCGGCCTGCCGCGCCCGCGCGAGGTTTTCCTCGAGGATGTCGATTCCCAGCAGCCGCGCCTGCGGATAGCGCACGGCCAGCCGGCGCGTGATCTCGCCGGTGCCGCAGCCAAGGTCCAGCACCTCGATGGCGCCGTCCAAGCCGTAGCGGTCGAACAGATGCTGTTCCTGCGGCCAGATCGCCTGGGCCTGGTGGGCGAGGTTGCGGGCCATGGACTCGTCGCCCATCTGCTCGGCCTGCGGATTGCGCGAATCGGTCATGGCTTGGCCTTCTGTGCCTGGCTCCATTGCTGGAATGCCTGGATGTGCGGCTGCGCGCGCAGCAGCTTCGAATGCGGGTCGATGGTGTACAGCGCCGTCGGCGGCATCGCCAGGTAACCGCGGCCATCGGCCATCGGCACGGTGGCGTCGCGCCCGTCCACGCGGACTTCCACCGGCATCGGGAAGGGTTTGCCGCCCGGTGCCTGCCAGCGCAACGACAGGCCGGCCGCGTCGCGCGTCGCCACCAGTTCCGGCAGCGCCGCCGAGTATGCGTACACGTCGAAGAACCAGCCGTAGTCCCGGCCGGTGGCGCGGTTCACTGCATCGATGAAATCGCGGGTGCCCGCGTAGCGGGGCCCGAAGTTGCCTGGCGCCGGATCCGGCCGCCCGTAGACCAGCTCGCGGGTGGCGCGGAAGAAGGCATCGTCGCCGATCAGTTGCCGCAGCGTGTGCAGCAACAGCGAGCCCTTGTAGTAGATGTCGTTGCCGGGACCGGTGTCGGCGTTGTAGACGGCGTCCTCGGTCATGCCGTGGCCGCTGACGATCGGCACCTTGTTCCGCAGGGTCTTGCGCTGGGACAGCAGCCACGCCTGGTACTCGCGGTCGCCGCGCAGCCACTGCAGGTACAGCGGCTGCATGTAGCTGCCGAAGCCCTCGTGCAGCCACATGTCGTCCCAGTCGCGATTGGTCAGCTGGTTGCCGAACCACTCGTGCGCGAACTCGTGCTGCAGCAGCCAGTCATAACCGTACTCGGTGAGCTTGTAGCCGTTGCCGTAGGCGTTGACGGTCTGGTGCTCCATGCCGAGGTGCGGCGTCTCGACCACGCCCATCTTTTCGTCGGCGAACGGGTACGGCCCGATCGTGCCCTCGAAGAACTCGAGCAGCTTCGGGAATTCCGCGAACAGTGCCTTCGCCTGGTCCTCGTTGCCCTTCAGGTGCCAGAAGCGCAGCGCAATGGTGTTGCCGAACCGGCTCTGGTACTCCGCCGAGAGCAATTCATACGGTCCGGCCTGGATCGCGATCGCATAGGTGTCCGGCGCGCGCGCACGCCAGCGATACGTGCGCCAGCCGTCGCGTTCCTCCATGCCGAGGAAGCGGCCGTTGCCGGGCGCCACCAGCGGCGCGGGCACGGTGATCGCCTCGTCCACCAGCGCCGGTTCCCCCTGCGGATGATCGATGCACGGCCACAGCAGGTCGCAACCCTCGCCTTGCACGGCGCTGGCGATCCACGGCTCGCCGGTGGGCGCGGTCGCCCAGACGAACCCGCCGTCCCACGGCGCCCGCGTCGCCACATGCGGCGCTCCGGCGTAGACCACCCGCAGGGCAACGGGGCGGCCCGTAGCCACCTGCGTAGGCAGCTCCACCGACAAGCGGCCGTCCGGATTGGACCAGGCGCTGCCCGCCAGCGCGACGCCGTCCACCTCCACCGCTGCGATCGCATAGCGCGGGTCGAGGTCGACGACGAGCCGTTGCAACGGTTGCAACGCGCGGAACGTCAGCTTCGCATCGCCATCGAGCCAGCGCCGCGCGGGATCCACCCGGAAGCGCAGGTCCGCATGCTCGAATGCCACGGCCATCTGCTCGGGCGCGCGCGCCAGTCCCGATTGCGCGGTGCGCGGCGCGAGCGGCGCCGGCCCGGTGTCCGTGGCGCCGGCCGGGCCGCCGATGGCGCCCAGCGCGAATGCGCCCAGGCCGAGCACGGCGAGGCGAAGGATCCTGCCCATGGAAAGTCCCGCAAGCATGGCAACGTCCCGTGATACGTCGCCCGCCCGGACGATGCAAGTGCGGTTGGTGACACTGAACGGTTGCCGACAGGCGAGGCCCCGGGCCGGCCAGCCTCAGAATTCGTTAAGTGGCCGTCGCGTGTAGTGCAAGTGAAGCAAGCGCTGGGCTTGCGGCACAGAAGGGCCACGTCATGAACCACATCTTCCGCAACGGCATCGTGCTCCCGATCGCGCTGGGCGCGCTGCTGGCCACCAGCCTGGGCGCCACCGCGGCCCCGGCCCGCGACCGCGACAACGACAACGATCGCCAGGAACAGCGCCAGGATCGGCAGGACAAGCGCAAGGAAAAGCGCCAGCAGCAGCGCGAGGAACGCCGCGAGCAGCGCCAGGAACAGCGGCAGGAGCGCCGCGAGGATCGCCGCGAAGTCCGCCAGGACCGGCGGGACGACCGTCCTGCCGTGGCGCCCGTCATCGTGCGCCCAGGCCATCCGCCGGTGGTCCGGCAGGTCGACCAGGGCCGGCGCTATGACCGCCGCGACGACCGCCGCGACGACCGCCAGGATCGCCGCCAGGAACGCCGGGAGGATCGCCGCGAAGCGCGCCACGACCGCCGCGAGGATCGCCGCGACGCCAGGCAGGACTACCGCGAGGATCGCCGCGAATACCGCCAGGACCTGCGCGAGCGCCGCGCCCACCAGCGCTATCGCGACGACTACTACCGTCGCCTGCGCACCATGCAGTCGCGCCATTACACCCCGTACTGGTACCACAGCGGCAACTATCGCTATTACCGTGGCAACCAGTGGCACCGGGTGAACTACTACGGCGCCGACCTGCTGCGCCGCGCGGTGGACCTGGGCTATCGCGAGGGCTTGCGCGCCGGCCAGGCCGACCGCTACGACCGCTGGCACGACGACTACCGCCGCTCGTTCGTGTGGATGGACGCGAGCTACGGCTATCGCCCCGGCTACGTCAGCCGCTCCGAGTACAACTACTACTTCCGCCAGGGCTTCCAGCGCGGCTACGAGGACGGGTACTACGACCGCTACCGCTATGGTCGCCGCGTCAACGGCGAGGTGATCATCATCGACGCGATCCTGCGCGCGATCCTCGACCTGCAGCGCTGGGGTTAATGCGGACGGGCGACCGGCAGGCGCCAGCCATGCCGGATCGCCATGAAGCGCAGGAAGAACACCAGCAACGCGCCGATGATCGCCAGCGCCGGGTGCCACCAACCCAGCGCATGGCCGGCCACGACCACCGCCGCGCCCGCGAGCGCGGCGACCGCGTAGAGGTCGGACTGCAACACCACCGGGATGCGCGCGGCCAGGATGTCGCGCGCAATGCCGCCGCCGATGCCGGTGAGCATGCCCAGCAGCATCGCGCCGACCGGCCCCAGCCCGGCGGCCAGCGCCTTGGTCGCGCCGGTCACGGCGAACAGTCCCAGGCCCACCGCGTCGAACAGCTGCACCGGGTTGCGCATGCGTTCGATCAGGCTGCCGCGGTAGAAGGTCGCCAGCCCGGCGATGCAGCTCACCGCCAGGTAATGCCAGTTCGCGATCGCCGCCGGCGGCGTGGCACCGATCAAAAGGTCGCGGGCGATGCCGCCCGATACCGCCGCCGTGAACGACAGCACGAGCACGCCGAACAGGTCGAAATGCTTGCGCACCGCCAGCGTCCCGCCGCTGATGGCGAAGGCGAAGGTGCCGATCAGGTCGAGCACCACGAACAGCGGGTTGGCGGCCAGGAACTCGTCCATCGGCACGCAGGATACCGGGCTACACTGTCCCCATGCATGGGGAATACAAGGTGCCCGGGGGCAAGCTGGTGGTGGTGGACCTCGGGGTCGCCGACGGCCACCTGGCCGGCGTCCGGGTCAGCGGCGACTTCTTCCTGGAGCCGGATACCGCGCTGGAGGCGATGAACGCTGCGCTCGAGGGCCTGCCGGCCGACGCCAGCCAGAGCCTGCTCGCCGCCGCCCTCCACGTCGCCCTCGGTCCCGACGTGAAGCTCTACGGCGTCAGCGCCGAGGCAGTCGCGGTCGCGGTGCGCCGGGCGCTCGACGGGCAGTCCACGGGTGACCCCGCATGAGCCGCAGCCAGTGGACCGACCACCGCTGGGAACTCGTGCACGCCGCCCCGCAATCCCCTGCACTGCACATGGCGCTGGACGACGTCCTCGTCGACGAGGTCTCCGCCGGGCGCCGCGCGCCGACGCTGCGGATCTGGGAATGGGCGGGACCGGCGGTGGTGATGGGCCGCTTTCAGTCGTTGCGCAACGAAGTCGACCTGGACGCCGCGCGCCGACACGGCATCGACGTGGTGCGCCGGATCAGCGGCGGCGGCGCGATGTTCATCGAACCGGGCAACACCATCACCTACTCGATCTTCGCGCCGATCAGCATGGTCGAGGGCATGAGTTTCGAGCAGGCCTACGCGTTGATGGACGCCTGGGTGATCGCCGCGCTCGGCGAGCTCGGCATCCAGGCGTGGTACCAGCCGCTCAACGACATCGCCTCCCCCGCCGGCAAGATCGCCGGCGCCGCGCAGGCGCGTCGCGGCAAGGCGGTGCTGCACCACGTCACCATGGCCTACGACATCGACGCCGGCAAGATGCTCGAGGTGTTGCGCATCGGTCGCGAGAAGCTGTCGGACAAGGGCACCACCAGCGCGCAGAAACGCGTCGACCCGCTGCGCAGCCAGACCGGCATGTCGCGCGAGGCGGTCATCGCCGTGCTCGTCGAAAGCTTCCGCCGGCGCCACGGCGGGCTCGCGCCCGGCGCCCTTTCCGAGGCCGAACTCGAACTCGCCGCGCAGCTGGTGCGCGACAAGTTCGCCACCGACGAGTGGACCGCGATCGTTCCCTGAAGCGGGCGGACCCCGGGTCAGTAGGCGCTGTCGGCCTCCGGCGTTTCGTCCGGCGTGTCGCTGGCGGCCATCGGCTTGCCTTCGTGTTCCTCACCCGCCGGCGTCAGCAGGTACCAATGGCCCCACTGGTCCTCGACGCCCTGCCCGTTCGCGCTGCCCGCGCCGCTGTCGGCGCTGTAGCGATACAGCGGGTGGCCGTTGTAGGTCACCTGGGTGGCGCCGTCGGCGCGCGTGATCGTGCCGACGAGCGCGGCGTCCAGGCCCGGGGCGCCACTGGGCATGGCACCGGTCACCAGCACCGGCATCCACGCCACCGTGCACGCGTCCACGCACTTGCTGCCGTCGCTGTCGCCTTCGAGGAAATAGACCGCGTTGCCGGCGCTGTCGGCGATGTACGGGCCGTCGAGGCCTTCGAGCGTTGCGACCGTCAGCGACGTCCCGGCCATGCCGTCGGTGGCGGCATCGGCCGGCATCGTGTCGTCGGCCGGAACGTTGGTCGCGCTCGCGTCGACCGGCGCGTTGCCGGCATCGACTTCGGCCGGCGTCAACGTGCTGTCGTCGGTATTGTTGCAACCCGCCGCGGCCAGCACGGCGGCAGTGAGCAGGCCCAGCGCGAGTCCGCGGGCCGGGGCGTTGAGGATGCTGCGCATGGGAGTGGCTCCTGCGGCATGGGGAGCCTCGTTATAGGACTGGCGGCGTGAATGCGCGGTTTGCGGGCCGCGTCAGCGCAACTGGCTGTCCTTGCTGCCACGACGGTTGTAGCCCGTCGCCGACTGCATTTCGCGATCCTCGGCTTCCTGGCACGGCACGCACAGGCGCACGCCGGGGAGCGCCTTCCGGCGCGCTTCCGGGATCGGCGCATCGCATTCCTCGCAGTTGCGCAGGCCCGGACCCGTGGGCAGTCGGCTGCGCGCGCGCTTGACCGCATCGTCGACGGTCGCGTCGATCTGTTCCTGAACCGCGTTGTCGCCTGCCCAGCCGGTCGCCATGGCCGCCAGCATACCTTCGCGCGGATGAACGGGGACGTCGTTAGCGAACCCCTCACGCGCAGGCCGCAGGACGCTAACGCCGCGTTTCCTAGGCTGGGCGTGCCCGATCCGGGTGCCCCACGGAGAGAACAAGAAATGGCCAACCAGAACAAGACTTCCAACACCAGCCGCCAGGACACCGGCAACCGCACCGACAAGGTCGGCAGCACCAAGCAGGCGTCCGGCAACCAGATGGACCAGCAGGGCCGCAACCAGTCCGGCATGGGCCGCAACCAGCAGGATCTGGACCAGGATCGCAACCGCAGCCACCTGGGCAATCGCGGCAGCAGCGACCACAGCGACCGCAGCGATCGCTGAACACGCGACAAGCAGTGACGTGGACGCGGGCCGCCTTGCGCGGCCCGCGTGCTATCCGCTGCAGCCGCCGCAGCAGATCGAAGGCAACTGTCGGATCCGGTCCGGCGCGATCATGTAGCCGGCGCGGCGCAGCAGCGCCTGCAGGTCGTCCTTGGGCAGCAGGGTCGACACGCGCAGCACCGGCGCGGAGTGCGGATCGAGATCGGCAACCGCCGCCGGATCACCATCCAGCAACAACTGCTCGATCAGGTCCAGGTCGGGAGCGGCATCGAACGCGACGTGGTATTCCATGCCCCGGAGGATGCACCCGCCGGATCGGCGGCGTAATTGACCTGGGTCAACCGCGCGGATGTCTCACCAGGCCCGCTGGTACTGGACCGGCGGCGCCAGCGCGTGGCCCAGCTCCGCCGCGGCCCGGCGCGGGAAATACGGGTCGCGCAGGAATTCGCGCGCCATCAGCACCAGGTCGGCTTCGCCGCGCCCGAGGATGTCGTCGGCCTGTTGCGCATCGGTGATCAGGCCGACCGCACCCGTGCGGATCCCCGCCTCGCGGCGGATCCGCGCGGCGAACGGCACCTGGTAGCCCGGCACTGCGGGCACGCGGGCGCGCGGCACGCTGCCGCCGCTGGAGCAGACGATGAGGTCCACGCCGGCCTCGCGCAGCCAGCGCGACAGCTCCACGCATTCGCCGATGTCCCATCCGCCCGGCGTCCAGTCGGTGGCGGACACCCGCACCGTCAGCGGCATCGGCGCCGGCCAGGCCACGCGCACCGCGGCCACGACTTCCAGCAGCAGCCGTGCGCGGTTGGCGAGGCTGCCGCCATAGGCGTCGTTGCGCTGGTTGGAGAGCGGCGACAGGAACTGGTGCAGCAGGTAACCGTGCGCCGCATGGATCTCGACCACACGGAAGCCCGCCAGGCGCGAGCGCGTCGCCGCGTCGGCGAAATCCGCCACCACCTTGCGCAGTCCGTCGGCGTCGAGTGCCTGCGGCACCGGGTGGCCTTCGTCGAACGGGACCGGGCTCGGTGCCAGCGGCATCCACGCACCGGACTCTTCCGCCAGCGGCCCGCCGCCGAGCCACGGCGCCTGGGTGCTGGCCTTGCGACCGGCGTGCGCGAGCTGGATGCCCGGCACCGCGCCCTGCGCGGCGATGAACGCAGCGATCGGCGCCCACGCCTGTTGCTGTGGCTCGTCCCAGATGCCGGTGTCCCCCGGCGAGATCCGGCCTTCCGGCGAAATCGCCGTGGCCTCGGTGAACACCAGTGCGGCGCCCCCGACCGCGCGACTGCCCAGGTGGACCATGTGCCACGGGCCGGGCAACCCGCCGAACGCCGAGTACTGGCACATCGGCGAGACGGCGATGCGGTTGCGCAGGACCACGTCGCCGAGTTCCAGGGGTTCGAAGAGGTGCATGGGATGAAGCATAGGGCCGGCGGGTGACGCGTGCGTCAGCGTGCATAATCGCCGCGACACCATCGAAGGGGACGGTCCATGCGTGCGTTGGCTTGCGCATCTTTCGTGCTGGTCGCGTCCGCGCCCGCGGTACTGGCGCAGGACCGCCAGCCCGCGGCGGCCGATGCGGCGCTGCAGGCGATCGGCATCGCGCCGTCCCCACGACGAATCGAAGCCGACATCCGCACGCTGGTCTCGTTCGGAACCCGGCACACGCGCTCGGACGCGACTTCGCCGACGCGCGGCATCGGCGCCGCGCGGCGCTGGATCCGGGCCGAGTTCGAACGCATTTCCCGCGATTGCGGCGGCTGCCTGGAGATCCGCGACGTGCGCGGCATCGTCTCCGGCGAGCCACGCATCCCCGAACCCACCGAAGTCGTGAACATCCTGGCGATCCAGCGCGGTACCGCCGACCCCGGCCGCTACGTGCTGATGAGCGGCGACATCGACTCCCGCGTCAGCGACGTGATGGACGCCACCTCCGACTCGCCCGGCGCCAACGACAACGCCTCGGGCATTGCCGGCACGCTGGAAGCGGCACGGATCCTGTCGCAGCATCGCTTCCCCGCGACCATCGTCTACGCCGCCCTGTCCGGCGAGGAACAGGGCCTGTTCGGCGGCAAGCAGGTCGCCGAGGTCGCACTCAGCGAAGGCTGGCGGATCGAGGCCGTGCTCAACAACGACATGATCGGCAACATCGCCGGCATCAACGGCGTGGTCGACAACGGCACCGCGCGCGTGTTCTCCGAAGGCACCCGGGCCACCGAAAGCGAGCGCGAAGCCACGTCGCGGCGCTATACCGGCGGGGAAGTCGACTCGCCCTCGCGCAACCTGGCGCGCTACATCGATGCGATGGCCCGCTACGTGCCGAACCTGGACGTGATGATGGTCTACCGGCTCGATCGCTTCGGCCGCGGCGGCCACCACCGCCCGTTCAACGACGCCGGTTTCCCCGCCGTGCGCGTCATGGAGACCAACGAGCACTACGACCGCCAGCACCAGGACCTGCGCGTGGAGGACGGCCGCCGTTACGGCGACACCATCGACGGCGTCGATTTCGCCTACGCGGCGAAACTGACCGCGCTCAACGCGGTGAGCCTGGCCGGCATGGCGTGGGCGCCGCCTCCGCCGGCCGGCGTGGAGATCAAGGGCGCGGTGAGCGCCGATACGACGCTCAGCTGGCAACGCCCGCCGGCGGCGCAGGCGCCCAACCTCGCTGGCTACAAGGTGTACTGGCGGCTCACCACCGAACCGCAATGGACGCACTCGCGCTACGTCGGCGATGTCGACCACCACACGTTGCAGAACGTGGTGATCGACAACTATTTCTTCGGCGTCGCGGCCGTGGCGAAGGACGGCACCGAAAGCCCGGTGGTGTTCCCGGGCGCGGCCGGGAGTTTCGGCGGCTACTGACCCGTCGCCAGGCGCGATGCCATCGCCGCGAACACGCTGCTCCAGTCGCCCGGGCGCGGCTGCCGGAACAGGCGCATCGCCGGATACCATGGCGTCGTTTCGCGATCCAGGCCCCAGCGCCAGTCGGGCACGTGCTTGAGCGCCACCCAGGCCGGCCGCCCGAGTGCACCGGCCAGGTGCGCCACCGCGGTATCCGAGCTCACCACCAGGTCCAGCGCCATCATCAACGCCGCGGTGTCGGCGAACGCATCGAGTCCGGCATCGAAGCCGGGACCCGGATCGCGAATCCGCACGCCCGGCGGCAGCTGCTGCAACTGCTCGCGCCCGGCGTTGCACTGCAGGCTGACCAGTTGCACGCCCGGCACTGCCGCCAGCGGCGCGAACGCCGACAGCGGGATCGAGCGGCCCAGGTCGATCTTGCGCGCGGGATTGCCTTGCCAGGCCACGCCGATGGCGAAGCTGCCTGCGCCCAGCCACGCCTTCCAGCGCGCGATCGCGGCCGCGTCGGCCGCCAGGTAGGGAACCGGCGCTGCCGCCGCGCGCGCCGGCAGGCCGAGCCGTGCCGGCAGGCCCCACAGGTCGCACTGGAAGTCGCAGCCCGATGGCGTTCCGGGCGCGATGAAGGACACGTTCCAGCCGCTGCTGCGCAGCAATGCGAACAAGGACGGCGGCCCGCAGAAGCAGACGCGCGCACCGCGTGCCAGCAACGCCGGCACGAACCGGAAGAACTGCAGCGTGTCGCCGAACCCGCTGCCTTCGTGCAGCAGCAGCTTGCGACCGCGCAGCGGTTCGCCGCGCCACCAGGGAACGGCGGCATCGCCGTTTCCGCGCTCGGTGCGAAAGCCGTGCATGGCCGCCTCGTAATCGTCCCAGCCACCGGCGTCGTCGAGCAGCAGGCGCAGCATCGCGCGCCGCTTCAATGCCTCCGGGTAACCGGGCCGCAGGGCGATCGCCGCATCGAACGCCGCGCGCGCCTCGTCGAAGCGCGAGAGTTCCTGCAAGGCCATGCCGCGGTTGGCGTGCGCTTCGGGGTAGTCCGGTTGCAGGCGCAGCGCTTCGTCCAGCGCGCGCACCGCGTCCTGGCCCTGGCCCAGGTCGTGCAGCACGCTGCCCAGGTTGTTGCGGATCCACGCCGATCCCGGCGCCAGCGCCGCCGCCCGCGACAACGCTGCGTGCGCCTCGCGCGCACGGTTGAGTTCGGCCAGTGCCATGCCCAGCGAATTGAGCGCCGCGGGATTCCCCGGCTGCAGCGCGACGGCGCGCGCCAGTTCAGGTTCCGCTTCGCCCGCGCGCCCCTGGTGCAGCAGCGCCAGACCCAGGAGGTGGTGCCCCGCGAAGTCGCCTTCGCCCCTGCCTTCGAGGATGCGTGCGCGGCAAAGCGCTTCCGCCCGCGCCGGTTGCCCGGAACGCAGGCAGTCCAGCGCCTGCTCCAGCGGCGAGGCGGCCATCCCCATGCGCCTTACCATCGCACGTAAAGGGGACTCAATGCGCAATGTCGACCACCAGCCGGGGCGGCGACACGAGCACATCGGTGCGATGGGGATGCGCGCCGGCCAGGCCCGCCACCCAGGTCACCTCGCCTTCGAAATCGCAGGTGCGGACCAGGTCGCGCAGTACCGGGAGGCCCAGCCGGCGCTGGCGCGGACCACTGGTGGCCTCACCCTCGGGCGTGTGCGCGGCGGCACCGCTGAAGCGGACCTGCAGCCACGCCGTGCCGCTGACCGGCACCACCTGGCCGGCACCGCAATCGGTGACCGGGATCTGCACCCGTTCGGCGCGCCATTGCGGCAGGCGGTCCGACGCGAATTCGAACACCAGGCGGTCGAAACCCGGATGCGTGGCGGCACGCACGTCCACGAGGACCGGGAGTTCGGGCGGCGGTGCCTCGGCAGTCGGTGCCGGCTTCGCAACCGGTTCCTGCACCGGGGGTGCGGGCGCCGGCGCGTTGGGCGCCGGCGCGTTGCTGCAGGCGCACAGGCCGGTGCACAGGCTGAACGCGATCAGGGGCACCCGGAGCTTCATCCGCGCACCCTACTCCGGGCGCGTGCACGCACAGTCGACACCTGCCGTACTAGCGTGGCTGGCGCCATCCCCCACCAGGAGCCCCCAATGGCCGACCAGATCAACGTCACCGACTCGCGCAGCCGCAGCCCATGGCCGTGGATCATCGGCATCATCGTGATCCTCATCGCCATCTGGGCGTTCACGCAGATGGGCGACACCACCACCGACGAGGTCAACATCAACGTCCCGGCTCCGGCCGAACCGGCAACCCCCGCAGCCCCGGCAGGCGATAGCGGCAACAACGCCGGCGGCGACACCACCAACCCGTAACCCGCGCGCAAGCGCGGCTTTCCCCGCAGTGGCGGCGGCAAGCGCGCCGGTTGGCGTATAACAAGGGCCCCTGTCCCCACCCAGGAGCCCAGCCATGACCCTCCGGACGCAGCTTGCCGCCGCCGTGCTGATTGCAGCCGCCTTTCCCGCCTCCGCGGCGTTGAAGGTCGGCGACCGCGCTCCCGACTTCAAGGCGCCGGCCTATCTTGCCGGGGAGCCGTTCGAATACACGCTTGCCGACGCGCTGCAAAAGGGCCCGGTGGTGGTGTATTTCTTCCCCGCCGCGCACACCCCCGGCTGCAACCTCGAAGCCCACCTGTTCTCCGAGGCGATCGACGAGTTCAAGGCCGCCGGTGCCAGCGTCATCGGCATCACCGCGGGCAATACCGACCAGCTGGCGGATTTCTCCCGGGAAACCGAGCACTGCGGCGGCAAGTTCCCGGTCGCCGCCGACCCCGGCGCGAAGATCGCCGCGCAATACGATGCCGTGCTCGACCGCAAGCCCGAGTGGTCCAGCCGCACGTCCTACGTGATCGCACCCTCGGGCCGGATCAGCGCCGTACATGCGGACATGAATCCGAACCAGCACGTCAAGTCGATGCTCGACGCGGTGCGCGCGCTGGGGAAGTAGCCGTTCAACCCGGCAACTCGCCGGCCGAAAGCGGGTCGAGCGAGTAGTCCCAGGACTCGTCCAGGAATCGCGGCTGTGCTTCCACCCGCGCGGTCCATGCGCGGAAGGCCGGATACGGCGCCAGATCGATGCCCGCATCACCGGCGCGGCTGGCATACGCGTACACCGAGATGTCGGCGATGCCGTAGGTGTCGCCCGCGATGAACCGGCGCGTGGCCAGTTCGCGGTCCAGCAGTGCCAGGCTGTGCATCGCGCCGGCGCGCTTCATCGCCACCAGTTCGGGAAGCCGGCGCGGCAACTTGCCGGTGAGCGTCCAGTAGCGCAACGAGCCGATCACCGACTCGACCTGTTCCTGTTCGAAGGACAGCCATTGCAGCACCCGGGCGCGGTCATACCGGTCGCCTGGCAGGTAGGCGGTGCCGTCGGCGAGGTAGGCCAGGATCGCGTTCGACTCGGCCAGCGCGCGACCGTCCGCCAGCACGAGCACCGGGACGCGGCCGCTGGGGTTGAGCGCCAGGAACCCGGGCGACCGCCCCTCGCCCTCGAAGATGCCGACTTCCACTCGCCGGTAGGGAAGGTCGAGGTGATGCAGCAACTGCCGCACTTTCCAGGCGTTGCGCGATGGCAGGTAGTCGTAGAGGGTCAGCACGCGGCGGCTCCGGGCGGTGGCGGTGCGCGCACTGTGCGCGCCTCGCCGGTGGCGCGCTATCCGGATCCTGCGGCCGCCTTCAGCGCTCGCCCGGGAGGCTGCCCAGGCCGAGCCAGAGTTCGGCGTCGCGCTCGTTGCTGAACAAGCGGTTCCACATGCCCTGTTCCATGCCGACGATCACGCCCATCTCGTTGACGTCGATCGGCGTCTGCAACGAGGTGAACCCGACCTGCACCTGGTCCAGGCCGGTGCGCCGCATCGCTTCCATCAGCCGCTGGAAGTCCTCCTCGGACGCGCGCCACGGGACCAGATCCTCGACCACCAGCAGGCGTCGCGCGCCGAACTGCCGGCAGGCCTCGCCCAGCAGCGTCCAGTAGGACAGCGAGACCTCGAAGGAGTCGCTGCCGCCATGGACGTAGGCGCGCAGGAAATTGCGGCGTGTTTCGAGCTCGAGCTGGAACCCGTCGCCCTCGATATGGCGCTTCATGCAGTGAGTGCGTAATCGATGGCGGCGCGCACCGCCGCCGCCTGGGCGTCATTGCACTGTCGCGGGGTGGCGCGCGGACTGTCCGGGTAGACCTCGGTGGTCGTGGTGTAGCGCGCGTTGGTGATGCCCGCGCACAAGCCCAGCTTGCGCACGGGATAGTTGATGACGCCGGGCGCCACCACCGGCGAGCCGATGATTTCGCCGTTCGCATCCGCCGGCGCGATATGGGTGACCTTCTCCACCGCGGCGATGATCGCCTGCTGGAACCCCGGTTGCGGGTTCTCGCTGTCGCCGACCAGGTAGAAGCCGTCGGGGATCCCGCCGGGTTCGAAAGGCTTGCCGTCGCGCGCGGCCAGCGCGGGGCGGAACTCGGATTCGTCGCTGTCGGTGGTTTCGTGCAGGTCGATGTGCACGAGGAAGGCATCGCGCAGGGGTTCGACCAGGCGGATCAGTGCGGCCGATTCGGCCGCCGGGCTGTCGGCGCGGAACGAACGGTTGGGATCCAGTGCATCCGGATTCCAGCGATGGATGCGTTCGTAACCCCAGGGGCTGATGCAGGGCGCGACCAGCAGGTTCACCCGTCCGGCGTAATCCGCCGCGTGGCGGTCGGCGAACTGCAGCGCGCCATGCACGCCGCTGGTTTCGTAGCCATGGACCCCGCCGGTGACCAGCACGCCCGGCAAGGCATCGTTCCAGTCGCGGCTGCGGAGCGCCAGCAGCGGATAATCGTCCGGCGCGTAGGCCAGCCGGCCGTATTCCAAGACCTCGAAGCGGTCGCGCAGTCCCTGGATCGCGGCAATGACCTCGGCTTCGTAGCTGCGCTGCCGGCGTTGGCGTTCCCGCCAGGTGGCGACTTCGGCGGGACCCCAGGGCTGGCCGGGGGTGCCGATCGGATAGGCTGGCGACGAGGACATGCGGCACACTTTAACAACTCCGGGGGAGTTGAATGAACGCCATCGCGGGCAAGGTCATCCTCATCACCGGTGCGGCCATGGGCATGGGCAAGCTGTATGCCCGGCTCGCCGTGGCCGAAGGCGCGGCCGCGGTCGTGCTCTGGGACCTGGACATGGATGCGCTGGAGGCGACCCGCGCCGAGCTGGCCGCGCAGGGCGGCCGCATCGTCGCGCACGTCGTCGACGTGTCTTCCGCGCAATCGGTCGCCGAGGCGGCGGCGCGCGTGCGCGAGGAAGTCGGCGACCCGGACATCGTCATCAACAACGCCGGCGTCGTGCGCAGCAAGCCGTTCTGGGAGCACGATCCGCTCGCCGACACCGAATTCGTCATCCGCATCAACGTGCTCGGCGTGATGCACGTCGCCCGCGCGTTCCTGCCGGCGATGATCGCCAACGGCCGCGAGTCCCGGGTGCTGAACGTCGCCTCGGCGTCGGGGCTGCTGTCGGTGCCGCGCATGAGCGTGTACACGGCGTCCAAGTGGGCAGTGATCGGCTGGAGCGATTCGCTGCGGCTGGAACTGCTGCGTGCCGGCCACGGCCACGTCAAGGTGACGACGCTGATCCCCAGCTACATCAAGACCGGCATGTTCGCCGGCGCGCGCGCACCGCTGCTGACCCCGCTGCTGGAACCCGACTACGTCGTCGGCAAGGCATGGGCGGCGATGAAGGCCGGCAAGCCACGCCTGTTCCTGCCCTGGACGGTGGCGCTGAGCAGCGCACTTCGCGGATTGCTGCCGCTGCCCGCCTGGGACTGGCTCGCCGGCCGCGTGTTCAAGGTGTATTCCTCGATGGATGCCTTCACCGGGCGGGCGTCGCGGCCATGAGCGCTGCCACCGCCGAAGCGGTCGTCGAGCGGCTGCGCGCCACTTTCAACGACGGGCGCACGCGCGACGCGGATTGGCGCCTCGCGCAGCTGCGTGGCCTGCGACGGATGCTGCGCGAGCGGGAAACCGAATTCGCCGACGCGCTGCGGCAGGACCTCGGCAAGCCGGCGCTGGAAGCCTTCGTCACCGAAACCGCGATCGTGCGCGCGGAGATCGACCTGGCTTTGCGCAAGTTGCGTCGGTGGATGCGCGGCGAGCGCGTGGCCGTGCCGCTGGCGCTGCAGCCTGCGCGTGCGCGGGTCGTGCCGCAACCGCTGGGCGTGGTGCTGGTGATCGCGCCCTGGAACTATCCGCTGCTGTTGCTGCTGGCGCCGCTGGTCGGTGCGCTGGCTGCCGGCGACTGCGCCGTGCTCAAGCCCAGCGAGCTGGCGCCCGCCACCGCCGCGGCGATGGCGCGCTGGCTGCCGCGATACCTGGATCCGGACGCCGTGGCCGTCGTCGAGGGCGACGCGGGCGTCGCTGCCGCGCTGCTGGCACAGCCGCTGGACCATGTGTTCTATACCGGCGGCGCGCGGGTCGCGCGGATCGTCGCCGCGGCGGCGGCGGAACGGCTGGTGCCGGTGACGCTGGAGCTGGGCGGCAAGTCGCCGGCCATCGTCAGCGATGGCGATCCGCTGGCGATCGCGCGAAGGCTGGTGTTCGGCAAGTTCATCAATGCCGGGCAGACCTGCGTCGCACCCGACCACGTGCTGGTGGTGGCGCCGCTGGCCGGCCCGCTGGTGGCGGCGCTGCGACAGGTCATCACCGACTTCTTCGGCGCCGATCCCGCGCGCAGCGCCGATTACGGGCGCATCGTCGACGAGCGGCACTTCGACCGGCTGGTGCAGGCGCTGGAGGGCGTCGACATCGCCGCGGGCGGCGACCATGACCGCGCGACGCGCTATTTGGCGCCCACCGTGGTGCGCGACCCGCCGCCCGATTCGCCGTTGCTGCGCGAGGAGATCTTCGGGCCGATCCTGCCCGTGATCGCGGTCGCCGACGTGGCCGCGGCGATCGACCGCATCAATGCCGGCCCCGCGCCGTTGTCCGCCTACGTTTTCACGCATCGTTCCGACGTGCGCCGGCAGGTGGAAACGCAGGTGCGCGCCGGGGCGATCGGCATCAACGCCTGCGCCGCGCAGCTCGCCGTCCCCGGGTTGCCATTCGGCGGCATCGGCGCCAGCGGCATCGGCCGCTACATGGGCAAGCACGGCTTCGACAACCTCAGCCAGCCGCGCCCGGTGTTCTCCAAGCCCACATGGGTCGACACCTTCCGCGTGGCCTATCCGCCCTATACCGCGCTCAAGTCCAGGCTGCTGCGCTGGCTGATGTGAACGCCGCGGGGCGTGCGTCCCCGCGCCCGTAGCGCTAGGCTGTGCGCATGCATCGTTTTTCCACCCGCCTGGTCCTGCTTGCCCTGTTCCTGCTGTCGGCGCCGGTCGCGGCCAGCAGCTTCGCCGGCTCCTCCGCCGGCACGTCGGCAGGCGGAACCTCCGCCACCTCCGGCAGCACCTCGGGCGACGACGACAAGGTCGCGCGGGCCGCGCGCGCGGACGCGGCGCGTTTCGTCGCCACCGATGGCGCCCTGCGCGGCGCGATGCTGGAGGCGGCACTGCGTGACCTGCGCCAACGGCATCCCGGTTTGCGCGGGCACAGCGACATGCGCCTGGCACAGGCGATC
Source organism: Lysobacteraceae bacterium (assembly GCA_004297225.1). Lineage (GTDB taxonomy): Bacteria > Pseudomonadota > Gammaproteobacteria > Xanthomonadales > Xanthomonadaceae > Cognatiluteimonas. The sequence continues at coordinate 25,593 of SCUI01000004.1, read as the reverse complement.
CTGACCCTGTGAGACCCGCGTCGTGAGCCGGGCCTGGCGCGCTCGCGCGGCCTGGTGCCTGGTCGCGGCGTGGCTGGCGTGCGTTCCGTTCGCCACGCACGCGCAGGTGGAAACGTTGTCCAAGGATCCGCGCCTGCTCGAACTGGCCGGTTGGCAGGACGCACCGCTGCGCCCATGGCGCACGCGCAACGCGTTCACCCGACGCAGCCTGGGGCCCGGTGAACTGGCGGGGCCACGCGGGTTCATCGAGGCCAACCGCGCGCGCTACCAGGCCGACGTCGACTATGCCTGCCGCCGGCCGGCGCTGGCGCGCTGGTTCGACCTGCACCTGGCGCGGATCGGCGCGGCGCCGGATTGCCCCGCCGCGCTTCCGTTCGTATTGGCTGCGCCCGACGACGCTTCGCCGCTGCTGCAACTCGATCCCGCCCGAGTCTACGAGGTCGACTACCTGCTGGCCGAGGGCAACGACGCGGCGATGAGCCGTTGGGGCCACTCGATGCTGCGCGTCGTGGTGTGCGCGCCGGCGCGCGCGCCGGGTCCCGACTGCCGGCTCGACCTGGGCGAGCACCTGGTGTTGTCGTTCCGCGCCTTCGTCGACGACGTCCAGGTCTCGAGCTGGCGCGGGCTGACCGGGTCCTATCCTTCGCGCCTGTTCGTGCTCCCGCTCACCCAGGTGGTCGCCGAATACACCCAGGTCGAACTGCGCGGGCTGCGTTCGATCCCGCTGCAGCTCTCGCGCGAGGAGATCCGGCTGTTGCTGCAGCGGGCGGCGCTGGTGCACTGGAGCTATGACGGCCGTTATGCATTCATCGGCAACAATTGCGCAGTGGAGACGGCTCGCCTGCTGCAGGCCGGCGTGCCGCGCCTTGCCGACATGAAGCTGATGAGCATCACGCCGACCGGATTGCTGCGCCGGCTGCGCCGCCACGGCGTCGTCGACCACGACGTGACCACCGACCGGCAGGAGGCCGTGCGCCTGGGTTATTACTTCGAAGCCGCCGATGCGCACCAGCAGGCGCTCTACGGCGTCGCCCGCGACACCCTCGGCCTGGCCTGGCCGAAGGCCGGCGATTGGCTGGCGTTGCCGGCGGCACGGCGCGCGGACCATTTCGCCCAAGCCGACCTGCGCAGCACCGCGGCGTTGCTCGTGCTCGAACAATTGGCATTGCGGCGCATCCAGGCCGGCGCACGCGACCGTCTCAAGCGGCGGATCCCTGCCCCGGGGCGGGCGGCCGCACGCGACAACCTGGGGCTGGAGGCGGTCCTGACGCAGCCGGCTGCACTCCTGGCCGGCGACGGTTACGGCATCCCGCAACCAGCCGAGTTGGGCGGGCTGGCGCAAAAATCAGCGGAGTTGGCTGCACGTTGGCGACGGCAACGCAATGAACTCCTGGTCCTGGCACGCCAGTGGCTGCCCGATGGCCAGGCCGCGGAACTGGAGGGGACCGAGGCGAACCTGCGCGCCCTGGACGAACGCCTGCGCCGGCTCGCCCCCGGCACGAACGGCGAAGAAAGCCACTGATGCCTGCCATTTTGGCGAAATTACCCGGTTTTATTGCGATTTGTGCCGATTTCGCGTAAAATCGACGGTCTCTCCACCCCCATGAAAGGAGACCCATGGCCCGCAAGCCCAACCAGTCCGTCGCCGCCAACAGCCTGAGCCACCAGTCCATCGCCGAGGACCTGGCCGCTTTCCGCAAGCGTGGTGGCCGCATCGAAGTGCTCGGTGACACCCCCCTGCGCAAGATCGCGCCGGCCGCCTTCCGCTCCAGCACCAAGGCGCAGAAGACCGCCGCGCCGGCCGCGAAGCCGAAGGCCGCCAAGGCTGCGAAAGGCAAGAAGAAGGCCTGACGCCCCGCACCAGCGACGCACGGAATCGCGGCCATCGGCCGCGATTTTCGTTTGCGCGGCCAGCGGCCTGATTGCTGCAACGCCGCGAGCCAGCCCACCGGACTTGGCCCATAGTCGCGGCCTCGGCGCCGGCCGGCGCCCCCGTGAGGAGCTTCCCATGATCCGTCGCACGCTCGCGCTCGCCGTGACCCTGACCCTCGCCTTCCCCGTCCTCGCGCAGGAGGCGCCGGCGATGACGCCGGAACAGGAAGCGATGATGCAGGCCTACATCGCCGCCGGCACGCCCGGGCCGCAGCACGCGGGACTGGCCACTTCGGTGGGCGAATACGACGTCGCCGTCCGCAGCTGGGACGCGCCCGGCGCGACGCCTTCCGACGAGACCGGCAGCGCCAAGCGCAGCATGATCCTCGACGGCCGGGTGCTGGTCGAACAGTTCCAGGGCAGCATGCACGGCATGGCGTTCACCGGCCACGGCATGGTCGGCTACGACAACGTCACCGGGAAGTGGTGGCAGACCTGGAACGACAGCATGTCCACCGGGGTGATGCTCAGCCATGGCGACTGCGACGAGCACGGCAATTGCACGTTCCAGGGCAGCTGGAACGATCCCGTCACCAAGCGGGCGACGCCCGCGCGCTTCACCAGCCGCTGGAGCGACGCCAACACCGAGCACTTCGAGATGTACGGCCCGGGTCCGGACGGCGCCGAGTTCAAGATGATGGAAATGACCTACACGCGCCGCTGAGTCGCGTCAGGCGAACGTGGCCAGCACGCTGGCCACGTTCTCGCCGATCTCCGCGACGGCGTAGCCGCCCTCCTGCACCAGCACGGTGGGCAGGCCGAGCGCGGCGGTGCGTGCGCCCAGCGGCCTGAAATCCCCGGCGGCCAGCTTGAACTGGCTGATCGGGTCGCCTTCGAACACGTCCACGCCCAGCGACACGACCAGCGCGTCCGGTGCATGCGCGGCGAGCGCCTCGAGCGCGCGCGCCAGCGTCGCCTCGTACTCGGGCCAGGTCGTGCCGCGCGGCAGCGGGAAATTGTGGTTGCAGCCTTCACCGGCGCCGGCGCCGCGCTCGTCGGCATGGCCCAGGTAGAACGGGTACTCGGTGTTCGGATCGCCGTGGATCGAGGCGAACGGGACGTCGCCGCGTTCCCAGAAGATCTCTTGCGTGCCGTTGCCGTGGTGGTAGTCCACGTCGAGGATCGCGACCCGCGCGAATCCGGCGTCGCGCAGCCGCTGCGCCGCGAGCGCCGCGTTGTTGAGGAAGCAGTAGCCGCCCATCGTCGAGCGCCCGGCGTGGTGGCCAGGCGGCCGGCACAGGGCGTAGGCGCTGCGCTCGCCGGCGGCCACCAGGTCCGCGGCGGTCAGCGCGCAATGCGCGGCGGCGCGTGCCGCCTGCCAGGTGCCGGCGACGATCGGGCTGCCGGCGTCGAACGAGTAGTAACCCAGGCGGGCGTGCAACCCGGTGGGCACGATGTCGCGGCGCAGGCCGCGCGCCGGGAAGGCGCCGGCGAGCATGAAGCCTTCGCGGCCTTCCGCCCGCCATTCGGCCCACGCCCCGCGCAGGAAGGCCAGGTAGGCGGGATCGTGCACACGTTCGAGGATCGCGTCGTCATGGTCGCGCGGCGCCTGGATGGCGTGCCCGTCGCGGGTGAGCGCCCCCAGGATGTGGTCGACGCGCGACGGCATCTCGAAGCACGGCACCAGCTCGCCGCGATGCAGTTCCATGCCGCCGTCGTGGAGGGCATGCAGGGGCGTGTGGACGACCTTCATCGGCGACTGGCACGCGGACCGGAGGAAGCCCATTATCGGCGATGGTTTGCCGGTTTTGGCGCCATGGGTGCAACGATGCTCCTGCTCGTGCTCGCATACCTGGGTGGCGTGCTGACCATCGTCAGCCCGTGCATCCTCCCGGTGCTGCCGTTCGTGTTCGCGCGCGCGGACAGGCCGTTCGCGCGCAGCGGCCTGCCGATGCTCATCGGCATGGCACTGACCTTCGCCGCCGTCGCGACACTGGCGGCGGTCGGCGGCCACTGGGCGCTGCAACTCAACCAGTGGGGCCGGGCGATCGCGCTGGCGGTGCTGGCCGTGCTCGGCCTGTCGCTGCTGTGGCCGCGGCTGGCGGACTGGCTGGCACGACCTTTCGTTGCCGCCGGCAACCGCTTGTCGCGGCATGACCGCGACCGCGGCTCCCCCTGGTCCGCACTGTTGCTCGGCGTGGCCACGGGCCTGCTCTGGGCGCCGTGCGCGGGTCCGATCCTCGGCTTGATCCTCACTGCCGCGGCACTCAAGGGCGCCAACGCCGCAACCACGATCCTGCTGCTGGTGTTCGCCGCCGGCGCGGTGACCTCGCTGGCGTTGGCGCTGCTGGTCGGCGGTCGCGTCTTCGCCGCGATGAAGCGCTCGCTGGGCGTGGGCGAATGGATCCGGCGCGCGCTGGGCGTGCTGGTAATGGCGGGCGTCGCCGTGATCGCGATGGGACTGGACACCGGCCTGTTGACGCGGCTGTCGCTGGCCAGCACCAGCAAGCTCGAGCAGCGCCTGGTGGATGCGGTGACCCCGGATGCACGGCCGCCCTCGGCAGCGCCCGAAGCGGGCAAGCCGCTTGCGGTGGAAGGCACGATGCCGCCCCTGGACGGTGCGACCGGATGGTTCAACGGCCCGCCACTCACGCGCGCGGGACTGCGCGGCAAGGTCGTGCTGGTCGATTTCTGGGCCTATTCCTGCATCAACTGCCTGCGCGCCCTGCCCTACGTGCAGGGCTGGGCCGAAAAGTACCGCGCCCACGGGCTGGTGGTGGTCGGTGTGCACACGCCCGAGTTCGCGTTCGAGCGCGATCCCGGCAACGTGCGCAAGGCGATCGGATCGCTCGGCATCACGTACGCCGTGGCGATGGACAACGACTACGCGATCTGGCGCGCGTTCGACAATCGCTACTGGCCGGCGCACTACTTCATCGACGGCCAGGGCCGGATCCGCTACCACCACTTCGGCGAAGGCGAATACGCGCGCAGCGAGGACGTGATCCGCACGCTGCTGGAGGAGAACGGCGCCACCGGCCTGCCGGGCGGCTACGTCGACAACCGCAGTGGCGGTGCGGCGGCGCCGCCTTCGGGCGACTGGCGGATCACGCCGGAAACCTACCTCGGCTACGCGCGCGCCAGCAATGTCGCCAGCCGCATCGCGCCGGGCGCCGCGGCCGGATACGAAGCGCCACCCGCGCTGGCGCTGCACGAGTGGGCGCTGGACGGGCGCTGGCAGGTGGAACCCGAGTATGCACAGGTGCTGCGCGCCGGCGGCAAGCTGCAATTGCGCTTCCGTGCCCGCGACCTGCACCTGGTGCTGGCGCCCGCGGAGGACGGCAAGCCCGTGCGCTTCCGCGTCACCCTGGATGGGCAGGCGCCCGGCAGGGACGCGGGGAGCGACATCGATGCGCAGGGCCTTGGCACGATCGAGGAGGACCGCCTGTACCAGCTGGTGCGCCAGGCGGGCGGACCCGCCGAACGCCTGTTCGAGATCACCTTCCTGGATCCGGGCGCAAGGGCCTATGCGTTCACCTCCGGCTGACGGAGGTCAAGGTGGCGTGGCGCATCGCGTCCCAGACTGGGGACATGGGCAAGACCATCCCCATCGAGACCAATCCGTCGGCCCCGCAGGTCGAAATCGACGCCGCGCTGCTCGCGGATGCCTTCGGCATGGAGGTGGACGCGTTCCGTCAGCTGATGAACAACCGCAAGATCACCGTGCTGTGCGAACGCGGCACCGGCGATGACCAGGGCCTGGTCCGCGCCAGTTTCTACTACGAGCGCGTGCGCGTGCGGCTGGTCGTCGACGGGGCCGGGACGCCCGTGACGCCGGTGGAGCGCAGCAGCGTCGGCGCCTGACGCGCGCGGGGCGAACTTTCGCTCCGGGACAGGTATCCTCCCGGTTCCCCCGCAACATCGCTCCGCCCATGTTTCGAATCGCCTTGCCGTGCCTGCTGGCCTGCGCGCCGCTGACCGCGTTCGCCCAATCCCACGCCACCCTCGCGCCTGCCGGCGAGGGCGCCGCCGATGAAGGCTGGAGCGCGCGCGCCGAACTGGGCCTGGCGATGTCCAGCGGCAACACCGAGACCGAGAGTTTCGTCGGCAAGCTGGACTTCGCCTTCAGCGACGTGCGCCACAAGCTGGCGTTCGGCGCGTCCGGCCACTACGCCACCGACGACGACGTCGCCATCGCGCGCCGCTACGAGGCGCACGGCACCGGTGGCTTCCGCCTGGACCCGCGCAGCTACGTCTATGGCTCGCTGCGCAACGAGCGCGACGCATTCGGCACCTACGAGTACCAGTGGACGGCAGCGGCCGGCTACGGGGTGGAGGCACTGCGCAGCGAGGCGCACAAGTTGTCGCTGGAACTGGGCCCGGGCTACCGCTTCGCCAAGGACCAGGGCGCGCGCGTGCACCACAACGAAGCGATCGGGCGCGGCATGGCCGACTGGCGCTGGAAACTGACGGACAATGCCTCGCTGGTCGACACGCTGCTGTTCGAATCCGGCCGCGACAACACCTTCGTGCGCAACGTGCTGGGCGTGCAGGTGGCCGTGGCCGAAGGGTTGGCGATGAAGGCCGGGCTGGAGACGCGCTACAACAGCGATGTCGAGCCGGGCATCGAGAACACCGACCGACTGACCACGGTGAACCTGGTCTACCGGTTCAAGTAGCGGCGTCGATTGCCTGCAGCGCCGATTCCAGCGCCAGCTCCGCGATCACGGCAAGCCCCTGCTCCCGCTCCATCGGCGGAATCGAACCGCCGGTGTCGAGCAGGTCGCTGACCGAGACGATGGTGAGCGCCTGGAAACCTTCGCGCATCGCCAGGCCGTACAGGCCCGCGGTTTCCATTTCGACGCCCTGGATGCGGTGCCGACGCAGGTGCGACAGCAGGTCCGGGTCGCCGTCGTGGAAGCAGTCGGTGCTGAATATCCGCGCGACCCGCGCCTTCATGCCCAGGCGCGCGGCCGCATCCACCGCGCCGCGCAGCAAGCCGAAGTCGGCGCACGCGGCAAGGTCGTGGCCGCCGAAATGCAGGCGGTTGAAATTGGAATCCGTGCTGCCCGATTGCGCCAGCAATACGTCGCCCAGGGCAACGTCGCCGATGCCGCCGCAGGTGCCCACGCGCAGGATCCGCCGGACGCCATGCACGCGGGCGAGTTCGGTGGCATAGATCGCGGTCGAGGGAATGCCCATGCCGCCGCCGATCACGGTCACCGGACGCCCCCGATACAGCCCGGTATAGCCCAGCATGTTGCGGCGGCTGTTGACCTGCACCGCCTCCTCCAGGAACCGGCCGGCAATGAAGCGTGCACGCAGCGGGTCGCCGGGCAGCAGCACGGTGTCGGCGATCGCGCCGGACGCGGCATCCAGGTGCGGACTGCTCATGGCGCAACCTCCAGCGCGGCGGTGATCACCCCGAACAGGGAACTCGCACCGATGCGGAAATGGGCCGGCGTGATCCAGGCGGCGCCCAGCCGCGCTTCGGCCAGGTCGAGATGGATGCGTGCATCCTCCAGCGTGCGGATCCTGCCGGCAGCCTTGAAGCCGCAGCGCCCGCCGCGTTCGGCGATGGCATCGAGCATCACCGCGGCCGCTTCCGGCGTGGCGCCGGTCGCGGCCTTGCCGGTCGAGGTCTTCAGGAAATCCACGCCGGCATCAAGGCCCAGGTCGCAGGCCTGGCGGATCAGTGCGGGGTCGGCGATGGAGCCGGTCTCGAGGATCAGCTTGAGCGTGACGCCCGGGCCACAGACCCCGCGCGCGATGTCCACGCAATATCTCGCCAGCGTCGCCTGGCCGACGCACAGCGCGCGCCAGGGCAACACCATGTCGATTTCGCCGGCGCCCGCGGCGATCGCCCGCCGGGTCTCGCGCGCGATTCGCGCCGCGTCGTCGCCGCCGTCCGGGAAATTGACCACGGTCGCGACCTTCACCGGCGTGCCGGCCATCGCCTCGCGCACCGTGGTGACGTGCTCCGGGTACACGCACAACGCGGCCGGCAGGCCATGCGGGCCGCGCGCCGACGCACACAGTGCACGGATGCGCGCCGGCGTGTCGTCCTCACCCAGGCTGGTGAGGTCCAGCAACGGCAGCAGGCGCGCCGCGAGGCTCACTAGCCGCAATGCCCGCAACAGGTGCTGCCGCCGCTGATGTGCACTTCCTCCAGCAGGGGCGTGGCGACGCAACCGACGGCATCCAGCGCGCCCAGCACTTCGGAGGCATTGGCGGTCGACAGGACTTCCAGGCGGCCCTTCCTGGCGTCGAGCACGATGCCGGCATCCGGGTCGAGCTGGCGCAGCGCGGCGTTCAGGGTGGCGGCCTCGGGCACGCCGGAGTGGAGCTGGAACTGCATGGCATCTCCTCATGATCGCCGGAGGATCCGGCGCGGCCATGATCGCCAGCGGTGGGGACGGGTCCCTTGATCCGGGTCAACCGCGGGGCAGGCGCTACCATCACGGGCATGAATCGAGGGCATCAGCTCCTGCTCCTGCTGCTGTTGGCGGCCCCGCTGGCCCAGGCCGGCGAGCCCGTCGCCAGCGTCCGCGTCGGCTTCGACCGCGACGGCATCACCGACACCCGGCTGCACGGCACGGCCGACAAGGCGACCGGGCGCCGGGTCACCGCGGGCGACCCGGTGCGCATCGCCTCGATCTCCAAGCTCGTCACCGCGATCGGCGTGATGCGCCTGGTCGAGGCCGGCAAGCTCGACCTCGACGCCGATGCCGGCGACGCGCTCGGCTTCCCGCTGCGCAATCCGGCGTTCCCGGACACGCCGATCACCCTGCGCATGCTGTTGTCGCACCGCTCCAGCCTCACCGACGGCGCGGGCTACTGGCAGACGCCGCTGAGCGGCGAACTGCGCGGGCTGCTCGACGATCCGCGCGCCTGGGACAGCACGCACCCGCCCGGGACCTACTTCCGCTACACCAACCTCAACTTCCCACTGGTGGCGCAGGCCATGGAGCGCGCCACCGGCGAACGCTTCGACCGCCTGATGGACCGGCTGGTGCTGCAGCCGCTGGGGATCGAGGGCTGCTTCAACTGGGCCGGCTGCAACGATGCCGCGATCGCGCGTGCCGTGGTGATCTACGACGGCGACGGCACGCCGGCGAAGGACGACCTGCACGGCGTGCGTCCCGCGTGTCCGGTCATCGAGGCCGAGGACGGCAGCTGCAACCTCGCGCGATGGCGCGCTGGCAGCAACGGCGCGCTGTTCTCGCCGCAGGGCGGACTGCGGATCTCGGCCAACGGCCTGGCGCGGATCGGCCGCATGCTGCTCAACGGCGGCACGCTGGACGGCGTGCGCGTGCTGGCGCCCGGATCGGTCAAGGCGCTGGCCACGCCGCTCTGGCAATACGCACCCGGCGACGGCCTGACCTTCGAGGAAGACACCGGCGATCCCGGCACCGGTTTCTTCTGCCGCTACGGCATGGCGATGCAGACTCTGGCCACGCCGGTAGACGGCTGCCGCGACGATCCCTTCGGCGACGGCATCGCCCGGGTCGGGCATTCGGGCTCGGCCTACGGCCTGCAATCGGGGTTGTGGCTGGACCTGGCCGGCGGCCGCGGCGTGGCCTGGTTCGCCACCGGCATGCCCGGGGAGCGCGCGGGCGGTCGTTCGGCGTTCAGCGCGGTCGAGGAGTCGCTCGCAAGCCCCTGAACCGGAAGGAAAGCCGGCATGGCGTAGGATGGGCGCTGCGAATCACGCCCATCCACAGGAGATCACCTGATTGGCCAAGCCCAACTACGGTTTCGAAAAGCGCCAGCGCGAGCTGGCCAAGAAGAAGAAACAGGACGAGAAGGACGCGCGCAAGCGCGAAGCACGCGCCGCGGCCACGGCCCAGACCCCGGGGCCGGCCGAACCGGCCGAATCCGCGGCCCGCGCACCCGACGACGACACCACGGCCGAACCTGCGCCGCGCATCCACCTGCGCAGCCATTCCAGCGAGTAGCGGCCGCTACCCTGCCGCCTGCGCGGCTTCCATCGCCAGTTCGAACGAGCGCAGGCGCGCGGAAGCATCGTGCACGTTCGCCGTCAGGATCAGTTCGTCGGGCTGGTGCCGTTCGATGAAAGCACGGATCCGCGCGCGCACCGTCGCCACCGAACCGACCGCCGAGCACGACAGGGCCTCGTCGACGCCCGCCAGTACCGGCGGCGCATAGCGCTGCCCGAGTTCGGACGCCGACGCCAGCGGCGGCGGCACCAGGCCCGGGCGGCCGCTGCGCAGGTTGGCGAAGGCCTGCTGTTGCGTGGTGAACAGGCGCTGGGCCTGTTCGTCGGTGTCGGCGACCACCACGTTCATCGCCAGCATCGCGTGCGGCCTGGAACGCCGCAGGGAAGGCTTGAACTGCGCGCGATAGAGCGCCAGCGCCTGCTCGAGCATCGCCGGTGCGAAATGCGACGCGAACGCGTACGGCAAGCCCAGCGCCGCCGCCAGCTGCGCGCCGAACAGGCTCGAGCCCAGGATCCACGCCTCGACGTCGACGCCCGCACCCGGCACCGCCTGTACCGGTTGCCCGGGCTGGACTGGCTGGAAGTAACCGAGCAGTTCCACCACGTCGGCGGGAAATTCGTCGGCGGATGCGTAATAGCGGCGCAGTGCCCGCGCAGCCGCCTGGTCGGTCCCGGGCGCCCGGCCGAGGCCAAGGTCGATGCGGCCCGGGAACAGCGTCGCCAGGGTGCCGAACTGCTCGGCCACCTGCAGCGGCGCATGGTTGGGCAACATGATGCCGCCGGCGCCGACGCGGATCGTCGAGGTGGCCTGCGCCACGTGGCCGATCAGCACCGCGGTCGCGGCGCTGGCGATGCCCGGCATGTTGTGGTGTTCGGCGAGCCAGAAGCGGCGGTAGCCCAGTGCCCCCGCGCGCCGCGCAAGCTCGACCATGCGGGCGAACGTGTGCGCCGGGGTGCTTCCCTCCGCCACCGGCGCGAGGTCCAGGATCGACAACGGAATTGCGTTCATGGACGCCAGTGTCTCAAAAACAACGCCCCGGCAAGCCGGGGCGTTGTCGTGTCCGCGATCCTGCAATGGATCAGGGCGTGGACACGAGGCTGAGGTTGTAGGCCGACAGGATCGGCAACAACGGCTGGAAGTAGCTGCGCGACCACTTGTGCTTGCCGCGGCAGGTGCCGCTGCCACCCGACAGTACGCCCTGCGCCTGTCCCGGTCCCGTGATGAACGAACCGCCCGAATCGCCGCCTTCCGAGCAGGCGGTGGTGCGCGTCAGGTTGAGGATGGTCTCGCCGGAGCTGTAGTTCACGGTCTGGTTCTTGGCCTCGATCGTGCCGCATTCCCAACCGGTGGTACGGCCGGAACGGCAGACTGCCGCGCCCACCGCCGCCGAGGTGCTGCCGTGCACGGTGGCGTCGCCGCCGCCCCAGCCGTAGACCACCGGCAGCTGCGAATGGCCGGCATCCAGGCGCACCCACGACCAGTCGTTGCCGGTCTGGCCCGGCTGCGGGAAGCTGGAGGCGGCGAAGTTGCCGAGCTTCACCCCGAGCGTCCATTGCGAGGGCTCGTAGTACACGGCTTCACCGGCGTCGCCGCAGTGGCCCGCGCTGACGAAACCCGCCGTGCCGTTCTGGGTGACGTTGAAGCCGATCGAGCAGGCGTACAGATAGCCGTCGCCCGGATTGCGCAGGTAACCGTAACCGCCCTTGACCGTCATCCGCAGCGTCGGCGCCTCGGGTTCGGTGACGAAACGCACCAGGCGCGCGTCGGCGCCGCTGGCGGCGACGAAGTCGATGCCCGCCTCCATTCCGCCGGTACCCACCGCAACGACGACGCTGTTGCCCGGCAGGTCGACATACCAGCCATGCACGCCGCTGGGCACGTCGGCCCCTCGCGCCATCAATCCGTCGAGGCGACCCTTGGCCGCTTCGAGCTGCGACTTGGCATGACGCACGCTGCGCACCTGCACATCACCGCGCAACTGCCGCGCTTGCGGCGACGTGGTCGCCAGCACCAGCTGGAAGCTGCCGTCCGCCTTGCGTTCGATCCAGCTGCCCGCATAGCGCGGACCCTGCGCCTGCTCGAAGCGGGTGGACTCGATCAACGAAAGACGCTCGACCTTGAGGTACTGCGCCAGCTGCGCGTTGTTCATGCCCAGGTCGCTTTGCATCGCCTGGCGCACGGCGGGCGACAGGTCGGACGGGCCCGCGGCGGTTGCCGAGGCCATGGCGAACACCAGCGGAAGCGCGGCGAGGACGCACAGGCCTTTCCTGGCCCGATAGGCAGTCTTTTGCATGGAAGTAACCCCTTGCTGAGTGGATGACGATGCCGGCTTCGCTTCCATGAACGACAGCTGTCGAAGCGCACCGGCTTCGCATGCTGATCACGCGTTCTGGCAACGCCGCGTGAAATCCGGCGCTGCAAACGGTTACGGATTTGCTGAACCGGGACTCAGGCCGGCGCGAAAAACAGCAGGTACACCAGCCGTCCGTTTTCGGGGCGATCGCCGAACGCGGCGCCTGCGGTGTGCCACAGCCAGGGCCGCAACAGCAACAAACGGTTGAAGCGCATCGGCACGGTCATGGTGCGTTCCCAGGCGCTGGCGTCGAGCGTGTCGCGGCCGAGGATGTCGTGCTCGGAATCGGCGTAGGTCTTGTAGCCCAGCGCGGCCACTTCCTGGTCGTTCATCGGCCGGCGCTCGGTGTTGGTGCGCTTGTGGCGGAAGAATTCGGTGCCGCCCCGGCAATCCTCCGGACGGCTCAGGTAGAGGATGCCGGACCAGTAGCCGGGATCCACGTGCACGCCGGCGCGGCCGAGGTCGCTGGCCAGTGTCAGCCGGAATTTCGCGTGCCCGGAGTTGGGCAACGGTTGCAGTTTCTCGCCGACGAGCTGCGAAACATGCTCGTTCAATCCGGGGATCTCGATCCGCTGGTAGGAATTGCGGCCGGGGAAGTTGCTGTCCTGCTCCGGGAAGGCCAGGCGCAGCCCGGCCTCGCGGAATCCCTGCGCATCGGAGAAGAAGTCGTCGACGATGATCATGGAGGTCGGCATCGCGCCATTATCGCCCGCCGCCCGCCGCGACGGACCGTTCCGCTGGCGTCGACGCCACCGCCCGCCGGCGGCGCGATACTGGAGATCGGTTCCTACGGGAGGTTCCCATGAAACGCTTGCAGGACAAGGTCGCGGTGATCACCGGCGGGTCCGGTGGCATCGGCAAGAAGGTCGCCGAACGCTTCCTCGAGGAAGGCGCGTCGGTGTTGCTGGTGGATATCGACCAGCAAGGCCTGGACGCCACGCGCGACGCGCTGGGTGGCGGCGGCCGCATCGCCGTCGCCAGGGCCGACGTCAGCAAGGAGGAGGACGTCGCCGCCTACGTGAAGTCGGCGATCGACGCGTTCGGCCGCATCGACGTGTTCTTCAACAACGCCGGCATCGAGGGCAAGGTCGCGCCCTTGGAACAGCAGGACACCGCCATGTTCGACAAGGTGATCGCGATCAACGTCCGCGGCGCCTTCCTCGGCATGAAGCACGTACTGCCGCACATGTACAAGGCCGGCGCCGGCAGCGTGATCAACACCTCTTCGGTGGCTGGCCTGGACGGCTCGCCCGACGTGCTGCCCTACATCACCTCCAAGCACGCGGTCACCGGCATGACCAAGGCCGCGGCGATCGAGGCCGCGCGGCACGGCGTGCGCGTCAACTCGGTGCATCCTTCGCCGGTGAACACGCGCATGATGCGTTCGCTCGAAGCCGGGTTCGCCCCCGGACATGCCGAGCAGGCCAAGGCGCAGATGGAGAAGGCGATTCCCCTGGGCCGCTACGGCGAGTCCGCGGACATCGCCAACCTGGTGCTGTTCCTGGCCTCGGACGAAAGCAGCTTCATCACCGGCGCCCAGTACCGGATCGACGGCGGCATGGGCGCGATGTAGCAGAATGGGGCCATGACCGCCGCCCCGCCCCGCCTGTATGCCCACCCGTTCTCGTCCTACAGCCAGAAGGCGCTGATCGCCCTGTACGAGAACGGGACGGCGTTCGAGTACCGCAACCTCGAGGATCCGCAAGCAGCGGCGGAGCTCGCCGCCTTCTGGCCGATGCGTCGCTTCCCGATCATGGTGGATGGCGAACGCGTGGTGCTCGAGGCGAGCTGCGTCATCGAATACCTGGCGCTGCACTACCCCGGCGCGGTGCAGCTGATCCCGGACGATGCCGACGCGGCGCTCGAGGTGCGGATGCTCGACCGTTTCTTCGACAACTACATCTCAACGCCACAGCAGAAATTCGTGTTCGATCGGCTGAGCCCGGAAGCGGACCGCGACCCCTGCGGCGTCGACCAGGCCCGCACGATGCTGGACACGGCCTATGCCTGGCTGGACCAGCGCATGGCCGGGCGCGAATGGGCCACCGGCGACGCCTTCACCATGGCCGACTGCGGCGCCGCGCCATTCCTTTTCTACGCCGACTGGACCCACCCGATCGACGCCCGCCATGCCCATGTCCGCGCCTATCGCCAGCGACTGCTGGCGAGGCCGTCGGTGCGCCGGGCGGTGGACGAAGCGCGGCCGTTCCGGAAATATTTCCCCCTCGGCGCCCCGGACCGCGACTGACCAGACCATGCCGCATCGACTCCATGCGTTGCTCCTGTCCCTGCTGACCCTGCTGCTGCCAACCATGTCTTCCGCGCAACCCGCCGACGCCGCCGCAACTCCCGTCGCCCAGGCGGCGCTGCCCGCGCCGCCGGGCTGGCTGCCCGCGCTGGACGCGCTGTACGACGCGGGCATCCGCGTGAACGGCCTGGAGGATCGCCACTTTTCCCCGGAACAGTGGTGGGCCGTGGCGACGCCGCTTGCGCGCGATGGCGCAGGTTTCAGGACGGAGTTGCTCGGCACCAGCGCCGAAGGCCGGCCATTGCGCCATATCTCCTGGGGCACGGGCGACACCAGCGTGCTGCTCTGGTCGCAGATGCACGGCGACGAAAGCACCGCGACGATGGCGATCGCGGACCTGTTCCATTTCCTCGGCGCGCATCCCGACCATCCGCTGGTGCAACGCCTGCGCGCGGGCACCACCCTGCACTTCATGCCGATCGTGAACCCGGACGGCGCGGCGCGCTTCCAGCGGCGGAATGCGCAGGGCATCGACATCAACCGCGATGCACGCGCGTTGGCTTCGCCCGAGGCCCGCGCGTTGCATGGGCTGCGCGAACGGCTCAAGCCGGACTTCGGCTTCAACCTGCACGACCAGGACGTCGGCACCCGCGTCGGCGACAGCGAACGCGGCACCGCGATCGCGCTGTTGGCGCCGGCCTACAGCCAGGCACGCGAAGTCGATGCCCCGCGCCAGCGCGCGATCGAAGTCGCCGTCGCCATCCGTGCGGTGCTCGAGCCCTACCTTGCCGGTTACCTGGCCAAATGGGACGACACCTTCAACCCGCGGGCCTTCGGCGACCTGACCGCCGCGGCCGGCGTGTCCACGATCCTGGTCGAATCCGGCGGCATCGAGGGCGACCTGCAGAAACAGCAACTGCGCAAGTTGAATTTCCTGGCGCTGGTCGGTGCGCTGGACGCCATCGCCAGCGGGTCCTACGCCGGGCTGTCGCGCGCGCCTTACGACGAATTGCCGGAAAACGGCGACACCTGGCCCGACTTGCGCATCCTCGGCGCGCAGCTGGCCGTGCCCGGGCTGCCGCCGGTGCGCACCGATGTATCGATCGAATTCGAGGACGCGCTGCTGGAACGCAAGGGCAAGATCGAGGCGATCGGCGATCTCGGCGACGAACCTGCGCGCCGGACCATCGACGCCACCGGCCTGTACATCGTGCCGTTCCATCCGCCGGGACCGACCGCGGGCAAGGGTGCGCCGGTGTTCTCCACCGACGCGCCAGCGTATTTCCACCTCAGCCGCGATCCCGAGGGGCGCGCGGTGGTGTGGACGCTGGCGGGCGACGTGGATCCGGATCGTCCATCGCCGGCAAAGCCGTAGCCCTCAGGCGCCCCGGAACACGGGCGACAGCAACCGGAACGTGCCGGCATCGGCGTCCATTTCGACCTGGCCGCCAACCGGGACGATGAACTGCTCCTTGATGTGGCCGATCATCGCGCCGCGGTAGGCGGGGATGCCCAGCGGCCTGATGTGGTCGTCGAAGATCTGGTCCAGGGTGAGCGAGCCGTAGCCCGCGCCCGGGTTGCAGTCGGTGCACTCGCCGAAGATGAAGCCGGCGATGACGTCCAGCGCGCCCATCAGCTTGAGCGTGGTGAGCATGCGGTCGATGCGGTACGGCGCTTCCTCCACGTCCTCGAGGAACAGGATGCGGCCGGCGAACTCCGGCAGGTAGGGCGAACCCGCAAGCGCGGTGAGCACGGTCAGGTTGCCGCCGACCAGCTCGCCGCGAGCGCGGCCGCCGCGGATGGTGAGCGTGCGGTTGCGGCGCGGCACCAGTTCGTCTTCGGCATCGGAAGGCACGTTGCGATACACCATCAATTCGCGCTGCAGGAACATGCGCCTGA
This sequence comes from Lysobacteraceae bacterium, assembly GCA_004297225.1. GTDB lineage: Bacteria > Pseudomonadota > Gammaproteobacteria > Xanthomonadales > Xanthomonadaceae > Cognatiluteimonas. Next base: position 9,260 of record SCUI01000004.1, on the reverse strand, counting down.
ACTGGTCGACGTTGAACTCGTTCCAGCTGCCCGCGCCAATGGGGCCATGGAAGCTGACCAGGCCGGCCTGCGACAGCAGCGCGTTGTGCAGGGCGGTGATGTCGGAATACCCCAGCAGCACCTTGGGGTTGGCGCGGATGGTGGCGTAGTCCAGCAACGGCAGCAGGCGCGCGGCACCGGACCCGCCGCGCACGCAGACGATGCCGTCCACCCCGGGGTCGGCGAACATCGCATTGAGGTCGCCGGCGCGCTCGGCGTCGGTGCCCGCCAGGTGTCCGCGGCGCGAGGCGTAGTGCTCGCCGGTCTTGACCTTGAAACCGAGCGCCTGCATGGCCTCGCCGGCCAGCTGCAGGCTCAGGCGTTCGTCGACCGCCGCGGAAGGACTGACCAGGCCGATGGTGTCGCCGGCCTGCAGCGGCCTGGGCAGGAGGCGACCGGCCGTATTGGCGGCGACGGCCGGCGCCGTTGCGGCCATTGCGCCGGAAGCGCCGCCCACCAGCGGCAACAACGCAGCCAGCGCCGAATGTCCAAGGAACTGTCGCCTGTGCATGCCCTGCCCCGTCGATTGCCGATGCGGAGCAGGTTAACGCACGCCCGCCTCAGGCGTGTTCCCCTGCCTCCGCGCGCATGGCTTCTTCGCGCGTGCGGTGCACGGTGCCGGGCGCGTGGTGCGGCGGCGAATAGATCGTCACCAGGCGCAGGCGCTTGTCGCCGGTATTGCGGATGTCGTGGCGCGTTCCGGCCTGGACCAGCAGCACCGTGCCCTTCTCCAGCGGGCTTGCCGTGCCCGACACCATCGCTTCGCCGCTGCCTTTTGCGACGAGGAAGATCTGGTCGTTTTCCTCGTGGACTTCCTCGCCGATGGCTTCGCCGGGCTGCAGGCACATCAGCACGATCTGCGAATGCTTCCCGGTCGCGACCTCACGACGGAAGTCCTTGTTGTCCTTCGCCAATTCCCGGATGGATTCCTGGTGCTTGCCCATGGGTCACCTCCTTTCGTTTGAACAAGGTTCGCCGAACGGTCCGGAAAAGACATTGACCCGGGTCAATCCACCGCCTTTCCGCCCTAGCCGCGCCAGTTGGCGTGCGTGCGCCAGAACTCCACGCTGCGGCGGTAGGCCTCGCGGTCGATCGGCACGCCGGACCCGCCCTCCTCCACGCCCAGTGCGTTGCGCAGCATGGTGATGGGGGCCATCGGCGTCTCCTCCGGCTCCATCGTGTACATGCAACCGACCACGCCCCAATCGGCGTCGATGGGCGTGCCCTCCTTCGCCAGCTGTTCGCGGTCGTAGAGGATCACGACCAGGTATTCGGCGACCGGCGGCTCCAGGCCTTCGAACCAGCGCACCAGCACGGCCAGTTCGTCGGGCGTGCGCGCCTCGTAGTCCGAACGCAGCAGGTGCCGGTTGTCGCTGGTGATCGGCACCGCCAGGCAGCGCGTGGAAGTCCAGTTGCGATGCACGTGCAGCTTGCAGAACGGCGCGTAGCCGTCGAGGACCTTCAACGGCGGCGTGTCGTTGAGGTGCCTTTCGAACTGCTCCGGGGTGATGTCCTGGATGGTGTTGCGGCGGTTCGGGCGGAACAGCCGGGTCCGGGCGAAGTCGGTGAGGAAGATGGACATGCGCGCACTAGGCCTTGCGCAGGAAGCAGGTCTTCAGCACGAGGCCCTTGATCTTGTCGGAGTTGCCTTCGATGTGTTCGGCGTCGCCTTCCACCAGGCGAATGTTGCGGATCACGCTGCCCTGCTTGAGCGGGATCGAGCTGCCCTTCACCTTCAGGTCCTTGATGACGACGACGGTGTCGCCTTGCGCCAGCGCGTTGCCGTTGCTGTCGCGGACCTGCGGTTCGCTGGCGGCCGACGCCTCGCCCGGCATCCACTCGTGGCCGCACTCCGGGCAGGCCAGCCCGGTGCCGTCGGAATAGGTCAGGTCGCTGCCGCACTGCGGACAGCTGGGGAAATCGGGCATCGCGCGGCTACCTGGAGAACGTGTGGCTGCATTATCGCCCGCGGCTCACGGTTCGCGCTTGCCGGCCGGGATCGTCAGCAGGATCGACGCGATCGCGACCACCACCATCAGCAGGTTGAAGCCCAGCGCCACCATCGCCGCCTCGCGCACCGCCACGTTGTCGACCCGGCCCTGGAAGGTGATCACGCCTTCCAGCCAGCGCACGCCGCCGCCGGCGCCGAGCGCGGTGAAGATCGCCCCGGAAATCGCCACGCCCAGCGCGGCGCCGAGCGACGAGGCCATCTTGTAGAGGCCCGCGCCGGCGCCGGATTGTTCCATCGGCAGGTTGGACAGCGCCGCGTCGGTCGACGGCGTAGCATAGAAGGCCAGGCCCAAACCGAACAGCGTGTAGCCGACCACCGCGATCACCCGGTAGGAATCCAGCATCACCTGGGTCGGCATCAGGCAGGCGATCGCCACGCCGGTGATCATGCAACCCCACAGCATCGGCTTGCGCGGACCGAAGCGCTGCAGCAGCTTCTCGCCGAAGCGGATGAAGGCGATGATCGCGATGGCATAGCCGAGGGTCAGCATGCCCGCCTGCTGCGCGCTCATGCCGCCGCCCAGCTGCACCAGCTGCAGCGAGACCAGTTGCATGCCGACGGTGGCGTTGATCAGGAAGTTCGACAGGGTCGCGCCCGCGTAGGTCCGGTTGCGGAACAGCCCCAGGTCGACGAACGCGTCGCGCTTGCCGGATTCGATGCGGAAGAACGCGACCGCCGCCACCACCGTGAGCAGCGCCAGGCCGATCGCCTGCGGACTGGCCCAGCCGATGGAGGGCTCCAGACGGTCGGGGGGGTCTACCCATAGCGCCGATCGGGTTACGGATCAATCCCGCCGTCCGCGACCCTAGAGTGCAAGCCAGGCGGCGTAACCGTAGCCAACCAGGGTGGACAGCACGAGCGCGAGCACCAGGTACAGCGTGAAGACTCGGCGATTGACCAGCGAGTACACCGCCAGAGCGGCTGGAATGCTCGTCATCGCACCGGCGGTCATGAACGCCAGCGCAGCACCGGGCGACATGCCACCGTCGATGAGACCGGCAACCACCGGCACCGCCGCGTATCCGTTGAGATAGGCCGGCACGCCGATCAGCGAGGCGAGCGGAATCGCGAACGTGTTGTCGCCGACCCACGCAGCGAGCAGTTCACCCGGCAGCCACGCGACCATCAGGCTCTCGAGCACGAAAGCGAGCACCAGCCACTTGCCGAGGAACAGGCCGTTGCCCGCCGCGCTGCGGATGAAGCCGGCCACCCGCTCGCGCTCCTGCCAGAAGCGCCAGTGCACGGTGCCAGCGGCGAGCGGATCGCCGCCGCAGGCGTTGCACCCGATGGCGCGCAGCGGATTGGCGAATGCCGGCAGGCGCTGCAGCGCCCAGGTCGCGCCGCCAGCGGCGAGGCCGATCGCGACCGTCGCGATCGCCTTCGCGGTCGCGAACTCGAAGCCGAGCGTGCCGGCGGTGATGAAATACATGTCCGGCGCCATGATCGGCGAGGCCGCCCAGAACGCCATCACCGGCGCCAGCGGCACGCCCGCCATCAACAGCGCCGCGATCACCGGGATCACGCCGCAGGAACAGAATGGATCGACGACCGCGAGCAAGGAGGCGAACACGATCGCCTTCGCCGGATGGCCGACAAAGGCGCGGCCTATCAGCCGATCGGCGCCTGCGGCGCGCAGCCATGCAGCGGTGAGCACGGACACGACGAGGAACGGCCCGATGCCGAGCGCGCTGTCGCCGGTGAACACCAGCGTGTCGGCCAATTGCCTTGGCGCCACCAATCCGATGGCGAGCAGGATCGAGACCGTGGCGACGACCGCGCCATCGGCGCGACGCCATGCATTGCGGGCACGGGCGGCAAAGCCGATGGCAGGAGGAGGACAGCAGGCGACGGCGTTCATCGGTGACTCCACGGGGATCGATGGAGGAAATCCTAGATCCCGCACCCACGCCCGTTAATCCTGCCGATTGGACAAGGATTGTTTCCAAAAACGCTGCTATCCTCGCCCGACTTCATCCGAGCACGAGATCGCCATGTCCCTGACCGATCGCCTGGCCGACATGGCCGTCTTCGCCCGGGTGCTCGAGCGCGGCGGTTTTTCCGCAGCCGGCCGCGACCTGGGCCTGTCGACCGGCGCGGTGAGCAAGGCGGTCGCCCGGCTCGAGGCGCACCTGCAGGTGCGGTTGCTGCACCGGACCACGCGCAAGCTCACCGCCACCGAGGCCGGCCACACCTTCCACGCGTACTGCCGCGAGGTCGTCGCCCAGGCCGACGAAGCCGAGCAGCATCTCGGCCAGTTGCAGGCCACTCCGCGCGGCACCCTGCGACTGGCGGTGCCGCTTGCGTTCGGCCTCGTCCAGGTTGCCCCCCGCCTGCCGCACCTGCGAGCGCTTTACCCCGAGATCGAAGTCGAATTGGAGCTGCGCGAGTCGGCGGTCGACATGGTGGGCGGCGGCTATGACCTGCTGCTGGGCCTGGGCGAACCCGCGGACGAATCCCTGGTGGCCCGACGCCTGTCGACGAGCCGGCGCATCCTCGTCGCCAGCCCCGCCTATCTAGCCGCGTGCGGCGTGCCGCAGCACCCCAACGACCTTGCGCACCACGCCTGCCTGACCACGCTGGGACCGTGCGGCCAGCGCTGGGAGTTCACCGGCGCGCGCGGCAACCGCACCGTCCTCGTGCAGGGACCGGTGCGGGTGAACTCGGACCTGGCGTTGCGCGAGAGCGTGCTGGCAGGCCTGGGCATCGCGCGCATGCCCAGCTTCCTCGTCGCCGACGAACTCGCCGCGGGCCGGCTCAAGTGCCTGTTTGCCGACTGGTCGCCCACGGCGGAAGGCATCTACGCCTGCTATCCGCACCGCCACCACGTGCCCGCCAAGGTGCGCGCCGCGATCGACTTCTTCGCCGAGGCCTACGGCCCGGCCCCGCACTGGGATGAAGTGCTCGACCACAGCCAGTGCCATTGCTGAACCCATGCGACGGGGCGGGCCTGGCTCATCGACGCACGACTTGCGGCGCCCGTATCGGCTTGCCGGTGGCCGCGTCGAGGAACGGAGACTCGCGGCGCCCGCGCAGTCTCGCACCCATCAGGCCGACCACCACGCGCACCACGCCCCAGGCCGTCCCGAGCGGTCGCTTGCGCACCGGCGCGGTGGCCGAGGCGGTGGCGACCAGGCAGCGCCGCGGTGGACCGAATGCCTGCTCCACCGCTGCGCCCGCGCCTTCCAGGCAAGCGGTGGACACGCCGACGTAATGCACCTTCGGATTGCGCGGCGTGTTGCCCAGTGGCGTGCGGCAGCAGGCGGCATACCAGCGATGGATGCCGCGCTCGCTCCAGGACATGCAGGCGACTTGCTCCATCCCGCGGGTGAAGCGCAGGTGCGAAGGCGGCATGGCGACGACGTCGACGCCGCCGGCATCGTCCAGCAAGCCGGGCACACCCAGCCACTGCGCGTAGGCGCGGCAGTCGTTGCAGTAGCAGGTGGCGCGGGCGTAGGCGCCGGAGGGCTCGATTTCACCCTTGACCTGGCCGCAGCGGCATTGCAAGGGGACGGTCATTGCACTGTTTCTTCGCGAACGCCAACGGACCGCGCGATGCACCACAACGCCGCGTAGTAGCTGGCCAATACGAGCAGGGGCGACAGCGGCAAGCCGCCGCCGAAGCGATCCCAGGCCAGCAGGCTGTCGCTGAGGATGAACAACGCCCCGCCCCACGCGGCGAGCAAGGCGGGCCGCGCCAGCGTCGCGTCATTACGCAGGGACCAGGCGCGGGCGGCCGCGAGGCTGGCCATGACCACAAGCACCACCACGTAGGCCAGCACCGGCGCGTGCAGCGGCGGCGGAATCTTCGGCAGCAGCAATGCCATGTTGGCGGCGCCGACGATGCCATACACCAACAACGCCAGCAGCCGCGCCGGCAAGCGCGCCCCCGGGAAGAACGCCACGATGAAGCACAGGTGCGCCAGCAGGAATGCGACGAGCCCGGGGACGAACAGATCCTGCGGCAGCATCAGCAACACGTCGCCGGCCAGCGACAACACCACGCCGACCACTACCGCCGCGCGGTACCGAGGGGACTGCGCCGGCACGGCGCGCACGGCGAGCGACAGCACCAGAAGCGTTGCCAGCGGCTTGCACAGGTAATGCAGCCAGATCCACGGGCCGCCGAGCAGCGCGCCGACGATCGCGGCCGCTACGGCGAGCACGATGGCGATATTGGTTTGCCGATAGTCCAAGGTTCCCATCTCCCGCTCAATGGCAGTGGTCGAATGCAACCGTCGCGACGACCGGGAAATGATCGCTCGGATACTGGCCGTCGCGCGCGTCGGTCACGATCCCGGTCGCGAGCGTCCTGACCGCCCCGCGGCTGAGGATCCAGTCGATCCGTCCATCCGTCGCGCCTTCGATCCCCTTGAAATCGTGGAAGGTGCCGATCGTCGGTTCCGCACCGTGCGCGGCCCGCCAGGTATCGACGAAAGCGCCGTTGGCGGTGAGCCGGCGATAGGTGGGACTGTCGCCGGCGGCGGCGTTGAAGTCGCCCAGCAGCAGCACCGGGAGCGCCGGATCGAAGCGCGCCACCCGTGAGAGCAGCAATTCGGCGCTCATTTCGCGCGCGGCTTGCACCTCGTGGTCGAAATGCGTGTTGACGGCATAGAACTCGCAGCCGCTGGCGCGATCGCGGAATCGCACCCAGGTGACCATGCGGTTGTAGTGGTTTCCCCATGACCGGGAGGCGATCGTTTCCGGCGTGTCGGACAGCCAGAAATGATCGAACTCCAGCGGCTCGAGTCGCTCGTGGCGATAGAACACCGCCATGAATTCGCCATGGCTGCCGCCATCGCGCCCTATTCCGATCCAGGCATAGGCGGGCAAGTCGGACTGGATGTCGGTGAGCTGGGCATGAACGCCTTCCTGGGTGCCGACCAGGTCCGGCGCATGGCGTTCGATCAACTCGCGGACCAGCGGTCGGCGCACGGCCCATGCGTTCGGCGGCGTCGGGCTGGCGAAGCGCAGGTTGAAGGTCATCACCGTCAACGGCTGCCCGGCATCGCGCACCGGCGACGTGATCGCGCAACCCGCGAGCAGCAGGACCAGCCACAGCCATTTCATCGGGCCATTACGCCCCGCGCGCCGGCCCCAGTCAAACTTCAGGAAAGACGGTCAGTCCTTGACCAGCCCCCCGTCGACCACCAGGTTCTGCCCGGTGATCGCGCGTGCCCACGGCGAGGCGAAGAACACGATCGCGTCGGCGAACTCCTCCGGCGTGGTCACCTGTCGCAACGGAGTGGCCTGGGCGATGAAGTCGAACACCGCGTCCGGCGTGGCCGCGCTGGCATCGGTCACCCGCAGCAGGCCGCCGGAGACCATGTTGACCGTGATCCCGTCCGGCCCGAGGTCGGCGGCCATGGTCCGGGTCAGCGCGAGCAGGGCCGCCTTCGACGCGGTGTAGTCGTGGTACGGCACCACCGGGTTCTGGACCAGGTTGGTGCCGATGTTGATCACCCGGCCCCGCCCCTGGGCGCGCATCCCGGGAACCGCCGCCTTCAGGGTATTGAGCGCGCCACGCACGCTACCTTCGAACTGGCGTTCGAACCGCTCCCAGGCAATGGTTTCCCCGTGCGGGCGGGCGTCGCCATCGAACGCGAAGTCGACCAACGCGTTGTTGACGACGGTGGTCACCGCAGTGCCGAAATGCGACTGTGCCGCGACCACCATCGCCGCCACCGCGGCCGGATCGGTCACGTCGGCTTGCAACGCCAGCGCGCGTTCGGGTCCGACCTCCTGCTGCAGCGACAGCGCGGCGTCGCGGCTGCGGTGGTAGTTGACCACCACCCGGGCGCCTTCGCGCAGGAATGCACGGCTGATCGCCGCGCCCAGTCCGCGCGCACCGCCGGTGACGAGCACCACTTGTTCGGTCAAAGCCAGTGCAGCGGGCATCGGGGTCTCCATCGCGGCTGTTCGGAGCGTCATTTTGACGCTTCGCCCGACGATGTGCTTCGATCGCGTGGCGCACGCACGAAAGCAATGGCCGATACTGGCGGCGCATGAACGCCCCGTCCCGCCCCGAACGCCGCCGCTGGCCCACGCGCCTGCGTGGCCTTGCCATCAATCTCCTGCTGTTGCTGGCGTTCGTGGCCGCGCTGGACTGGTATCGCGCCCCGGACGCGCGCGCGGTGTCGGCGGCGCAGCTCGTCACCACGCAGGGCGCGCCGGTGGATTTCCAGGCCCGGCGCCAGCCGACCGTGCTCTACGTGTGGGCGGAGTGGTGCCCGTATTGCCGGCACACCTCGCCGGCCATCGAGCGCCTGCACCGCAGCGGCCAGCGCGTGGTCTCGGTGGCGATGCAGTCCGGCAACGACGCGCAAGTGCATGCGTACATGCGCGAACACGGACTCACCTTCCCCGTGGTGAACGACCCCGACGGCGGGATCAGCCAGGCACTGGGCGTGGCCGTCACCCCGACCATCGCGATCGTCTCCGACGGCCGCATGCGCCTGGCCACCAGCGGCTGGACCAGCGAGTACGGGCTGCGGTTGCGGCTGTGGCTGGCGCGGTGGTGAAACAGGGTCAGCGCGGCACGGTGGCGAAGTTGTACATCACCCGGACCCGGCCGTTGCCGCCCCAGGCCATTGCCAGGGTCGCACTGCGCTCGCCCTTGCGGTAGTGCATGCTCGCGCCGCCGCGCGTGTCGAGCGGCGAATAGTGGTTCTCGGTCCAGCCCGCGGCCAGCATCGCAGCCCGCGCCTGCTCCGCAAGGTCGAACACCTCGCCATCGGTTTGCAGTTCGACCGCGTGTGCGCCGCCGCTCTCGATGACCTCGGCTACCTCATGGTCCGCGGGCAGGTAGACGTCGCCGGGGAACCATTCGGGAAGGGAAGCGGGGACGGCGGGAGCGGCCACCGGCTCTGCAGCCACCACGTCCGAGGGAGCGACGGAGACCGCGGCATCATCGGTGGCCTCCTCATGCTCGCCGCCACAGGCGCCCAGGGCCAACGCCAGCACGAGGAAATATCGATGCATGTCCGGACGGCTTGGGGAAGGGATCCGGAAATACTACACGCGGCGCATCCAGGGAAAACCCGGCCTAGCGGTCTTCGGCGGCGGCCGCCTCGCGGCCCTGCTGGCGGATCAGCGCTTCCTGGCGGGCTTCCTCGATTGCCTCGCGCACGCTGCCGACGTCGGCCAGGTGCTCGTCCTGCTCGAACGCGCCGGTCAACGCCGTATCGGCTTGCAGAGCGCCCGCCTCGAACAG
>SCUI01000077.1 GCA_004297225.1 Lysobacteraceae bacterium | reverse complement strand
GAGCGCGTTGAAGGCCTCCGACGTGAGCTGGTGCGCCTCGTCGATCACGTACACCTTGTACTGGCCTTCGGACGGCGAGAAGCGGACCTTCTCGCGCAGATCGCGCATCTCGTCGATGCCACGGTTGCTCGCCGCGTCGATCTCGATGAGGTCGAGGAACCGTCCTTCGCGGATCGAGACGCATGCCGGGCAGGCGTCGCAGGGCTCGCCGTCGGCCGCGCGCGGGCAGTTCACCGCCTTCGCGATGAGCCGCGCGATCGACGTCTTCCCGATGCCGCGCGGACCGGCGAGCAGGTACGCGTGCGCGACCTGTCCCGACGCGATGGCGTTCCGAAGCGTCCGTGTGACGTGCTGCTGACCGACGATCTCCGCGAAGCTCTGGGGACGCCAGCGGCGATAGAGTGCGGTCCGGTCGGGCACGCGGTGAGGATATGACCTCGGAGGTCTGCGATGCGGATCGTGCGAGTGGACGTAGCGGGCAGGCGCAAGAGCGCCGAGAGCATCTTCGTCGGCCACGTCGAGACGCAGACGATCGTCGACGTCGGACGGCGCGATCTGCGCCTCATCGAGGTCCACTACAAGGACGGCGGCCGCAACCGGCTGCACACGCACACGACGGATCAGATCCTCGTGATCACCGAGGGCGAGGGGATCGTCGCGACGAGCGCGGAAGAGCATCGGGTCGGCGTCGGTGATGTCGCGTACATCCCCGCGGGGGAACAGCACTGGCACGGCGCTCAGCCCGGCAAGGACATGACCCACCTCGCCATCAACGGCGGAGCGTCAAAGACGACGATCGTCGACCGGCCCGAAGCGACATGACGGCCGTGCACCCTCCGTCGAACGGACCACAGCGAACACGCCGGTGACCTCAGCTCGAGCCAGGTGTCCCTGCGGCACTCAGCGGTGACCCGCTTACCGCTGCTTCCTTCCGGATCTGACGGGGTTCGCGGTCCGCTGCTGCACAGGACCCGGCCGTCAACGCCTTGACCGCCAGCAGGACCCGCGGTGGGCCGGCCTCGGGAGGGAGTTCAGCCCCGCTAAAGCGGATCGCGGGTACAGGGCACCGCTAGCTCCCCGCCTAGCACGACC
>SCUI01000116.1 GCA_004297225.1 Lysobacteraceae bacterium | reverse complement strand
GTGCGGCGCATGGACGGGGGCGGGCTCACGGAGGCAGAGATCGAGCGCATGGGCGTCGCGCTCATGCGCCTGGAAGAGAAGGTGGGCGAGATGGCCGGACGATTCGGTCTGAAGCGAGAGGAGCTGCGGCTCGGGCTCGGGCCGCTGGGGCAGCTCCTGTGATGGATTCACGCCGCGGGCCGAGCACGCCGTCGGTGAGCGTCATCGACATCCTCGACCGCGTCCTGGACAAGGGCCTGGTGGTCGCGGGCGACATCTCGATCTCGCTCGCGAACGTCGAGCTGCTGACCATTCGCGTGCGCCTCTTGGTGTGCTCCATCGACAAGGCCGAGCAGATCGGGCTCAACTGGTGGCGGTACGACCGCAATCTCGTGGCGCCGGCCGCCGCCGCGGCGATCCCAGTGGAAGCGCTCGAGAGGCGCATCGAGTCGCTCGAGAAGCGTCTCGGCGGTACGACCTCGCGGAAGAAGACGACGCGGAAGCAGTAGGAGGGAAACGAAGTGCCGGTCGAACGTGCAGCGGGTGGGAGCAGCCTCATCGATGTCCTGGACCGGATCCTGGACAAGGGCATCATCATCGACGCCTGGCTCCGCGTGTCCCTCGTCGGGATCGACCTGATCACCGTCGAGGCCCGCGTCGTCGTGGCCTCCATCGACACGTACCTGCGGTACGCCGAGGCCCTGGGCATCACGACCCCGGTCGCGCGCCCGGCCGTGGCCCAGCCCGCCCGCGAGGAGATCGGGTCGGGATTCGAGATGCCGCTCACGACCCCATCGCGCCGCGAGCGCACGGAGAGGTAAGCCACGGCCCAGGAACGGGACACCGCGCCGGAGCTTCTCGAGCTCCTCGAGCGCACCCCGCGCCATGCGCCGGAGGCGCTGGCCGAGACGCTCGTGCCGATGCTCGACGATCTCGCGCGGGCGTTCGGCTGCGACCGCGGGATCGTGCTCGTGTACGACGAGCGCCGCATGTCCCTCCGCGGCGTGTCGGGGCACAACCTGCGGCAGGAGCTCGTCGAGGCGCTCGAGGTGCGCCTCGACGGCTCGCCGGGCATCATCGCGGCGTCGCTCGAGACCGGCCAGCCGCAGCGCATCGACGACGTGGCGCACGATCCGCGCTTGCGCGAGCCGACGCGCCAGATCCTCCTCGAGGCCGGCTTCCAGCGGACCGTCATGGTCCCCGTCACGGGGCCCGAGGGCGACCCCGTGGGCGTGGTCGCGCTCTCGCGCCCCGACCCCTTCCGCCACGAGGAGCTGCGCGCCCTGGTGGCCATCGCCAACCGGACGCGCGACATGCTCGCCCGCGCTCGCGAGAGCGCCGACCTTCGTGACACCGGCGAGGCCCACGCGGTCGAGAAGGAATGGCTGTGGTGGATGATCAACGCGGTCGACGACCCCGTGATCGTCACCGACGAGAGCAA
>SCUI01000117.1 GCA_004297225.1 Lysobacteraceae bacterium | reverse complement strand
CTGATGGGCCATGGCTTTGGCGGCCTCCTCGGACGGGGCGATCACCATTTCGTCGTAGACGAAGTCCGTCCCGTAGCGATGGCCCATCAGGGCGTTGGAGCGGTGGACGTTCTTGGTGTTGATGGTCGCCATGACAAAGGGCGCGACCCAGGCGCCGACATCGGGGTCGTGCTCCGGCGCCATGCCGGGCGGCTGGGGCGGGCCCTGGAATCCGGGCGTCAGGCCGAACGGGCTGGCCAGCACCTGGATGATGGACGGATCCTTCGCCGCCGCGGCCATCGTCGCCCGCAAGCTCGCCGCGGTGCCGCCGGAGAAGCCGCCCTGCATCCCGCGGACCCGGCCCTTCACCCGCGGTACGGGATGACCGAGCCTGGCCTGCGCCGTCTCCTGCAGGAAGAGGACGCCGAGCTCGAACGGGATGGAGTCGAAGCCGCAGGAGAAGACGATCCGCGCGCCGCTCGCCTTGGCCTGCGCCTCGTGGGCGTCGATCATCTGGCGCATCCAGTTGGGCTCGCCGCACAGGTCGAGGTAGTCGGTCCCCGCCGCGGCGCAGGCCGCCACCAGGGTCGAGCCGTAGAGCTGGTAGGGACCCACGGTGGTGACCACCGCCTTGGTCCGGCGCACCATGGCGTCCAGCGAGGCCGGGTCGTCGGCGTCGGCGACCACCAGCGGCGTCTCGGCCGGCGCGCCGATCTCGTCGCGCACCTGTCTCAGCTTGTCTTCGCTGCGTCCGGCCATCGCCCAGCGGACCTCGCCGCCCAGGCCGTAGCGGGCGGCGAGATGCTCGGCCACCAGCCGGCCGGTGAAGCCGCTCGCGCCATAGACGATCACGTCGAACTCGGCTGCAGGGTTCATGGGCGCTCCTCCAATGGGCCGCGACCATGACGCCGCCTGGGTCACGAGGCAAACCTTAGCCGCTTGCGCCCCGGCGCGGCATGCGTGACGGTCGCGCTTCGAAACC
>SCUI01000001.1 GCA_004297225.1 Lysobacteraceae bacterium | reverse complement strand
CCCCAGAGCTTTTCGATGTCGGCGTCGCTGAAGCCACGGCGGCGTAGCTCGGCGGTGACGTTCGGGGTCTGGCTGGCGTCCTGCCAGCCGGTGACGCCCCCGCCGCCGTCGAAGTCGGCGGCGATGCCGACGTGGTCGACGCCGGCGGCTTCAACCATGTGCACGATGTGGTCGACGTAGTCTGCGACGGTCGCCAACGGATGCTCGCGTTCGATCGCCGCCATGCCCTCGACGTACGCGGGCAGGTCGCCGTGCTCGTCGCTGTCGAACTCTTCGATGCCCAGTTCCTTCGCCAGTCGCGCCTTCAGCGCGTCCTCGGCGGCGACCCGCGCGGGATCGTCCTTGACGAACTGGTAGTAGGCCACGGCCTGCACCACCCCGCCCTTGTCGCCGATCGCGCGCAGCAGGTCGTCGGGCAGGTTGCGCGGCACGTCCACGACCGCACGCGCGGAGGAATGCGAGCCGATGACGGGTGCCGTCGACAGCGCCAGCACGTCGCGCACGCAATTGTCGGAGGCGTGGGAGATGTCCACCATCATCCCCAGCGCGTTGGCGCGCGCGACCACCGCGCGACCGAAGTCGCTGATGCCGGCATCGCCCGGGCTGTTGAGCGCCGGCTCGCCCAGCTTCGCGTTCGGGTTGGCACTGGAGCACAGGTCGTTGTTGCCGACGTGGGTCATGCCGACGTAGCGCGCGCCGCGGGCGAAGGCCTGGTCCAGCCGCGACAGCTCGTGGCCGAGCGAATAGGCGTTCTCGATCCCGATCATCGCCGAGAGCAGGCCGGCGGCGTGGTTGGCGCGCACCTGCGCCGGCGTGGTCGCCAGGCGGATGCGGTCGGGATATTTGTCCACCATCATGTGGATCGCCGAGTACTTGCGGTCCGCCTTGGCCACGGCGTCGGCATAGCCTTCCGGCGTCAACGGACCCTGGCCGACGTAGACGACGAAGAACGCGGCGTCGAGGCTGCCGCGTTCCATCTTGCCCAGGTCGACCTGCAGCGGCGTGTCGGTGCCGACGTCGTAGCGCGCCTCGCGCATGTAGTCGAGCGGGATGTCGACGTGGGTGTCGAGGTTGAGCAGGTCGGGGCCAGGCTCGCGCGGCGCCTGGTGGGCGCAGGCGGCAGTCGTTGCGGCCAATGCCGCGCACAGGATGCCCATGCGGATCTTCATGCCTTCCTCCAGTCCCCTGCCGGCTGTTCGCCGGCGACCATGTCCTCGAACGATTGGCGGCGACGCACCACCGCATAGCGCCCGCCGTCCACCAGCACCTCGGCTGCCAGCGGGCGCGAGTTGTAGGTGGAGGCCATCGACGCACCATAGGCGCCGGCGCCCACGATCGCCACCAGGTCGCCGGCCTCGCAGCGCGGCATCGGCCGGGACAGCGCGAAGGTGTCGCCGGTTTCGCAGACCGGGCCGACCACGTCGTAGGCCTGCGTTTCGCGTCCATCGTTGCCGCCGACGCGCACGATGTCATGCCACGCGTCGTACAGGCTCGGGCGCAGCAGGTCGTTCATCGCCGCGTCGAGCACCAGGAACCGGCGCTGCTCCCCCTGCTTGGTGCGCAGCACCCGTGCCAGCAGGATCCCGGCCTCGGCGACCAGGTAGCGGCCCGGCTCGAGGACGATGCGGCCGTCGAAGCCGGCCAGCGCCTCGCGGATGAGGGCCACGTACTCGACCGGGTCCGGCGCCTGCTCGCCTTCGCGATAGCGCACGCCCAGGCCGCCGCCGACGTCGATGCTGGCGATCGCATGCCCGGCCGAGGCCAGCTCGCGCCAGAACGCGCCCAGCCGCTGCAGCGCCAGCCGCATCGGCTCCAGCTGCAGGATCTGCGAACCGATGTGCATGTGCAGCCCGTCCAGGCGCACATGCGGGCAATCGTCGCTGCGCGCGAACCAGGCGCGCGCCTCGTCGATGGACACGCCGAACTTGTTCTCGGACTTGCCGGTGGAAATCTTGGCGTGGGTGAGCGCGTCCACGTCCGGGTTGATGCGCACCGCGGCATGGGCCACGGTCCCGCGCGCGGCGGCAAGCCGCTGCAGCAGTTCCAGCTCGTCGCGCGATTCGACGTTGAAGCGGGCGACGCCCGCGTCCAGCGCCTGCACGATCTCCTCGGCGCTCTTGCCCACGCCGGAGAACACGATCCGTTCCGGTGGAATGCCGGCGCGCAGGCTGCGCCATAGTTCGCCGCCGGAGACGATGTCCGCGCCGGCGCCGAGTTCGTCCATCAGCTGCAGGACGGCCTGGCTGCTGTTGGCCTTGACCGCGAAGCAGACCAGCGCGTCCAGGCCTTGCAGTGCGGCCTGCAGTCCCTGCACGCGGCCGCGGATCGCCGGGGCGGAATAAACGTAGAGGGGAGTGCCCTCGCGCTGCGCGAGGGCCTCCAGGTCGACAACTTCGAATGCGTGCATGTTCACGGCAAAAAAATGGCGGCCCGGGTCGCGGGCCGCCGAGGGGGTATGCACTGCATCAGAAGCTGTAGGTCACCACGAGCTGCATGTACCGCGGCGACTGCCAGCCCTTGGCCTGGCCGAAGTACGGCATGTAGTTGCCCGGCGTGCTCTCGTAGCGGGTGTGCACGTTGACCGTGGTCTGGCTGTTGAGCAGGTTGTAGACCGCGAAGCGGGCCTTCAGGTCGCCCGCCGGCACCGGGATGGTCCAGGTGACGTTGGCGCTGAGGTCCTTCACCCAGGGCATGCGGCCGAAGGCACCCAGCGGCGAATAGACCAGCTCGCGGGTCGTGTAGCTGCCGCAGCCCGAGACGCAGATCCAGCCCGAGCCACCGCCGCTGAACTCGCCGGGGCCGCCGGCGCTGCGGTTGTCGTTCGGCCAGCGCACGCCGTAGGCCGAGATCGGGCCGCCGGAATACGCGGAGAACGTGGCACCGAACAGCCAGGCGTCGTTGAGCTTGTAGCTGCCGCGCAGCTTGACCTGGTGGCGATGGTCGTTGAACAGCACGCCGTAGCGCTCGTTCACCGCCGGGTGGTCGTAGTACTGCACCAGGTTGGTGTCGTTGTAGCCGGTATCCGAGTTCACCGGACCCTCGAGGTTGCCCTCGGACTTGGACCAGATGTAGCTGGCGTTGAACGCCCACTTGTCGTCCCAGGCGCGGTCCAGCTGGAACTCCACGGCCTTGTAGGTGCGCTTGGGCTTGCTGTAGCCCATGATCTCGCCGCTGCCGAGGGCCTTGTAGCCGTCCACCGAGCTGTCGAAGGTCACCCAGTCGTTGGTGTCCGGGCACCACAGCGTGTTGGTCTCGCCGGGGTTGATGATCGGCCAGTCGCCCGAATACCACGGGCAACCCTCGACGTGGTTGATGCGCACGTCCTCGACCGCGCGCGAGACCTCGCGGTAGGTGGCGTTGACGCCATACGACCAGGCCTGGTTGATGGCGCGCTGGAAGCCGAGGATGAACTCGTCCTGGTACACCTGCTTCAGGTCGCGGGCGACCGCGGTGCGGACATCGTCGGGCGCGGGGACGTTGCCGTCGGTGTTGACCGAACCGATCTGCGCGCCGATGTCGGGCGCCAGGTAGGTCGCGCCGGTCACAGGGTCGGTCTGCTCGACCCAGCCGTCGAACACGTAGTAGGTGTGCTCGTCGGTGGTGCCGCCGCCGAAGTAGTCGGTCAGCTTGTTGGTCAGCGGGATGTAGTAGCGGCCGGCGTTGCCGAAGACCTTGGTGGTGCCGTCACCCTTCATGTCCCAGCTGAAGCCCAGTCGCGGCGAGATCATGTCGCTGAAGTCGGCCTCGGCGAAGGTCGCGCCGGACGCCAGCTTGTTGTGGAACTTGTCGGCGCGGATGCCCAGGTTCAGCAGCAGGTTCGGGGTGATGCTCCAGTTGTCCTCGATGTAGAACGCCTGGGCCTCGGTGGTCACCGGCGCGCCGGTGATGTAATGGCGCGCGTCCACGTATGCGGTGACGCCGTCCGGCACGTCGGCGCCGTTGGGCAGCTCGCGATCGGTTTCGTCCGCGGCGATGCCCTTGACGGTATAGCTCACGCCGTCGCCCGGATACACGCGCATGCTGTCGGAATCCATGATCTCCTGGTCCCAGCCGAAGCGCAGCAGGTGGTCGCCGAGCGTCCACTCGAAGTCCACGCGCGTCGCCTCGCGCTTGTCGAAGCGGCTGCTGACGCTGCTGTTGGACGGATGGCAACCTTCCTGCTGGGTCGCGGCTCCGAACAGCCGGGTGTATTCGCTGTCGCGCGAGACGATGCTGCAGCCGGCATCCCACGGGCTGCCGGACAGCGCACGGCGCTCGTTGACGCCGTACATCACCTTGCCCATGAAGTTTTCGGTGAAGTGGCCGGTGTAGGTCAACGACCAGTTGTCGCCGCCGGAGCCCGCGGTGGATTCGCCGGTGGATTCGCCGAACGAGTCCGCGTCCCAGTCGTAGTCGTAGGCGGTGGTCGTCGAATCGGCCTTGTCGGAGAAGGCGAGCAGCTCGACCAGGTGGTTGTCGTTGAGCTGCCAGTCGAGCTTGGCGCCCCAGAAGTCGTTGTTGCTGCTGGTCTTCCAGGCTTCGATGGTGTCGATGTCCTGCGAATCGGAATCGCGCTTCTCGTACATGGCGAAGAAGAACATGCGGTCCTTCATGATCGGGCCGGAGGCCCAGACGTTCGCCTTGTAGAACGAGCTGTCGTCGCGGCTGGTGCGGTCGCGCTCGTCCAGGGTGCCATCGTCGTGGAAGTGGTCCTTCATCGACGAATTCCACGCCTCCGGCTCCATGGTCAGCTGGACGCCGCCATGGAACTCGTTGCCGCCGGAACGGGTGACGGCGTTGATCACGCCGCCGGTGCTGCGGCCGAACTCGGCCGAGTAGCCGCCGGTCTTGACCTGGAATTCCTCGTAGAAGTTGAACGGCACCGTCGAATAGCCCTGGCGGCGATACGGATCGGTGACGTTCAGGCCGTTGATGTAGACCACGTTTTCGGCCACCGACGAACCGCCGAAGCTGAGGCCGCCGAAGGTCGCGCCGGAGTTGATGACGCCCGGAGCCAGCAGCGCCACGGAACCCAGGCTCTGGTCGACCGGGATCCGCGCCAGCTCCTCGCGGGTGATGTTGGTTGCCGCCTCGGTGGAGCGCACGTCGACGCGGTTGACCACGCGAGTGCCGACCACCTGCACCGCCGCCAGGTCCACCGCGCCGCCACCGGTCAGGTTGACCGTGGTGGTGCCGCCCAGGGACACCTCGACCGCCACCGGCGAGCCGCCGCCCGCGGTCAGCGTGTAATCGCCCGGAGCCAGCTGCGCGATGCGGTAGGTGCCGTCGGCGCCCACCGTGGCCGTGCGCGTGGCGCCGGTCGCGGCGTTGGTGATCGTCACCTGCGTGCCGGCCTCGGCGCGACCGGCGACCGCACCGGTGACGCTCTGCGCCATCACCGGTGCGGCGAGCGACGAGAGGCACAGCCCCATTGCCATGCAGAGTACGGACTTGCGCAGATTGCGGGTGCTGCTTCTCATGGTCTCTCCCCGGTGCTCATGGTTGTGGCGTGGCTACGAAGTCGTAGTCCCACTGGTTGAAGTACAGGTTGCCGCCGCTCCACTCGACCTCGCCGCGCTGCAGGTCGACCGTCTCGGAGCGGACATGGGTTTTCGCCGGCACGAACGCGCGGCTGTAGTCGTCGTTGAAGGCGACGCGGTAGCCGTCCAGGCCGCCGAGGTAGAAGCCTGCAACGGCAGGATCGGCGTCGTCGAGCCTGCCGAAGGTCACGTCCATCGGCATCCAGCCGTAGGGCGCGATGTAAAGCTGGCCCCAGTCGTGCAGGTTCCAGTAATCCGTGGGCGCGAACATCATTCCCGACTGCCAGCGCGCGGGAATGCCGTTGAGCCGCAGCAGCGCGATGAGCAGCAGCGTCTGCTGGCCGCAATCCGCGTGCCCGGCGTGCAAGGCGTAGTCGCTGATGTTGGGGATCGTCGAATATTCGCGGGCGCCCGCCCACGGGATCGCGTCGACCGCGGCGTAGAGCTTCTGCGCGATGCGCCAGGGATTGGTCTCGTCGCCGACCACGCGCGCGGAAAAGGCGCGCAGGTCGTCGGTGAACACCACGTGCGGCGCGCGCTCGGCGACGAAGGGCGCGAGTTCGGGCGTGATGTCGACCGGCTCGACTTTCGCCGGGTCGACCTCGAAGCGGCGGGCGCTGATGTCGAGGTCGTAGGTGACCGAGAACCCGGTCTCCTGCCCGGCGACCGCCGGTCGTTCGAAATGGATGGTGCGCTGGAGCGTATCGGCCGGCGCGATCGCGTGCGCGGCGGGACTGCTGGCGACCAGGGTGATGCCGGACTGCTGGCCGGGGATCTCGCGCGGGTACGGGATCCAGGCCCGGATCGTCTCGCCGGCGGGCACCGCGTCGGCGTCGACCGTCAATGTCTGGGTGATGCGCCATCGCTTCGGCAGCACGCTGTCGGCGTGCTGCGCGCGGGCCGCGGCCACGACCTCGCGATGGTGCGGATGCACCGATTCCAGCGGGCTTTCGACGAAGGGCTTCGGATCCGCGCGCCGCGCGCGCGCCTCGGCACTGATGCGGAACAGGTTCGCGGCGGTGCGATTGAAATAGCGGCGCTCGCCGCCGATCTCCATCGATTCGAACAGCCCGGCGGCATCCCAGCGGTCGAACTCGGCCTGGGTGAGGTCGGGGATCTGGCGCTGCACCCGTTCGAACACCTGCTCGCGGGTCTGGTCGAAGTCCAGCGCGATGCGGCGCATGCGCTCGCCCTCGTCCAGCACCGTCGGATCGGTGCCGGCCGCGGCCCCCGCTGCATCCGGCGCCGTCATCACCACCGGTGCAGCAAGGCCGCGGCCGGCCAGTGCGAGCAGCAACAGCGGCACGCACCGGACCCAACGGCGCTGCCGCACCGTCGGCACCAAGACCGAGACATGGATGGGACCCGCGATCACCCGAACCGTTCCCCGTGGCGGTGAGTCGCGCTTGTGTAACATGCGGGTGCTAGGTGGTCAATAATTTATTCTTAGCGTATAAGATTTAAGAATCAGCTATTCCGCAGTGCACCATGGGGACGGAATGATCCAGTCGGTCTGGCCCTACCTGGCCGTCATGCTGCTGGCCGCGGGCATCTTCCCCGCGCTGGAGCGACGCACCGGGTGGAAGTTCTTCTCGGTGTTCCCGCCGATCGTGCTGGTGTACCTGTCGATCACCGCGCTGGCGGTCGCCGGGCTGTGGCAGGTCACGTCCGAAATCAGGGAAACGCAATCGGTGCTGATCGGCCAGGGCGTGCCGGTGCTGATCTTCCTGCTGATGGTGAACTGCGACCTGCGGGCGATCTTCGCGCTCGGGCCGCGGGTGCTGGCGGTGTTCTTCTGCACCACGGTGAGCCTGTTCGTCGCCTTCCTCGCCACCTACCTGATGTTCCGCAACGTGCTGCCCGCCCCCGATGGCTGGCAGCCGCTGGCGGCGGTCAGCGGCAGTTGGGTCGGCGGCACCGCCAACCTGGTGGCGGTGAAGCAGGCAATCGGCATGGACGACAACCAGCTGGCGCTGGCACTGCTCACCGACGCCATCGGCTATTCCTTCTGGGTGGCGCTGCTGTTCTCCGTGGCGAAGCTGGCGCCCGCCTTCAACCGCTGGACCAGGGCGCGATCCAGCGCCGAACTGGTGGTCGCCGAAGTGCGGGCGACCGGGCCGGTGACCGGCGATGCGGTGCTGCTGTGGCTGGCGATGGCGTTGCTGGCGACCGTGGGTTCGCGCTGGCTGGCCGGCTTCCTGCCCGCCTCGGGAATGATCAGCGCCACCACCTGGACGATCCTGCTGGCGACCCTCGCCGGCCTGGTCGTGGCGCACACGCCGCTGGCGCGATTTCCGGGCGCCGACAGGATTTCCAGCGCGCTGCTGATCTTCGTGGTCGCGGTGATGGCTTCGCAGAGCAACTTCAGCGGCATCGGCACCGCGCCGCTGTACCTGCTGTGCGGCTTCACCATCCTCGCGATCCACGCCGGGGTGATGTTGCTGGCCGCGAAGCTGTTCAGGTTCGACATGTACCTGTGCGGCATCTCCTCGCTCGCGCACATCGGCGGCGTCGCCGCCGCGCCGATCCTGGCGGCCACGTATTCGGCCGCGCTGGTGCCGGTGGCGGTCCTGCTGGCGCTGCTCGGCTATATCCTTGGCACCGGCTTCGGCCTGTTGATGGCCACGGTGTTTTCGTCCCTGGCCCCGGCCTTCTGAGGTTCCGAACGATGCGATCCACCACTTCCTTCCTCGCCGCGGCGCTCGCGTTGGCATTGCTTGGCGCGCCGCACGTGCACGCGCGCGACGCGATCACCCCCGTGCCGCCCGCCTTGCAGGTTCCCGCCAGCGGCGTCATCGGCGTGCAGGAGGCCTACCTGTCGCCTGAATTCTGGGTGGCGCGGCTGCAGGCCCCGGACGCCGAACTGCTGACGCGCGCGCAGATCCAGGCGCAGAACGCCGAACTGTTCCAGGTCGACGGTTCGATGTTCGACCTGCGCGCACTGCCGGCACGACTGGACCGCGCGATGGTCCGCGGCTGGATCGAAGGCCTGTCGCAACGCCCCGAGCGCCAGCGCTACGACGTGGAAGGCCAGCCGGTCACGGCGGAGGCGCTGGACGCGCTGGTCGCCAACCTCGCGCTGGACGCGATCCCGGCATCCCAGCCCACGCAATACGGTTTGGTCGTGCGACGCGCCGCGCTGCGCGGCTTCCCGACCGAGCTGCGCGTGTTCAGCAGCGCCGGCGATACCGACATCGACCGCTTCCAGGAAAGCGCGCTGTTTCCGGGCACGCCGGTGGTGGTGGCCCACGCCAGCGCCGACGGAGCGTGGCGGTTCGTGGTCAGCCCGCGCTACGCGGCGTGGGTGCAGGCCGATGCGATCGCCACCGGCGACCAGGCCGCCGTGTTCGACTACGTCGACGCCGCGCCCTACCGCATCGTCACCGGCGACAAGGTGGACACGGTGTTCACCCGGGAGGCGCCGCGCGTGTCCGAGCTGCAGCTGGACATGGGCGTGCGCGTGCCGCTTGCCGACCTGCCGCCGGACCAGCCGGTCAACGGCCAGCACCCCTACACCTCGTGGATCCTGCGCTTGCCGGTGCGCGAGGCCGACGGCTCGCTCGCCTTCTCGCCGGCGCTGCTGCAGAAGAAGGAAGAGTCCGCTGCCGACTACCTGCCGCTGACCCGCGCCAACCTGGTCCGCCAGGCGTTCAAGTTCCTCGGCGAACGCTACGGCTGGGGCCATGCGTACAACGGCCGCGACTGCAGCGGTTTCATCTCCGAGGTCTATCGCAGCATGGGCGTGCAGCTGCCGCGCAACACCAGCGACCAGTCGGTGAGCCCGGCGTTCGAACGCACCCATTTCGACGAGTCCAGCACCCGCGCCGAACGCATGGCCGCGGTGGCGAAGCTGGACGTGGGCGACCTGATCTACATCCCGGGCCACGTGATGATGTACGTCGGCCGGATCGGCGACGCGCCTTACGTGATCCACGACACCAACGGCGGCAGCTACCTCGGCGCCGATGGCGAACTGCATTCCATGCGCCTCAATGGCGTCTCGCTGACGCCGCTCGCGCCCTTGCGCTTCGGCAAGGACCACGACTACATCGACCGCATCACCAACATCGTCCGGGTGGCCGCGCAGCCATGAAGATCAAAGACATCCGCTTCGGCATGCTGCGGGTCCCGCTGAAGACCCCGTTCAAGACCGCGCTGCGCACCGTCGAGCAGGTCGAGGACGTGGTGGTGATGATCCACACCGACAGCGGCCACGTCGGCTACGGCAGCGCGCCGGCCACGGCCGTGATCACCGGCGACACCCACGGCTCGATCGTCGACGCCGTGCGCCATTACATCGCCCCGCGGATCGTCGGGCTCGACATCTGCAACCTCAACCGCATCACCCACCTGGTGCAGGGCGCGATGGAGAAGAACTCCAGCGCCAAGGCCGCGGTCGAGATCGCGGTGCACGACCTCTGGGGCCAGCTCTACGGCGCGCCGCTGTACAAGCTGCTGGGCGGCGGCGACCCGGTGATCACCACCGACATCACCATCAGCGTGGACACCATCGACAAGATGGTGGCCGACTCGCTCGACGCCGTCGATCGCGGCTTCGACTCGCTGAAGATCAAGGTCGGCAAGGACATCGGCGTGGACATCGAACGGACCAAGGCGATCCACGCCGCGGTCGAGGGCCGTGCGCTGCTGCGCCTGGACGCCAACCAGGGCTGGTCGGCCAAGCAGGCGGTCTATGCGCTGCAGACGCTCGAGGAAGCGGGCGTGAAGCTCGAGCTGGTGGAACAGCCGGTCAAGGCGCACGACCTGGAGGGCCTGCGCTACGTCACCGAGCGCGTGCATACTCCGGTGATGGCGGACGAGAGCGTGTTCGGCCCGATGGAAGTGATCGAGCTGATCCGGATGCGCGCCGCCGACATCGTCAACATCAAGCTGATGAAGACCGGGGGCATTTCCAATGCGGTCAGGATCGCCGACATCGCCGGCCTGCACGGGATCGACTGCATGATCGGCTGCATGCTCGAGTCGAGCATCGGCGTCGCCGCGGCCGTGCACCTGGCGGTGGCCAAGGCCAACGTGATCACCAAGGTCGACCTCGACGGGCCGTCGTTGTGCCAGTACGACCCGGTACAGGGCGGGGTCGTGTTCAACGAGTCGGAGATCTCGATCACCGACGCGCCGGGATTGGGCATCCGCGAGATCCGCGGGCTGGTGCCGCTGGCCGAGCACAAGGCCGCCTGACGCCCATGTCGGCGCTGGTCAAGATCCGTTCGGAACGCGACCAGATGTCGGCGATCGAACGCCGGATCGCCGACTTCGTCCTCGAGAACGCACAGCTGCTGCGCGACTATTCGTCGCAGCAACTGGCCAACGCGCTCGGCATCAGCCAGTCCAGCGTGGTCAAGTTCTGCCAGAAGCTGGGTTTCAAGGGCTATCCCGACCTCAAGTTCTCGATCAGCGAGGCGCTGGTGCGCGCGGACAACGGCTCGCACGTGCCCGACGTGCCGGCGACGCCGGACGAGCGCAAGCGCACCCTCGCCTCCACCCTGTGGCGGCGCAAGTCCGAGGCCGAGGAAGCGACACGGCTGATCAACCCGCCGGAGGCGATCGCCGCGGCCACCGACATGATCGGCGCCGCCGGGCGCGTGTTCATCATCGGCCTGGGCGAGGACGACATCCACGCGCGCGCATTCGCGCTGAAGCTGTCGCTGCTCGGCATCCTCACGGTGCACAACTTCGACACCGCGCACATGACCGCGAGCATGTCCGCGGCGCTGCCGGGCGACGTGCTGCTGGTGTTCTCCGAGCACGGCAAGCAGCCGGCGTTGTGCCAGCTCGGGCGTTATTTCCGCGGCCACGGCGGCCGCGTGATCAGCGTGACCCGGCACACCTCCAACGCGCTGCGCGCGCACGCCGACGTGTCGCTGCTGGTGTCCGCGCACGACGACCGCGCGCACATCGAACCCCTGCTCTACCACTCCGCACTGCAGCACCTGCTGGACGGCCTGTTCGTGACGCTGTGCGAGGCCGATGCCGAACGGCATGCGCGGCTGCAGGCGAACATGGAACGGATCCAGCCGCTGCTTGAACCCTGAGCCGAGCATGGCTCGGCTCTACATGGAACCGACTGAATGAGTGCGACCGCGCGCATCCTCACCGGCCTGGCGGCCGGCGCCATCCTCGGCTTGCTGCTGGCCTGGCTCGATCCCGCGCTCGGCGTGCAGGTCGCCGACATCGTCCAGCCCTTCGGCAAGCTGTGGCTCAACGCGCTGCAGATGACCGTGGTGCCGCTGGTGCTGGCGCTGGTGATCGTCGGCGTCAACACCGCCAGCGACGCCGCCAGTTCCGGGCGCGTGGCACGGCGCGCGATCCTGGTGTTCCTGGCGATCCTGGCCGGTGCCGCGGCCTTCGCCGCGATCGCCGCGCCTGCGCTGTTGTCGCTGTTCACCCCGGACCCGGACCTGGCCGCGGCCCTGCACGAGGCGTCGGGGGGCGCGGGCACCGCCGCCACGGTCGCGCCGGCCAGCTGGGCCGATTCGCTCACCGCCATGGTGCCGAGCAACGCGATCGCCGCGGCGGCCGCCAGCGCGATGCTGCCGCTGGTGGTGTTCGCGTTGTTCTTCGGCTTCGCCCTCACCCGGATCGGCCCGGACCATCGCGACAAGATGGTCGATTTCTTCCAGGCCATCGCCGACGCCATGATCGTGATCGTGCGCTGGGTGCTGTGGGCGGCGCCGGCCGGTGTGTTCGCGCTGATCCTGGCGGTGTGCGCGCGCTCGGGACTGGGCATGATCAGCGCGCTGGGCATCTACATCGCGCTCGAATGCGTGCTGTACCTGGCGGCGACGGTGCTGATGCTGCCGGTGGCGGTGTTGTGGGGTGGCGAACGCCTGCGCCGCTTCACGATGGCGCTGCTGCCGCCGCAGGCCGTGGCCGCGAGCACCCAGTCCTCGCTGGCATCGCTTCCGGCGATGCTGCAGAGCGTGGACCGCAACCTGGGCTACCCGCGCGAGGTCGCCTCGCTGGTGCTGCCGATGGCGGTATCGCTGTTCCGCATCACCAGCCCGATCCAGTACATGGCCACCGCCTGTTTCATCGCCTGGGCGTTCGGGGTGGACCTCACCCCCACCCAGCTGGCCACCGGCGCGGCGCTGTCGGTGCTGATCTCGATGGGTTCGGTCGGGCTGCCCGGCCAGGTCAGTTTCATGGCCACCAACCTGCCGGTGACCACGGCCATGGGCCTGCCGCCGGGGCCGCTGGGGCTGCTGCTGGCGGTGGACACGATCCCGGACGTGTTCGCCACCGTCGGCAACGTCAGCGCCGACATGGCCGCGACCAGCGTCGTGGTGGGCCAATCGCGGGGCGATGCCTGACCGGGTGTGCGAAAATCACGGGTCATGCCCCCGTAGCTCAGCTGGATAGAGCGTCCCCCTCCTAAGGGGAAGGTCGTGCGTTCGAATCGCGCCGGGGGCGCCAAGGGATCTCACCGGAGCAATGCAATGACCCACCCTGTACTTTCGGCGCTTGGACTCACTGGAAACGAGTCCGGGACTTACCTGGGCAATGGCGAGTGGTCGAAGGCCACGGGTGCCGGGGTGCTGGAGCCGCTGAACCCGACCGACGGCAGCGTGCTGGCCAAGGTGCAGGCGACCTCGCGCGAGGACTACGAGACTATCGTTGCGCGCGCGCAAGCCGTGTACAAGACCTGGCGCACCACTCCCGCGCCGCGCCGCGGCGAAGCGATCCGCTTGTGCGCGGACGCGCTGCGCCGGCACAAGGACGCGCTGGGTTCGCTGGTCGCGCTGGAAATGGGCAAGTCCAAGCCCGAGGGCGACGGCGAAGTCCAGGAAATGATCGACATCGGCGAGTTCGCCGTCGGCCTGTCGCGCCAGCTCTACGGCCTGACCATGCATTCCGAGCGCCCCGGCCACCGCATGTACGAGCAGTGGCATCCGATCGGCCTGGTCGGGATCGTCTCGGCGTTCAACTTCCCGGTCGCGGTGTGGTCCTGGAACGCGTTCGTGGCCGCCGTCTGCGGCGACGTCTGCATCTGGAAGCCGTCGCCGAAGGTGCCGCTGTCGGCGATCGCGGCGATGCGGATCTGCAACGAGGCGTTGCGCGAAGGCGGGTTCCCGGACCTGTTCTACCTGTTCAACGACGCCGGCAGCGAGCTGGCGCAGGATTTCGTCGACGACAAGCGCATCCCGCTGATCTCGTTCACCGGCTCGACCCGCGTCGGGCGCATGGTCGGCGAGCGCGTGGCGCGGCGCATGGGCCGCTCGCTGCTGGAGCTGGGCGGCAACAACGCGATCATCCTCGACGAGACCGCGGACCTGAAGCTGGCGATCCCGGGCATCGTGTTCGGCGCGGTCGGCACCGCGGGCCAGCGCTGCACCACCACGCGCCGCCTGTTCGTGCACGAGTCGATCCATGACGACGTACTCGGCAAGCTGGTCGCCGCGTACAAGCAGGTCGAGGGCAAGATCGGCGACCCGACCGATCCGAAGAACCTGATGGGTCCGCTCAACAGCCCGGATGCGGTGAAGGCCTACCTCGGCGCGATCGAGCAGGCCAAGGCGGCCGGCGGCACCATCGCCACCGGCGGCGCGGCCATCGACCGCCCCGGCAACTTCGTGCTGCCGGCGATCGTCACCGGCCTGTCGAACGACGCCGACGTGGTCCAGACCGAGACCTTCGCGCCGATCCTGTACGTGATGAAGTACCGCGACCTCGATGACGCGATCCGCATGCAGAACGACGTGCCGCAGGGCCTGTCGTCCTCGATCTTCACCAACAACCTGAAGGCGGCGGAGAAGTTCCTGTCGGCGGCGGGCTCGGATTGCGGCATCGCCAACGTCAACATCGGCACCTCCGGCGCCGAGATCGGCGGCGCCTTCGGTGGCGAGAAGGAAACCGGCGGCGGCCGCGAATCGGGTTCGGACGCGTGGAAGGCGTACATGCGGCGGCAGACGAACACGATCAACTACTCGGATTCGTTGCCGCTGGCGCAGGGGATCAAGTTCGACCTCTGAAGCAAGGGCGGGAACAGGGAACGGGGAATAGGGAATAGGGAATGGCGGCAGCGAGGGTGGACTGATGTATTCGATGCTGCGGCCGCTGTTGTTCCGGATGGAGGCGGAGCGCGCGCATGGGGCGACCTTGCGCGCGCTGGACCGGGTGCATGCGCTCGGGCTGGGCGGGCTGCTGGCGAAGGCGCCGGCGCCGCTGCCGACGAAGGTGCTGGGCCTGACGTTCCCGAACCCGGTGGGCCTGGCGGCGGGGCTGGACAAGAACGGCGCGCACATCGATTCGCTGATGGCGCTGGGCTTCGGCTTCGTCGAGGTCGGCACGGTGACCCCGCGGCCACAACCCGGCAATCCGCGCCCGCGCATGTTCCGGCTGCCGCGGCACCGCGCCCTGATCAACCGGCTGGGTTTCAACAACGACGGCGTGGACGCGCTGGTGCGCAATGTCGCGCGCGCCCAGCGCAAGGGCGGCCTGCTCGGCATCAACATCGGCCGCAACAAGGACACCACCAACGATTTCGCCGAGGGCGACTACCTTTATTGCCTGGAGCGGGTGTACCCGCTGGCCGACTACATCACCGTCAACATCTCCTCGCCCAACACCGCCGGCCTGCGCGAATTGCAGGAAGAGCAGGCATTGCGGCGGCTGGTCGGCACCCTGCGCGACGCGCAGGAGCGGCTGGGTGCGCTGCATGGCAAGCGCGTGCCGATGCTGGTGAAGATCGCGCCCGATCTCTCGGACGACGACGTGGAGGCCGCCGGCCGCGTGCTGGGCGACCTGCAGGTGGACGGCGTGATCGCCACCAACACCACGGTTTCGCGGCTTGCGGTGCAGGACGACCCACTGGCGCGCGAGAGCGGCGGCCTGTCCGGCGCGCCACTGATGGAGAAGTCCACCGCGGTGCTGCGCATGCTGCGTTCGCGCCTGCCCGAGCAGATCCCGCTGATCGGCGTCGGCGGCATCCTCGGCGGCGCCGATGCGGCGACCAAGATGGCGGCCGGCGCCAACCTGGTGCAGCTGTACACGGGGCTGGTCTATCGCGGCCCGGAACTGGTGGCCGAATGCGTCGAGGCGATGCGTCGACGCAAGGAAGCACCCAGCCGCGGTACGCTGCCGCCGGATGAATGATGCCTTGACCCACGCCAGCGCCCGCCTCCCCGGTTACCGGGTCACCGAGCGGGCGCGGCTGGACGCGCGCAACACCTTCGGCATCGCGGCGCGCGCGCCGATGCTGGTCGAAGTTGCCGACACCAACATCCTGCCTGGCCTGTTCGCCGACAACGCGATGCTGCGCGACGGCCCGGTGCTGGTGCTGGGCGGCGGCAGCAACATATTGTTCGCCGGCGATCCGGAAGGCGTGGTGCTCGCGCTCACCGCCAGCGAAGTGCGGATCGTGGATGAGGACGGCGGCTCCGCGATCGTCCGCGCCGATGCCGGCGGCGAGTGGCATGCGCTGGTGCTGTGGACGCTGGCGCACGGCCTGTCCGGGCTGGAGAACCTGGCGTTGATCCCCGGCACCGTCGGCGCCGCGCCGATCCAGAACATCGGCGCCTACGGGGTCGAGGTGCGCGAGCGGATCCACGCGATCGAGGCGTTCGAGCGCGCGACCGGCAAGTCCTGGCGCTTCGGCGCCGATGAATGTGCGTTCGCCTATCGCGACAGCCGCTTCAAGCACGAGCCCGACCGCTTCATCGTCACCGCGGTCGAGTTCGCGCTGCCGCGCGCGCCGCAATTGCGGCTCGAGTACGCGGGCATCGGCGAGGAACTGGCGACGATGGGCGTCGCCGGCACGCCGCGCCCGTCGCAGGTGGCCGAAGCGGTATGTCGCATCCGCCGCCGCAAGCTGCCGGATCCGGCGGTGATCGGCAACGCCGGCAGCTTCTTCAAGAACCCGATCGTGCCGCGCGCGCAGGCCGAAGCGCTGCAAATCGACTTCCCCGCCCTGCCCGCGTTCCGCACGGGGGACGACCGCACGCGCAAATTGTCCGCAGCCTGGATGATCGACCAGTGCGGCTGGAAGGGCCATCGCGACGGCGACGCCGGCATCGCCGCCAGCCATGCGCTGGTGCTGGTCAACCACGGCCAGGCCAGCGGCGCCCAGTTGCTGGCGCTGGCGCGGCGCGTGGCCGCCTCGGTCCGGGAGCGGTTCGGCGTCGCGCTGGAGCCGGAACCGCGGATCGTGGGGGCGAGCTGGTGAGCGAGCGCACCGGGATGGCGGCCGACGCACCGGCACCGTTCCTCAAGGCCGCGGGGCTGATGCTGCTCAGCACCACGTTCTTCGGGCTGATGGCGATCGTGATCCGGCTGGCCTCGGACGCGGGCACCTCCACGGTGGAGATCGCGTTCTTCCGCAATTTCTTCGGCCTGCTGGCGCTGCTGCCGTTCCTGCATCGCAGCGGGCGCGCAGTGTTCCGCACGCAGCAGCTGCCGCGCTACTTCGTCCGCTGCGCGATCGGCGTGGCCTCCATGTTGTGCGGGTTCTGGGCGATCGGAAACCTGCCGATGGCCCAGGCGATCTCGCTGTCGTACTCGGCGCCGCTGTTCGTCACCATCTTCGCGGTGATCTGGCTGGGGGAAGTGGTTCGCCGCCGGCGCTGGACCGCGGTGGTGCTCGGCTTCATCGGGGTGATGGTGATCGTGCGTCCGGGCACCGAGGGCTTCAGCCTGGGTTCGCTGGTGGCAGTCGCGGCGGCGGTGCTGAGCAGCATCGTCGCGATCCAGATCAAGCAGCTCTCGCGGGTGGACGCGCCGGACACGATCGTGTTCTACACCTACGCGTTCTGGGTGCCGATGTCGCTGGTGCCGGCGCTGTTCGCCTGGCAATGGCCGCAGGGCATCACCTGGCTGTGGCTGGCGGCGATCGGCGTGCTGGGCACCGGCGGGCAATTGTTCTGGACGCGTGCGCTGAAGCTCGGCGAGGTGTCGGCGCTGACGCCGATCAGCTTCATGCAGCTGCCGCTGGTGACGGTGCTGGCGTGGTTGCTGTTCGACGAGGTGATCAGCCGCTGGACGGTGATCGGGGCGCTGATCATCTTCGCCGCCAACGGCTACATCGCGCACCGCGAGGCGCAACTTTCCAGGCGCTCGGCGACGACCGCGCCGGTGGAAGCCGCTAAGCCGGGCGAGTAGCCCACGGGCGCAGCTGGCCGTAGAAGACCAGGCCGAACATGCCCACGGTCCAGACGCTGGCCGCGGCCCAGCCGGCGAGGATATCGCTGGGGTAATGCACGCCCAGGTAGATCCGCGACAGCCCCACCGCCAGCACGAAGGCGGCGGCCAGCGCGGTCACCGGCCAGCGCAGGGCGCGCCAGCGCGGATCGTGCAGGTGCCACCACAGCAGCACCACCACCCACGCCAGGGTGATCGAACCCATCGCATGGCCGCTGGGGAAGCTGAAGGTGGTCTCCGGCGCGATCGAGGTCCACAACGCGGGACGGATTCGTCCGTACACGTGCTTGGCCGCCAGGTTCAGCAGCATCGAACCCACTATCGCCAGCCCGGCGAACAGGCCCTCGCGCATGCGCCGGCGCACCACGGTGGCCAGCACGAGGACGATGTCGGCCACGATCACCCCGCCGTAGCCAAGTCTGGAGGCGAGCAGGAAGAACCGGTCGAAGCCGGCGCGCGCCATGTCATGGGCGAAGTTGAGCAGCGGCTCGTCGAAGAAGAAGGTCTCGCCTTCGCGCAGCTCCTCGGCGATTTCGCCGAACCCCCACAACGGCAACGCCACGGCGGCGAACACCAGCAACAGGCGCTTCCAGTGGATGTGCAGGAAGGCCGCGCCGAAGCGCGCCTCGTCGCGGACGTTGCGTGCGGCCTCAGCCGGCGTCGTGGGCAGGTGCGGGGGCGCCGAACCGTCGTTCGACATAGGCGTCGATGATCGTCAGGAATTCCGTGGCGATGCTATCGCCGCGCAGGGTGACGGTCTTTTCACCATCCACGAACACCGGCGCCGAGGGTGCCTCGCCGGTGCCCGGCAGGGAGATGCCGATGTTGGCGTGGCGCGACTCGCCGGGGCCGTTGACCACGCAGCCCATCACCGCCAGCGTCAGGTTCTCGGCGCCCGGGTGGGTGATGCGCCATTCCGGCATCTTCGCGCGCACGTGCTCCTGCACCACCTGCGCCAGTTCCTGGAAGAACTCCGAAGTGGTGCGTCCGCAACCCGGGCAGGCGGTGACCATCGGCGTGAACGCGCGCAGGCCCATGGTCTGCAGCAGTTCCTGCGCCACCACGACTTCCCGGGTGCGCGAGGTTCCCGGCTCTGGCGTGAGCGAGATGCGGATGGTGTCGCCGATGCCTTCCTGCAGCAGCACCGCCAGCGCGGCGCTGGAGGCGACGATGCCCTTGCTGCCGATGCCGGCCTCGGTGAGTCCCAGGTGCAATGCGTAGTCGCTGCGCCGGGCCAGGTCGCGGTAGACGGCGATCAGCTCCTGCACGCCGCTGACCTTGGCCGACAGCACGATGCGCTCGGCCGGCAGGCCGATCTCTACCGCACGCGCGGCCGAATCCAGCGCCGAACGGATCAGGGCCTCGCGCAGCACGCGGCCGGCATCCCAGGGTTCGGCGCGGGCCGCGTTCTCGTCCATCAGGCTCGTCGCCAGCGCCTGGTCGAGCGAACCCCAGTTGACGCCGATGCGCACCGGCTTGCCGTTCTCGATGGCGAATTCGATCAGCTGCGAGAACTGCAGGTCCTTCTTGCGGCCGAAGCCGACGTTGCCCGGGTTGATCCGGTACTTGGCCAGCGCGCGCGCGCATGCCGGCTCGTTCGCCAGCAGCTGGTGGCCGTTGTAATGGAAGTCGCCGATCACCGGCACGTCCACGCCCATCAGCGCCAGCCTGTCGACGATGCGCGGCACCGCGGCAGCGGCCTCGGGCGTGTTGACGGTCACGCGCACCAGTTCGGACCCCGCGCGCCAGAGTTCGGCGACCTGTTTCGTGGTCGCCGCCACGTCGGCGGTGTCGGTGTTGGTCATCGACTGCACCACCACCGGTGCGTCGCCGCCGACGCGGACGTTGCCCACCAGCACCTGGCGGGTCCTGCGGCGGGCGGCGGGTCCGAAAGCATCCTTCATGCCCGCTATTGTAGGGGCGCTATCCTGTCCGGATGAGCAGTCCCGTCCCCGGCAACGCACCCACCGGCGAAATCCTCAGCCCCAGCCAGCTGAACACCCTGGCGCGCGACCTGCTGGAAGGCGCGTTCCCGCTGGTCTGGGTCGAGGGTGAGCTGAGCGGGGTCGCCCGGCCCTCTTCCGGGCACCTGTACTTCTGCCTCAAGGACGCGCGCGCGCAGGTCCGCTGCGCCATGTTCAAGCCCAAGAGCACCTGGCTGAAGTTCGTCCCTCGCGAGGGCATGAAGGTTCTGGCACGCGGCCGGCTGACGCTGTACGAGGCCCGCGGCGAGTACCAGATGGTGCTCGACCACATGGAGGAGGCCGGCGAAGGCGCGCTGCGGCGCGCGTTCGAGGAACTCAAGGCGCGGCTGCAGGCCGAGGGCCTGTTCGCGCCGGAACGCAAGCGGCCGCTGCCCGCCTACGTGCGCCGGCTGGCGGTGATCACCTCGCCCACCGGCGCCGCCGTGCGCGACGTGCTGAGCGTGCTCGGCCGGCGCTTCGCGCTGGTCGAGGTGGAGGTGCTGCCGGTGCAGGTGCAGGGCGCCACCGCGGCGGCGCAGATCGTGCAGATGTTGCGGCGCGCGGCGGGCAGCGCGCGCTACGACGCGATCCTGCTGGCGCGCGGCGGCGGCTCGCTCGAGGACCTGTGGGCGTTCAACGACGAGGCGCTGGCACGCGCGATCGCCGCGTCGGAGGTGCCGGTGGTGTCCGCGATCGGCCACGAGACCGACTTCAGCCTGTCGGATTTCGCCGCGGACCTGCGCGCGCCTACTCCCTCGGCGGCGGCGGAGCTGCTGGTGCCGCATGCGGAGGACTTGCGGCGGCGCCTGTCGGCGCTGGAGCAGCGGCTGGTCGCGCTCCAGCGGCAGAAGCTGCGGCAATCGGCGCAGCGCGCCGACCGCGCCGCGCTGCGCCTGCAGGCACTGCGACCGCAGGCGCGGTTGCAACTGCTGGCCAGGCGGCAAGCGGAAGCGCTGCGGCGGCTGCGCGGCGCGTGGCAGCGGCGCGCCGAACGCGACCGCTCGCAGCTGCGCGAACTGGCGCGTTCGCTGTCGGCGATCAGTCCGCTGGCGACGGTGGCGCGCGGTTATTCGATCCTGCAGCGGGAGGATGGTCGCGTGGTGCGGCAGGTGGCGGATGTGGCCCCCGGGGATCGGGTGGACGCGCGGGTGAGCGATGGAGTGGTGAAGCTGCAAGTGTCGTAGGGCCGCCGAGGAGCCGTGATGCTGAAGGAGTCATATCCGTATTACCTGGCGAACGCCGCGGTGGCGGCAAACACTGCGCTGGAAGTCCGCGACAAGTTCTCGGGCGAGGTGGCGACGCGGGTGGCGCTGGCGGATGCGGGCGTGGTCGACACGGCCATCGCCGCCGCATGGGAAGCGCGCGCGGCGATGGCCGCGCTGCCGCCCTTTGCGCGACGGGACGTGCTGGAGCATTGCGTGCGCCGGTTCCAGGAACGCAGCGAGGAACTCGCGCTGGCGCTGTGCATCGAGGCCGGCAAGCCGATCAGGGACGCGCGCGGCGAAGTCGCCCGCCTGGTCGACACGTTCCGCATCGCCGCCGGTGAAGCCACGCGCGTCGAGGGCGAAACCGTCGAGTTGCAGGTCTCCGAACGCGCGCTCGGCTACCGCGGCCTGGTCAAGCGCGTGCCGGTGGGCGCCTGCAGTTTCATCACCCCGTTCAACTTCCCGCTCAACCTGGTCGCGCACAAGGTGGCGCCGGCGATTGCCGCGGGATGCCCGTTCGTGCTCAAGCCCTCGGAAAAGACGCCGGTGGGCGCGCTGATCATCGGCGAGGTACTGGGGGAAACCGGTCTGCCCAAGGGTGCGTTCTCGATCCTGCCCTGCCCGGTTGCCGAGGCCGACGCGCTGGTGGAGGACGATCGCATCGCGTTGCTGAGCTTCACCGGCGGCCTGGTCGGCTGGGAATTGAAGGCGCGCGCCGGGCGCAAGAAGGTGGTGCTGGAACTGGGCGGCAACGCCGCCTGCATCATCGACGCCGATCCCGGACGGCCCGTGGAGGAAGTCGTCGCGCGGCTGGTGTCCGGCGCGTACTACCAGTCCGGGCAAAGCTGCATCGGCGTGCAGCGGATCTACGTACACCGCTCGAATTACGAAGCCTTGCGCGACCGGCTTGCGGCGGATGTGGCGAAGCTGCGCATGGGAAATCCGCGCGACGAAGGCGTGTTCATCGGGCCGATGATCGACGAGGCCGCGGCACGGCGCGTGGAAGCGTGGATCGCCGACGCCGTGGCCGCGGGCGCGAAAGTGCTGGCGGGCGGCGCCCGCAGCGGCAACCTGCTACCGGCGACGCTGCTGGAGGGCGTGCCGCACGACAGCGCGTTGTACCGCGAGGAAGCGTTCGGGCCGGTGGCGGCGATCGAGCCGTTCGACGACTACGCCGACGCCCTGTCCCGGGTCAACGACGGCATGTTCGGCCTGCAGGCGGGCGTGTTCACCGGCGACCTCGCGCACGCGATGCAGGCCTGGGACCGGCTCGAGGTCGGCGGCGTGATCGTCGGCGACATCCCGAGCTTCCGGGTGGACAACATGCCCTACGGCGGTGTCAAGGCTTCAGGATTCGGGCGCGAGGGAGTGAGGTATGCCATCGCAGACATGACCGAGTTGCGGTTACTGGTGATCCGGGACTAGACGCGCGTCGCGGCTTGCGCCGCTCCCACAACCCGGGGTCAGGCAGGGGTCAGGCGGCGCGCGGGCGGCCGTAGAGGTAGCCCTGGCCGAACGGGCAGCCGAGCTCGATGAGGATGCGCCGCTGCTCCACGGTCTCGATGCCCTCGCCGATGGTGTCGATGCCCAGGGTGCCGGCGAGCGCGAGGATCGCGCGGACCAGCGCCAGGCTTTCGGCCTGGGTGTCGCCGTCGAGGCCGGCGACGAAGCTGCGGTCGATCTTCAGCGACTGGATCGGGAAGCGGTGCAGGTACGACAGCGCCGAGAAGCCGGTGCCGAAATCGTCGAGCAGCGCCAGCACGCCGCGCTCGCGCAGGGTGTTGAGCATGCGCAGCGCGCGCGGGGCGTCGTCGAGCAGCGCGACCTCGGTGATCTCGATGCGCAGCCGCCGCGGGTCGGCGCCGGCGGAATCCAGCATCCGCAGCAGCCGGTCGGCGAAATCGTCGGAGCGGAAGTGCCGCGGCGACACGTTGATCGAGACGTAGCCTTCGTGCTGGCCGCGCAGCCAGGCGATCACCCGCTCGTACATCAGCCAGTCGACCTGCTCGATCAGGCCGCTGTCCTCGCCCACGCCGATGAACTCGGCCGGTGGCAGCGGCCCGTGCAACTCGTGCTCCCAGCGCAGCAGCGCCTCGTGGCCGACCACCACGCCATCCTCCAGCCGCACGATCGGCTGGAAATGGGGGACGAAGGCGTCATTGAGGATGGCGCGGCGCAGGTCGGCCTCCAGGTCGAGCAGGCGGATCGCATGGGCGCGCATCGCCTCGTCGAACAGCGCGCTGCGGTCGCGGCCTTCGGCCTTGGCCCGGTACATCGCCGCGTCGGCGTCGCGCAACAGTTCCTCGCCCAGCCGGTAGCGCGGCTGCCACTGGGCGATGCCGATGCTGGCTGAGGGGAACAGCTCCCGGCCGCCCAGCCACAGCGGCTTGCCTACGGCCTCCAGCACGCGGGAGGCCAGCGCCATGCTGGCAGCGGCATCGTCCACCCGCTCGGCCAGGATCGCGAACTCGTCGCCGCCAAATCGCGCCACCACGCCGTCCTCGCCCAGCGCCACCGCGATGCGGCGGCCGATCTCGACCAGCATTTCGTCGCCGGCGGCGTGGCCGATGGAATCGTTGATCAGCTTGAACCGGTCCAGGTCGAGGAACAGCACGGCGAAACCGCCCTTGCCCTCCTCGCGCACGTGGGTGATCGCGGCGTCCAGCCGCTCCAGCAAATGCGGCCGGTTCGGCAGGCCGGTGAGCGCATCGTGCCGCGCCTGGTGGGTGAGCCGTTGCTCGGCGCGCACGCGCTCGCTGATCTGCGCGCGCAACTCGCGGTTGGCGCCGGCCAATTCGCGGGTACGCGAATCCACGCGGAATTCCAGTTCCGAATGCGCCGCCTTCAAGTGCTCCTGCGCGCGCTTGCGCGCCAGGCCTCCGCCGATGTGGTGGGCGACGAAGGTGAGCAGGGCCTGGTCCCGCGGGGTGAACATGATCTCGGGGGTGTAGGTCTGCACCGCGATCGCGCCGACCACGGTGCTGTCGCGCAGCAACGGGACGCCCAGCCAGCTGTGCGCCAGCGCACCGTGGCTGCGGACGTCGCCGCTGGCCTCGAGCTCGGCGATCCTGGCGCGATCGGCCAGCAGCGGTTCGCCGTGCAGGATCACGTATTCGGTCAGGCCCTTGGTCAGGGTCCGGGTGACGCGCGCGGCATCGCGTTCGTCCACCGAGTACGGGAATTCGATCTGGTCGCCTTCGGGCGTGAGCAGCGCGATGTAGAAATTGCGCGCGAACAACAGTTCGCCGACGACGTTGTGCACGTCGGCGTAGAAGCGTTCCAGGCTGCCGGCGGTGACCGAGAGCTCGGTGATGCGGTACAGCGCCCGCTGCAGGCGCTCGGCGCGCTGGCGCTCGACGATCTCGGCCTGCAGCACCAGGTTGGCCTGCTGCAGCTCCAGCGTGCGCTCGTCCACGCGCCGTTCCAGTTCGATCTGGGCGTTCTTGCGGTCCAGCGCGGTGAGGATGTGCTGGGCCACGTATTCCAGCAGCGCGCGGTCCTCGTTGCTGTAGCTGGCCGGGTGGTCGTAGCTCTGGACCACGATCGCGCCGCAGACCTCGTTGTCGCGGCGCATCGGCACGCCGAGCCAGTCGGCGCTGTCGGGGCCGTGCTTGAGATCCGTGTGCACGCCCATCTCGTGGCGCAGCCGCGCCGAGGGCCCGAGCAGCGGCTTGCCGTGCCGCAACAGGGCCACGGTCAGGCTGTTGGGCATTTCCGACACCGGCGTCTCGACCTCCGGTTCGGCAACGTAAGGGTCGAGGCGATCGGCGAAGTAAAGGAAACGGATCGTCTGCCGCACGTCGTCGTACAGCACGATGTAGAAGTTCTCCGCGTACATCAGCCCGCCGACCACGGCGTGGATGCGGGCCAGCACCTCCTGCATCTCCAGGCCCGAACCGGCGAGGTCGGCGATCTCGTACAGGGCCTGCTGCAGCCGCTGGGATTTCTGCAGTGCCTCGATCCGCGCCTGCGCATGCCACGACGCCAGCGTGGCGGCAACGGTACGCCTGGCCAGCGCCACCCAGGCCGCGCGCGACGCCGGCGGCAATGGCTCGCCCAGTCGCGCGGCAAGCGCGATCCGCGTGTCGCCGTCCAGCCAGTGCTCGACGATTCCGCCGGCCCCCGCCGGCGGCGCGCGCCCGTCGAGGCTGACCTCGGCCTGCGCGTGCAGCCAGGACGGCGCACCGACGGCCTCCGACAAGCCCTCGCCGGTGTCCGCATCGCGCCATCGCACCACCACGCTGGAACCGGTGGGGAGGGTTTCGGTGAGAGCAGCGGCCAGGCTCGCCAGGCTCGGGGCGCCGGCCTGTGGCGGCGTCGCCACGGGCATGGCTTCAAGCGGTTCCTTGCTGGTTCCCACGCTCCCCATGGCCGCAGGATAACGCCGACCGCCGCCGGGGCCGCAAGCCGCGACCGCGATGCAATGGCTTAGGCTGGATGCATGAGCGAAACCCTCGCCGCGCCCGCGGTCTTCACGCTTGAGGTGAAGCACAGTCGATTCCTGGCCCGGGCCGCGCCGGTGGACGCGCCCGCGACCGCGCTCGCGTTCCTCGGCGCGGTGGCCGACCCGGCGGCGACCCACAACTGCTGGGCGTACCGGATCGGGGGCGAATACCGCTCCAGCGACGACGGCGAGCCCGTCGGCACCGCCGGACGGCCGATCCTCGCCGCGATCGACGGCCAGGGCTGCGACCGGGTGATGGTGGTGGTGACGCGCTGGTACGGCGGGATCAAGCTCGGCGCCGGCGGCCTGGTGCGGGCCTATGGTGGTGCCGCCGCCGAATGCCTGCGCACGGCGACGCGCGTGCCGATCGTGGCGATGCGCGAAGTGACGGTGCGGGCGGGCTTCGAGGACCTGGGCACGCTGCACGCGGCACTGGCGGCCTTCGGCGCGGAGAAGCTCGAGGAACGCTTCGACGCCGAGGGCCTGGCGTTGCGCCTGTCGCTGCCGGCCGATCGCGTCGAGGCCCTGCGCAGCCACCTCCGCGACGCGACCCGCGATCGGGCGACAATACGCGCATGAGCGATCCCCGACCGACCTCCAAGGCCCCCGTGGGCAGCCTGCGCGCGCTGTGGCCCTTCGTACGCGCCCACCGCGGCCTGTTCATCGCCTGGCTGGTGGCACTGGCCTGCTCGTCCACCGCCACGCTGAGCCTGCCGGTCGCGTTCCGGCAGATGATCGACCAGGGGTTCTCCAGCAGCGCCAACATCGACCGCGCGTTCGTGTTCCTGTTCGTGGTCGCGCTGGCGCTGGCGCTGGCGACCGCCGCCCGCTTCTATTTCGTCACGCTGCTGGGCGAGAAGGTGGTCGCCGACCTGCGCGACAAGCTCTACACCCACCTGCTCGGCCTGGACGCGGCGTTCTTCGACCGCAACCGCAGCGGCGAACTGGTCTCGCGGTTGACTGCCGATGCCGAGCTGCTGCGCAGCGTGGTCGGCTCGAGCATGTCGGTGGCGTTGCGCAGCCTGGTGACCGTGGTCGGCGCGATCGCGATGATGTTCGTCACCAGCCCGCACCTGGCGGGCTACTCGCTGGTCGGCATCCCCTTGGCGGTGCTGCCGATCGTGCTTGGCGCGCGGCGCCTGCAGAAGATGTCGCGAGCCAGCCAGGACCGGGTCGCGGACGCCAACATGCTCGCCACCGAGACCCTGGGCGCGGTGCGCACGGTGCAGGCGCATGCCCGGGAACCGTTCGAACGCGGCCGTTTCGCCTCGGCGCTGGCGCTGGCGGTTGCGACCGCGCGCAAGCGCATCGGCGCGCAGGCGATGGTGACCGCGGTCGCCATCGTGCTGATCTTCGGCGCGATCACGCTGGTGCTGTGGTCCGGCGCGCAGGACGTGGTCGGCGGGCGGATGAGCGCCGGCGCGCTGGGCCAGTTCGTGCTGTACGCACTGATCGGCGGCGGCTCGGTGGGCTCGCTGGCGGAAGTGTGGAACGAGCTGCAGCGCGCCGCGGGCGGCATGGGCCGGATCAGCGAGTTGTTGCAGCAGGACCCGCAGGTGGTCGCGCCCGCGAACCCGGTGGCGCTGCCGCAGCCGGTACGCGGCGAATTGCGCTTCGACGACGTGACCTTCCACTACCCGATGCGCCCGGACCTGCCGGCGCTGGAACACTTCACCCTGGCCGTGCGGCCCGGCGAGACGGTGGCGCTGGTGGGGCCGTCTGGCGCCGGCAAGAGCACGGTGTTCACCCTGCTGCTGCGCTTCCACGACCCGGATGCCGGCGGCATCAAGCTGGACGGCATCGACATCCGCCAGCTCGACCCCGCACGGCTGCGCGACGCGATCGCACTGGTGCCGCAGGCGCCGACGATCTTCGCCGCCAGCGCCGCCGACAACATCCGTTACGGGCGGCTGGACGCGACCGACGCGGAGCTCCGCACCGCCGCCGAAAACGCGGAAGCCGACGCGTTCCTCGATGCGCTGCCCGAAGGCTTCGACAGCGAGCTGGGCGAGCGCGGCGCGCGCCTGTCCGGCGGCCAGCAACAGCGCGTGGCGATCGCGCGCGCGGTGCTGAAGGATGCGCCGGTGCTGCTGCTGGACGAGGCCACCAGTGCGCTCGACGCGCAAAGCGAGCGCGCGGTGCAGCATGCGCTGGAGAAGCTGATGGCAGGACGGACGACGCTGGTGATCGCGCACCGGTTGGCGACGATCCTGCAGGCGGACCGGATCGTGGTGATGGATGGGGGGCGGATCGTGGCGGAGGGGTCGCACGAGGCGTTGATGGCGCAGGGGGGGCTCTATTCGGAGCTGGCGAAGCTGCAATTCATCGACTGACGCGACCGGGTGTCGGTGGAAGTGGCCGGCCCCTTCCACCTACCTTGCGCGGGTGAGGATTTGTTCGAGGGGGACTTCGAGCGGGAGGGTGCCGTAGTTCTGCGCGTGGGGGGTTGCGAGGCGGGTTGCGACGAAGTGGTTGGCGAGGGGGTTGTTGGCGCGGAGGAGGATGCTGGCCTGCAGGGTCTGGGCCAGGGATTCGACGAAGGTGCGGGCAGCGGGTTCGGGGATGGGGATCTTGTCGTGCAGGGGTGCGCGTAGCGCTTGCAGGGCTGCGGCGCAGGGTTCGCCGCCACCGTCGCATTGCAGTTCCTGCCAAAGGGCGGGGCCGGTTCCGGGATCCCGCGACAATGCGCGGAGGACGTCGAGGCACTGGACGTTGCCGCTGCCTTCCCAGATCGAGTTGAGCGGGGCCTGGCGGTAGAGGCGCGGGAGCAGCGATTCCTCGACGTAGCCGTTGCCACCGATGCATTCGAGCGCTTCGCTGGCGAAGGCAGGCGTGCGCTTGCAGATCCAGTACTTGCCGATCGCCGTGGCGATCCGGGCCAGCGCGGCTTCGGACGGATCGCGCGGTGCCGCATCGACGGCGCGTGCGACCCGCATCGAGAGCGCGAGCGCGGCTTCCGCCTCGAGGGCGAGGTCGGCCAGCACATTGCGCATCAGCGGCTGGTCGATGAGCCGCTTGCCGAAGGCGACGCGGTGGCTGCAATGATGGATCGCCTGGTCCAGCGCCATCCGCATCAGCCCGGCCGAACCCAGCATGCAGTCCAGGCGCGTCAGCATCACCATCTCGAGGATCGTGGCGATGCCGCGGCCTTCCTCGCCCACGCGCCAGGCACGCGCACCGTGGAACTCCACTTCCGACGAGGCGTTGGACCAGTCGCCCAGCTTGTCCTTCAACCGCACGAGGGCAAAGGCGTTCTTCGCCCCGTCGGCCAGCCGGCGCGGCATGAGGAAGCAGGTGAGGCCGCCTGGCGCCTGCGCAAGCACCAGGAAGCCGTCGGACATCGGCGCCGACATGAACCACTTGTGGCCGGCCAGCGCGTAGGGCTCGCCGGGGTCGTCGCCCGTCGCCGGCACCGGTCTTGCCGTCGTGGTGTTGGCGCGCACGTCGCTGCCGCCCTGCTTCTCGGTCATGCCCATGCCGAGGGTGATGCCGGTCTTGGCCTGGATCGGCACCTCGCGCGGATCGTAGTGCGGTGCGGCGGCCTTCGATGCCCACTCGTGCAGGCCGGGCTCGCGCCGCAGCACCGGCACGCCCGCGTGGGTCATCGTCAGCGGGCAGCTGCTGCCTGGCTCGGCCTGGTAGTGCAGGTAGCTGAGCGCTGCTCGCGCGACGTGCGAGCCAGGCGTCGCCGCTTCCATCCACGACAGCCCGGCGACGCCGTGCGCGATCGCCGTCTCCATGACCGCGTGGTAGTGCGGGTGGAACTCGACGCGATCGAGCCGCTCGCCGCGCGCATCGTGCGTGCGCAGGCGCGGGCGGTCGCGGTGGGCATCGAACGAAAGGTCGTACAAGGTTCCGCCGGCCAGCGCGCCGTACGTCGCGACCCTGTCGGCGAAGACCGAAGCGCCTTCGCGCGCGAGCGCCTCGCGCAAGGCGACGTCATGCGTCCACAGGTCGCGCGGCGCGAACGGAGGCGGCTGGTTGTCGACCTCGCCGGTTCGGGGCTGCGTCGGGTCCATGGACCGAATCTACTCCACTCCTCCCCTGTCCAGCGGGCTGCGGACTCCCTGTCCGCCGCGGTTGAGGACGTGGGTGTAGATCTGGGTCGTGCTCACGTCCTTGTGGCCGAGCAGTTCCTGGATCGTGCGCAGGTCGTAGCCATCCTCGAGCAGATGCGTGGCGAAGGAGTGGCGCAAGGTGTGGCAGCTGGCGGGCTTGGCGATCCCGCAACGCCGCAACGCCTGCTTGAACGATCGTTGCAGGCCACTTTCGTCCAGATGATGCCGGCCGGTGCGGCCGCTGCGCGGATCCGTGCTCCGGTGGCTGGCCGGGAACGCGTATTGCCAACCCCATTCGCGCGCGGCGCCAGGATACTTGCGGGCGATGGCGTCGGGCAGCGAGACCGCGCCTAATCCCGCAGCGAGATCGCGCTCGTGGATGCGGGCGGCTTCGCGCAGCTGCGCCCGCAGCGGATCGACCAGCAGCGCCGGCAACATGGTGCGCCGGTCCTTGCCACCCTTGCCCTGGCGCACGGTGATCTCCCGCCGCTCGAAGTCGATGTCCTTGACCCGCAGGCGCATGCACTCCATCAGTCGCATGCCGGTGCCGTACAGCAGGCTGGCGAGCAGCCAGCTGCTGCCGTCCAGCTCCCCCAGCAACGCATGCACCTCCGCGCGCGTCAGCACCACCGGCAGCCGCATCGGTCGCTTCGCGCGACGGATCTCATCCATCCACGGCAATTCGATGCCCAGCACCTGCCGGTACAGGAAAAGCAGCGCGGCCAGCGCCTGGTTCTGGGTGGACGGCGCCACCCCGCCGGTGGTGGCCAGCTGCGTCAGGAATGCCTCGATCTCGAGCGCCCCCATTTTTTCGGGGTGCCTGCGTCCATTGGCGATGATGAAGCGCCGCACCCAACCCACGTAGGCCTCCTCCGTGCGCCGCGCCATGCCCAGGCGGCGCACCCGCGCCCGCAGCCGGTCCAGCAGCCGGGGCGGCTTGCCGGATTCAGGTTCCGTAACAACGGGCTGCCTTGCAGCTTCCAGATCCGGGTGGGAGGATCGGTCCATGCGCCCTTTGTCCCTGCACCAAACACCGCGAGGCTACGTGGACGATTTAGGCTGCGGCGTCGGGGGTTGGAGCGGGCGGGGGTGGGATTTTTCCGGTTTTCGCGGGGAGCCGCAGCGTTGCTACGGGGTCCCTCCTCGCTTCGTTTTTGATTCGAATAGTTGTTAGGCCTTAAACGATGTCAATTCAACCTCGAAGGGCATTAGTCCGATAAATCAGCAAATCAGCAAAGGGAGGGGGAAATTATGGAGAGCATTCAAGCATCGAAGGAGCGCCAGAACCAGTTCATGGGGATCGGGGCTGGCATTCAGGCCGCAGGTGTCGCGTTATTTCTTTTGAGTCTTCTCGTCGGAGGCAATGCGCCTTTGTTCGGCTTCCTGATCATGATTGGCATGCTTATTTGGGGCGGAGTGCGATCAAAAGTCTGGCTATGTGGCCACTGTAAGAACCAGTTGGGTTCCAAAGAAGTGAGGGTGTGCCCGTCTTGCCACGCCAACTTGACTTAGCAGATGCAGCCCCCTCGCTTAGCTTCATCGCAGACGGCAATCTACAGTTTTTGCGAGGCCTAACAATGCGTTCAAGCCGACATGGAGCTTCCTTCGGTTGAGTGGACACCCTGATCTAACTTCAGGAGTGTCCCAATGCCGAAGCCAGGTCCCAGAACGACCTATCGCTACAGCCCCGAGTTCAAGGCAACCGCAGTTCGCCT
>SCUI01000115.1 GCA_004297225.1 Lysobacteraceae bacterium | reverse complement strand
TAATCGGCTTCCGAAGCTTAGGCGCCGGCATTCGGAACGAGTGCGCGGATTGGCGCCATCGCCCGGCTGACCGCTGCCGCCTGTATCCGGCCTTGCTCCACGTCCG
Organism: Lysobacteraceae bacterium; assembly: GCA_004297225.1. Classification (GTDB taxonomy): domain Bacteria; phylum Pseudomonadota; class Gammaproteobacteria; order Xanthomonadales; family Xanthomonadaceae; genus Cognatiluteimonas. The sequence goes on along the minus strand of SCUI01000115.1, from coordinate 872 downwards.
GTTGGTGACCCGGGGTGCCCGGCCAGGCGGGCGGGCCGTCGGCAGCGCAGATGAGGAGGGCGAAAGCGTCGAGGACTTCCGGGCTCATCGCCGTCTCGGCGGTTGAGCTCAGCGCATAGTCGCTGCCGCCGGCGAGGCCTTTGTTCGTGTGAAGAGTCACCGACCATTCGTTCGCCGCGGAGATCAAAGCGTCGACGAGGGAGACCTGCCGTTCCGGCCTCATAAGATCCTTCGGAATCCACGCGGATTGATAGGCGTGCAGCACTTGCGCCGCTTCGCCCTCATAGGGACCAAATGCGCATGCAGAAACCTGAGCCTTAGCGGGAAGCGGCCGCGTCGAGTTTGGCGACGCGGCGTTTCCCATCCCAGATTTCCGATGCAACGGAAAGCTTCTTGTCTCTCACCTTGCGTATGGCATCGGCGTCGTCGGCGGCCTCGAACCACTCGGCCTTGCTGATGCTGTCCGCTCCGTCGAGCCGATAAAGCCTGTACGCCGGCAAATCGCCACTCCCCCCGGGCGTCTAATATATAGCGCGATTTGCCACGGTCACGCATTCACTAAAGTTAGGGTGGAACAGGCATCCGGCTGGACCGGCAGGATTTTTTGCGGTGGCGGCGCGACAATTGCGCTCTCTTTCCGACACCTTCATCGCCGCCGCGGGCACCGCAAGGGCCGAACCGGCGTTGCTCCTTCTCAATGACGAACCACTTTGCGAACGCCACGCCGCGCAATTCTGCGGATTTTACCGACAAGGCGCTTGCAAACTGGCGGACGTGGCTGCTTGGCCTGCTTCTCGCCGCGGCGGTCGTCTTCGCGGCCTTTCACTGGGGCGATGTCAAGCAATTCGCCAGGCTCGTCGCTGATGCCCGAC
>SCUI01000114.1 GCA_004297225.1 Lysobacteraceae bacterium | reverse complement strand
GCCGATATGGCGATTTGGCCGTGGTACGGCAACGGCATGTTGAACGGCGCCTCCTACAACGACCCGCGCAAGTTCCTGCAGACGCACGAATATAAAAATCTGACGCGCTGGACGAAAGAAATCGGCGAGCGCCCGACCGTCAAGCGCGGGCGCATGGTCAACCGCACCAGCGGGCCGCCTGAAGAACAATTGCGCGAGCGCCATGACGCCAGCGATTTCAGGACGAAAACGCAGGACAAGATCGCCGCGCGCGGGTAACGTTTCACTTGAGGGCCTCAACCCCCGTAACAGGTAACCGCGCCCGACGCGGTGAGCTTTTCGATGTCGGCGGCGCCGTAGCCCAGCTCGCCCAGAATCTCGCGGGTGTGCTCGCCGAGGTGGGGCGCGTGCGTGAGACGATCGCCGGTCGCCGGCGGTCGCTGGCCGCAGATCGTACCCATGGGCACGCGGCCGAGCGTGTCGTTTTCGACCCAGCGCACGGCATCGATCGCCTGCACCTGCGGGTCGGCGAAGAGATCCTTGTAGGTGTTTACCTTGGCTTTGAGGATGTCGATGCTGGAAAACAGCTCGAACCATTCGTCGGAGGTCTTCGTCTCGAGGATGGGTCGCAGTGCGGCCATCAGCTCGGCGCCATTTTTAACGCGGGCGCGCGCATCGGCATAGCGCGGATCTTCGAGCCACTCTTCCTTGCCGAGTAGTCTGGCGAGCCGCTGGAAGTGCGCGTCGCGTCGCGCGTTGACGCTCATGTAGCCGTCTCTCGTCTTGAACATGCCGACCGGCATGCCGATCGGTTCGGCGGCGGCGCCCTGCAGATAGCGCTCCATCATCGCCCCCTCCTGCAGCGCGAGCGCGGATTCGAGCAGGCTGGTTTCGATGTAGGCGCCGCGGCCCCGGGTCGCTTTTCGGTAGAGCGCGGCCGCGACCGCCTGAAATGCGTACAGCCCGGTCGAGAAATCGATCGCCAGCATTTCGATGCGCTGCGGGATGCCGGTCGGGCCGCGATTGATCGACATCATCCCGGTATAGGCCTGCATGACCGAGTCCGTCGCCGGATCATCGCAACGCGGGCC
>SCUI01000113.1 GCA_004297225.1 Lysobacteraceae bacterium | reverse complement strand
GTCAGAATGGCGAGCAACGGTCCCGTGGTGCAGCGGCCTAGCATACGTCCCTGTCAAGGACGAGATCGCCGGTTCGAATCCGGTCGGGACCGCAGCGTGAGATCCCCATCACGCCACTTCCGCTCATAGCTCCCTCGGCCGCGGCGATAGCATGCCCGCACTCTGCGGATCGTCGAAGGTGCCCTGGCCGGCATGATCGCCGGCGCCGTCGTTGGCGCGGGCGCACGCATCGCGATGCGCTTGGTGGCGCTCGGCGTCCCCGATGGGATCCAGCAGCTTCCTTCATTCACGGTCGAGGGCACGGTCGCGATCATGGTGACGCTCGCCCTCGCCGGCGCACCGGCGGGGGTCCTCTTCGCGTTCGCCCGTCCGCGGATCCCGGGCCCGGAGTGGTCCCGAGGCGTGACCTTCGGTCTCGCCCTCCTCGCGATCTTCGGCCCGGTGTTCCTTCGCGGCTCCGGAGAGTTCCTGACCGATGAACGCCGGTTCCTCTTCGCGCCGCTGTTCGTCCTGTTCGGGATCGTCATCGAGCTCGTCGCGGAGCCGAGCAGGAGGCTCGCGCGATCGTTGCCGACCTGGAGCGCGACGCTCCCGGCGCTCGTCGCCCTCGCAGGTGCCGCGCTCATCGCGTTCGGAGTGGTATCGCTGGTCCGGGAGTCGCTCGATCGGCACGGCACGGACGACATCCCGGCGCTGGTGGCGTCGGCGATCTTCGCGGCGCTCGTTCTCTGGCGCATCCGGTCCAACGATGTGAGGGCCGCCTCAAGCAGGACCTAGGCGCATGCGATCGACCTCCACGCGGCGTCCACAATCCGTTCACACGCGGGCGCGACGATCTCCGCAGTGATCAACTGACGGAGGTCGGCACATGGCAGCGGTCTTCCTGTTCCTGCTCCTCGCGCTCTTCACGATCGGCGGCGTCGTCGCGCTCGTCTATCAGGCCGCGATCGGATCGGCCACGGCCGCGACCGCGCTCGGCGTCGCGACCGCGGGGCTCGTGACCATGTTCATCTCGGGCGTCGTGCTCCTGCTCTTCCTCGCCGCAGGCGCGGCGCTGTTCTGCTCTCGCGCGCGCGGCCACTGGCGCGAGCGAAGGTCGAGAATGTTCGAGGACTGGCATCGCGCGGCGCACGATCAGCCCGCCGCGGGGAAAGGTGAGATCTGAGGACCATCCTCGTCGTCGAGGACGAGCCCAAGATCCTGCGCATCGTTCGCGACTACCTCGACCGGGCGGGATTCCGCTCGGTCGAGGCGCTGGACGG
>SCUI01000112.1 GCA_004297225.1 Lysobacteraceae bacterium | reverse complement strand
CACGGCCTGCTCGAAACGACGCCTGAGCATGGCGCCGCGCGCGCGGCCGCGCTCGGTGTGCCGCGGGCGTATGCCAGCCTCGATGAGCTGCTCGCCGACGACAGGGTCGAGGTCGTCCACGTGACCTCGCCCAATCACCTCCACTTCGAGCACGCGAGCGCCGTCCTCGCCGCGGGCCGTCACGTGATCTGCGAGAAGCCGCTCGCCATGACTTCAGCCCAGTCAGCTGAACTTGTTCGCATGGCCACGGCGGCCGGCCCCAGCCGCGTCGCGGTGGTCAACTTCAATATCCGGTTCTACCCGCTCAACCAGCACCTTCGCGCAGCGATCAACGCTGGCGAGCTGGGCGACGTGCGGCTCATCAGCGGCCACTACTTCCAGGACTGGCTGCTGTATGACACCGACTGGAACTGGCGGCTCGAGCCCGAGCAGGGTGGTGGCCTGCGCGCGGTGGGCGACATCGGCTCGCACTGGCTCGACCTGACATCGTTTGTGACCGGCCGCCAGGTGACCGAGGTGATGGCCGATCTCGCGACATTCATCCCGGTGCGCCACAAGCCCGCCGGCCGGGTCGAGACGTTCTCGCTCGAACGCGCCAAGGACACGATCCCGGTCGACATCCGCTCCGAAGACGCCGCGACCATCCTGCTGCGCTACGACAACGGGGCACGCGGCGTGCTGGCCGTGAGCCAGCTCAGTGCCGGGCGCAAGAACTCGCTCCAGTACCAGATCGACGGCGCGGAGGCGGCCGTGGCGTGGGACTCGGAGCAGCCCGACGCCCTCTGGGTGGGGCACCGCGGCCGGCCGAACGAGACTCTGATGCGCGACTTCGCGCTGCTCAACGATGCGGGCCGCGCGGCGGAGTTCCTGCCGGGCGGTCATGTCGAGGGCTTCTTCGACACCTTCGCCGCGCACTTCCGCGCGGTCCGCATCGTTGAGCAGCGCGAAGTCGCGCATCAGAGTCTCGTTCGGCCGGCCGCGGTGCCCCACCCAGAGGGCGTCGGGCTGCTCCG
>SCUI01000076.1 GCA_004297225.1 Lysobacteraceae bacterium | reverse complement strand
CTCCGCTCCACCGTAGACGATACGAAGCATCGTATTTCGGTAGCGGATCAGGCGCTCGTTCACCTCGGCCATGTCCGCCTTCAGCTCGGACCAGCGCGGGTACTTCAGCTGTATGTCCTGCGGATCGGCCAACAGGTTTTCAGCTTTAGCTTCTTCGTTCCCGTACCAGCGGCGGAAGCGAGCGTGCCAGCAGGTTAGGTGCGGCCGCAGGCCCTCATTCAGCACCTCAACCGAGAGACGAATAATCCTTTGCGTGCTTGCATCAGTGACGCGCGAGATGGGGACGGTCTTAACTAACTCACGAGTCACCGAGAAGAAGTTGAACCAGGACTCATAAACATCGACAACAACATCGTTCTCGAAGTCGATGGGGATACCGATCTTTCTCGTCGATAGTTCGACCCAGATAGCATAGGCAACTTGGCGGTCCGTCCAGTTCGGCTTCAGCTTGAACTTAGCATTGCCGATCCCGAACTCCGCTTCGTCGATCTCCATCTGCTGCAGCGCCCTTCGGCCGCGAATTGCGCGGAATCCAAACACGACAAGGAGTCCGATGGCGATTAGCGCCAGCACACCGGCATGAGCTTCCACGACCAGCTTCAATTCTGGCTGGGCTATGTGGATGTCGAAGATCGTGATGGGCTGCATCAGCAAGGGCGATTGTTGGTCATGCGCAACCGCGCATTCCGGATCCACTGCGCGTGCGTTTGCCGTCGCTGGAAAGCAGCCTCAACTGCGGCTTCGAGATCGTATTGGGTGAGGGGGTACTCAAGCCACCGGGCGTAGCAATCTCCCTGGCTTGACCCATAAGGGATCAGGTTGTCGTCGAAGCGCGGGGGGAAGCCACCGAACGTCGGCAATTTGATGCCAATGAGCCCGTTAGCGTTGCTCAACGCGGTATTCCGGAGCGACGCGGCAATCTCCCAGTCGACGTACCTGCGCGCCCATGTGCATCGACCCATGAGGACGATTGTCACGGTCGAGTCGGCGATAAAGCGCTGTCGGATGCGTCGCATGACATAGTCAGTGTCATAGCTGTTGATGACGTCTCCCGGCATCTCCTCGCCGAGCCCGCGCGCGATGAAGCAGTCCGCTCCGTGATCAAAGGTTCGCACGAAGTCGTCGACCGCATACTGGTCGG
>SCUI01000111.1 GCA_004297225.1 Lysobacteraceae bacterium | reverse complement strand
CCATCATCAATGCGACCGCATCGAGGAGAACCCGGACAAGGAGCAGGCCAAAGCCTACGACGACAATCGCGAGTGGGATCCAGGTCGGCCAGAGGACGGCTCCCGAAAGTACCTCGTGGTTCCGATAGGCGGTGATCGCATCCCGCGCCGACAGCCGGATCATTTCCCCGAGGATCGGCAGCATCAGCAGCGCGATCAGCAGCCGGGCTATGCGTTTCCAGATCGGGGAGAAGCGGAGATAGAGGATGTCTACCGCCACGTGGTGATTCCTCTTGAACGTTTCGGAGATGACCAGGAAGAACAGGATCGGGACGAGATAGATCGAGACGAGATCGTAGGACCAAGTGAGCGGTGACTGAAGGAAATAGCGCAGGAATACGTCCAGGAAGACGATGATCATGATAATGAAAATCGAGAACCCCGCGATCAGAGCGCCGATGTCCTCGATGCGTTCAACAGCGCGGTTGACGCGCCTCAGGTAGTCAGCCGCCGGTGGGCCCTTGGATCGTCCCGCCGGCCGCCACGCCTGATCGCTCATCTTGGTTGATCGCTATTTCAGGGCGTTCCTAAATGCGGCGAGAACGGGCGTACCGTCGAGATTGCGAGCGTCGAGGTCCTTGGCCCACTCCTCGGCGACGCCCGACAGCGCGCGGTCGACCGTATCGCGGTCGCTCGCCGGCAGCTTGACCAATGCGACGCCGCCCTCCTTGAGCTTTGCCATGTCGGCCTCAACACCCTTGGTGATGGTTTCGCAGGCCTTCCGTGTCACCGACTCGCCGACCTGGTCGAAGACCTTGCGCACATTCTCGGGTAGCGCCTTCCACTTGGCGAGGCTGATGGTGTAGGTGATCGCGCCACTGCCGAAATTCTCGCCCGTGGTGCCGGACTTGACGAGGCCGGGAAGACGATAGGCCACGGCCGTGCCATAGGCCATCAGACCGCCGTCGATCGTGCCCCGCGATATCGATTC
>SCUI01000065.1 GCA_004297225.1 Lysobacteraceae bacterium | reverse complement strand
GATGTATTCGCCGAGCTTGTCCGGGGTGGTGTAGAAGACGCGGCCCTTGTTGATACGCGCGACCTGGTTGACGAACTCCTTGAGGTAGTAGTTCCGGTCGAGCATGAAGGTGTTGATGGTGATGCCCTTCTGGGTGCAGCGCTTCACTTCCTTGAGGGTCTCGCGGATGGTGATGGGGCTGGGCGGGTAGGCGAAGTAGCTCCGGCCTTTTTCCAGGTGGGCGGTGGGTTCGCCGTCGGAGATCATGATGATCTGACGGGTGCCCTGGGTGTGCTTGGCCAGGAGCTTCTGGGCGATCATCAGGGCGTGGTGCATGTTCGTGCCCAGGACCGATTCGTCCCAGCGGACGTAGGGGAGCTCGTCGGCCTTGAGCTCGCGGGCATAGGCGCTGAACCCGATGATGTAGAGGCTATCGCGCTGGTACTGGGATGAGATGAGGTTGTTGAGGGCGAGGGCGACCTTCTTGGCCGCCTGGAAGCTGCCGCGGAGCGCCATCGACCAGCTGAGGTCGAGCATGATGACGGTGGAGGTCTGGGTAAGGAGCTCGGTGCGTTCGACCTCGAAGTCATCGGGCTTGAGGTGGATGGGCGTGCCGGGGCCCTCGCGGTACATGGAGTTCATGATCGTCTTCTGAATGTCGAGGAAGAACGGGTCGCCGAACTCGTACTTCTTGGTGGTGTCGGTGCGTTCGCCGCCGGAGCCGGTGTCGCGGATTTCGTGCTTGCCGAAGGAGTCAGCCTTGAGCTGGTTGTAGATCTCGATGAGGGCGCGCTGGCCGATCTTGCGGGTGCCGCGGGGGGTGAGCTCCCACTGGTTGCCCTTCTTCCGGATGTAGCCGGCCTCTTCGAGGATCTCGAGGAACTGCTTGAGCTGGTCGAGCGTTTCGCGGGCCTCGGGGCCGAGGAGGTCTTCGAGCTTGTCGGCGTCGATGTCGTCGATCTCGCCGCCGTACTGGGTGCGTTCGAGCTGGCGTTCGAGCTCGTCGATGGATTGCATCTGGTCCATGAGGTTCATGGCGGACTGGAGGTCGATCTCCTCATCGCCACGGAAGGGGTACTGGTTGCGCAGGTCGCGCATGGGGTAGAGGTACTCGAGGTTCTGGCCGAGCTCGTTGAGGGCCTGCTGGAGCTCGGAGTCGCCCATCTTATCGCCGAGGAGGTCCTGGAGCTGCTGGCGCATCTCGCCCGGGAGGGAATCGAGGAGCGACTGCATCTGGCCCATCTGGTGCTGCATCTGCTGGATGAGCTCATCGAGGGACTGCGGGGGGTTGTCGCCGAAGAGGTCGCCGTACTGCTGCATGAACTGGTCGAAGTTCGGCTCTTTGCCGGCCATCTTGTCCTGCAGCATCTGGTTGAGGTCGCGGACCATGTCCTTCATGCGCTGCATGTCTTCGGGCGACATGTTGGCGATCTGGTTGTACATATCCTTAAAGAAGGTATCCATCATGGCCTTCTTCAGGGATTCGAGGAGTTCGTTGAAGCGGGCCTGGGCCTCGGGGTCCATGAACTCATAGTTCTGGAGTTCCTTCACCTGGCCGGGGACGTCCTCGGGGAGTTCCTGGAGGAACTGCTTCTTCTTGTTGGCGATGTTGCGGAGCATGTCGGCGAATTCGCCGGGCTGTTGGGGGGCGCCCTGCCGGTGGCCGCCTTCGGAACCCTCGGACTGGTCGCCCTGCTGGCCGGGCTGCTGCTGGCCCTGGGGGGATTGCTGCCCGGACTGCTGCTGGGCCGAGCCCTGGGGCGATTGCTGGCCCTGCGGTGACTGCTGTCCCTGGTCGCCCTGGGGCTGGCCGCCCGCTTCCTCGAGGCGGCGGTCGAGGGTGCTCTGCTCCATATCGAGGATTTCTTCCAGCTGGCGCTTGAGGTCATCGAAGATGGAGGAGAGGTCGAAGCGGTCGAGCTGCTGGCGGCGCTGCTGGCGGAGCTGCTGGAGGAGGTCGCGGAGGCCCTGCATGCGGTCGCCCATGGGGTTGCGCATGCCGCGCTGGAGGAGGTTGCGGAGGGCGTGCTGGAGGTCGCCGAAGTTCATGAGGTCATCGGTGAGGTTATCGAGGATGTCTTCGGCCTGGAGGGCCGGGACTTCCTGGGTGCCATCCCACATGGAGTAGCGGTAGCGCAGGGCCATGGAATCCTCCGGGGCGCGCGGGGAGCGCCAGTTGGGGTGAGGGTAGCGGAATCTGGAAGGGTTGTCAGTCGGGGCAGGGTGCGGTGTAAGGGGGAGGTTACGGAGCCAGCCCGGTTGCCGAGGTGGCCGCGACGGTGCGGTTCCCCGACCCGGGGATGAGCTGCAAGGACCGTGTTGTCCCGCCGATTAGGTCCGTTCGGACACTCC
>SCUI01000023.1 GCA_004297225.1 Lysobacteraceae bacterium | reverse complement strand
CCGATGAAGGCGACATACTTCGTGTCCTTCTGCTGCCAGTATTTCCTCCAGTGGTCCGGCGTGCCTCGTTGCTCCGCCCATTCCACTGTGGAGGAGATATACCCCAGGACGGCATCAAACCACACATAGATCACCTTGCCCTCATACCCCGGGACCGGCACCCGTACACCCCAGTTCAGATCGCGCGTCACAGCTCGGTCCTGCAGTCCATCCTTGAACCAGCTCTCGCAATACCGCAGCACATTCTCCTTCCATCCGTCCCTCTTCGAACGTTCCTCAATGAAGGCCTGGAGCCGTCTCTGAAAATCACCCAGGGGGAAATACCAGTGGGTGGTTTTTCGAACGACCGGGGTTGTGCCGCACAGTTTGCATTTCGGGTCCACAAGTTCCGTCTGGTTCAGCCATGTTCCGCAATTCTCGCATTGGTCGCCGCGCGCCTGCGTGTATTTGCAGTTCGGGCATGTCCCTTCGACATACCGGTCGGCAAGGAACATTTTATCCTTCTCACAATAGAGCTGGAGTTCTTCCTTTTCCTTCAAAACGCCCTGCCGATGGAAGTGCGTAAAAAACTCCTGGGAGGTTCGGTGATGGATCGGGAGAGATGTTCGCGAGTAATTGTCGAAGCTCATCCCGAACTTCTCGAACGCGGATTTGTTCATCGGGTGATAGCGATCAACGACCGCCTGCGGCGTGCTATGTTCCTTCTCGGCGGTCACCGTGATCGCCACGCCATGCTCATCCGAGCCGCAAATGAACACCACGTCGCGCTTTCGTGACCGGAGGTACCGAACGTAGAGATCGGCGGGCAGATAAGCGCCGGCGAGGTGGCCCAGGTGAAGCACCCCGTTCGCGTAGGGAAGTGCAGCCGTCACAAGGGTGCGCTGAAAATTCATGGTCACGGTGTATTACCGATGAGGGACGAGTGAGCGATGTAAATCGATGGATAAGCCTGTGAGAACGAGAGGAAGGTAGACATTTTTGTCTACAAGGGCAATGCTCCGCTCGACACACTCAAGCGCTTCAGGGAGATCCGCATGAGGAAATTTTGAAACAAAGCTGTTCAGCTCCGCAGTGGGATCGGCAGCAACCATCCCTTCTTCACCAAGATCGCGTAACAACAACGCGTCGCGCAACCATGCCTGGAGCATCTTCAGCCAGCGAACGACGACCGAGCGGTCGCCGGCCGAACCGATGCGCTCGATTTCTTTTGCCAGCGCAACCCGTTGACCTCCCAACACAAGACGAAGGAACCGGACCACGCCTTCCCTCTCCCCAACCATATCGGCGGAAAGCATCTCAACCGCTACCGTGTAGCTTCCGTTCGCCAGCCGCGCAACCAAAGCGGCCTGTTCCGGCTCGACCAGCCGTCGACTTATCATGGCGCCCCGTATTTCTTCTTCGCTCAACGGGTCAAATTGCACGAGCTGACAACGAGAGAGAATCGTGGGAAGCAGCTGCTGTCGCCGTGACGTTGTGAGAATGAACACGGAGTCGGACGGCGGTTCTTCAAGGGTTTTGAGCAGGGAGTTGCTGGCCTCTGCGTTCATGGCCTCCGCTTCCGCAATAATAAAAACGTTCGTTCCTCCTTCAAAACTCGACATCGCCGCCTCGCGCCGGACGAAGCGGACGCTATTCACCTTGATGAAATTCGCTTTCGGGATTGCCACGCGGTAATACGGATCCTGCGCTTTGAGGCGGAGTTGTTCC
>SCUI01000022.1 GCA_004297225.1 Lysobacteraceae bacterium | reverse complement strand
ACATCGCCGTCTGAGTCAACAGTCATTCGTATTGAGTTTCCACCAGCGCGGAATTCTATTTGATTGGATGGATTCATCACGACGCCGCCGGAGATTGAATTATTAGGGTCGCCGAACAGAACACCCTGCTCGTTAGCTGCAGGAGAAATGATATGCACAAAACAGCTATTATCATTTTCTACCACCAGGGCAGCATTAGCAGCAGGGGTGACCACTCCAGCCAAGCCTTTCATTACATGCAATGTGTTTTTTGGGTTATTTGTGCCAATACCGACTCCACCGGACGCGCGAATAAGAAATTGGTTTGGCGCGGTGGAGATAAAATCTGTTCCAAATACTCCGGTTGAATCTGCCCAAACGAATGCACCGCCATGATTGGCTTGTGCGCGCCAGCCCGCGGCAAATGAGTAAGTTCCTACGGCCTTATTTCTCCTTCCACCCGGTATTGTGGAATACCAACCAATTGCTGAGTTGGAATCAGAAAGGTCATAGCCTCCTCCACCGGATACTACAGAATACTGTCCCCTTGCAAAATTGCTCGTTCCCCCACCTACTGTTGAATACTTTTCGGTTGCCTGGTTCCACCAACCTCCGGCAACCGTCGCATACTCTTCACTCGCTATATTATCTATACCTCCCCCAATCGTCGCGACATACCCGCTAGCTTCATTTCTATACCCTCCGCTTATTGTTGCCGCAATTCCAGCTGCTTCGTTATACCCCCCGCCGCCTATCGTTGCATAGTCTTCATTTGCTTGATTTCTATATCCCCCGCCTATTGTTGCCACAATTCCGGTTGATAAATTTTCAATTCCCCCGCTAATAGTTCCATACCGTTCCACAATTTCATTGTTCCGCCCGCCGTTTATCGTCGAATAGTTACCGGAAGCAGAGTTGGAGTCTGAGGGCAACGCTCCACCGCCTCCGGAAACAACGGAATAATCCCCTCGCGCTTTGTTGTTGGTTCCACCCGCTATAGCTCCGATTCCTGTCGCTTCGCTGCTTGGCCCTTGTAATGAGAGAGCAGTCAACGCATACGGCACGCTTGTTAGCCGGGTGCGCGGTGAGAGTGTCTCACTGTTTACTTCCGTTTCAAGCCAGAATTGTTTATTGAATAAAAGAGTGGAAACATCGAGAGCAACGCTATATGCGCCTTCAGAAACCTGCACGCCGGAGAATGTTAGCTCAAGAAGGGCTGTGCCGCCTGTAGAATCAGCATACAATCTAACGGCCATAGGCATCGTCGCGGTTACACCCTGCCCCGCGCTATCTGCAAGGTAGCCCTGATGGGTAAGAATTTGAGGAACCTGCGCCAGGGCAAGTGTGCTTGCCATGACAAGAGAAATAAGAACAAAGAACTTCATAACTGATGCTTGAATAATGATAGTGAATTAGCGCATGATGAAATTGCGCGATTTGGTTTAACGTGCCAATGTATTAAGAACCTTATTTGCCGTAGGTTTCAGGATTATGTTTCTCGCACATGATACCACGTTGTGAGAACAAAAGTTTTATCTCGTTACCCACGCGCCTCCTTCATAGAAATTGAACTGTCCAGTAGTTTTATTGTAAATAATCATTCCGGCGGTTGGAGTAAGAGCGTCGCGTTGCGAAGTGGTCATACGGGGAACGATGAAGGCGCCGGTAGTCGAGGAAACATCTAATGCGCCAGCAGGATTGGTAGTGCCGATGCCGACCTGTCCATCCGAATCAACGGTCATGCGAATCGAGTTTCCTCCTGCGCGGAACTCCATTTGATTGGAGGCGTTGACAATGACCCCGCCGGAGATTGAACTGCTGGGATCGCCAAAAAGCACGCCCTGCTCGTTCGCGGAAGGAGAAAGGATGTGCAAGAAACAGCTGGTATTGTTTTCTACTACGATAGGCGCATTAGCTGACGCCGTAACGGAACCAGCGCTATTTTTGTGAACATGAAGTGTATTATCCGGGCTGGCAGTGCCGATACCGACGCCGCCGGAAGCGCGAATGAGAAACTGGTTCGGCGCGGTGGACGTAAAGTTCGTTCCCGGCGCTCCTGTAGAATCTGCCCAGACAAATGTTCCGTCATGGTTTGCTTGAGCGCTCCAGCCTGCGGCAAATGAATAATCACCGGATGAGTTGTTATCATAACCACCAGCTATGGTAGCATAATCTCCGCTCGCGAAATTACCATATCCCCCGCTTACCGTGGAAGCATATCCACTAGCAATATTGAAGACCCCGCCGCTAACAGTTGTACTTATATTATTTGCGTGGTTGAGAGTTCCACCGCCTATCGTTGCGCCCTGTGCAATTGCGGTGTTATCAGTTCCCCCGCCTATCGTCACGCCGGTTCCGCTTGCTTTGTTGCCTCTTCCGCCGCTAATAGTAGAATAATTTCCGAGCGCAGAGTTTGAATCTGCAAGCAGCGAGTTGCCTCCACCGGCTACGATAGAAAAATCGCCTCGCGCATTATTATTTGTTCCTCCAGCTATAGCTCCATCTCCGGTTGCTTCGCTGTTCGGTCCTAACAGTGTCATTGCCGTTAACGCGTAGGGAACGCTTGTCAACCGGGTGCGCGGAGTGAGTACTTCCGCGTTCACTTCCGTTTCAAGCCAGAATTGTTTATTGAAGGATATTGAAGAGACATCAAGCGCAACGCTGAATGCGCCGTTCGTTACCTGCGCGCCGGAGAACGATAGCTCAAGAAGAGTTGTGCCGCCTGTAGAATCAGCAAAAAATCTGAACGACATGGGAAGCGTTGCATTCACACCCTGACCGGCGCTATCAGTAAGAAAGCCTTGGTGGGTAATAATTTGGGGAACTTGCGCGAATACCAATCCTGCGAAGGTGAGTATGTTTGCAAAAAAGAACAGGTACTTTTTCATAGATTAACCTTGTGTGATAAGAACGATGATGACATCTATTAACGAACCTCGCCCAGGTTACCATTGTCGGTGTTCTTGAATCGAGTGGTAAGCGAACGAACTTCTTCTGTCAATTGCTCGATTATCGCTTGTTGATTCTTGCTCGTCGCTTGCTGCTCTTTGACTGCCTCGATAAGCACCGAAACAAGGCGCGCATAATCCACCGATTTCGCATCAATGCCGTTTTCTTCATACTCTACTACTTCTGGAAGCACGGCTCCTACTTCTTCAGCAATCAGCCCGATACATTTTTTCCCTGTCGCTTTTTCTTTATAGGATACGCCCCGCAGCTTACTCACTTTCTCAAGTGAGCCTTCGAGCGTTTCAATATCAGTTTTCCAGCGACGGGAACTATAGGTTGTCCACGCGTCAGCAATCGGGTCTGTAGCTGAACTTTGCTTGACGGTGAGGATATTGCCCGGGGTTACAGTGCCGATACCGACATCGCCGTCTGAGTCAACAGTCATTCGTATTGAGTTTCCACCAGCGCGGAATTCTATTTGATTGGATGGATTCATCACGACGCCGCCGGAGATTGAATTAGTAGGGTCGCCAAATAGAACACCCTGCTCGTTAGCCGCGGTAGATATGATATGTACAAAACAACTGCTATTGTTTTCCACAACAAGGGCAGCATTAGTAGCTGGTGTAACTGCCCCGGCTGAACCCTTCATAACATGCAGAGTATTTTCAGGATTATTAGTACCAATACCTACGCCCCCCGATGCACGGATGAGGAATTGGTTTGGCGCTGTTGAGGTAAAGTCCGTTCCCGATGTCCCTGTTGAATCAGCCCAGACAAAGGTCCCGGTATGGTTTGCCTGTGCGCGCCAGCCTGCAGCGAATGAATAGTTGCCAATAGCTTTATTTCTTCTCCCTCCCGGAATGGTAGAATAATCGCCGAGTGCAGAACTAGAATCAGAAAAAATATCGCTACCACCACCGGAAACTACAGAAAATCGCCCGCGAGCATTATTATTATAGCCACCACTAACTGTGGCGTATTCGCCACTTGCACTATTTGCCCCACCACCCCCTATTGTTGTATAATGATTGATTGCCCCGTTGAAATAACCACCACTTATTGTAGAATATAGTCCTGTTGCGCCATTATAAAGTCCGCCACCGATAGTTGCAACTTGGTTGCTCGCTACGTTGCCTTGCCCTCCGCTAACTGTTGCATATAAGTCGCTAGCCTTGTTATTAAGCCCACCGCTTACCGTTGTATATATGTCGCTTGCTTCGTTACTACCCCCTCCGCCAATAGTTGCATTGTCATCGTTTGCTTGGTTACCACTGCCACCTCCAACAAATGCGTAAGGAGCACTAGCATTGTTGTTGAACCCGCCCCCTACAGTGGCGTTTGCCCCTGAGGCATTATTATAGATACCACCTCCTATTGTAGTATTGATGGTATCTGCCACATTATATACACCACCACCGATAGTTGCCGACACACCGCTGGCGATATTTAAGACCCCGCCTGCAATTGTCGTCCCATACTCTGATGCTTCGTTCTCGGTACC
>SCUI01000110.1 GCA_004297225.1 Lysobacteraceae bacterium | reverse complement strand
TGGCTGTATCACGCGCGGGAGACCGCGAAGTTCGACGGCATCACGGCGTCCGACGTCATCGCGAACCTGTACCCGCTGACGCCGATGCCCATGGGCGCCTTCGTGCGGGCGACGCACTCCGCGGGGGCGGTCGGAGCCGCGGTCGTGACCGGCCTGCCGGGGACCCCGTATCCCGAGTTCCCCGTCCACAACTCGCTCGATCGCTGCATCGAGCTCGTCGAGATGCACCGGGCGACGGTCGTGATCGGGGTCGCCAGCTACATGCGGCGCTTCGCCATGCGCGCGCAGGAGCGGCGAGCGGACCTCTCGTCCGTGCGGATCGTGTTCCTCGGCGGCGAGTCGGCGTCGACCGCGCTGCGGAGCGACATCCGTGACCGCCTCATGACGCTCGGCGCGGCGGACCCGAAGGTCGTCAGCCGCTATGGCTCGACCGAGCTCGGATACCTCCCGGAGTGCCGCGAGGGCTCGGGGTGGCACAACCCCACGCCGGACCTGCTGTACCTCGAGGTCGTGGACGAAGCCGGCCGTCGGCTCCCCGACGGGGAGCAGGGACTGCTGTGCGCGACGCACCTCGACCGCCGCGGGACGGTGCTGGTCCGCTTCGTCGTGGGTGATGTCACCACCTTCTCGTCTGCGCAGTGTCCCTCCTGCGGCCGGAACGGCGGGCGGATCACGACGCAGCCTGTGCGGACGCAGGATCTGTTGAAGGTGCGCGGCATGCTCGTCAACCCCGAGGTCATCAAGGACGAGCTGGTCCGGGTCCCCGGTCTGGCCGAGTTCCAGATCGTCCTGACGCGGCAGGACCCCGCAGACCCCCTGTCGATGGACGAGCTGCTCGTGCGCGTGGCGCCCACGGATGGCACTTCGGCGGAGGCGCTCGCGCGCGTGGTCGCCGACCGCGTCAAGAAGGCAGTGTCGGTCTCCCCGCGCGTGGAGATCGCCGAGGCCCGCGAGCTGTACGACCCCGAGCGCGCGGCCAAGCCGACCCGCCTCGTCGACCTGCGGGCGGAAGGAAGGGGTTCGTCGTGAGCGACGTGAAAGCGATCGACACCGTGTTCAACATGCTGACGCCGGAGGTCGCGGCGATCCGGCCCCCGTGGTCGCGCGACTTCCTTGGGAACAAGATCGGAGCGTCCGCGGAGGCGATCGCCGGGCTTCCGCTCGAGCAGCTCATCGCGAAGATGGAC
>SCUI01000109.1 GCA_004297225.1 Lysobacteraceae bacterium | reverse complement strand
CATTGGAAAAGCAATTCGGTCGGCGCGGCTGAGGACGCTTTAACGACATGCGGGCCGCCGGCGTCAACCGCATGATGCAACTGCAAGCTGCGCCCCAAAACAAAACAGCACGGCCCTCGCGGGGAGGGCCGTGCTCTTTTTCAAAAGAAACTCAAGTCTGCATTTGCCGGGCGGCGTCTCGATAGAGCGCGGCCGCGCTTACGGCGCGGCGGTCGGCGCATTCAGCACCTGGTCAATCGTCGGCACGGTGGGTACGCTCAACTGCCAAATGTCATATTCGGTCACCAAAGCCGGGTCGGCGCGCTGATCACTAAGCCATTGGGTAAACGCATCGCTCTTGTTCTGCTCCAGCTCTGCTGCGGTGAGCAGCCGCGATTGGCGCGAGAGAATTTCGATGACGTGATAACCAAAGGTGGTTTTCACCGGGTCGGGGTACAGGCCGACCGCGGCTTGGAACACCACATCGTCGAATTCAGGAACCATCCTGCCGGGCGCAAAAGTGCCGAGGTCGCCGCCGGTGTCTTTGTTGCTGGCGTCGGTGGAATACCGGGCCGCCAGTTGCGCAAAATCTGCGCCGTTCTTGAGCTGCGAGATGACGTCTTTGGCTGTCGCCTCGTCAGCCACCAGAATGTGCCGGGCGTGGGCTTCAGGGGTATCGGTGGGCACATCCGCCGTAATGATTTCGATCAGCTTCTTTCGCAGCAGGTCGGTCTCCAACATGCGCCGGAGGTCGGTCTCGGTCATGCCGGTCTGGCTCTTCATGCGTTCCAGAAAGCTGGCGAACGCCTTTTGATACCCCTCCAGCGTGTACGGCGTTGCCGTCGGCGGCGGAGTGGGTGACGGCCCGGCCGTTGGAGTTTCTGTGGGGCCGGTGGTTTCCGTAGGAGCCGGCGTTTCACTGGGAGCCGTGGTGGCAGAAGCCGTAGGCGTGAAATTCGGCGGAAAGGTGGGCGTCAGCGTGGGGGCGGTAGTAGCGGTAGGCGGGGATGTAGGCCCTTCGGTGGCGGTGGGTTCCGGAGTGGGCGTGCCATTGGCGTAAAAGCCGAAGGCCTCCTGCATGGCTTTGTCCACATCGTCGGC
>SCUI01000108.1 GCA_004297225.1 Lysobacteraceae bacterium | reverse complement strand
GAAAACCATGATGCCTGAATGTGAGCGAAGTTGTCAAGATAAATTCTTGAGAAGGCAAGCATTTGTAAATACCGTGTGGGCGTTGCGTAGTGTGGGATGATTTTTTCGAGCGGAGTGTTGCCGGGCTTGAAGCTCCAGGGAACAAATGCAGTGAAGCCATGATGCTCATCCTGCAATTGCCTGATGCTTTCCAGATGCTCGACGATATCCTCGTCAGTTTCCAGATGACCGTACATCATTGTCGCAGTTGACTTGAAGCCGATTTTGTGCGCTTCACGCATAACATTCAGCCAGTCTGCGCTTGTGCCTTTGAGATGGCTGATTTTCTTTTTCACCCTGTCTGATAAAATTTCCGCCCCGCCTCCGGGAATGGAACGCTGTCCCGTATTCCATAATTTTTGCAGCACCTGCGGAATGGTGAAACCTGAAACCTGAGACATCCCGATGATTTCAGATGTTGAGTAAAAATGTGGCGTTACCGCAGGAAGTTCTTTTACGGTCCGTTGTACCATTTCGATATAATACTCGAACGGAATCGCGGGATTTACTCCTCCCTGAAGGAGAATTGTTGTCACTCCTTGTGCGGCCGCCCGTTTGAAATTTTCAAGCATCTGATCAACGGTGTAGGTGTATTCTCCTTTTTCACCGGGATGACGGTAGAACGCGCAGAAGATGCAATCTATGTTGCAGATGTTTGTATAATTCGGGTTGGTATCAATCACAAATGTCACCCGCGGTTCCGGATTTTTCCTGAATCGAATTTCGTTTGCCAGTCCGCCAAGATCGAGCAGCTCTGCATTTTTTAGGACGAAGAGTCCTTCTTCGGGGGTAAGGCGTTGCTGGGATTGAATTTTTTGGTAGAGAGAATCAAGCGTCATAAGATAATTTTTTTGCAAAATGTTTCATTAAATCTTGTTTTGAATGTATAACTGATACAATAAAGCATATGTTATCTTTTAAAAGATAA
>SCUI01000107.1 GCA_004297225.1 Lysobacteraceae bacterium | reverse complement strand
AGACGGTCCGCCGCAAGTAGGTCAGGCGGTCGGCGGCAGCGAGGCCGCGAGCGCGGGCTCGCCGCGCAGGCGCGCGAATCCGGGCTTCAGCTTCCCGTAGATGAGCGCGACCCGCTCGTCATAGCCGACGAAGGCGCTCTTCATCGCGTTGATCTGGAGTCGCTCGACGTCCGCGAGCGTGAGGCCGAACGTCGCCGAGAGCCGGCGGAGCTCCTCGGACAGCGTGATGTCCGACATCAGCCTGTTGTCGGTGCTCACCGTCACGCGGAAGTGCTCCGCGAGGAGGTGGCGGATGGGATGCTCCGCCAGGCTGGGCACCGCCCCGGTGTCGACGTTGCTCGTGGGGCACAGCTCGAGCGGGATGCGCTTGTCCTTCACGTACTGCGCGAGCGGCCCGACCTTGACGACGCGACCGTCAGCGATGGCCATGTCCTCGACGAGCCGGACGCCGTGCCCGATGCGGTGCGCGCCGCAGTACTGGAGGGCCTGCCAGATGGACGGCGGTCCGAATGCCTCGCCGGCGTGGATGGTGATCGAGAAGTTCTCGCGCCGGCACAGGTAGAAGGCATCGAGGTGGGCCTTCGGCGGGTGCCCGGCCTCCTCGCCGGCGATGTCGAACCCGACGACGCCGCGCTCGCGGAACGAGACGGCCAGCTCCGCCATCTCGAGCGAGTCGGTGCGGTCGCGCATGGCGCAGACGATCTGGCGGAGGACGATCCCGTACGCGCGTTCCGCGCGCGCGAAGCCGCGCTCGACCGACTCCACGACCTGCTCGAGGTTCAGGCCGCGCGCGGTGTGGAACACGGGCGCGTAACGCACTTCTGCGTACACGACGCCATCGCGCGAGAGGTCCTCGCCGCACTCGTACGCCACGCGCTCGATGGCGTCCGTCGTCTGCATGACGGCGATCGTGTGCGCGAACGGGCGCAGGTAGAGCGCGAGCGAGCCGCCCGACGTGGCGGCCTCGTGGCACCAGCGCGCGAGCTCGGCGGGATCCCGGGTCGGCAGCCCGTCGTATCCGACGTCGCGCGCGAGCTCCACGATCGTCGCGGGACGCAGCCCGCCGTCGAGGTGGTCGTGGAGGAGGACCTTGGGCGCGGCGCGCAGGGTCTCGAGCGGGACGGTCACGCGCGAACGGCCGTCGTCGGATCCGCGCCTGGGACGATCTGCCACCCGGAGCTGCCCTCGTCGT
>SCUI01000075.1 GCA_004297225.1 Lysobacteraceae bacterium | reverse complement strand
GCTCGCGCACCGACACCGAAACCATCGTGCATCTTTTTGAGGAGCGCGGCATCGAATGTCTGCGCGCCCTGCGCGGCATGTTTGCGCTGGCAATCTGGGACGGGCGCGCGCGCGAATTGTGGCTGGCCCGCGACCGGCTGGGCAAAAAGCCGCTCTACTATTTCAGCGACCGCTCGCGGTTGGTGTTCGGCTCCGAGATCAAATGCCTGCTGGCCTACCCCGGCGTGCCGCGCGCTCTCAACGCCTCGGCCCTGCCGCTCTACCTCACCTACGGCTACGTCCCCGCGCCGGATACCCTGTTCGAGGGCATTCGCATGTTGCATCCCGGCTGCCGGCTGCGCGTCGCCAATGGCGGCGTGGAGGAGCGCGAATATTGGTCGCCGCCCATCCTACCCGTAGGGGCGACACTTGCGTCGCCTCCAACCGAACCCGAGGCCATTTCTGCCCTCCTCGACCACCTCCGCGAAGCTGTGCGCCTGCGCCTCATCAGCGATGTGCCGCTGGGCGCGTTCCTCTCCGGCGGGTTGGACTCCAGCGCCATCGTGGCCCTCATGGCCGAAGCCGCCAGCGGCCCGGTGAAAACATTCGCCATCGGCTTCAGCAGCGAACCCTCGTTCGACGAAACCGCGCACGCCCGCGCCGTGGCCCAACACCTCGGCACCGAGCATCACGAGTTCATCGTCCAGCCCGACGCCGTTGACCTCGTGCCCAAACTGGCGTGGCACTTCGATCAGCCCTTTGGCGACTCCTCGGCCATCCCCACTTACCTCGTCTCCAAACTCGCGCGCGAGCACGTCACCGTGGCCCTCACGGGCGACGGCAGCGACGAGCTCTTTGCCGGGTACGACCGCTTCCGCGCCGCGCGGCTGGCCCAACGCTATCAGCGCGTGCCGCAGCCCCTGCACCGCGCCCTCGCCGCCCTTGCCCGCCGCTGGCCGCAAAGCACCGGCTATGCCGACATCGGTCGGCGCGCGTTGCGG
>SCUI01000106.1 GCA_004297225.1 Lysobacteraceae bacterium | reverse complement strand
CTTCGGTGTTCGCTTCGGCTGGTCGTCCCGGGGGAGGCGAGGACGTTCGTGGCCGAGAGAAAGTTCGAGGTGTCGGTGGTGTTGCCGAGGGTGATGGAGGTCGCAGCGGAGAGGCTGAGGATGTTCGCCTTGCCGTTGGAGTCGTTAGTGATGGAGGCGGTGATACCAACGCCCGCGCCGTTGATCTCGGCGATGACGTCGTTGAGCGACATCTGCCGGGACATGGGGGCAGTGGCGGTGAGCGTTGTCGTACCGGTCGCGCCGGAGAGGTTGGTGGCAGAGAGGAAGTTCGAGGTATCGCCGCTGTCGCCGAGGGTGATGTCGCCGTTGGTGGAGGTTAGCACGAGGGTGTTGGCGCGCCCATAGGTATCGTTGGCGATGGAGGCAGTCACGCCGATGCCGCTGCCGTTGATGGCCGTGACGATGTCATCGAGGGACTGGGTGGCGATGTCGACGTTGATGACGGCCGGGCCGCCGCCGCTGGTGGAGATGGTGAATGTCCCGCTGGTAACCGCGGTCGCGAAGTTAGAGGCATTCAGCAGGGCCGCCGAGTTGACGGCCTGCGCGCCGACCTTGATGGTGGCGCTGCCTCCGCCCGACGTACCGATGGTGAAGGCACCGCTGGTGGGGGTTGTCTGGAAGTTGGACTCGTCAAGGGGCGAGGCGGCATCGAGAGCGGCGGTGATGGCTGAGCCGGTGGCGCTGGTGCCCGTAGCCAGCCTCGTCACGTCGACCGTGAAGCTGCCGAGGGCGGCTGTGGGGTCAGCAGCGGCGTTGACTCCTGTGCCGCTCACGGCTGTGCTCTTGCCCGAGGCCGAGGTGGAGGATGACAGCGCCTTCACCTTTGAGAGGAGAGAGGAGAAGCGGGTGACAAGGCCGGCGATGGCGGTCTTGCGAGCGTCGGCGCGAAGTGCCTCGACATTGAGCTTGTCGATCCTGACCTGGCGCACCTTCGTGAGCTGCGCGATGACTGCTTCGGTATCGAAGCTGGAAAAGAACCCGCCGATGCGCACCGGATCACT
>SCUI01000050.1 GCA_004297225.1 Lysobacteraceae bacterium | reverse complement strand
ACACCGTGACCGCCTGCGGCAACGCCGATTGCAGCCTGCCCTGGACCTCGGGCGTCACCGGCACGCTGACCTTCAGCGGCGCCTCGCCGTCCACCGCCAGCCAGGGTTTTTCCATCCCTGCGGGCCCGACCAACAGCACCACGGTCACCATGCAGTACACGGGCTCGGGCACGGGCACGGTGGCCATCTCGGCCTACAGCCCCACGCCAAGCAACACGCCCAAGGTGTTTTGCGGCATGGGCTCGACGCCCACCAGCGGCGGCAGCTGCGCGATCACCGTCACGCCGCCAGTGGACCACTTCGAGGTGACGACGCCGGCCTCCAGCGGCCTGACCTGCGAAACCGTGACGTACACCGTCAAGGCCTGCTCGAACGCGGCTTGTTCGACGGTGCTGACCACCGGTGCCAGCGGCACGCTGAACCTGGCTGGCGCCACGCCCGTCAGCAGTGCGGGCTTCACCACGAACGCTTCCGGCATCGCCACCGTGACGGTGCGCACGACCACGCCAGGCAGCGTGACCGCCAGCATCAGCGGCGCCTCGCCAGCGGCCCAGAACGCCCTTCGCTGCGGCATGGGGGTGAGCGCGGGCACGGGCAACAGCTGTGTCTACACCGCGGACCAGACGAAGTTCAAGTTCGACGTGCCCCACCACATCGGTGGCGTGCCCCAGACGGTGGTGGTCAACGCACTTCGGTCGGTGGAGAACGGCGCCCGCTGCGCCGCGGCATTCGCCACGACCGAAAAGAGCGTGATGTTCACCTGCACCTCGACCAGCCACAGCAGCCTGACGGGCTCGGTGGCCCTGCAAGGCAACGGCACCGGCGCCGCGATGGGCGTCTGCAACGGGGTTGCCAAGTCGCACACGCTGAAGTTCGACAGCAATGGCCAGGCCTCGATGAACCTGAGCTATGCCAACGCTGGCGAGACCAGCATCGCGGCCAGCTACACCGGCACGGGCGCCGAAGCCGGCCTGAGCATGAGCGGCAGCGACAGCTTCATCACGGTGCCCAAGACCCTGTCCATGGTCGCCACGGGGCCTTTTGTGGCAGGCAATGCCGGCGTGACCTCGCCCGCGACCCTGACCATCACCGCGCTGAACAACGACGATCAGGTCATGACGGCCTTTGGCAATGAAATCAGCCCGGCTGGTGTCACCGTGAGCCTGGCGGGTCAATCACCGACGGGTGCCGATGCGAAGCTCGCGGTGATGGCGGCGGGGCCGACCCAGAATGTGTTCCTCTCCATGAGCAGCCTGGCCTCGGGCCTGGCCACGGGGACCCTGCGCTGGACCGAGGTGGGCACCCTGGGCCTGGCGGCGACACTGAACCCGGGCTCTGTCTACAGCAATTCGGGCCTCCCGGTCAGCGGCAGCATCGGTGCATTCGGGCCATTCGTGCCACACCACTTTGACGTCGAAGTGACCCAGGCTTGCGCCGCGTCCGGCAAGTCGCCCTTCACCTACAGTGGGCAGCCTTTCACCGCCCAGGTGATCGCGCGCAACACCGAGGGCGCCACGACCATCAACCACGACGGGCGCAGCGCCATGTCGGCCTACTTCGCCAAGGCCGTCACCTTGTCGGGCGTCTCGTCCACGGGCTCCAGTGGCAGCCTCACGGGCACGGCTGTCCTCGCTTCCGACTTTGCCAAGGGGGTGGCCACGGTGACGCCCACCTACGCCTTCACGACCAAA
>SCUI01000105.1 GCA_004297225.1 Lysobacteraceae bacterium | reverse complement strand
CGAGCGAGGCGACGTCGCACGGCGTCCACCTGGGCGTCGAGGTGGCGGACGGCGCCAGCCTGACGCTGCTGGAGAGCCACGAGGGCCTGGCCGCCGACTACGTCGCCGATTCCGTGCTCACCGTCGGGATCGGAGAGGGCGCGCGGCTGGAGCGGATCGTGATCACCAGCGACGATCCGGGGGCCGTCAGCGTCTCCACGGCGATCGTCACGCTGGGTCACGGCGCGCGGCTGCACCAGGCGGTGCTGGCCGGCGGGGCCAAGCGCCAGCGGATCGAGACTCGGGTCAACCACCCCGGCCACGGCGCCGAGGTGCGTCTCGACGGGGTCTACCTGCTGGCCGGCCAGCGACACGCCGACCAGACCACCGTCGTCACCCACGAGGGCGTTGGCGGCGTCACCGACCAGCTGACCAAGGGCGTCGTGCGCGACCAGGCTCGCGGCGTCTTCCAGGGGCGCATCGTCGTGTCCGAGGGCGCGGACAAGACCGACGCGCGCATGGGGCACCACGCGCTGATCCTCTCCGAGCGGGCGGAGGTGGACGCCAAGCCGGAGCTGGAGATCTACGCCGACGACGTCGCCTGCGCGCACGGCAACACGGTGGGCGCGCTGGACGAGGACGCTCTGTTCTACATGCGCCAGCGCGGCCTTCCCGAGGCCGACGCCCGGGCGCTGTTGACCGAAGCCTTCGTCGGCCAGGTGGTGGAGCGCATCGAGCACGAGGGCGCGCGGGAGGCCGCGGCCGCCTGGGTCGCCGAGCGGCTGAGGGGCTGACCATGGCCTTCGACGTCCACGCCGCCCGGGCCGAGTTCCCGATCCTGACCCGCCAGGTGCACGGCAAGCCCCTGGTCTACCTGGACAGCGCCGCCTCGGCCCAGAAGCCGCGGGCGGTGATCGAGGCGATGAGCCGGGCCATGGAGCACTCCTACGCCAACGTCCATCGCGGCCTGCACACGCTCGGCAACGAGGTGACCGAGGCCTACGAGGCGGCGCGGCGCAAGGTGGCCGGCTTCATCAACTGCGACGTCGGCGAGGTCGTCTTCACCAAGGGCGGCACCGAGGCGATCAACCTGGTCGCCGCCGGCCTGGCGCGCACGCTGAAGCCGGGCGACGAGATCCTGCTCACGCAGATGGAGCACCACGCCAACATCGTCCCCTGGCACTTCCTTCGGGAGCACTGGGGCGCGGTGCTGAAGTTCGCGCCGGTGAACGACGACGGCTCGCTGGACGTCGAGGCCTTCCAGGGCCTGCTGACCGAGCGGACCAAGGTCGTGGC
>SCUI01000074.1 GCA_004297225.1 Lysobacteraceae bacterium | reverse complement strand
CTGATCGACGGCCAGGACATCGCAAGGGTCGACCAGGGCTCGTTGCGCCAGGGCATCGCCGTGGTGCCGCAGGATCCGGCGCTGTTCCACCGGACCATCGCCGAGAACATCGGCTACGCCCGGCCCGAAGCCACGCGGGAGGAGATCGAGCTCGCCGCCCGGCGGGCCCGCGCCCACGACTTCATCGCCCGTCTGCCGAAGGGTTACGAGACGCTGGTCGGCGAGCGGGGCGTCAAGCTCTCCGGCGGCGAGCGCCAGCGCGTGGCCATCGCCAGGGCCTTCCTGGCCGATGCGCCGATCCTGGTGCTGGACGAGGCGACCTCGTCGCTCGACGTCGAGACCGAACGCCAGGTCCAGGCGGCCATGGAGGAGCTGATGGTCGGCCGCACGACCATCGTGATCGCCCACCGCCTCTCCACCATCCGCTCCGCGGACCGCATCCTGGTCTTCGACGACGGCCGCATCGTCGAGGAAGGCCGCCACGCCGAACTCGTCGGCCGCGGCGGCGCCTATGCGCGGCTGCACGCCGTGACGCAGGGCGCGGCGGAGTAGGGACAACTTCCCTCCCCCTGAAGGGGAGGGAACGCCTAGAGCGCCGCCCGCAACCGCTCCGCCAGGTCCCCTCTCGGCTCGACGCGGACATCGCCGAGGCCGAGCCATCCGCTCATCAGGCGCAGTTCGGCGGCGAGGCGGGGGGGCGTCTGCCCTGTCGCGTCGGGCTCGGCGTGGGCGTGCTGGACGATCAGCACGCCGGCCTTGCGGTCGGACTTCAGGTCGACGCGGGCGGTGAGCGCCTCGCCCTCCAGGAACGGCAGCACGTAGTAGCCGTGGGTGCGCTTCTCGGCCGGGGTGTAGATCTCGATGCGGTAGCGCAGGCCGAACAGCCGCTCGGTGCGCTCGCGGAACCAGATCAGGTTGTCGAACGGGGAGAGCAGGGCGGCCGCCGTGGCCTGGCGCGAGCCGGCATACCTGCACCGGCAGGCGCGCCG
>SCUI01000104.1 GCA_004297225.1 Lysobacteraceae bacterium | reverse complement strand
TGCACTTCAAAGCTCTCCTCCTGCTTGACGCCGCCGATGGCAATGAGCTTGCTCAGCACGCTCTGCTCGCGATGGATAAGGAAGGTGTCGATGCGCCGGGCATATTCGGAGGCGGCGGTGATCAGCGCCTCTTCGTCCAGCGTCAGCAGCTTGCGATCGCGCATGAGCCACTTGCCATTCGCCATCACGTCAGTCACGTCGTTGGCGTGGGCGGTGTACACCAGTTGCGAGTAGAGGGCGTTGGGATCGTGCGTGAACCTGGGCGACCCGTGCAGGGTGTTCTGGTTGACCACGGCGAGGTCGGCCCGTTTGCCCGGCTCCAGTGAGCCGGTGATGCCGCCGATGTGCAGGGCCGCCGCGCCCAGGCGGGTGGCCATTTCCAACGCCTGTTTGGCCGGCAGGACGGTGGGGTCGCCGCTGATGCCCTTGGCGAGAAAAGCGGCCAGCCGCGTTTCCTCGAACATGTCGAGGTCGTTGTTCGAGGCCGGGCCGTCGGTGCCGATGCCCACGTTCAATCCCAACTCAAGCATTTTGGCGACCGGGGCCGCACCCGAGGCCAGCTTAAGATTGCTGGAGGGGTTGTGGGCCACCCCGGCGTTGACGTTGCGCAGGGTGCGTATCTCACCCTCGTCAATGTGAACGCAGTGCGCGGCCAGCACTTTGGCCTCGAACAGGTTTTGCTTTTTCACCCACGGGATGACGGGCATGCCGTACATCTTGCGGCTGTCGGAAACTTCGAGCGCGGTTTCGGCAAGGTGTGTGTGCAGGGGCACGTCGAACTCGGCGGCCAGCGCGGCGGTGGCTTGCAGAATTTCGGGCGTGCACGTATAGGGCGCGTGGGGCGCCACCGAGGGCACAATGAGCGGGTGGCCTTTCCAGCGTTGAATAAAGTCGCGGGCGTAGGCCAGGCTTTCTTCGTAGCTCCCCGCGTCCGGGGTGGGGAACTTGAGCACG
>SCUI01000103.1 GCA_004297225.1 Lysobacteraceae bacterium | reverse complement strand
GATCGCGCATGACATCGCGAAGGCACCGGCGTTTACCGTCAAGATGGCGAGGCGCATCATCAAACATCTCGCCAACGACGCGGTGGCGGCGTCGATCGACGAAGAAGCGTTGGCGCAGACGATGGTGTTCAGCTCGCACGACTACAACGAGATGAAAGCCGCGAAGGCCGAGCAGCGCGAGCCGAACTACCGCCGCCGCTGACCGGTCAGGGTTCGAGCACCACTTTGATCGCGCCGGCCTTGCGGTCGGCGGCGACGGCGAACGCCTCAGCGGCCGCGTCGAGTGGGAACCGATGGGTGATCAGCGATTGCGCGATTCGCGGGTTGGTCGCGAGGATGTTCGCCGCGACATCGACGTCACGCGACGGTCCGAGCCGGTTGTACTGCGCGGCGGGGATGACGGTCACTTCTTTCATGCAGAGCTCGAAGCCAGGCATCTGCATGCCGCCCCAATAGGTCGCGAGCAGGATCATGCGTGCACCGGGCTTGGCGAGGTCGATGCACTGTTGCAACGACTCGGTCGTGCCCGCGGCGTCGATGACGACGTCGTAGACGCCGGCGACGTCGTCGCCGGTGGCGTTCGCGCCCAACTGTGCGCCCGCCGCCCTCTGGGCGTCGTGGCGAGCGACGAGGTCGACGTCTGCGCCGGCGGCACGCGCGGCCGCGACCCCGCACAAGCCGATCGCGCCACCGCCGACGATCGCGACCCGCTCGGTGGCGTGCACCGCGCCCCGGCGCACGCCGTGCACCGCGACCGCCATCGGCTCGACAAGGCAGGCGTCGCGAACCGACAACCCGGCCGGGAGCGCGACGATCGCCGATTCGGGCACGATGCACTCTTCGGCCATCCCACCGTCGATGCCGACGCCGATCACCATTGCCGCACCACGCACGCAGCGGTGGTAGTCGCCGTTGCGGCACGGCGCGCACGACCAACACGGGTCGAGAGGCTCGACCGCGACGGGCGTGCCGTCGCCCAGATACCCCGCGAACTCGTGGCCGAGGGTGGCCCCTCGAGGCCA
>SCUI01000102.1 GCA_004297225.1 Lysobacteraceae bacterium | reverse complement strand
CAGGGAACTATACCATCGTCGCCCAAGCCCCCAGGATGAGGGCGCCGGCGCCTAGTCATGAGACTAGGCGGCCTAGTCATGAGACCAGGCGGCCGAGTCGTGAGGCTAGGCGCGTTCGAGGCTGGCGTACTTGAGCAGCAACCGTTTGGCTCCGGCCGACTCGAACACGACGGTGATCTCGGTCTTCGCCCCGTCGCCGCTCAGCCCGACGACCATCCCCTGGCCGAACTTGGGATGAGTGACCCGCTCGCCGCCCTTGAACCCCGAGCCAGCCTGCCCCGCGCCGGCGGCCCCGGCCGATCCGGAACCGACCGACGTCGGTGACGCCGCCGGCTTCCAGGCGTTGCGCGAGAACCGCGACAGGTGACGCGGATCGTCGATGTCCTGACCGAAGACGTCGGTGTCCTGCAGCATTTCCCGCGGGATGTCGTCGAGGAAGCGGCTCGGCCGGGTCGGCTCGGTGCGACCGAACGTCAGGCGCGACTCGGCGTGCACCAGGTACAGCTCTTCTTGCGCGCGCGTCACCCCGACGTAGAGCAGCCTGCGTTCCTCCTCGATCTCCTGCAGGCTGGCAGTCGTGCTCCGGTGTGGGATGAGGTTCTCTTCGAGCCCTACCAGGAACACGATAGGGAACTCCAGGCCCTTGGCATTGTGCAGGGTCATCATCGTGACGGCGTCGTCGGGGTGCTCACCGTTGACTGCTTGCACCGCGCGGTCGTCGTTGCTGCCGAGCAGCGCCGCCTCGTCGAGGAAGTCGGCGATGCCCCCCTGGTTCTCGTCCTGCCACTCGGCCACGGCGTTGAGGAGCTCGTCGAGGTTCTCGATGCGCCCCTCTGCCTCGTGCGTCGCTTCCTTCTTGAGCGCCTCGACGTACCCAGACTGGTCGAGCACCGCCGCCAGGAAGCCGGAAGCCGGCATCTCCTCGGCCGCCCGGCTCAGGTCGTCCATGAGCTCGACGAACTCGCTGACACGCTTGACGGCCGGAGTTCCAGCCAACACCGTCTCGACCTGGCGCAACGCATCGGCGAACGAGCGGCCGTTGCGTTGCGCCCAGGCCGCCAGGTTCTTCTCGCTGGTGTCGCCAATTCCGCGTTTCGGCCTGTTCATCACGCGCCGCCACGACACGTCGTCGGCGGCGTTCAGCGCTGCCCTGGCGTACGAGAGCACGTCCTTGACCTCGCGCCGGTCGTAGAACCCGACGCCTCCCACGATGCGCCCCGGGATGCTCGCGCGGCGCAGCGACTCCTCCATGATCCGCGACTGCGCGTTGGTGCGGTACAAGACGGCGAACGCCTGATAGGGGAGACTGCGCTCGGCCTTGAGCCGCTCGATGGTGCGGGCG
>SCUI01000073.1 GCA_004297225.1 Lysobacteraceae bacterium | reverse complement strand
ATCGGCGCACTCGCGGTATAGCCGTCGTCGGCCTGCACGGTAATAGTGGCAAGACCCGCATAGCCCGCTTCGGGCGTGAATTGCAGCTTCTGGCCGGTGGCATCGAACTTCGCCGTGCCGTGCGTGCTGCCCAGCACACGCCAGTAGATTTGATCGCCTTCCAGATCTTGCGCCACCGGGTTTGCCACACTCGCAAGCGCAACGTTCGTCGCCAGATCGGTGTGGGTCTTGGCCTCGGGCAGCGTTGCCGCCGCGACTGGCGCCAAGTTGGCCGCAAAGCCGGTATTGGCATAGAGCACCTGGCGGTCGGCGGTGGTAACGAGGCCGTCGCCGTTCACGTCGCCCGTACTGTCCCCGTTGGTTTGGGCCTGCTGCCATAGCGCGCTATCGGCGCCATCGACCACGCCGTCACGGTTGAGGTCGCCGGCGATGGAAATACGCACGCTGGCCGTACCCGTGCCATCGATGCGAATCAGGTGCGTGCCAGCCTCGGTGACGCGGATCAACAGCGTTTGCTTGCCGTTGAAGGTGGCGCTGCCGATCACGGTAGCGCCAGTGATATTGAGGGTGGCACCTGCAGGAAGGTCGGTTTCGAGGGCAAGAATGACGGCGCCCTGCGCGCCGGGGGCGTGCACGGTGGATGCCAGTTCGGAATCGCGCACGGTGAAGGCGAGCGCCATGGTGCTGCCGTCAAGCTCGCCGCTCCACTGGTTGGCGGTGCTGTTGCCGAGCCATGCGCTGGCGGTGCCAAGCGTGGCGGCGATGGGGTCGGTGTAGGGCTTGCCCTGATCGTCGTAGGCGATGGGCGTACCGAGATCATCACCGGCAAGGCGGCGCACTTGCGCAAGGCGGCCGGCGCTGTCGTAGCGATACACCGTGCTTTCGGCTTCGCTTTGCCCGGCCTGCATGCCCGTCACGCGGGTAATGCGGCCCTGGCTGTCACGCACGAAGTCGAGACGGTCGTCGCTGCCCACTGCCGCGACGCCCGCGTCGGAGACGATCCATTGCTTGCCGTCGGCGAAGGCGATGACGGTGAGCTTGCCGTTCGCATCCAGCGTGTATTGCGTGCCGTCCGGGGCGACCAGGGTGTAGCTGGTGGGCACCCAGGGCAGGCCGGTGTCGCGCTGGTAGAGCTGGCTGCCCAGACGGGTGAGGTTGTCGAGGGCGGAGCTGCCCTCATCGGCGTGCGCCAGGAGCTGCCAACCTTCGCTGCTGCTGAACTCGGGGTGGTAGACCACCGGTGCGCTGAGATCGCTGCCAAGGCGTTCGCTCGTGGTGCCCAGGGTGAAGCTC
>SCUI01000071.1 GCA_004297225.1 Lysobacteraceae bacterium | reverse complement strand
AAAGCCCCGCCGAGGTTTGTGGGCTGGACAAAGCCTGGTCAAGCCTCCCCGTCTTGCAGCACCCCCGGCGTCACAGCGCGGTGAAAGCCGTTGTAGCTGGGCGCACCCGCGTGGTTGGGTGTGGGCATGACCGGGCTGTGCAGCGGCGCGCCACCGTCGATCGCCACCGTGATGCCCGTGACGAACGAGGCCCCCGGGCTCAGCAGGAAGCAGATCACCGAGCTCACCTCGGCCTCCAGGCCCATGCGCTTGGCCGGCAGGTTGTCCTTGAGCATGCGGATCATGGGTGCCATGGCGGGCCCGTAGCTGTCCATGCCGCTCGACGCGATCCAGCCAGGGGCCACGGCGTTGACGCGCACGTGCGAGGCGGCCCATTCGTAGGCTGCGGTCTTGGTCAGGTTGGCCATGCCCGCACGCGCCGCGCCCGAGTGCGCCATGCCGGGCATGCCGTTCCACATGTCGGCCGTCATGTTGACCACCGCGCCGCCGTGTTTGGCCATGCTCTGGTTGTAGACCTCGCGCATCATCAAAAAGCCGCCGGTCAGGTTGTTGGTGACCACCGCCTCGAAGCCGCGCTTGGAGATGGCCGAGACGGGCGAGGGGAACTGCCCGCCCGCGTTGTTGACCAGGCCGTGGATGCGGCCGTGCTGCTGGACGATGTTGGCCACGGCGGCCTTGACCTGGTCTTCGTCGCGGATGTCGAAGGCAGCGGTGAAGACCTTGCCGCCGTCCTCGGTGATCTCGGCGGCGGTGCGCGCCAGTTTTTCTTCGTTGCGGCCGGTGATGACCACGGTGGCGCCCAGCGCAGCGAGCTCGTGCGCCGTGCAGCGCCCGATGCCCGAGCCGCCGCCCGTCACGATGTGGACCTGGTCCTTGAACAGACCGGGGCGGAAGACGCTGTCGTAGTGGGCAGGGGTGCTCATGGGTGGTTTTCGGCTGGTGAGGGAAGGCCAGCGTGGGCACAGTGCACCCAGCTTGATCGATGAAACGATTTTGTGGGCGAGTGACGTAAACGTCAATCGGTGACCATATAGGTAAACTACCGATGGAAGGCGGCAAGGGCATTCCCTAGGCTGGACGGCAACCCCGTCGTTCGACCGCCCGTTCACCAGAGCCCCCCGATGACCCACCCCAGCTACCCCACCTATTTCAACGAAACCCACGAGATGGTGCGCGAGACCACGCGCCGCTTCGTGCAGCAGGAAATCCTGCCGCACATCGCCGAGTGGGAAGAAGCCGGCACCTTCCCGCGCGAGCTCTACCGCAAAGGGGGCGAGCTGGGCATCCTGGGCATCGGCCACCCCGAGCACCTGGGCGGCACGGCCGAGCACGACGTGTTCATGAAGGTGGCCGTCAGCGAAGAGCTCATGCGCAGCACCTCCGGCG
>SCUI01000101.1 GCA_004297225.1 Lysobacteraceae bacterium | reverse complement strand
TCTTTCCCCCAGCACCACGTTGATGGCCGCCTGCGTGGCCATGAACTGGGAAAAAGGCGTCACCATGATGGGGTAGCCGAAGTCCTTTCTCACCTGGATGCTTTCCTCGATCACCTGGGGAAGCCTGTCGATCAGCTTCAACTGCGTCAGCTGCCGCTTCAAATTGGAGATCACACCGCCCGGTATCTGATGAACATATTGGTACTCGTCGTACTCGACGGGCGCGCCGATGGGGCGCCCTTCCCTCTTCGCGACGAAGTGCAGGTGTCGAGCCACCGCCTCCACCGCTGCCGCGTCGATGCGCGGCGCAAAACCGAGGTGACGCAGGTTCTCGGCCACGTTCAGCACCGACGGCTGGGAGGAGGAATTTGCAAGGGGCGGAATGGCGGTGTGCAGGGTTCTGATCCCTTGCTTGACCGCTTCCAGGTAACACAGCGGCGCCAGCCCGGTGGTGCAGTGGGAATGAAACTCCACGGGGGTACTGCCCGCATTCCGGAGAATGGCCGGCACCAGCGTCTTCACGCGCTCCGGCGTAAGCAGGCCGCCCGGATCCTTCAGCATCAGGAAGGGTACCTTCAGCGCCACGGCGTCGCGGGTCTTTTGCGCGTAGTAATCGTCGGTATGCCTGGGTGAAATCGAATACGTCATGCACAGCACGACTTTCATGCCCGCCTCGGTGCCGAAACGGACGTAATCCGGCACGCGCAGGCCGAAGTCGTTCGAAGCTTCCATCAGGTGCACGCGCCGGATCCCGTTCCGGGCGAGCGTCTGCATCCACAGCCGCGCCATGCATTTCGGAACGATGTTGAAACCGGTGATGCTGCATTGCTGCATCACGCACAGGGGTGCGCTGGTGATCTGCCGGGCAACAAGCCGGATTCTTTCCCACGGGTCCTCATGCACTTCCCGGACGATGCTCTTGAAATGGGCCGGCGCCGTCAGGTCCAGCGCCGTGAACCCGGCTTCGTTCAGACGCGAAGCGACCGGCAATATCATGCTCGTCGACATGCTCAGCGCCCACAAGGACTGGTTTCCGTCCCGCAGCGTCTGATCGACGAATGTCACCTCGTTGGCGTTGCTCATTGTGCCTTCCCTCATTCGGGCTCGACGAGGAACAGCACCTGGTCATACTCGACCAGGTCGTTGTTCTCCGCGCAGATCCTTCGTATGCGACCCTTCACACCGGCCTTGATCGGGGTGAACAGCTTCATCACTTCGATGAGCGCAATCGTCGTATTTTCTTCGACGAGCGAACCTTCCTCGACGAAGGGCGGCGCTCCCGGCGCCGGTCGCCTG
>SCUI01000045.1 GCA_004297225.1 Lysobacteraceae bacterium | reverse complement strand
AGTAGAGGAACACGCGTCCTCGGTTGTCCCGGTCCTGACCCTTGGGCGGCTTCTGCTTGATCGCGTCGCCTGACGGAAACGCCGCCAGCTTGAAGCCATTTTCACCCGTCGCCGGATCAATGAACGCGTGGTATCGGTTGATCACGTCCAGAGGCTGTCCAGCAGTGGCACGCTGCTTGACTGCTGACAGGAAATTCTTGAAGGTTTCTTGCCTCGCGAACGTCGTGATGCCACCGAATTCCCCCGTCGCCCCCCGTGAATCGTGGTTGACCATCTGGTCCATGGTCAGGCTTTCCAGGCTGTAAGGCGGGTTGCACAGGACGTAGGTGTCCGCGATGGCGCCTTCCTTTTCACCCATGAGGGCGGCTGCCAGCGTGACCATGTTGCCCTGGCTGTGGCACACCACGGTGATCGGGCAGTCAGCCTGCTTGCCGCGAATGGCCTTGATCAGTTCGGTGAGTCGGTGCGCGGCATGCACGAAGTACGCCCTGGGGGGTGACGCGTAGACCTCGCGCCCGTCCACCGGGAACATGTTGGCGTACAGCCACCAGAAAACACGATCGTCCAGCCCTTCACCCCACATGTACGGCAGTGCCGAAGTGCCGTTCTGGAAAGGGCCTCCGCCCCAGGCATCCAGTTCGTTGAGGTAGATCCTGCCGCCGTATTCGGTCTTCTCGTTGATGGCGTCTTTCGTGCCATCGGAGCCGGAGGCTTTGTACCCCCACCTGAACCTGATGACTGGCGAGCGGCCTTCGTCGGTGATGAAGTTGTCTCCGGAAAGCTGGCGATTCAACCGCCCATCGGCCAGGAGTTCTGCCGCATAGCCAACGGGTCTCAGTTGTGCGTCCGTTGCACGGGCTCGGTCCAACCCCATCCGCTGGTTCAACCCTGCGATCAGCCCCTTCTCCGAGGACTCGAACCATTCGCCATCGGAGTTCACGCCGTGGACGAAGATGACGATGCCTGGCAGGTGGGTGGCGTCAACATGTGTCCGGTCCATGCCAGGCATGGACACCGGCACCCGGATTTTGGTGGGGTCGATCTTGGAGTACACGGGATCAGTCGTACAAGAGTTCGATGGCGACGTTCTGGATGCCTTCGCTGTCCGCCATCTGGGTTTGCCCCATCACGTCGGTGACGCCCTCGATGACCCGTCCGTCATCCATGGTCACCCGATACTTCTGGTTGGAAATGGGTTGTTCATCGGTGCCGCGCCGGATGACAAACTGCCGCTGGAAGGCGCCTGACTGAACGCCGTCCGGCATCGCCCACGACTGCGTCGCCCCACCCACCATCGACTTCGTCGCCGCCTTGACCGTGATCTTCCCCGGACACTGCGCCGTGAAGCTGCCCCCTTCGATGGTGATGCTCGCGCCGCCGCTGACCGCCAGCACCACCTTCTTGG
>SCUI01000072.1 GCA_004297225.1 Lysobacteraceae bacterium | reverse complement strand
TAGCAGAGCTCGACCTTCGCCGGGTCTGCACCCGGCAGGCCGGCATCCACAGAGTCGATCAACGGAGCGGGACCGACCGCGTTGGCCACCGACGCACCCGGGTAGGTGGCGCCGTTGCCGAGCGTGACCGAGCCGCTGCCGTTGCGGTTGTGGGTACCAGCCGCGACCGTTGTCAGCCACGGACCAGGATGTGCAACGGTGCCCGTGGTGGGGCCGCTGTTGCCCGCGGAGGCGGAAACGAAAACGCCCGCCTGGGCGGCGAACAGGAATGAAACCTGTGCCGGATCCAGGAAGTTCGTCCTCGTGCCGCTGATCGAGTAGTTGATCACGTCAACGCCGTCGGCGACCGCCTGGTCAATGGCCGCGACGAGGTCGCCCGTGAAGCCGCTCGCGGTATCACCCGATTCGGTCGACCAGAGCGCTTTGTACGCCGCAATTCGGGCGCGCGGCGCCATTCCGCTGATCGACCCGAACGTAGCTGCGGGCCCTGTGGTGGGCACGCCGTAGTTGCCACCAGAGGTCGACGCGGTGTGTGTGCCGTGGCCGTTGTAGTCGCGTGGCGACTGGAACTCCCACGGACGCTCAGCCTCGAGCGCGGCGTCCCCGCCCCACGAAGCATTGAAATGCCGGGCCGCCACGAGCTTCTTATTGCACTTGTTGGCGTCCCAGTTGGGGTCGATGACCTTCTCGGCCGAGTCGCACTTGCCGTTATACGACCAGCCGGGCAGGTTTCCGTAGATGAGCTGCCCGTTGGCGTTGCGGTCGGAGAAGCTCAGGCTCTCGGGCCAGATGCCCGAGTCGACGATGCCAATGACGATGTTCTCACCGGCCCCGGCAACCGTCTTGGTGCCGGTCGGCCCGCCGAGCTGAGACCACAGGCCACCGGTGTCGGACAGGCCCAGGAACGCAGGTGTTGACGAGGTGTCGGCCTCGACGCGCTCGTTGCGCACGATCGACTCGACTGCGGCATCCGCCGCCAGCTTGTTCGCCTGACCAGCGGTGAGCTTGGCCAGAAAGCCGTTGTACGAATAGAAGTAGTCGTACAGCTTGGTCCCGCCGCCGGCCCGAGCAAGGGCGCGGTTGTGGCTCGTATTCAGATAGTCGGTGTACTTGACCACCGCGGCGCTATTGGGGTTGATCTTCGTCCCCGGCGCGGGCTTGGTGGCCCTCAGGCCATTGATGCTGCCGTCATAGGCGACGACCGGCATGTCGGCCATCTGGACGATGAACTGGCCGCCCGTGTCGAACTTGGCGCTCGCCGCGGCAACACCCATCGGTGCCAGCGCAGAGCCAAGCAGGGCGATGGTCGTTACGAACAAAAGTGCACGTCTCATGGACGGG
>SCUI01000100.1 GCA_004297225.1 Lysobacteraceae bacterium | reverse complement strand
GCCATCGAAGTTCTTCAGGCCATCGTAGCCGAGCAGGTACAGGGTGAAGAGCGAGTGGGCGGCGCGGACGCCCGTCTGGCAGTAGGTGATGACCTGAGCACCGGGCTTTATGCCGGCCTCTTCGAACTGCTTACGGAGGTCCGCGGCGGACTTCCAGACCTGGGGTTGTGCTTCCGTGAGCGAGCGTGTCCAGTCGAGGTTCACCGCGTTCGGGACGTGGCCGCCCTTGGCAGCGCGGACATCGGCACCGGTGTACTCGGCGGGCGAGCGCACATCGAGGATGACGACGTTGGGGTCGGGGTTGTCGGACTTTTCGGCGACGTAGTCGAGGGCGCAGATGACCTCGTCGTTCACGGCGGCCTTGAACGAGGCCTTGGTGACCGCAGGGGCCTCATTCGAGACCGCCAGGCCGTCCTTCTGCCACTTAGCGAAGCCGCCGTTGAGGACGCTGCCTTCGTGGCCGTAGTACCAGAGCACCCACCAGAAGCGGGTGGCGATCAGGCCGTTGCCGTCATCGTAGGCGACGACCGTCTTGGTGTTGTCGATGCCGACGGCGCCGACCTTTTCGGCAAAGAGTTCTTCGCGGATGACGTAGACCTTCTCGTCGGGGTCCTTCAGAAAGGCGGAGTCATACCAGACGGCGCCGGGGATGTGGCCTGCGTCGTAGGACTCCTTCTTCCGAAGGTCGACGATCACCAGGTTGGGGTCGCCCAGGGCTTTCTGAAGCTGGGTAGACTCGACAATGAGTTGCGGACGGGCGTAAGCGTTCGGGTCGGTGGTGGGCGAGGCCTGGACCTGCGGGGTGCTATCCCCGGAGGGCGCTGTGGTCGCGGTGGGTGCCGTGGCAGCCGGGGCGTCGTCGTCATCGCCGCCGCAAGCCACCAGGATGGTGGCGAAGGCCGCGACGACGAGCAGTGCAAGCAGACTGAGTTTCTTCATGGTTGGATCCTTGTGGGCCCTACGTCTCGTCGGGCGCGAGCTCGGCAGCGCGGGCTGCGATGGCGGTGAGGACTTGCCTCTGGTCGATCGGGGCGGTGGCCTTTTCGAGGGTGATGACCCACTCCCCGGGCGCTTTGCTGGCGATTTCCGAGAGGAACCCCAGCTTTGCACCCTCCCATGGGACCGTGGAGAGGGCGGGTGCGTGGTCGGTGATCAGCTCCAGGCTGTCTCCCGGAGGGAGTTTCTTCAGGGCCTCCCTGGCCTTCATGGCCGGGT
>SCUI01000099.1 GCA_004297225.1 Lysobacteraceae bacterium | reverse complement strand
CCACGAGATCACCCAGCTCGCCTCTTCCACCCGGGATTGGGACGAGATGCTCCGGATCGTGATCGACCGGACCACCGACGCGATGCGCACGGACGTCGCGTCGCTGTACCTGCACGAGCGGCGCGAGGGCATCCTGCGCCTCGCCGCGACGAACGGCCTCGACCGCCGCAACATCGGCCGGGCGACGCTGCGCGTCGGCGAAGGCATCACGGGCTGGGTCGCGAACGCGCGCGTGCCGCTCGTCGCGCGGGACGTCCGCAAGGAGCCGCGGTTCAAGTGGGTGCGCGGGGCCGACCAGCCCCAGTTCATCTCCATGCTGTCCGTGCCGCTCGTCATGCGCGACGACGTCGTCGGCGTCATGAACGTGCAGACCGTGGATCCGCGCGACTTCACGAAGGAGGAGATCGACTTCCTCCAGACCATCGCGAACCAGGTCGGCGGGATCATCGACAAGGCGCGCCTCCAGCGCGAGGCGGAGCGCAAGCTGCGCGAGGTCTCGGCGCTCTTCGAGGTCTCGAACGTGCTCACGTCCACGCTCGACCTCGACGAGGTCCTGCAGCTCGTCGTCGATCGCCTCGTGCGCGTGTACGCGGGGGCGTCGGGCGCCATCCTCCTGCGCGACGCCGACGGCGGCGCGCGCGTGCGCGCGCGCTCGGGCGATCTCGGGAAGGCCGCGCTCCAGGCCGCGCATCGCGCGCTCGCCGAGACGCGGCCCATCGTCGCGTTCGACCACCTCGCCGTGCCCCTCCTCGTGGGCGACCGGCTGCTCGGCGCGGTGGGGCTCCAGGTCCCCGAGTACACGGAGTTCCTCGACGAAGAGGTCGCGTTCGTCGGCGCGCTCGCCAACCAAGCCGCGCTCGCCATCGACAAGGCGTCGCTGTATGAGGTCGAGCGGCGCACCGCCCAGACGCTCCGGGAGCTCGAGCGCGCGCGGTCCGAGTTCGTCGCCGTCGTCACGCACGATCTGCGCACGCCGCTCTCGGTCATCCGCGGACACCTCGACCTGCTGTCGGAGAGCGGCGGCGGGCGGTCCGCGGAGGAGGCGACCCGCCAGGTCGAGCGCCTTGACGGCCTGGTGGACCGCATCCTCCGGACGGTGCGCGACGACCGGCCCGAGGTGACGGTGCGCCACACGCGGTTCGACCTTCGCGCGGCCACGGCCGCGGCCCTCAAAGAGCTCGCGCCGCTCGCGCGCAAGCACAAGCTGCGCGCGCCGCGCGCCGCGGCGCCCCTGTGGGTGCGCGGGGACCGGCGCAAGACCGCCGAGGTCATCGGCGGGCTGCTCCACAACGCGACGAAGTACGCGCCGCCGGGCACGCGGATCAGCGTGGGGGTCGCCAAGGACGCGGAGCGCGCGACCGTGCGCGTCGAGGACGAGGGCCCGGGCGTGGCGAAGGACGACCGCGAGCGCATCTTCCATCCGTTCGTCCGCGGGAACGGCGCCGGGAGCGCGATCCCC
>SCUI01000098.1 GCA_004297225.1 Lysobacteraceae bacterium | reverse complement strand
GTCATCGTGAACGACCTCCCCCTCGAGTCCGTCGCGTTCCGCGACCTCGCGCCGGTGCACGCCGTCCGTCGGGTCGACCTGCCCGGCGCCGCGCTGCGCCCAGGCGCGAACGCCGTGCGCATCGAGTTCAGCATGCGTCTGCCCGGTCTGGCCGAGCGCGAGGCCTGCAACGCCGTGCCCGTGGAGCAGGCGTGGGCGGTGCTCCACGCCGACTCCGCGCTGCACCAGCCGCTCGGGATCGACCGCACCGGCGGCGAGCCGAGCCTCACCACGTACCCCTACCCGTTCCACCGCAACGGACGCATCGACGACGTCCTCATCGTGCTGCCCGCCGACCTCGGGAAGAACCCGCAGGCGGTCGCGCAGTTCCTCGCCGAGGTGGGCCGCGGCACGCGCGCCGGGCTCCTCCGTCCGACCGTCGTGACGGCCCAGTCGTTCGATCCCGCGCGGGACCCGATCGACAAGGACGTCATCCTCTTCGGCCTTCCCGAGGACTCGCCCATCCTCGGGACGCTCGGCGGACGGCTGCCGGTCGAGGTGGGCACGGACCAGCGTCTCGTGCTCGCGCGCGAGCTCACCGTGCGCGTCGCCGACCTCGAGCGGCTCGGCGTCGTCGAGGAGATCGTCTCGCCGTGGTCGCCCGGACGCGCCGTCCTCGTGGTCACGGGCACGAGCGCCGAGGGGATCGACTACGCGGTCGAGGCGCTCCGCCAGCGCGCCCTGTCGGGCAATGTCGTCATCGCGACGCTCCAGCGGCCGCGCGCCCCGGTCGCCGGCGCGGTACCCACGCCGCAGCCGCTCGCGTTCGGCGGACCGGCGCCGATCCCGCTCGACGTGAGCTCGTACCGGCTGCGGCCGCAGATCCTCGCGGCCGAGCAGGACGTGCGCCCGCCGTGGATCCTCATCGCGGCCGCGGTCATCGCGCTGCTCGCGATCCTGATCGTCGCCGCGCAGACGTACGCGGCCTTCCGCGGCTCGGAGGAGCGGTCGTGAGCGCGCGCGTGTCGCGCGTGAAGGCGTGGGCCGCGTTCCTCGCGGCGTGGACCGGCGTCGGGGTGGGCGTCGCGATGTACCTCGAGCCCGGAGAGTCGCGCGTGCTCGTTCCGGTCCTGGGCGGCTTCGTGATCACGGCCGCGCTCTGGCATCCGCTGCCTCGTGCGGGGGCGGTGACCGGCGTGCTCGCGGCGGTGGTCTTCGTCGCGCTCCGGT
>SCUI01000097.1 GCA_004297225.1 Lysobacteraceae bacterium | reverse complement strand
GCCGGGCTGGAGGAGGGCGCGGGCAAGAGCGGGTTCAGCGGCCCGCTGCTCAACCAACTGGCGCTGATGGACGGGTTCATTCACGTGGTGCGGGCCGCGTTCACACTGCCTGCCGCGTGCGGCGCCGAGGCATTTTCAAACGCCCGCACCACGTGAATGAACCCGTCCATCAGCGCCAGTTGGTTGAGCAGCGGGCCGCTGAACCCGCTCTTGCCCGCGCCCTCCTCCAGCCCGGCAATATCCGCGTAATTCACCTGCGTGTGAATCGTTTTTTTCGGCTTATACATTGCCGAAAGCTTGTCCACGCGCTCGTCGGGAACGGTCACCACCGCTTGAGTGACCTCGAAGCGGCCGCCCGCCGCCACCTGCCCAACGGGCTTGCTGCCGCCGGTCAGCGCATTGAACAGGGTTGTTTTGCCGGATTGGGGAAGACCGATAATGCCAAGTTTCATGAGGGTTGAAGAGAGGGCGGTATCACATTATCTGGCAACAGGGCCAGCACGAAGCTATAAATAGCCTTTTCGGCGGCTTGCTGGCAGTGAAAGCACGCCGTGTCCAATATCGCCGGATCGTTGGCGATCAGTATTTGCGCCGAAAGCAAATCGCTGTGAGCCTTCGCCAGCCACGATTGCACATCACTTGGCTCTGCGCTCATACACGACCTTTCCTCTCCTGCTCGCCTCTCGCTCCACTGACACCACCCAATTGACGCGGCGACTGAATTCAGCGTCGGTAACTACCCTGATCTCCACCGGCATCAGCAGCCCCCGCAATGCTTTATAGATGGGTCGAGTTCGCTGGTAATAAGGCACATCACTCTTCTCAACCAACACCAGCAAATCCACATCGCTATCCGCGTTTGGCGCGCCGTACGCGTGCGAGCCGTACAGATAAATGCGTTCCGGCTGAACCGCTCGCGCGATTCGGCGGACCACCTCATCCAATAATTTCGGATCGAGCGTTTTCACGGGGCTACTTTGAATACGACCTTGACCAAACGATCGCCTTCGCCTATACTTTCGCGAAAGCCGGAGTGGCGGAACTGGCAGACGCGCACGACTCAAAATCGTGAGATCGGAAGAGC
>SCUI01000096.1 GCA_004297225.1 Lysobacteraceae bacterium | reverse complement strand
CGCGCGGCGGGCGCTCATGGCCGAACGGGTGGCTGCCGTGTTGGCCGCGCCCGGCTTTGAAGCGAACTGGATGGCGCGTCAGTTCACGGTGGAAGGGCTGGACGATTTGGCCCACGCCGGGGCCAGTTTGCTGGCGCTGCAAAAAGTGCTGGCCGCGTTTGCGGCGCTGGATGCAACCGGATAGGGACGCGCACTCACCCTTGAAGCTGCGGCTGTGAATACTTCGTGTCCCTCAGCCGCCGCGCTGTTTCCCACTCTTCGGTGGTGAGCGCGCCGGGGTGCAAGTCCAGGGCCAGCGCCTTGGCAAACCCCAGCGCCATCGCCTCGGCGGCGGCCGGCCACGATACGGCCCGGCCCAGCGCCGCTTCGAGCGTGGTGGCGCGTTCGCGCACTCGCCGGCCGGCCTCGGCGCGGGCGGCCTCGTCGACAAAAGCAAGCACCTCGCAAATGCGGGCGATGTCGCCGGCCAGCGGCAACGAGCCGTGTTGCAGCACCATACTCTG
This sequence comes from Lysobacteraceae bacterium, assembly GCA_004297225.1. Classification (GTDB taxonomy): domain Bacteria; phylum Pseudomonadota; class Gammaproteobacteria; order Xanthomonadales; family Xanthomonadaceae; genus Cognatiluteimonas. The sequence continues at coordinate 534 of SCUI01000096.1, read as the reverse complement.
CTTGCGCGACTGCGCGCTGCCGATCAGTTTCTTCCCATTGGCCGTAATTTCATAATTCGAGGGCGTGATGAAGCACACGGGATTATTTTTCACCGCTGAGAGCACTGAGTCCAGGGAGTTTTCTCCTCTATCTTTCTCGGCGCTCTCTGTGCTCTCTGTGGCGAAAGTTTTGTCATTCCGCGCCACCGCGCCGAGCAGGGTTAATCCTCTCAGCAGGCCCTCACTCAGCCGCCGATAGCTTTCCACAATGCCGCCCCCCATGCGCGGATCGGTTTGGGGCGCGTTGATGGAATAGGTCAGCTCGTCGGTATGCAGAATGGCCTTGCCCCCGGTGGGGCGGCGCACACAGTCGAAACCCAGCGCGGCCAGGCGCGCGAAGTCGGCATCGGCCACGGGTTGGGCGTAGCCCAGCGACAGGCACGGCGGCGCCCAACGGTAAAAGCGCAACGTGGGCAGCGAGCGCCCCTGCGCCACCGCCGACTGGATGGCTTCGTCGATCGCCATGTTCAGCGGCCCATCGGCCGGCTCCGAGAG
>SCUI01000095.1 GCA_004297225.1 Lysobacteraceae bacterium | reverse complement strand
CGCTCCTTCAACATGACCATCAACGAGGCGATGCAGGGGGTAAACAGGGTGATTGTTACCAGAGCGACGACGACCTGGTCGCTCGACAAATGAAGATCATAGAGTCCCGCGGCTCCGAAATCCCGTCGCACCATTCCCATCACGAAGGCTGTTGCAGCTTCGCGGGGGAGTTGTAGCCATCCTGTAGTAAGCGGGGCGAGGATATTCTGCCACACCGTGAGCATTCCGGTTACCTGCATAATCCCCACACCCAACGCTCCGGCAAAGAACCACGGCGTTGCCTCTTTCATAAAGAAATAGGCACGGTATGCCGTTTTGCGTACCACGTTGTCAAATCGCGGAACTCGCATCGGCGGAAGATCGATCAACAGGGGACTGGTTTTTCCCGGAAGCGTCCTGTGGAGGATTGTGCCGATCAGGACGAACACGGTGAAAATCGTTCCCGAATAAATGAGAATGGCCGCAAAGCCGGCCCCCGTCAGCAGCGCCGCCACCACGGCCAGCTGGGCCGAGCACGGGATAGCAAACTGCAGGATGGAGGTTGAAATGGTTTTCTCGCGCTCGCTCCCGAGCAGACGCGTCGTGATGGTCGCCATGGTGACACAACCAAAGCCGAGGATCAGAGGAATGACCGCGCTGCCGTTGAGGCCGATGGTATTCAGGCTCCGGTCCACCAATGTTGCGAGGCGGGGCAGGTAGCCGCTATCCTCCATGATGGCGAGGGAGAGGTAGAATGCGATCACCAGCGGCAATAGGAGAAAGAGCAGGTACGTGACCGTCATGGTCAACACGCCGAACTCCCCGATGAGAATCACTCCGAGCCAGGAGCCTGGAGTGATGTACCCTTCGACAATTCCCCGGATCCAAGGCTCCCACAGTCCGTTGCCGAGAGTCGTTTCCGTGAATGCAACAAGGTCCTGGGCAACGAGGGTCCCGACGAA
>SCUI01000094.1 GCA_004297225.1 Lysobacteraceae bacterium | reverse complement strand
TCACGAGCTTGCATGCGTCACCAGGCGAATGGAGTGGCCATATCGTCGCTGCGAGGCCAAGCGGCCGTCGCGTGTCCATATTTCGAGAAGGACTTCCGCGCCGAACGCCGCCGCGGCCGCAGCCAACCGCTGGGCTGTACTCTCGGCGCGGGCTCCAGATAGGAACATCAGCGCGCAGTCGGTGAACGACGCCTCCACGGACCAGCCTCCATCGGCAGGCATGACGCGGATTTCAGCCATTCGGCAACTCCTTGCGCCGCGGGCAGGGTCGCCGTGGCCCCAACCGTCATTCATGCTCGGGGCCGCGCGGGGCTCCCCCGGCCCGCGTGCAACCAGCCCGAGTTCGAGACCTGCATTGGCGAAGGGGTCCTGAGCGTCAAGCACGGCGGTCGTCATCACTCGCTCCCTCGTCTCTCTTAGCGATCGCCGCCGCGCCAGCCCCGGGGCGGCGTCGCTGGTTTGGTCTAGACGGGCGGTGCAAGCCAAGCATTACGCGCCTCCGTCGCCGTAATGGCCGGCGGTGGGCGGCGTCATTTTCGAGGCGCCCACGGCGCAGCAAGGAGCTCGAGATGACGACGATCCACCCTGGGCGAAAGGCGGCCCAGACTTTCCTGCTCGGCGCGGTGGCGGCGATCACGCTCGGCGCCTGCCAGCCTCGCGGGAGCGAAGGCCAGTCTCAAACCGTGGATGGTTTCAAGCTCGACTACGGCGTGGTCCCGAGCGCCGTCGTCGGCCAGCACCCTTCTGACCATCCTGAATCGGCGATGCATCAGGGCCCGCCAAAAGACAGCTATCACATCACCTTGGCGGTCTTCGACGCCAAGACCCAAGCGCGGGTTAAAGACGCTGAGGTGAAGGTGAAGGTCGCCGGCCAGGGCCACCCCGGCCAGGTCGCCCTGCCGATGGAGCTGATGACCATCGCCGGCAGCCCGACCTATGGCCGCTATGTCAGCCTGCCCAGTCCCGGCCGCTATCAACTCACCTTTGAGGTCGCCCCAGCGGGGCGGCGCCATGACCCGGTCAAGGCGCGGTTCGCTTACGACCGACCCGATTAGTCCAAGTCTCTACGCTGGCCGACGGGAGGCAGGCGAGGAAGGCGAACGAATGGTTGACCGACGCTTTCGAACGTTGGAGGACGCCCAGGTTGGAGGCCGAAGGGTGCTGGTGCGCGTCGACTTCAATGTGCCGATGGAGCACGGCCGCATTTCAGACGACACGCGGCTCAAAGCGGCGCTCGCTACGATCACGGAGCTGCGCGAGCGCG
>SCUI01000093.1 GCA_004297225.1 Lysobacteraceae bacterium | reverse complement strand
CGTTTGAAGAACCACACCAGCGGCCGCACCACGCGCAGGAAGGTCTGCATGGGGCCCACCACGCGCAGGGCCACCTGCTCGGGCGCGATCATGCCCAGGCGCTTGGGGACGAGATCGGCGATCAGGATGAACAGGCTGGTTACCAGGGCGAAGGACAGCAGCGTGGCGGCGGTGTCGACGTAGGCCGCGTCGAGCTGCACCGCTTGAAGCAGGCGAGTGAAGTACGGCGAGAAAGCGCCCTCGCCCACCACCCCACCGAGGATCGCCACGGCGTTCATGCCGATCTGGATGGCGGTGAAGAAGTCACCAGGCTCGTCCTGCACGGCCAGCACGCGCCTGGCGCGCAGGTCACCGGCATCGGCAAGCTGGCGCAGGCGCACGCGACGCGAAGCGGCCACGGCCAGTTCAGACAGAGAGAAGAAGGCGCTCGCGGCGATCAGGGCCGCGATCAGCAACAGGGCGACGATCGGGTCGGCGGTCATGCCATCAGTGTAGTCACAGGGGCTTGAGCGCGTCGGCCGGGCAGCCGCGGCTCAGCCAGTCCTGCCACTCATGGGCCAGTTGCCTGGAGCGCTCCACGGCCTCCACCCACACCTTCATGCGCTGGGGGGGCGCCAGCGCGGTGAAGTCGGTGCGGTCGGGCAGCTTGCCACGAGGCAGGGTGCGCACCCACTCGGGGTTGGGACACAGCAGCACGACGTTGTCGAGCCAGGGCGTGGCGCGGTGGCGCCAGCGCAGGGACTTGTCGAGCCAGCCGGGCACCACCTGCTGCTGGAAGTGCGGGTAAAGCACCAGGCCTTCGTCCATGCTGGCGTAGGGCCAGTGCACGTGGTAGTCGACCAGGCCACCGTCCCAGTGGGCACCCGGCCGCGCTGCCCCCGGGATGCTCGGCACGCCTTCGAGCATGAAGGGGATGCTGCACGAGGCCAGCATGGCGGGGATGAAGTTGTCGCGGCTGAGCGCGAGCTGCTGCGTGGGCAGGTCGCGCAATGGCACCGGCAAGGCTTCCCCTGGCGACGAGAACACGTGGCGCTCGAGGAACAGGCCCACGGCCTTGCGCGACAGCGCGTTGCTCAAGGCCAGGCCGGCCAGACCCGCCGCCGTGCGAGCCGGGCTGTTGCGCCGCAGGATCTGCCTGCCGCGCGAGGTCAGCACGTGCACGCGCCAGCGCGGGTGGGCAATCAGCGCGTCGATGTCCTGCCCGAAAAAGTCGGTCAGCGTGTCGATGAAGCCGGCCGTGATGCGAGCCGCCGATGGCATGCGGCGCCCTGCCTCGGGCTCGATGTGCTGGTGGATGTAGCCATGGGCAAGGGCTTCGAATGCGCGTTTCGGGTCGGGCATGGCGGCGG
>SCUI01000070.1 GCA_004297225.1 Lysobacteraceae bacterium | reverse complement strand
GGTGTACCGGTCGCATCCGCTCTTCGTAGCGCTCCGCGATCCGCGCTCGTTCGACGGCAAGTGCGGCGGCTGCCCGTACGGTCTCATCTGCGGAGGCTCCAGGGCGCGCGCGTACGCGCACACCGGAAGCGCGCTCGCGAGCGATCCGCTCTGCCCGTACACGCCGTCGCCGCGAACGCCGGCGTGGGAGTCGCTGTGTTGAAGGCGCTCGTCGTCGGCGGCGGCATCACCGGGCTGACCGCGGCATACGTCCTCGCGAGGGCCGGCGCCGGGGTCGTGCTCGCCGAGGGCTCGTCGCGCCTCGGCGGAAAGGTGCGCACCGAGGTCGCGGACGGTTTCCTCATCGAGCACGGCCCCGACGCGTTCCTGACCGTGCGGCCCGCCGCGCTCGAGCTCTGCCGGGAGATCGGGCTCGGCCCCGAGGTCGTCGCGCCCCGCGGACCCGAGTCCGTGCTCGTGTGGCATCGCGACCGGCTCCTGCCGGTGCCTCCGGGGGCGGGCATGGGCATGCCCACGCGCTTCGTGCCGTTCCTGCGCAGCCCGCTCTTCACGCCGCTTCAGAAGGTGCGCGCCGGAATCGAGGTCGTCGTTCCGAGCGTCGGCGCGGACGGCGACCTCTCGATCGGAGCGTTCCTGCGACGGCGCTACGGGAACGCGGTCGTGGACCGCGTCGCCGGCCCGCTCATCTCGGCTATCTACGGCGCCGACGCCGACGAGCTCAGCCTCGACGCGCTCATGCCTCGGCTGCGCGAGGCCGAGCGCCGCCATGGCAGCCTCGTGCGCGCGGGTATGGCCGCGCGGCGCTCCGCGCGCGCACCGGCCGCACCGATGCTCATGACCCTGCGGAACGGGCTCGGCTCCATGGTCGAGGCGCTCGCGCAGCGGCTCGGCCCCACGGAGGTGCGGCTCGACGCCCGGCTCGACCGGCTCGAGCGCGGCGGAGCACGCTACGTCGCGCGCTTCTCCGGAGGCGCGCCCGTCACGGCCGACGTCGTGATCCTCGCGACCCCCGCATCTGTCACGGCGGCGGCCCTCGGCGACCTGGCACCGGCCGCGGTCGAGCCGCTGCGGTCGATCACGTACCGCAGCACGTTATCGGTGACGCTGGCGTACGGCGCGGAGGACGTGGCCGATCCGGCCGCGCTGGGGTTCGTCGTTCCACGCGGCGCGCTGCCGATCACTGCGTGCACGTGGTCCTCGGCCAAGTGGCCC
>SCUI01000031.1 GCA_004297225.1 Lysobacteraceae bacterium | reverse complement strand
GGAATCTCCGGCCTCAATTTTTGCGATCCGCGATTGGCTTGACCTCATCAGTTTCGCCATTTCGACCTGGGTGAGCTTCCTGGACCGCCGATATTTCTTGACGCTCCTGCTGAGAGACAGCTTCAATTCGACGTACGCAGCCTCTTCCGGCGTAAGCCCAAGAAACTCGTCAACACTACCGACTTTCCAGCCCTTTGCTTCCAGGCGTAGTTTCTTTGTCGTGTCCATGTTTACATCTCCCGACCTACGAATCATAATCTCGGAGTCGTTGCTTGCAAGCGTCTATCACGGGTTGAGGTGTTTGCCTGGCTCGCTTCTCAAACACTTCCAGAATGACGATGGCGTCATTATCAATTCGATAGATGATCCGCCAAGTAGCTTTCTCGTCGTTGATCCGTAGTTCGTGGCATCTTGGCCCGATGGATGGCATCGGTCGTGAATGGGGTATATGTCAGTTTAGGTATACTGTCAAGGCCAAAGGGTCTCAGCTAATGACTGAGACCCTTTTTAAGGATTGGGATCAGGCGGCGGGCGTGGGCGGATTAATTGGCAAAAACCGCCAATGTCTTCACTCTTCCTCGGAGCGGCGTGCCGCCCTTTCCCTCTCCTTCAAAGAGATGGAAAGGGTCGATGGTAACGGGTGAAGTCTTATCGGATTCGGTACAAATACCCATGAATCGTTGACAATTGTCTATTCCCAATCACCTCCAAAAAGCGTATGATGATTCCTGAGTCACGCTTGCGGCCCGCTCCCATGCCTTACTGGAGGAACAATGACTGCCTCTCGCTCGCTCACCCTCGCCCTCGTTCTCGCCGCACTGCTTTCGCTCGCCGCGCTGGCAACCGCCTTGCCGGCGCGTGCCGCCTACACCACCTACTACATCCGCACCGACGGTGGCTCCGCTGCCCAATGCACCGGGCGTGTTAATGCGCCTTATCCCGGCAGCGGCACGGGCCAGCCTTGCGCGTGGGATCACCCCTTCCGCGCCCTGCCGCCCGGCGGTACGCCACGCATTGCCGGCGGCGACACCCTGATCATCGCCAGCGGCTCCTACAAGATGGGCTACGGCGCGCCAGAGACCGGCAACTGCGACGCTGGCGGCGCCTTTGACTGCGTTATGCCGCCCATCCCCAGCGGACCCAACTCCGCCAATCGCACCCGCATCCTCGGGGACAATCAAACCCCACCCGAACTATGGGGAACGGAGCGACCGTGGTTCATTGTCAACCTGACCGATGCCAGCAACATTGAGATCGGATACTTTGAAATCACCGACCACTCCGGTTGTGTCGAATTCCATTCAGGCGGACTGGCCTGCAAACGTGATAACCCACCTTATGGGAAATGGGCCGCGTACGGCCTGTACGCCGAAGACTCGGCCAACGTTTATCTCCACGATTTGAACATCCACGGCCTGGCCGCCGGGGGCATACACGCCGGTCGGCTTACCGACTGGACGGTGGAGAACGTCCGCATCGCCGGCAACGGCTCGGTCGGCTGGGATGGCGACTTGTGGGACGATAACGGCGACTCCAACGCCGGCACGTTGACCTTTCGCCGCTGGACCGTCGAGTGGAACGGTTGCGGCGAGACCTATCCGGGAGGGCAGCCCACCGGCTGCTGGGCACAGTCGGCCGGCGGCTATGGCGATGGCGTTGCCACCGGCGAGAGCGGCGGACACTGGATCGTGGAGGATTCGGTCATCCGCTACAACACCTCCGACGGACTGGATTTCCTCTATATTCGTGAACCCGGTTCCTCCATAGAAATCCGCCGCACCCTGGCCCAGGGCAACGCCGGCAACCAGATCAAGAACTATCGCGGGCCGTTTCTCCTGGAGAATTCCATTGTCGTGGGCAACTGTGGTTTTTTCAACGGCCAGGCTTTTACTTACAACGTGGACGACTGCCGCGCCATGGGCGATGCCCTGGCTCTCGGCCTCACGGCAGGCGACCAGGTGACCGTGACCAACAACACCTTGACCAGCGAGGGCGACTGCCTGGTGACGGCGGAGGCCTACGGCGCCACCAACGGCACAGAGCGGGTGCGCCTGCGAAACAACATCTTCGTCGGGCAAACCGATTTCCTTCAGCCCTTTGAGAATACCTGCCTCATCTATCAAGAGACCTTTCCCGCCAATCCTTTTGATATGGACTATTCGATAATCACCAATGTGAAAGACAATCTCTGTCCAGGCTCCAACGATCTCTGCGGGGTTTCACCCGGTCTGGTCAACACCGGCATTGATACCTTTGACGCGCATCTCCAGTCAGGCAGCCCGGCGATCAATGCCGGCACAACCGGCGGCGCGCCGGCCGATGACTTTGATGCCCGGCTCCGTGACGCACAGCCCGACATCGGCGCTTACGAATGGGGCGCGCTCGCGGTGACGCCAACATCGACCGCCACGCGCACGCCGACTGCCAGCAAGACTCCGACGCCCTCGAGGACGCCAACCCGAACCAGGACCCCGACTGCGACCAGGACGCTCACCCCAACCCCCACAGCTACACCGTGGGCTTCGGGCTACTACAGCCCCTCCTCTCAAACGCCCCAAACCACCAACAGCGGCGATAACAACGGCTTCCAAACCTCACCGAACAATGCCTACGCCAACGATGGTGCGTTTGCCGCCGACAAGAACAGCGGCACGGGCGGGAGCACCAGTTGCGCCAGCCCCAGGCGCGACCGGCACCAGTTTTACACCTACGGCATCGCGCTCCCCGGCGGCGCTACCGTGCGCGGCATTGAAGTGCGCCTCGATGCCAAAGTTGATAACACGACAGGCACTCCCAAAATGTGTGTGGAACTGTCGTGGGACGGCGGGGTGACGTGGACGGCGGCGAAGAAGACGCCCAGGCTGGCAAAGGCCGAAAAGACCTACCTGCTCGGCGGTTCGGCGGACACCTGGGGCCGGGCGTGGACCCCGACCGAAATCGGCGACGGCAGCTTCCGTGTGCGCCTCACCGACATTGCCGGCAACACCGCTCGCGACTTCTATCTGGATTGGGTCGTGGTGAAGGTCTACTATCAGCCGTAGGGGCAGGAGGCAGGAGGCAGGAGGCAGGAGGCAGGAGGCAGGAGGCAGGAGGCAGGAGGCAGGAGGCAGGA
>SCUI01000069.1 GCA_004297225.1 Lysobacteraceae bacterium | reverse complement strand
TGCGTTCGTGGCAAAGAGGGCGACATAGAGAAAGTCCCGGTCGTTGCTTATCCCTACGCGGAGCTTCTTCTCCTTGACGAACGCAGTTGAATCCGCCCAGTCGTTCAGGTCGGCATCCACCCGTATCAACCCCTCATTCCACCGGCCCGCAAGCTCAGTCGTGCCGCATCCGGCAAGAAGCACTCCGAAGAACAGAGCGAAGCCGAGGAGAACGACCGGACGAGATTCAACGTGATGATTCATGACTGCTTCCTTATTATTCGAGGCTGCCTTAAAAGCACTGCAAGGTCCGACTGTCGTTCGTGGTACTAGAACCCGCGGCGATGCTGCATTCTGCCTTGCATTCCGGGGCCACCCTGCATCGGACCACCCATCCCACCACGACGGAAATGCGGACCCTGGGGGCCGGCCAGGATATGCCGGTCGAACTGCTTTCGCTGTTCGGGCGTAAGCAGATCCCGGACTGCCCGTTGGTGTGCGATGTGCTTTGACATCATTTCGGAGGTCAGCTTGGAAATCTCGGACTGGATCCCCTTCACTTTGCCGGCATCGTATTTATCAGCCGTGATCTCCAGCTTCAGGTCGGCGTGAAGCTTCTGCAACTGCGCGCGCGCCGGAATCGACTCACGCTGTTGCTGGGTCATCAGGTCCTCGACTTTCGCACGTTGCTCGTCCGTGAGGTTGAGGTTTCCCATCATCCCCCCACCGCGTGGCCCCTGCATCTCACCTTTCTGCATCATCGGTCCACCCTGCATCCTATGGCCCATGCCAGGACCTTGCTGTGCGAGTGCAGTTCCGCTGATCAGTAACGCACTTATCGCGAATGCGATTGTTGTTGTTCGTTTCATGACTGTCTCTCCTGAAAGTAGTGTGAATTGGAACATTGAGTTATCGTAACGAGTCGGTCCCTCTGAAACCCGGCCCGCGCCGCCCACCGAACGGGGGTCCTCCCATCGGACCACCTGTGCCCGGCCGCGGCCTTGCTTGTGTAAGAGCGCCGTAGAACATGCCCTGTTGTTCGGGGGTAAGAAATGCCTTTGCCTTGATCAGGTTTTGCGTCGCCCTCCGGCTCATTTCGAGTCGGAGACCGGAAAGTTCTTGCAGGTTTCGGTCCACCTGTTCCATCGGAACGTCCTCCTGCTGCAGAAGATCGAATGTCCGCTCCTCCAGTGACCTGATCTTCGCGTGAAGATCCTTCG
>SCUI01000092.1 GCA_004297225.1 Lysobacteraceae bacterium | reverse complement strand
CCTTTGTATCTGGTCGCAAGATGTTTTGTTCTTTGGCTGCCTGCAGGAAATCCTGGGGTGTTTTACCAGTTTTTGCCTGAATAGTATCAATGTATGCTTGGAATGACATATCTGTATTGTAGCAAAAATAGACGTTAGCTCTTGAGTTTTTCTCTGTTATCCGGTATAATCTTGCGTTGAGTACGGGCCAGTAGCTCAGCTGGTTAGAGCACCTGCCTCTTAAGCAGGGTGTCGTGGGTTCAAGCCCCACCTGGCCCTCCAAAATTATAGTTTGACAAATCTGCTTTATTCAACTGATTGAATGAAGCATTTTTGTTTGTTTCATCTTGTGTTTATTATATTTTAAAATAATGATGTTGTGGCTGGGATTAACGGGGTTTATAATTGAGGTGAACCTTGGCAACTACCGTAAACTCAGCTTTTGACCAGTTGGCTACATCGCTAATACCGAGTACCTTTGATGTTAACGCCGTTAGGAGCCACCGAGCAAGTATCGAAACAAGACTTTACGAATCCTTCGGAGTTAGTAATTTCTTTGGAACGGGTTCATCTGAGAACTCCACAGACGTAGCTCATTATAGCGATGTGGACTATTTTGCCAGTATCCCTGCACTGCAACAGAGAGACAATTCTGCGTATATGCTGACAGTAATGAGGGACGATTTGGCTAAGCGATTTTGGTCAACGAATGTGCGTGTCAGTACGCCTGCTGTAGTCTTGGAATTTGGCACAAATGGTTCGGAGAAAGTTGAAGTTACACCAGCATACTACACGGGTAGGGATGCTGTTAATGACTATAATGTTTACAAAATACCAACAACGGGTGGGGGGTGGATTAAATCAAGTCCCAGCGTACATAATAAATATGTCACTGAGCAAAATGTCAGGCTGAATAGCAAATTGAAGCCACTTATACGACTTATCAAGGCGATTGCTTACTACAATAATATCGGTATTTCATCCTTCTATATTGAACTCCGCATTGCGAAATGGGCAGAGTCAGAGAAGACGATAATTTATCCAATTGATGTCAGAACCATGCTAAGACATTTC
>SCUI01000091.1 GCA_004297225.1 Lysobacteraceae bacterium | reverse complement strand
GATGGCCGTGACCTCGCCGCGCAGGGTGATCTCACCCGTCATGGCGACGTCAGCGCGCACCGGGATGCCCGTGAGCGCCGACACGAAGGCCGTCGTCATGGCCGCACCGGCGGACGGACCGTCCTTGGGCGTGGCGCCATCGGGCACGTGGATGTGGATGTCGCGCTTCTCGAAGAGGTCGTCCGTGATGCCCAGGCGGCGGGCGCGCGAGCGCACCACCGAACGAGCAGCCTCGACCGACTCCTTCATCACGTCACCCAGCTGACCGGTGCGGATGATGTTGCCCTTGCCCGGCATGATCGCGGCTTCGATGGTGAGCAGGTCGCCACCGACTTCCGTCCAGGCCAGACCGACCACCTGGCCAACCTGGTTTTCCTTCGTGGCTTCGCCGTAGCTGTACTTGCGCACGCCCAGGAAGTCGTTGAGGTTCTCGTCGGTGACGACGACCTTCTCGGTGAACTGCTTGAGCGCAAAACCCTTGATCACCTTGCGGCAGATCTTGGAGACCTCGCGTTCCAGCGAGCGCACGCCGGCCTCGCGTGTGTAGTAGCGGATGATGCCGCGGATGGCGCTTTCAGCCACCTCCAGCTCGCCTTCCTTCACGCCGTTGTTCTTGATCTGCTTGGGCAGCAGGTAGGTCTGAACGATGTGGACCTTCTCGTCTTCGGTGTAGCCGGCCAGGCGGATCACTTCCATCCGATCCAGCAGCGCCGGCGGGATGTTCAGCGAGTTCGAGGTGGCCACGAACATCACATCGGACAGGTCGAAGTCGACCTCGATGTAGTGGTCACCGAAGGTGTGGTTCTGCTCGGGGTCGAGCACTTCCAGCAACGCCGAGGACGGATCGCCCCGGAAGTCCATGCCCAGCTTGTCGATCTCGTCGAGCAGGAACAGCGGGTTGCGCACGCCGACCTTGCTCAGGCTCTGCACGACCTTGCCGGGCATGGAGCCGATGTAGGTGCGCCGGTGGCCGCGGATCTCGGCCTCGTCGCGCACCCCGCCCAG
>SCUI01000040.1 GCA_004297225.1 Lysobacteraceae bacterium | reverse complement strand
TCCCGGGGACAAGGACATGGATGGAAACCGGCAAACGTGTGTCGGTCCTTGCGTCGGCCGCGGCTGGAGTTGCGTCGGAGTTGAAGAGCGAAAGTTTCGGACTGGCGATCAAAAGAAGGATGATCAATCCGATGATGACAAGAAGAATGCTTCGGGTCTTTTTGTTCATGATGTCGTGGTGATGGTAGGATTGGCCTGGCGGCCTTCAACGTGATCCATGCTACCAAGCCGCAGGTTTAAAATCAACATAATCGTTACAGGACGCTTTTCTCCATCCACCGCACGGATAAACAGGACGGTGAGTGGCTTTGGGGATAATCCTGTTCTCTTCCAACAAAAGGATCCTGTAAAAAATCCCCCCCAGAGGTGTTTTTTTGAGAAATCCCCGGGTACCTATAACGGGGGTATCGACCGCTCGATGTACTGGGAGAAGTCGACCATTCTCGGCGTATAAACTTCTTCCATAAGAATGGAGGAGATGAGGAAGTCGGCGGTCGATCGGTTGCAGGCAGCAGGGATATTATAAAGAACGGAAATTCTCAACAGGGCTTTCACATCGACGTCGTGCGGCTGCGGTTCCATCGGATCCCAAAAGAAGATCAGGACGTCAATGTTCCCCTCGGCGATCATCGCCCCAAGTTGTTGGTCCCCGCCGAATGGACCCGATTTAAGCTTTGTAATGCCATAGGGGAGCTTTTCCCCTTTTGCCAGTTTTTTTGAGATCGCTTCCTCCACCAACCGTCCGGTCGTTCCCGTGCAGATCAACCGATGCTGCAGGAGCGCCTCCCGGTTCCACTCGACCCACTCCACCAGGTCCTTTTTCCGATTGTCATGCGCTACCAGCGCTACACGTTTTGATACCTCCATGGCTTCGCCCTCTCTCAAGATTCCTTGACGTACTTCCAGTTCCTGCTTTTCCCTTCAGCCAGCCAGGCGATGGTCGTTGCGAGTCGCTTGTTTCTGGTTTCTTCGGTTTTGGCCTCGGTTACCCATTCAACGTATTCCTTCCGGTGGCTATAACTAAACTCCTCAAACGTTTTCATCGCCTTACCGTCCTTCTTGAGCGCGGCCATGAAGTAAGAAGGAATTTTCAGAGGGGTCTTTTTCGCAGGCCTGGAGCGTGCAATCGTTATTCCGGCCTCGTTCAGCTCTGCCGCTTTTTTGATAAGACCGATCAAAGCTTTATCGCCGGGCAGATCCGCAAGCGAGGTAATCCTGCCGAACGATCCCATGGCACCTTTGGAACCCGGGTGCGTGCCGAGAAGAATCTTCTCCTTCCAGAAACCGAAGACCGCGTGCTGTTTGAAGGCGGCCATGCTGCAAAGCATCCCTTTGTAATCGAAATGGGGGAAACTCCACTTCATGGTTTCTTCTATCTCCGGACACGCGGTATGGACAAGCTTCCGCAGGTGGCGAAGAATCGGTTGGGCAAAGTCAGCCGACTTTGCGATATATGCGTCGATGCGTTTGTCTTTTGCGCCCATGAATCGTGCAATGCGTTGTGGTTTTTGCTGTTATCGCCGATTTGTTTTCCGACGGTCGTTGGGCCAAAAAATACACAACTTTTTTGGAAACAAAAAACCCGGCTATCCGCCGGGATACGATAAAGCGATTCTCTCCCCCTGCTGTTTATTCGACCTTCTCCGCCCCCAATTCCCGCATCAACGCGGTGATCACGGGATGCTCTTCTGTATTACTTATCGCTTGCCCTGACGTGGTCGGCTCAACGGCGGGGTGATTCTGCAAAGCATCGGAAGAAGGAGCCGTCGCACTTTCCTGGAAGGGTAGCACCGTTGCTCCCCGGTTGTTCTTTGGCACCGCGTGCAAAATTGGCTCAATCCGGACCTTACGCCCCGTAAGAGCATGAAATGATTCGACCAAAAAGTCCTTATTTCGTTTGAGTGACGAGAGGTGAAAATCGTCCGGGCATGCAATCCGGAGCGCCCCGTCCGCAACGTCGAGTATGGAGCTTTCACTCAAGAGCGTCCAGAGTCCGATCTTTATCTTCCGCACCTCACCCAACCATCCTCTCCAGTGTTCGTACGCCTGTTCGAGAGAGATGGATGTGACCGTTTCAATACTTTGAATTGGTTCTTCCTGAGGTCGTGGGGATGGCGCGGGAGCCAACGCCGGTTCCTTCATGGTGATAGAAGCAATCGCCCCCACGCCAAAGGTCCCTGTTGCGGGACGCGTAGCCATTTCGCGATAGGAGGAATAGGTCATCGCGGCCGGACTGGTAATTCTCCCGGCGCTGACCTGCCCCACAACCCTGACTTCTTTGGTTGGCTTCTCGACGGGCGGTTCGCCGTTTCCCTTTGATTCTTTCGAAACCTCACCGCTGCCGTTGCCCGGGAACCCGTTACCACCGATTTTTTTTTTCAACTCATCGATCTGCCGCAACAACGCGTCGATCTCCACCGCTTTTTTCAATTTGATCATCTGCAACAGACCGGCTTCCAGTTTGAAGCGGGGTTGTGCGGCCCATCGGATCGATTGCTCGAGGTCGTTGACCAGTTTCAGAAGGCGCAAGATATCGTTCTGGTGAAAGAGTTTCGCTTCCTCCCGGTATCGTTTTCGGTACGGCTCCGAGGTTTCAATCAGGTCTGTCGCATCGGTGGTGAGAACCACCAGCATGTTGCGCAGGTGCTCGGAGAGTCCCCCGAGAAATTCCCGCAGATCGTATCCGTTTTTCATCAGCCGGTCCACCAACTCGATGCCGCCCCTGGCGTTCCCTTCCCTGATCAAGATCGG
>SCUI01000090.1 GCA_004297225.1 Lysobacteraceae bacterium | reverse complement strand
CACGGCGATGGCGTAGCCCGTGTCGTCACCAGACCCGCCAAGGAAGGTGGAGTAGACCAGTCCGCTGCCGTCCCCGTTCAGCTTTGTCACGAAGACGTCGTAGGAATTTCCATTGCGGTCCGTGTCAAACACGCCGGGGGTGGTGGGGAAGTTGAGAGAGTTCGTGTTACCTGTGACGTAGGCATTGCCGCTACCGTCCACGGCGAGGGCGTAGCCATAGTCGTATTGGCTCCCGCCGAGGTAGGTGCTATAGAGCAGGTCTTGTTGTCCGGTAGTCGGGAGATCCAGTAGTCCGGTGGTCGGGGCGAAGGGCTGGACGATTTCGCCTGTGCCGCTCAAGGCCGCGTCTGGCACGGTCAGCGGTGAGCCGTCCGGGGCGACGAGTTGCAGGAGCGGCAGTGTGTACTCGCCCACTGTCGTTGTTACCCTCACCACTTCGACTTCGCTCAGTGCAGGCCCCAACCCGGTCTCCGACCGTCCCCCATCGGGAGAGGGGAGCAGCGCCAGCGAGTCCGCGCCCTCTACCCGCAGGCGCACGGCGCTCAGGTCGGCGCCGGGGCGGGCCACGAGGCGCTGCCGGTATTGCCCGGCCTCGCCCGTCAGTTCCAAATCCACACCGGGGTACAGGTCGGCGTAGCGCACGCCGCCCCAGACGGGCACGTCGGCGCGCCACTGACTGGCGTCGCTGCCGGTGAAATACGAGACGTGCGTATCGAGGCGGTTCAACGGTTCGAGGCGCGGGTGCGGGTTGGCGCCCACGAACGACAGTTTGATATTCACGCCCCGGCGGGGTTCTCCCTCACCCCCGGCCCGGTCTCCGACCGTCCCGGCGGGAGAGGGGAGCCACTCGCCCCCTTCTCCCGTTTTGGGAGAAGGGGGTTGGGGGGATGAGGGTTTCTCCAACACCGTGAGCCACAGGGCATCGTCGGCCAGCCACAGGCTGCCACCGGCCGCGCCACGCACTTGAAAGCGCGCGCCCTCGGCATATTGGCCGGCGTTCTCGATGAACATCACCGGAGCGGAGCGGGCCTGCTGCAAAGCGGCGGCGGCATCAGGAATGGCGGCCAACGCATGAGTGGGCGGGGTGACGCCCTGGGCGGTCGAGGCTGCCGGGCCGAGGAGGGAAAGCAGCACGGCGAG
>SCUI01000089.1 GCA_004297225.1 Lysobacteraceae bacterium | reverse complement strand
CCGATTCATGTCAGGCGAAATTCCGCACCCGGTTGACGAAGACTGACTCATCCTCGCCCCTGCCAAACGGCGTATCCCCAAACACGCCAGCCGCATCCGGTGCATTGGGCTTAGGGCCTGGCCGGAGCCGTGATTGGTTATTTCGCCGGCCGGCTGTGGTATCGCTGGCGAGGAGATATTGCATAGAAAGGTCATATGCAGCTCCACGATGCCAAGCTGGCGGAAATCTCTCGCCGCACGTTCCTCAAGACTGTAGGTTGGATATGGGCAATCCCGGTTTGGATGATGCTGCGACAAATCGCGCAGTTCATAGGCCAGAGTCTGCCGGTGCCGAGCCCGATGGTGTTCGCTCTCGGCATGCCCCAGAGCCTGCCATCGCTCCCGGCTCACATTGAGCGGGCGCGCATCTTTTTGCAGAAGGACGATGAGGGCTATTACGCGCTCGACAATGTTTGTACCCATCTTGGCTGTCTCATTCATCCCCAGCCGGACGGCACGTTTGCTTGTCCCTGCCACGGCAGCCGCTATACCGCCGATGGGCAGGTTATCCGGGGCCCGGCTGTGCGCCCCCTGCCCTATTTGGAGTTGCATTGGGATAACGTCGGGCAACTGGCAGTAGATCGATCAAAGAAAGTTGCCGCGACCTTCCGCCTGCCTGCAACGAATGCCTGACCACGCTCGCCTTGATCGTCGTTATCGCGCCGGTTGCCTGATCCGCGTACAATGGTCGCGCTATGGCTCTATGGTTTCCCTACGCGCTCGGCGCGGCTTTGCTGGCCTCGTTCAACCCCATCGTCGTCAAGCGGCTGTTGGGCGACACGGATGTGGCCGTCGTCGCCTGGGCCGGGCAGGCGTTTGCCTTGCCTCTGCTCGGACTGACGCTCGTCACGTTCTTCGGCCCGCTGCCGCGCGTGGATGGGATGTTTGTCGTCGGCATCGCCGGGTCGGCCGGATTGAACGCGGCGGCGCACTTGGCCGTCACCCGCGCGTATAAAGACGCCGACGCCTCGCTCGTTTCGCCTCTGCTCGCCGTCAGCCCGGCAATTACACTGCTGGTTTCAGTCTTCACCCTGCGCGAAATTCTCACGCCCTTACCAATACTCGGCGTAGCGCTGATCATCCTCGGCGTGTACCTGCTCAACTTGAGATCGACGCGCGACTTTGCCGGGCCACTGCGTGAGTTGCTCCACAATCGCAGCCACCTGCTGGCGCTGTTTGCCGGATTGCTGTGGGGGCTGACGCCGATCTTCGAGAAGACGGCTATCCGGCACACCTTTCC
>SCUI01000088.1 GCA_004297225.1 Lysobacteraceae bacterium | reverse complement strand
AGACGATCACTGGGGAAGGGCTCCTATTTCCTACGACCTGAGGAGGTGAGGCACAATGTCGAGTGATCCCGGGATCTCGCCAAGATCCTCGTGTGGACCCGCGGCGGGTTCTGGCTCCTCAACCGCCGTCTCGAGCAAGGGCGCTTCCGCCTGCCGACCGTCGCCGCCGGCGCCTCCCATGCCGAGCTCGACGCCGTCGACCTGCAGCTCCTGCTCGAGGGGATCGACCTCGCCGGAGCCCGACGGCGACCGGTGTGGAAACCTTTTTCGTAGGGGGCTTGTTCTTCAGATCTCCTTGTGTTCTAAGGTCTTCGTGAGTCGCACGGAGAAACGACAGGCGCGGGTCCGGCAGGCGGTCGAGCGGGCGGTGAGCCCGCTGCGGACCGAGGCGCGGGACCTGGTGGCGGCGGGGCGGGCCGAGGAGGCCGTGAACGCCCTGCTGGGGGCGGTCGAGGACCTGGCGACCCGACTGGCCCTGCGGGAAGCGGGGGTGACCGGTCGCCGCACGGAGAAGCTCGACGCCCGCCGCCTCGCCCAGGCGTTGGCGAAGCTGACTCCCGAGCAGGCGCAGGACGACGCCCCGGAGTCGGAGGCGACCCTCCGCGATGCGGAGGTCGAGGAGGAGATCCGCGCCCTCCAGGAGAAGGCGAAGTCCATCCGGCCGCGTACCCGGAAGAGGGGCCGGAACCCGATCCCCCCGTCGGTGCCTCGGGAACCGGAGCGGGTGGCGGTGGCGGAGGAGGCGCGGGTCTGCCCGTGCTGCGGGGCCGAGCGGAAGGTCATCGGCCTCGAGACGAGCGAGGTGCTGGAGATCGTCCCGTTGCGGTTCAAGGTGGTGCGGTACGAGCGGGAGAAGCGAGCGTGCCCGCAGTGCCCGGACGCGGGGGTGGTGGTGGCGCCGCCGGGGGCGAAGGTGTGGGACCGGGCGCTGGCGGGGCCGGGTCTTCTGGCTCAGTTGGTGACGAGCAAGTACGAGGACCACGTGCCGCTGGCGCGGCTGCGGACGATGTATCGGCGGATGGGGGTGGACATCGCCGTGTCGACGCTGGCGGCGTGGACGGCGCGGGTGGCGCTCGACCTCGAGCCTCTGTGGCAGGCGCTGTGGAAGGAAGTGCTTCAGAGCCACGTGGTCCAGACGGACGCCAGCGGGCTGAAGGTGCTCGACCGGGACCACGATGCCGTCCTCGTGGTCC
>SCUI01000087.1 GCA_004297225.1 Lysobacteraceae bacterium | reverse complement strand
GCGGGCCCGGGGAAGCGGCGGGCGCGGACGTCGTCCGCATAGGCGCCGACCGCCTTGCCGATCTCGGCCCGCAGGTCGCCGTAGCGGCGGACGAATTTCGGCGTCCAGTCGAACAGGCCGAGCATGTCGTCGGTGACCAGGATCTGCCCGTCGCACCCGGCCGAGGCGCCGATGCCGATGGTCGGGACCGCGATGGCCTCCGTGATCTCCCGCGCCAGTCCCTCGGCGACGCCCTCCACGACGACGGCGAAGGCGCCGGCCTCGGCGGTCGCCTTGGCCTCCTCGAGGATCCGCTTGCGCTCGTCGGCGGCTCGTCCCTTGGCCTTGAACCCGCCGTCGACGTTGATCGCCTGGGGCCTGAGGCCCACGTGGCCCATCACCGGCACGCCGCGCTGAACCATGTAGCTGATGGTGTCGGCCACGGTCGGACCGGCCTCGACCTTAACGGCCTGGCAGCCGGTCTCCTTCAGGATCCGCACGGCATTGGCGTAGGCCGTCTCGGCCGCGCCTTCGTAGGAGCCGAACGGCATGTCCACCACGACCATGGCCTTGCGCGCGCCGCGCATCACCGCCTGACCGTGCAGGATCATCATCTCCATGGTCACGCCGACGGTGTTGGGCAGGCCGTGCACCACCATGCCGACGGAGTCGCCCACCAGCAGCAGGTCGCAGTGGTCGTCGAGGATCTCGGCCACCGGCGTCGTATAGGCCGTGAGGCAGACGATGGGCGTGCCGCCCTTGCGGGCGGCGATGTCGGGCGTGGTGACCCGCTTCACGGTTTCCTGGCGCTGGGCGGACATGAGATTCTAGATCTCCTCGATCATTCGGGTGATCACGAAGGCGACCGCCAGGCCGGCGAGGCCGGCGGCGAGCCAGATCACGTTTCCAGCGCCGGACAGCGCGCTCATCCAGTCGGAGTCGGCGGCCACCTGGCTGACGCCGGCGGTCAGCAGCCGGGCCGGCCCCTCCGTGGCGCTCTGCAGGTCCTCGGCGAAATTGGTCAACACCAGTTGGCTGGCCCCGATCACGCCACCGACCACGCCGGCGACGCCGATCAGCACCCGCCGGGTGGCCCAGCCGCGATCCAGCCGCCGCTCCACGCGGGCGGCGAAGGCTTCGGAGTCGCCGAATTCAGGAGCATCGGCGAACAGCCGCTCGAGCCGGCGCTCGAAATCGACCTCAGCCATTGCCGCGCCTCCCTTCCAAAGCCGCGCCGTCATCCGGCGCCAGTCGCGCTCTGAGCTTCTCCAGACCACGTTTGACATGGGATTTGAC
>SCUI01000086.1 GCA_004297225.1 Lysobacteraceae bacterium | reverse complement strand
GAGCTGACCGGCGTGCCCGTGATCCCGACGCTGATGGCCTGGGGCGCGATCCCCGACGACCATCCGCTGATGGCGGGCATGTGCGGCCTGCAGACCAGCCACCGCTATGGCAACGCCAGCATGCTCGCGAGCGACTTCGTGCTGGGCATCGGCAACCGCTGGGCCAACCGCCATACCGGCTCGGTCGAGGTCTACACCAAGGGCCGCACCTTCGTGCACGTCGACATCGAGCCCACGCAGATCGGCCGCGTGTTTTCGCCCGACTACGGCATCGTCTCCGATGCGGCCGCGGCGCTGCGCCTGTTCGTCGAGGTCGCGCGCGAGCTCAAGGCGCAGGGGCGCCTGGCCGACCGCACGGCCTGGGCCGCCGACTGCCTGGAGCGCAAGCAGACGATGAGCCGCCGCAGCGACTACGACGACGTGCCGATGAAGCCGCAGCGCGTCTACCAGGGCATGAACGAGGCCTTCGGCAAGGACACCTGCTACGTCAGCACCATCGGCCTGTCGCAGATCGCCGGCGCGCAGTTCCTGCACGTGTTCAAGCCCCGGCACTGGATCAACTGCGGCCAGGCCGGCCCGCTGGGCTGGACGGTGCCGGCGGCGCTGGGCGTGCGCGCGGCCGACCCGACGCGCCGGATCGTCGCGCTCTCGGGCGACTACGACTTCCAGTTCATGCTGGAGGAGCTGGCCGTGGGCGCGCAGTTCAAGCTGCCCTACATCCACATGGTGGTCAACAACTCCTACCTGGGGCTGATCCGGCAGGCGCAGCGCAACTTCGACATGGACTACTGCGTGCAGCTCGGCTTCGAGAACATCAACGTCGCCAGCGACGTGCCCGAGCGCGGCTACGGCGTCGACCACGTGAAGGTGGTCGAGGGCCTGGGCTGCAAGGCGATCCGCGTGCACCGGCCCGACCAGCTGGCGCCCGCCATCGCGCAGGCCGAGGCCTGGATGAAGGAGTACCAGGTGCCTGTGGTCGTGGAGGTGATCCTGGAGCGGGTGACCAACATCGCCATGGGCACCGAGATCGACCGGATCATGGAATTCGCCGA
>SCUI01000085.1 GCA_004297225.1 Lysobacteraceae bacterium | reverse complement strand
CGGTGGATCAGGGCCGCGGCCACCGACGAATCCACGCCACCCGACAGGCCCAGGATGACCTCTTCGTCGCCCACCTGCTCGCGGATCCTGGCGACGGCTTCTTCGATGTAGTTGCCCATGATCCAGTCGCCCTGGCAGCCCGCGATCTCGCGCACGAAGCGGTTGAGCATGGCCTGGCCTTGCACGGTGTGCGTGACCTCTGGGTGGAACTGGACGGCGTAGTAGCCCTTGTCTTCGTTGGCCATGCCAGCGATGGGGCAACTGGGCGTCGAGGCCAGCAGCTTGAAGCCTTCGGGCAGCTTGGTGACCTTGTCGCCGTGGCTCATCCACACCTTGAGCATGCCGTGGCCTTCGGGTGTGGTGAAGTCGGCGATGCCATCGAGCAGCTTGGTGTGACCATGCGCGCGCACCTCGGCGTAGCCGAACTCGCGGGTGTCGCTCCAGCTCACTTCGCCGCCCAGTTGCACAGCCATGGTCTGCATGCCGTAGCAGATGCCCAGCACGGGCACGCCCAGGTCCCACACGGCTTGCGGGGCGCGCAGTTCGTGGTCTTCGTAGGTGGAGGCATGGCTGCCCGACAGGATGATGCCCTTCGGTGCGAACGACTTGATGAAGTCGTCGGACACGTCATTGGGGTGGATCTCGCAGTAGACGTGGGCCTCGCGCACGCGGCGGGCGATCAGCTGGGTGACCTGGGAGCCGAAGTCGAGGATGAGGATCTTGTCATGCATGGTGAGGACTCTCGCGAAAATCAGATCGGGAGCGGATCAGGAAGGCAAAGGCTCAGGCCGCCGCAGCAGCCTGCCGTGACGCGTGGCGGCCAAGGTATCGCAGCCCCAGCCAGGCGGCCACGGCCTGGATGGCGGCGCACAGGTAGAACGGCGCGCCGATGCGCCAGTCGCCCTGCGGGTGATGGCTGAAGGCGGCCAGCAAGGGTGAGCCCATGAGGGGGCCCAGCACGGCGGCCACGCTGTTGATGGACGACACCGCGCCCATGCTCTCGCCTTGGCGGGTGGGGTCGACCGAATTGGAGATCAGGCTCTGCAGGCCGGGCTGCACCATGAAGCCGAACAGGTTCAGCGCGATGACGAGGTACATCATCCAGCCCTGGGGCGTCGTGCCCGAGGGCTG
>SCUI01000003.1 GCA_004297225.1 Lysobacteraceae bacterium | reverse complement strand
GTTTACCGCTCGCGCCTGCTCGAAGGCTGGCGCGAAGTGATCGGCGATCGTGCCGGCGCCGACGAAACGCCGCCCCGCTTCCCGATCGCACCGCTGCTGCGCGCGGCGATGGCGCGTGGCGCCGTCAGCGGCGAGCACCA
Organism: Lysobacteraceae bacterium; assembly: GCA_004297225.1. GTDB lineage: Bacteria > Pseudomonadota > Gammaproteobacteria > Xanthomonadales > Xanthomonadaceae > Cognatiluteimonas. The sequence goes on along the minus strand of SCUI01000003.1, from coordinate 151,445 downwards.
CGCTGGGCGCTGGACCGACGTCGGCACGCCGCAACGGCTGGCGGAGCTGGAGGCGGCGCTGGCGCCCGCCTGACCTCCCGCGTCACAGGTCGCCGAGGATCTCGCGCAGGAACGGCACGGTCACGCGCCGCTGCGCGGCCAGGGACGCCTGGTCGAGCCGGTCCAGCAGTTTCGTGAGGCCGCCAAGGTCGCGGCCCGCGCGGCGCAGCAACCAGTCCAGCGCGGCGGGCTCCAGCACCAGTCCGCGGCGACGCGCACGCTGCAGCAGCACTTGCCTGCGGCCTTCGTCGTCGAGCATCGCCAGCGCGATGCGCGGGCATTGCGCCAACCGCGAACGCAGGTCCGGCAAGGCCAGGCCGAGTGCTTCGGGCGCGACGCGGGCGGTGTACAGCAGCGACATGCCTTCCTGGCGCGCGCGGTTGTGGAAATCGAACAGCGCGATTTCGTCCTCGCGCGATCCCGCGATCGCGTCCAGTCCATCGAGCGCGACGAGCGCCGCGTCGAGCGCGTCGAGGGCCTCGCGCAGTCGCCCGGCCGCCGCCGCCAGTGGCAGGTAGGCCGCGCGCATGCCGCGGGCTTCGGCATCGGCGCAGGCAGCCAGCGCGAGGTGCGACTTTCCGGATCCCGCGGCGCCGGCCAGGTACAAGGTCGCGCCGCGATCGCCGGCGAGCGCGCGCAACTGCGCGATCGCGCCCGCGGGCGCGGCGACGAAGCCGTCGAAGCGCTGGTCGGGTGGATAGCGCAGCGCGAGCGGCAACTGCCGCGCATGGCCGGGCGGCAGGCTCACGCCTGGTCCTGGCTCGCGGTCGGTTCCGCTTCCGTTGCGGCTGCCGGTGCCGGCGGCAGCACCAGGGGCACGTGGCCTGCGTACAGCCGGCTTTGGGTGTAGCGCTCGTGCGCGTAGCGCAGCAGCACGTTCGCGATCGCGGCCACCGGCAGGGCCAGCAGCATGCCGAGGAAGCCGAACAGGGTGCCGCCCGCGAGCACCGCGAAGATCACCGCCACCGGATGCAGGCCGATGCGGTCGCCGACCAGCTTCGGCGTCAGCCAGTAACTTTCGATCAGCTGCCCGACGATGAATACCACCCCGACCCCTGCCAGGTGCTCCCAGTCGCCGAACTGCACCACCGCGGCGATGCCGCCGAGGATCGCCAGCGTCGCCGGCCCGAGGTAAGGCACGAAGGTCAGCAGGCCGGCGAGCACGCCGATCAGGATGCCCAGGTCCAGGCCGACCGCGATCAGGCCGACCGCATAGAGCACGCCGAGGATCAGCATCACCAGCAACTGGCCGCGCAGGAAGCCGCCCAGCACGTCGCTGGACTCGCGCGCCAGCCGCGACACGGTGGGCGCCTGGTCGCGCGGCACCAGCGCCGCGATCCGCTCCACGAACACGTCCCAGTCGCGCAGGAAGAAGAAGGTGAGCACCGGCACCAGCACGATGTTGGTCACCCAGCCCAGCAGTGCGAAGCCCGAGCGCGACAGGTAGCCCAGCATCGTCGCGGCGGCGCCGCCGGCCTCTTCCCAGTGTTCGCGCGCCAGCTGGAACAGTCGCGCGGGATCGAGCCAGCCGACCAGGTCCAGCCCGGTGCGCACTTCCACCCACGGCAGCGCCGTGTTCACGAACCAGTCGCGATAGTTGGGCAACGACGCTACCAGCGTCACCATCTGCCGCTGCAGCAGCGGCAGCAACAGCAGCAGGCCGAGCAACGCCACCGCCGCCATCGCCGCGAACACGATGACCACCGCGCCGATGCGGGGCACGCCGCGGCGCTGCATGCGATCGACCAGCGGATCGCCGAGCCAGCCCAGCAGCGCCGCCATGGCGAACGGCGTCAGCACCGGCGCCAGCAACCACAGCACCCAGCACGCGACCAGCGCCACCAGCCCCCACTGCAGGCGATGCAGGAAGACCGAGAGGCTGGCGTGGTCGGCGTCGTCCATGCGGGCGCTCAGTGCACGCGGAATTCGGGATGGGCGTCGTCCTCGCCCACCGACTCGAGCAGTTCGGCATCCAGCACCCGGCGCAGGCCCGGCAGGCCGGTGGCCAGTTCGAGCTGGAGTTCGAGCCGGCCGGGGCTCGCGGCAACGGGCGTGGCGTCGCGCACCACCGGCACGTCGCGCAGCCAGGCGACCAGGCGCAGGTAGTCGCCGGCGTCGTCCAGCCCGGTGAACGCGACCGTGTATCGGCCCGGCTCCCCGATCGGTTCGGCCTTGGCATAGCGCCGCGACAGCGCGTCGGCCGCGCCGTCGGCACCCCCGGCCATCGCCCGCAGCGCGCTGCGGTCGCTGGTGGTCCAGCGGTCCAGCACCTTGCCGTGGTCGACGAAGATCCAGTCGGCGGCCCAACCGCTGCCATTGCGGTAGAGCTTGCCCATCAGTTGCATCGGCGGGCTGTAGCGCGCGGACAGGCGCGCGATCGCGGCCGCGTCGCCACGCCAGATCGCACCCGCCGCGGCCTGCTCGGCGGCGGTGCCGTTGGGCAGGCCCAGCCGATAGCCGCGTTCCTGCGCGCGTTCCAGCACCGAGCGCGCGGCTTCGGCCTTCGACAGCCCCACCAGGCGCGGGCCGCTGCCGTCGTCGATGGCCAGCCAGAGCACCGGCTTGGGTCGCGGCGACGGCCACACCGGCAGGCCCAGGGCCGCGACGAAATCATCGACCTCCGCCTGTTCGAAGCGGACCACGAGCGTGGTGCCGTAGGTAGGGGCGCCGGTGGTCGGCGAGACCCCTTCGTCCTGGCGATAATCGAAGCCGGCGACGTAATTCCCCGCATCGCGCAGGGCGTCGGCAACACCCGGGCGGTCGCCGACCGAGCGATCGCCGGTGAGCTTGGCCAGGACTTCGGCCAGCGCCCGCGCGAAACCCGACGCGCGTTCGGCTTCGCCTTGCCCGCGCACGGACACTTCGGCCTGGTACAGCCCACGCGCCTGCGCGCGGTCGCCCTCGACGCGCTGGGCCGTCGCCGGACCCGCGAACGCCAGCCACAGCGCCATCGCCGCCGCCAGCCATCCCGCGCCCATCCCGTGCGCCCGCGTCCCGGCCATGAGTGTCCTTCCCGCCTGCAAACCTTGCCGAATGGTGCCGCAGCGGCGCCAGCGCGTCCATTCGCGCGGGGGCCGGCTGTTAAACTTCGCGCCATGCCCACGCCCCCCACACCGCTCACCTATCGCGACGCCGGCGTCGACATCGACGCGGGCAATGCCCTGGTCGAACGGATCAAGCCGCTGGCCAGGCGCAGCTTCCGCCCCGAGGTGATGGGCGGGCTCGGCGGCTTCGGCGCGCTGTTCGACCTGTCCGGCAAGTATCGCGAGCCGGTGCTCGTTTCCGGCACCGACGGGGTCGGCACCAAGCTCAAGCTGGCGCAGCAGCTCGGCCGCCACGACACCATCGGCATCGACCTGGTGGCGATGTGCGTCAACGACGTGCTGGTGCAGGGCGCCGAACCGCTGTTCTTCCTCGACTACTTCGCCACCGGCAAGCTCGACATCGACACCGCCGCGGCCGTGGTCGGCGGCATCGCCCGCGGCTGCGAGGAAGCCGGCTGCGCGCTGGTCGGCGGCGAGACCGCGGAAATGCCGGACATGTACCCGCCGGGCGAATACGACCTGGCCGGGTTCTGCGTGGCCGGGGTGGAGAAGTCCGAATTGCGCGACGGCGGCCGCGTCGCCGCCGGCGACGTGCTGCTGGGCATCGCCTCCAGCGGCCCGCATTCGAACGGCTATTCGCTGGTGCGCCGCATCTACGAGCGCGCGGGCCGGCCCGCCGACCTGCAGGTCGGCGGTTCGCGGCTGGTGGACGCGCTGATGGCGCCCACCGCGCTGTACGTGAAGCCGGTGCTCGAGCTGCTGCGCGGCGACAACGGCAACGCCATCCACGCCATGGCCCACGTCACCGGCGGCGGCCTGACCGAGAACATCATCCGCGTCGTGCCCGACGGCCTCGGCCTGGAAATCGAGGCACCGGTGCTGCCGCCGGTGTTCGACTGGCTGCAGCGCGAAGGCGCGGTGCCGCGCGAGGAGATGTGGCGCACCTTCAACTGCGGCATCGGCTTCGTGCTCGTTGTCGAACCCGCGTCGGTCGCCGCGGTCGGGCGCGAACTGGACGCGCTGGGACTGGCGCATCGCCCGATCGGCGCGGTGGTCGCTGCGCGGGGCGGCGAGCGCGTCCGCATCGGCTGAGCGGGGCCGCGACTTGCCCACGCTGCCCCGCCTCGCCGTACTGGTCTCCGGCCGCGGCAGCAACCTGCAGGCGATCCTCGATGCCATCGATGCCGGGAGTCTCGACGCCGAAGTCGTCGGCGTCTTCAGCAACCGGCCCCGGGCACAGGCGCTGCAGCGCGTGCATGCCTCGCTGCGCTGGAGCCGCGACGCCCGCGACTATGCCCGCCGCGAGGATTTCGATGCCGAACTGGCCGAAGCCGTCGCCGCCAGCCGCCCGGACTGGGTGGTGTGCGCCGGCTACCTGCGGATCCTCGGCGATGCCTTCATCGAGCGCTTCCGCGGCCGGCTGTTGAACATCCATCCCTCGCTGCTGCCGCTGTATCGCGGCCTGCGCACCCACGAGCGCGCGCTGGAGGCCGGCGACCGCGAACACGGCGCCAGCGTGCATTTCATGGTGCCCGAGCTCGACGCCGGCGCGGTGGTCGCCCAGGCGCGGGTGCCGGTGCTGCCCGGCGACGATGCCCACGCATTGCAGTCGCGCGTGCTGGAGGTGGAACACCCCCTGCTGCTGGCGACTCTCCGGCTGGCGGTGGCCGGGCGAATCGCTGAACGGGGCGACACGGCGCTGCTCGATGGTCATGCGCTGTTTACGCCGTTGGCACTAGATTCAACGGGATGCCTCAGGGAGACGCTCCGATGACCCGAACCCGCCGCGGCGTGCGCGCGCTGGTGACTCCACTTGCCTTGCTGCTGGCGCTCGGCGCCGCGGCCCTGCCGGCGTGGGCGGCGCAGGCGCTCAAGCCGTTCACGGCGACCTACGACGTCAAGTACATGGGCCTCAACGGCAAGGCGACGATGGTCCTCGCGCCGACCGGCGACAACGCCTGGAAATACAGCCTCGACATCGACAGCGCGATCGCCAACCTCAGCCAGAACACCGTGTTCGAGGCCGATGGCGGGCGCTGGCGCCCGCTCTCCAACAGCGACTCGACGATGTTGCTAATCAAGAAGAACGCCAGGCACGCCAGCTACGACTGGAACAAGCGCGAGGCGCGCTGGACCGGCAACGTCAAGCGCGACCGCGCCGGCCCGGTGGCGCTGCGCGACGGCGACCTGGACGCGATGTTGCTGAACCTGGCGATCCCGCGCGACGTCGCCGCCGGCCAGCCGCTGGATTACCGAATGGTCGACGACGGCCGCGCCAAGCAGATGCGCTACAAGGTGGTCGGCAAGGAGACCGTCAAGGTGGGTGGGCAGTCGCGTACCGCGACCAAGGTCTCGCGCGTGGACGACGACAAGCAGCAACTGCTGTGGATCGTGCCCGGACTGCCGGTGCCGGCGCGGATCCTGCAGCGCAAGGACGGCAAGGACGAGATGGACCTGGTCCTCACTTCGATCCAGTAGTGCCGACCCATGGTCGGCATCCGCCCGGTCAGTCGATCCGGCGGATCCGCGCCCCCAGGCCCGACAGCTTCGCCTCGATGTTCTCGTAGCCGCGGTCCAGGTGGTAGATGCGGTCGATGGTGGTCTCGCCCGATGCCACCAGCCCCGCCAGCACCAGCGACGCCGATGCGCGCAGGTCGGTGGCCATCACCGGCGCGCCGCTGAGTGATTCCACGCCGCGCACGATCGCGGTGTGCCCCTCGACGCGGATGTCGGCGCCCAGGCGCAGCAGCTCCTGCACGTGCATGAAGCGGTTCTCGAAGATCGTTTCGTTGATCACGCCGACGCCGTCGGCGATGCAGTCCATGGCCATGAACTGCGCCTGCATGTCGGTGGGGAAAGCGGGGTGCGGCGCGGTGGTGATGTTGACTGCGCGCGGGCGCCCGCGCATTTCCAGCTGGATGCGGTCCTCGCCGCACTCCAGCGCCGCGCCGGCTTCGCGCAGCTTGTCCAGCACCACGCCCATGGTGTCCGGGCGCGCGTGGGTGGCGGTGATCGCGCCGCCGGTCATCGCCGCCGCGACCAGGAAGGTACCGGCTTCGATACGGTCGGCGACCACGGCATGCTCGCCACCGCCGAGGCGCTCGACGCCCTCGACCACGATGCGGTCGCTGCCGGCACCCTCGATCCGCGCGCCCATCGCCACCAGGCACTCGGCAAGGTCGACGATTTCCGGCTCCTTCGCCGCGTTCTCCAGCACCGTGCGGCCTTCGGCCAGGATCGCGGCCATCAGCACGTTCTCGGTGGCGCCGACGCTGACCATGTCGAACACCACCCGCGCGCCCTTCAGCCGTTTCGCGCGGGCCTTGATGAAGCCATGCTCGACGACGACGTCCGCGCCCAGCGCCTGCATCCCCTTGATGTGCTGGTCGACCGGGCGCGAACCGATCGCGCAACCGCCGGGCAGCGACACTTCGGCGGCGCCGAACTTCGCCAGCAGCGGTCCGAGCACCAGCACCGAGGCGCGCATGGTCTTGACCAGTTCATAAGGCGCGACGTGGTCGTGGTTGCGGACGCGGGTCGGGTCGATGCGGATGGTGAAGCTATCGTCCAGGGTGATGCCGCAGCCCAGTTCGGCCAGCAACCGCAGCGTGGTCTTGACGTCGTGCAGGTTCGGCACGTTCCGGACCACGAGTTCCGCGTCCGCCAGCAGCCCGGCGCAGAGGATCGGCAGCACCGCGTTCTTGGCACCGGAAATGCGGACCTCGCCGCGCAGCGGCAGGCCGCCCTGGACCACGATCTTCTGCATGGCTCAGGCCCCGGGCTGTTGCGAGGCGTGCTCGTCGGGGGTCAGGGTCTTCAGCGCCAGCGCATGGATCTCGCCGCCCATGCGCTCGCCCAGGGTGGCGTAGACCAGGCGGTGGCGGGCCAGCGGCAGCTTGCCGCGGAAGGCCTCGCTGACCACCGTGGCTTCGAAATGCACGCCATCGGGGCCCTCGACCTGCACTTTCGCGCCCGGCAGCCCGCGTTCGATCAGATCCTGGATGTCCTGGGCATTCATCGGGGCGCCAGCCTGAACTCGCGTAAAATCCGGCAAACAGTCTAGCCGAAGCGTGCCTCCATGCCTGTCGCGGCGAGTGCCTCCACCATGGATTTCGATTTCGCCGCCAGCGGCCGCCGGGTGCTGGAGGTGGAAACCCGCGGCCTGGCCGCCATCGGCGAGCGCATCGACGGCGCCTTCAGCGAGGCCTGCCGGGTGATGCTGGCCTGCCAGGGTCGCGTGGTCTGCACCGGCATGGGCAAGTCGGGCCACGTGGCGCGCAAGATCGCCGCCACCCTCGCCTCCACCGGCACCCCGGCGTTCTACGTGCACCCGGGCGAAGCCGGGCACGGCGACCTCGGCATGATCACCGACGCCGACGTGGTGCTGGCGCTGTCCTATTCCGGTGAAACCGACGAGATGCTGACGCTGTTGCCGGTGTTCAAGCGCCAGGGCAACGCGCTGGTCGCAATGACCGGTCGCGCCGGCTCCACCCTCGCCACCGCCGCCGACGTGCACCTGGACATCGGCATTCCCGCCGAAGCCTGCCCGCTCGACCTCGCCCCGACCACCAGCACCACCGCCGCGCTGGCACTGGGCGACGCATTGGCGGTCGCGCTGCTGGAAGCGCGCGGTTTCACCGCCGACGATTTCGCGCGTTCGCACCCTGCCGGCAGCCTCGGCCGTCGCCTGCTGTTGCACATCACCGACGTCATGCACGCCGGCGACGAGATCCCGCGCGTGCGCGCCGAGGCGTCGTTGAGCGAGGCGCTGGTGGAAATGAGCCGCAAGCGCCTGGGCATGACCGCGGTGGTGGACGGCGACGGCCACATGCTCGGCATGTTCACCGACGGCGACCTGCGCCGCACGCTCGACGATGCGGCCATCGACCTGCGCACGACGCGCATCGACGAGGTGATGACCCGTACGCCCAAGTCGATCGGCAGCGACGCGCTCGCGGTCGAGGCGGCGCGGATGATGGAGGCGCACAAGATCAACGCGCTGATGGTGCTCGATGGCGAGCGCCGCGTCGTCGGTGCGCTGAACATCCACGACCTGCTTCGCGCGCGGGTGGTGTGAACGTGGTTTTCGACCCGGCCGCCGCCTGCCCCGCGGACGTGCGCGCCCGCGCCGCGGCGGTCCGCCTCGCCTGCTTCGACGTCGACGGCACCCTGACCGACGGCCGCATCGTGCTCGATGGCGACGGCCGCGAGAGCAAGTTCTTCCACGTCCGGGACGGCCAGGGCCTGGCGCTGCTGCGCCGCGCCGGGATCGCGGTCGCCTTCGTCACCGCCCGTCCCGGAGCCGTGGCCGCGCGCCGCGCTGCGGAACTGGGGGTGGAGTGCCATGCCGAAGTCGGCGACAAGCTCGCCTTCGTGCGCGAACTGGCGCGGCGCCACGACGTCGGCCTGGACGCGGTCGCGTTCATGGGCGACGACCTCGCGGACCTGCCGCTGATGCGCGCGGCCGGATTCGCCGCTGCGCCCGCCGACGCCCACGCATGGATCCTGCAGCACGCGCACTGGCGCAGCACGCTGGCCGGCGGGCACGGCGCCGCGCGCGAATGCTGCGACCTGGTGCTGGCCGCGCAGGGCCGGCTCGAGGCCTACCACGCATGAGCTGGCGCGGCGTGCTCACGCTGGTGTTGATGGTGGCCGCGCTGGTCACCGGCTGGTCGATCTGGCGCCAGCACGAGCGTGCGCCCGAAGTCGCCGGCAGCGGCACGCGCTCGGAATACGTGCTGCACGACTTCGAACTGGTCGCGCTGGACGACGCAGGCCTGGAATCCTTCACCCTGCGCGCGCCGACAATGTCGCAGACCCCGGGGCAACGCAGCATGGACATGGCCTCGCCGGTGTTCCTGCTGCCCGATTCGGAGCGCCGCTACTGGACGGTGGCCGCCGAGCGCGGCTGGGTGGGACCGGAGGGAAAGGAATTGCGGCTGAGCGGCGACGTCCGCGTCGACAGCCCGCCCGGTGAAAGCAAGGTGCTGATGGAAACCGAGCAGCTGAACGTCTTCCCCGGGCGCGATACCGCCGTCGCCCCGGGTCTCGTGACCATCACCCAGCCCGGTTCTATACTGCGGGGCCGCGGGCTGGAGACCAACCTCGCCAGCAAGCGCTACGAACTCAAGTCACAGGTGCACAGCCGCTATGTCCCGCAGTGATCGCCGCCACCGTCGCGTGCCCGCGTCCGCCAGGACGCTGGCGCTGCTGCTGGCCGTCGCGATCGCCGGGGCGGCCGGGGCTCGCAGCTCCGATCGCAACAAGGCGATGGAGATCGAAGCCGGCCACCAGTCCGGCACCTTCAGCGCCGATTCGGTCAATGTCCTGTCCGGTGGCGTCCACGTCAGCCAGGGCAGCCTGGACATCCGCTCCGGCACCGCCAGCGTCACCGTCGCCGACGGCGACCCGGTGCGCGCGGTGTTCAGCGGCAACCCGGTGGTGCTCAAGCAGGAGATGGACGACGGCACGCCGATGACCGCGCGCGCCGACAACATCGACTACAACCTGCGCACCGAGATCGTGGTGTTCACCGGCAACGTCAGCATCGAGCAGCCGCGCGGCAGCATGCGCGGCGAGCGCGTGGTCTACAACCTGCAGACCGGCAACGTCGAGAGCGGCGGCGAGGGCAGCGGCCGCGTGCGCCTGCGGATCCTGCCCAGGGGTGCGCGCGGCGACGCATCCGGCGACGCCAGCGGCGCCGCCGGCGAAGGCCAGTAGATGCTGGTCGCCGAAGGGTTGCGCAAGCGCTACCGCGCGCGCGAGGTGGTGCGCGATTTCGGGCTCACGCTCGACGCCGGCGAGGTCGTCGGCCTGCTCGGCCCCAACGGCGCCGGCAAGACCACCTGCTTCTACATGATCGTCGGCCTGGTGCCGGCAGATGCCGGCCGCATCGTCCTCGACGGCACCGACATCACCTCCGAACCGATGTACATCCGCGCCAAGCGCGGCGTCGGCTACCTGCCGCAGGAACCGTCGGTGTTCCGCAAGCTCAGCGTCGCCGACAACATCCGCCTGGTGCTGGAACTGCGCGCCGACCTCGACAAGGCCGGCCGCGAGAAGGAACTCGCCAGCCTGATGGACGAACTGCAGGTCGCGCACGTGGCAGGGCAGTCGGGGGCCAGCCTGTCGGGCGGCGAGCGCCGCCGCGTGGAGATCGCGCGCGCGCTGGCGGCACAACCGCGGCTGATGCTGCTGGACGAACCGTTCGCCGGCGTCGACCCGATTTCGGTCGGCGAGATCCAGCGGATCGTCCGCCACCTGAAGAATCGCGGCATCGGCGTGCTGATCACCGACCACAACGTCCGCGAGACCTTGGGCATCTGCGACCGCGCGTATATCCTCAGCGATGGCGGCGTGCTCGCGCAGGGGGCTCCGGACGCGCTGCTCGCCAATCCCGACGTGCGGCGCGTGTACCTGGGCGAATCCTTCCGCCTCTGAGCCATCCGCCGCGCGTCGCCAGACGCCCGCCGACGGGGGAACCCGACATCGCGATGAAGCCGCGCCTGCAGACCTCGATCGGCCAGCAGCTGGTGCTGACGCCGCAATTGCGCCAGGCCATCCACCTGCTGCAACTGTCGGCCGTGGAACTGGAGGCGGAGCTGGCCGCGGCGGTCGAGAGCAACCCGTTGCTGGACTGGGCCGAAGGCGACGTCGGCATCGAGCCTGCCGCGGCGCCGCCGGAATCCGGCGACGGGGACGCCCCCGACCCCGGTGACCCCGTCGCGGAAGACTGGCGCGAGCCGGCCGACCCCTGGAGCCAGGGCGGTGGCGGCGGCGAATCCGGCGACGATCGCGACCCCGCCGAGCGCATCGCCAGCCCGGAAACGCTGCGCGACCACCTGCTGTGGCAACTGCACCTGACCCACCTGTCCGAACGCGACCGGCGCATCGGCCAGGTCCTGGTCGACGCCATCGACGAGGACGGCTACCTGCGCGAATCGTTCGAGGCCCTGCGCGGGGCGTTGCGCCCGGAAATCGAGGCCGGGGACGACGAAATGCTCGCGGTGCTGCACCAGCTGCAGCGCTTCGATCCCCCCGGAGTCGGCGCGCGCGACCTGGGCGAATGCCTGTCGCTGCAGCTGCGGCTGTTGCCGGAACAGACCCCCGGGCGGACGATCGCCCTGCGCATTGCCGCCGAGGCGATCGAACGGCTGCCACGCGCGGGCGTTGCCGGGCTGGCGCCGCAGCTGCAGTGCAGCGAAGCCGAGGTCGCCGAAGCGCTGGGACTGTTGCGCAGCATGGATCCCCGGCCCGGCGGACAGCTCGGCGCGGTGGACGCCGACAACTACGTGGTCCCGGATGCCAGCGTCTGGCGCGAACACGGCGTATGGCGGGTCGCGCTGTCCTCGTCGCACGCGCCGCGGCTGACCATCCATCGCGGCTACGAGGCGATGATCGGCGCGGCCAGCGCCGAGGATGCGAGCTACCTGCGCAGCCACCTGCAGGAGGCGCGCTGGCTGCTGAAGAACCTGCAGGCGCGCGGCGATACCCTGCTCAGGGTGGTGCGCTGCCTGGTGCGCCAGCAATCGGGCTTCCTCGAGTTCGGCGACCAGGCGCTGCGGCCGCTGACGTTGCGCGAGGTCGCCGCCGAAGTCGGCGTCCATGAGTCCACGGTCTCGCGCGCGGTCTCGCGAAAGTTCGTGCGCACCCCGCGCGGCACCGTGCCGCTGCGCGCGTTCTTCGCCTCGGGCATCGGCACCGGTGCCGGCGGCGAAGCCTCCAGCACGGCGATCCAGTCGATGATCCGCCGCCTGGTGGATGCCGAGGACCCGCGCAAGCCCCTGTCCGACGCCCGCCTGGCCGATGCGCTCAAGGCCACCGGCGTCCCGGTGGCCCGCCGCACCGTGGCAAAATACCGGGAAGCCATGAACATTCCCTCCTCCCAGGAACGCCTGCGCCCGGCTTAACCGGAAGTTCACAGCGGGGCCGCCGATCCGGGCCATGCTGTCGCCAGGCAACCGGCAGAGAGAAGGAGAGAGCGATGCGCATCGACACATACGGCCAGCAGATCGAAGTCACCCCTGCCCTGCGCGAGTACGTCGAGACCAAGCTGGCGCGGCTCGGCCGCCATTTCGAACAGTCGATGGACGTCCGCGCCACGCTCGCCGTCGACCGGCTCGACCACCGCGCCGACGCCACGGTGAGCATCAATGGCCGCACGCTGCACGCCGATGCGAACGGCCAGGACATGTACGCGGCGATCGACCTGCTCGCCGACAAGCTCGACCGGCTGCTGGTCAAGCACAAGGAAAAGCAAGTGGACAGCGTGCGCCGGAACGAAAGCACGTCGCGCAGCGGCGACTTCGCCTAGCCCCGACAACAGCGAAGGACTCCAGCCGCCGATGCCCTTGAAGGACCTCATAGACCACGAGCGCATCGCCGTGCTGGACGCCCCACTGGACCGCGACGCGGTGCTGGACGCCGCGGCGCGGTTGCTGGCGGGCGGCGACGACGCCGATGGCGCCCCCCCGATCGCGGAGTGCCTGCGCCAGCGCGAACGCCTGGGCAGCACCGCGATCGGCCACGGGGTCGCCATCCCGCATGGCCGGTGCGGTGCCTTCGAGGAGGCGCGCGCCGCGTTCCTGCGGTTGTCGTCGCCGGTGGACTTCGGCGCCGCCGACGGCGAACCGGTGGACCTGGTGTTCGCGATGACCGTGCCGCAACACTTCACCCAGCAGCACCTGCAACTGCTTTCGGAACTGGCCGAGCACTTCGCCGATCACGGCTTCCGCGACGCCCTGCGCCAGGCCGGCGACGCCGCGGCGGTCGCGCGCGTGTTGCGGGAAGGACGCGTGCCGTGACCGCCAGCATCAGCGCCGACGAACTGTTCGAGCAGCAGCGCGAGCGCCTGGAATTGCGCTGGGTCGCCGGGCAGGAGGGCGGATCGCATCGGCTCGAGGCGGTGGAGACGGTGGCGCGCCGGCCTTCGCTGGCGGGCTACCTCAACGCGATCTACCCGAACAAGGTGCAGATCCTGGGCACCGAGGAACTGACCTGGCTCGACGCGCTGGATTCGCGCCAGCGCTGGGAGACCATCCACAAGATCATGCACTTCCGGCCGCTGGCACTGGTGATCAGCAAGGACCAGGCCTGCCCCGAGGACCTGCGCATCGCCGCGGAGGAATCGGCGATCCCGTTGTGGTCCTCGCCCAAGCGCGGACACGAGCTGCTCAACCACCTGCAGTACCACCTCGCGCGCACACTGGCACCGCGGGTGACGTTGCACGGGGTGTTCATGGAGATCTACTCGATCGGCGTGCTGGTCACCGGCGAATCCGGCTCGGGCAAGAGCGAGCTGGCGCTGGAACTGGTCACCCGCGGCCACCGGCTGGTCGCCGACGACGCGCCCGAGTTCACCCAGATCGCGCCGGACGTGCTCGACGGCACCTGTCCCGAGATGCTGCAGGACCTGCTCGAGGTGCGCGGCCTGGGCGTGCTCAACATCCGCGACATGTTCGGCGACACCGCGGTGAAGCGGAACAAGTACCTGCGCCTGATCGTGCACCTGACGCCCCCCATGGAGACCGCGTCGGGCGACGGCATCGAACGGCTCACCGGCGACCTGGGTACCCGCCGCGTGCTCGACCTGGACGTCCCCACGGTCACCTTGCAGGTCATCGCCGGCCGCAACCTCGCGGTGCTCACCGAAGCCGCCGCGCGCGTGCACATCCTGCGCGCGAAGGGCGTCGACCCGGCGGCCGCGTTCATGGCCCGGCACAGCCACTTCCTCGAGCGCGCGCAATGAGCGCCCACCCCGGCTCGCAGTTGATCGTGGTCAGCGGCATGTCCGGTTCGGGCAAGTCGGTGGCGCTGAAGACGCTGGAAGACCTAGGCTTCTATTGCGTCGACAACCTGCCGGCGGACCTGCTGCCCGGCTTCGTGCGCAGCGTCACCGGCGGCGAGGGCATGCCGGAAAAGCTCGCGGTCGGGATCGACGTGCGCAACCGCAACAGCGACCTGGCGCGGATCCCGGAATGGCTGTCGGCGGTCGGCGAACTGGGCCTGGACCCGCGCCTGGTGTTCTTCGACACCGAGGACACGGTGCTGCTGCGCCGCTACGCCGACACCCGCCGGCGCCATCCGCTGAGCCACCTGGGGCTGGCGCTGGCCGACGCGATCTCGCTCGAGCGCCAGGTGCTCAAGCCGCTGCGCCAGGTGGCCGACGTGGTGATCGACACCAGCGGACTGAACGTGCACCAGTTGCGCCGCCAGGTGATCACCGAGTTCGGCCTGGGCAGCGACGAGTTGTCGCTGCTGTTCGAATCCTTCGCCTACCGTCGCGGCGTGCCGGCGGACGCGGACTTCGTGTTCGACGCCCGGGTCCTGCCCAACCCGCACTGGGACCCGGTGCTGCGCCCGCTGTCCGGTCGCGACCATGCCGTGCGCGAGCACCTGGACGCCCAGGCCGAGGTCGCCACCTACGCCAACCAGGTCGCCGCCTTCCTCGACGATTGGCTGCCGCGCCTGCGCACCGACACCCGCAGCTACGCCACCGTGGCCTTCGGCTGCACCGGCGGGCGGCATCGCTCGGTCTACCTCGCCGAACGCCTGGCCGCGCATTTCCGCGACCGCGGCTGGGGCGAAGTGGCGGTGCACCACCGCGAGCTGGATTGAGGGAGCGCGCGCCGCTCTGTTAACTTGTGGCATGGCCGTCGGTGTCCTGCTCGTGACCCACAAGGGAATCGGTACCGCGCTGCTCGCGGTGACGGGCAAGCTGATGCCGAACCTGCCGCTGCGCGCCGAGGCGTTCGAGGTCGCCTTCGATTCCGACCCCGACGCGGAGCTGCCCGCGGCCAGCGCGGCGCTGCGGCGGGTGGACGACGGCGACGGCGTGCTGGTGCTGACCGACCTTTACGGGGCCAGCCCCAGCAATCTCGCCGCGCGCCTGGCACGCCTGGGCACGCCGGTGCGGCGGGTGTCGGGCGTGGGCCTGCCGATGCTGCTGCGGGTCATGAACTACGCCGAGCTTGGACTGGATGAACTGCCCGCCGTGGCCGCGGCGGGCGCACGCAATGGCGTCGTCCGCGACGATGCCTGAGGCCCCCATGTGATCGAACGCGAACTCACCGTCAACAACCGCCTCGGCCTGCACGCCCGCGCCACGGCCAGGCTCGTGCAGGTACTGGCCGGCTACCGCAGCACCGCGACGCTCACCGCCAAGGGCCGCGAGGTCAACGCCAAGAGCATCATGGGCGTGATGTTGCTCGCCGCCGGCATGGGCACGCCGGTCCTGCTCAAGGTCCAGGGCGAGGACGAAGCCGAAGCCGCGCAGGCGGTTTGCGACCTGTTCGAACGCCGCTTCGACGAGGACAGCTGATGCGGCGCGAGCTCCCCGGCCAGGGTGCCTCGCGCGGCAGCGCGCTGGGGCGCGCCCGGGTCCGCCTCCCGCATGTGCTGGATGTCGTCGAGGAGCGGGTCGAGGACGTCGCCGCCGAACTGGATCGCCTGCACGACGCGATCCGCATCGTCCGCGCCGAGATGCACGGCCTGCGCCAGCGCCTGCACGGCGCGCTCGCGCAGGAAGTGGGCGAATTCCTCGACCTGCACGCGCTGCTGCTCGACGACCCGGAGCTGCTGCACGGCCTCGACGACCTGATCCGCGACGGCCATTACACCGCCGATTACGCGCTGCGCCTGCAGCGCAACCGCATCGCCGGCGTGTTCGAGGGCATGGACGACCCCTACCTGCGCAGCCGCATCGACGACATCGACCAGGTGATCGGCCGGATCCACGCGGCGTTGCACCGGGACCTCGGCGCGCCGGGCGTCGGCGGCATCGCCGGCGAGATCCTGGTGACCGACAACGTCGCACCCGCGGAACTGGCGCAGTTGCAGGGCCAGGGCGTGATGGCGGTGGTCACCACCACCGGCAACCCGCTGTCGCACACCGCGATCCTCGCCCGCAGCCTGCACCTGCCGCTGGTGGTGGGCGCCACCGGCGCGCTGCAGAAGATCAACGACGGCGACGTGTTGGCGGTGGACGGGGGCAGCGGCCGGGTGGTGGTCGAGCCCGGCGCCGCCGACCTGCGCGAACATCGCGCGCGACTGCGCGAGCTGGCGCGGGAACGCAAGCAACTGCGAAGGTTGCGGCGCGAACCGTCGCGCACGCTCGACGGCATGGACGTCAAGCTCTGGGCCAACGCCGAATCGCGCGAGGACGTGGCCGAGGCGCACGCGCTGGGCGCCGCCGGCGTCGGCCTGTACCGCACCGAATTCCTGTTCCTCGGCAGCCGCGAACTGCCGGACGAGGAGGCGCAGTTCCGCGCCTACCGCGACCTCGTGCTCGGCATGACCGGGCGCACCGTCACCATCCGCACGCTGGACCTTGGCGCCGACAAGGCCGATCGCAGCGGCCTGGTGCTGGAGAACGAGCCGAATCCGGCGATGGGATTGCGCGGCGTGCGCCTGTCGCTCGCGCGTCCCGCCCTGTTCGACACGCAATTGCGCGCGATCGCGCGCGCTTCCGGCTACGGGCCGGTGCGGCTGCTGGTCCCGATGGTCTCCGCGCGCGAGGAAGTGGTCGTGGTCCGCGCGCGGCTGGACCGCGTGCTTGGCGAACTGCGCTCGGCGGGCCAGGAGGTCGCGGAACACATCCCGGTCGGGGCGATGATCGAGGTGCCGGCGGCGGCGATCGCCCTGCCCGCCTTCATCGACGCGCTGGACTTCGTCTCCCTGGGCACCAACGACCTGGTGCAGTACCTGCTCGCGGTGGACCGCAACAACGACGCGCTGGCGGACATGTACTCGCCGTTGCATCCGGCGGTATTGCGGCTGCTGTACAAGGTCGCGCGCACCGCGCGCGCGCGCGGCAAGCCGGTTTCGGTGTGCGGCGAGATGGCCGGCGACGCGCTGTTCGCGCCGCTGCTGCTGGCACTGGGGATCGAGGAACTGAGCATGCATCCGGGCACGCTGCTCGAGGTGCGCCGCGCCATCCGTGGTTCGCACCTGGGCGAACTGCGCGCACGCGTGCCGGCACTGATGCGCGCGCGCGACCGCGCCGGGATCGAGGCCTGGCTGCAACGCCAGGCCCCGGTCGCGCCCGGGGGCGACTGACCGGGGTGGGAAACTGCCGCGCCTGCGGGGATAATGCGTCGACTACGAGCGCGTGAGCCGCAATGGCCGAAGCCGTCCGCCACGACAAGACCGCGCGCCAGCTCCGGCTGCTGTCGGACGCGCTCGACAGCGGCCGCCTGGGTCCGGTCAAGCGGCTGGTCAATACCCTGTCCGCGGCCGAGATCGGCAACCTGCTCGAATCGCTGCCACCCGGCCAGCGCACCGTGGTGTGGGGCCTGGTGGACGCCGAGGACGACGGCGAGGTGCTGCTGCACGTCGGCGACGAGGTCCGCGAGGGCCTGATCGCGGACATGGATCCGGACGAGATCGTCGCCGCGGTCGAGGACCTGGACATCGACGACCTCGCCGACCTGGTCGAGGACCTCCCCGAGGCGGTGATCGACGAGGTCCTGAAGTCCATGGACCGCGAAAACCGCGAGCGCCTGGAGCAGGTGCTGTCCTACCCCGAGGACAGCGCCGGTCGCCTGATGAACCCGGACGTGGTCACCGTGCGCACCGACACCACGGTGGACGTGGTGCTGCGCTACCTGCGCCTGCGCGGCGAGCTGCCCGACCACACCGACCACCTGTACATCGTCAGCCGCCGACACCAGTACCTGGGCCGACTGGCGTTGCAGGCGCTGCTGACCCACGAGGCCAACACGCCGATCAACGCCCTGCTGGACGACGAGCAGCCGGCGATCGACGTCAGCGAGTCCTCCGACGAGGTCGCCCGCCAGTTCTCCGACCACGACTGGATCTCCGCGCCAGTGGTGGACGAGAACAACATCCTGCTCGGCCGCATCACCATCGACGACGTGGTCGACATCATCCGCGAGCAGGCCGAGCACCAGGCGCTGGGCGCCGCCGGCCTGGACGAGGACGAGGACCTGTTCAGCCCGGTGCGCCGCGCGGTGCGCGGCCGCGTGCTGTGGCTGGGGATCAACCTGGTGACGGCGTTCCTCGCCGCCACCGTGGTCGGACAGTTCGAAGGCGCCCTGGAGCAGATCGTCGCCCTGGCGGTGCTGATGCCGATCGTCGCGGGCATGGGCGGCAACGCCGGTACCCAGGTGCTGGCACTGATGGTGCGCGGCCTCGCGCTCGGCCAGGTCGGTTCGAGCAACGCGCGCGTGCTGCTGTGGAAGGAGATCCGCGTCGGCCTGATCAACGGCCTGATGCTCGGCACCCTGGTCGGGCTGGTGGCGCTGGCCTGGTTCCAAAGCTGGGGCCTGTCGCTGGTGATCGGCATCGCACTCACCATCAACCTGTGCGCGGCGGCGCTGGCCGGCGTGCTGGTGCCGCTGACCCTGAAGCGGATGGGTTACGACCCGGCGCTTGCCGGGGGCGTGATCCTCACCACCGTCACCGACGTCATCGGCTTCCTCAGCTTCCTCGGCCTGGCGACGCTGGTGCTGCTGCGCTGATCCAACAAGGAGTTCGTCGAATGCGAATCGCACGCTTGCCGGCCATTTCCGTCCTCGCCATCGCGCTCGCCGCCTGCGGGGCCGACCAGGGAACGACCAATGCGCCCGCCGCCGACCCCGCGGCCACCGCCCCGGCCACTGCCCCGCCGGCGTCCGCCGCCCCCGCGAACGACGCAACGGCGGCGGACGCCGGCACGGCGGACCCGGCCCGCTTCGAACTCGACATGGCGCGCGTCGACCGCTGGCTCGACGCCACCCGACGGCTCAGCGCTCTGACCCGGCAGGACGAATCGCTCGAGGAGGTGGTCTCGGCCGACGCCAACGAGCCGCGCGAAACCTACATCGCGCGGCTGCAAGGCAATCCGGCGGTGGCGGACGCGATCGACGACGCCGGGATGTCGCCGACCGAGTACGCCCTGACCACGGAAACGCTCATCGGCGCGCTGTTCGCCATCGGCATGCTGGATGCGGGCGCGATCCAGGAGTTGCCGCCCTCGATCCGCGACACCCAGCCGGTGGCGTTCGTCCAGGCCAACAAGGCCGAGATCACCGCGAAGATGGAAGCGCTCAAGCGCGGCGACGCGTCAGCCGAGTAGGGCTTCCAGCACGGCCATGCGCACGGCGACGCCGTTCGCGACCTGGCGCAGGACCAGCGACTGCGGGCCGTCGGCGACGTCGTCGGCAATCTCCACGCCGCGGTTCATCGGCCCCGGATGCATCACCACCGCATCCGGCGCCGCCTGGCGCAGTCGCGCGACGGTGAGTCCGTAATCGCGGTGGTAATCCTGCAGCGAGGACACCAGCCCGGACTCCATGCGCTCGCGCTGCAGGCGCAGCATCATCACCGCATCGACCCCGTCGAGCGCGGCATCGAAATCCGTGGTGACCGTGCAACCCGCGAGCACCGCGGGCCCGGGCAGCAGCGACCACGGCCCGCAAATGCGGATCTCGCCGCAGCCCAGCGTGCGCAGCGCATGCAGGTCCGAGCGCGCCACGCGCGAGTGCTTCACGTCGCCGACGATCAGCACTTTCAGGCGCGAGAAGTCCGCGCCCTTGGCCTGCCGCAGCGTCAGCATGTCCAGCAGGCCCTGGGTCGGGTGCGCATGGCGGCCATCGCCTGCGTTGACCAGCACCGTGCCCGGCCGCGCCACCCGTGCCAGCGCGTCGACGGCGCCATCGTCCGGGTGGCGCACGACGAAGCCGTGAACGCCCATCGCCTCGATCGTGCGCAGGGTGTCGGCGTCGGTTTCGCCCTTCTTCGCCGACGAGGTCGAGGCGTCGAAGTTCAGCGTGTCGGCACCCAGCCGCGCCGCCGCCAGCTGGAAACTGGAGCGCGTGCGCGTGGACGGCTCGAAGAACAAGGTGCACACCGCCTTGCCGGCAAGCACGCCGCGCATTGCGCTGCCCCCATGGGCGTGTCCGGCCAGCGCCTGCGCGCGATCGAGCAGGTGCTCGAGCGTGGCCCGCGGCAGGCCCTCCAGGGCGAGCAGGTGGCGCAGGCGGCCCTGCGGATCGGTCTGCAGGCTCATGTGGGCGACGGGGCGAGGGGAATGGCGTCCTGCGGCGCCGCCAGCCAGCGCTCGACGATCACCGCGGCGGCCACGGCGTCCAGCACCGCCGCGTCGCGCCGGCGCTTGCGGCCTTCGGCACGATCGGCGGCGAAGCGTTGCGCGGCCTCGATCGAGCTGGCGCGCTCGTCCACCAGCACCACCGGCAACGCGTAGCGCGCGTGCAGTTCGCCGGCGAAGGCATGGGCCACGCGCCGGATCGGCTGGTCGCCGCCGTCAAGCGTCATCGGATCGCCGACGACGAAACCGTCCGGGCGCCATTCGCGCTGCAGCTTGTCGATCGCGGGCCAGTCAGGACCCTGCGCGTGCACGTCGACGACCGCGAGCGCGCGTGCGCCGTGGCCGAAAGCGCTGCCGACGGCGACGCCGATCCGGCGCGCACCGACGTCGAAGCCGAGCACCGTGCCGTCGCGACGGATGCCTGCGGCGGCGCCCGGCTCAGGCATGGCCGCTGTAGTCGGCGAGCCGCGCGAGGTCCACGCCGATGCGGCCGGCGGCGGCCTGCCAGCGCTGCGACAGCGGGACTTCGAAGAGCAGTTCGTGGTCGGCCGGCACGGTCAGCCAGCTGTTGTCCACCAGCTCCTGCTCCAGTTGCCCGGCACCCCAGCCGGCACAGCCCAGCGCGACGGTGGCGGCGCGGGGACCGTCGCCGCTGGCCAGCGCCTCGAGCACGTCGCGGGAGGTGGTGACGTAGAGGCCGTCGGCAATCGCCAGCGTCGAATCCCAGGCCCGGTCGCCGTCGTGCAGCACGAAGCCGCGCTCCGGGTGCACGGGCCCGCCGGAGATGACCTGGCGCGCGCACAGCTCCTCGTCCCCGCTTTCGATGCCCATCTGCCGGAACACTTCGCCCAGGGTGTATTCCGAGGGCCGGTTGACGGTGACGCCCATGGCGCCATCGGCATCGTGCTGGCAGATCAGGGTGACGGTGCGGGCGAAATTGGGATCGGCCAGCGCCGGCAGCGCGACCAGCAACTGGTTGGCCAGCGAATTGGCGAAGGGCTGCGGGGCGTCCATGGGCCCATTCTAGCCTGCGCCCCGATCATGGGCCGGCCCTACTTCACCTCGGAGATGCCCACGCCCTCGAGGCCCTGCGACAGGCTCTTGGCGTCGCCGCCCTGGGCCAGCTTGATCCGCAGGCGCACTTCGTTGGCCGAATCCGCGTAGCGCAGCGCGTCCTCGTAGCTGATCTCGCCAGCCTGGTAGAGCTCGAACAGCGCCTGGTCGAAGGTCTTCATGCCCAGGTTGGTCGATTCCTTCATGACCTCCTTCAGCTTGGCGACCTCGCCGTCGCGGATGTAGTCCTGCACCAGCGGCGTGCCGAGCAGGATCTCCATCGCCACGCGGCGGCCCTTGCCGTCCGGCGTCGGGATCAGCTGCTGCGCCACCACGCCCTTGAGGTTCAGCGACAGGTCCATCAGCAACTGCCCGCGGCGGTCTTCCGGGAAGAAGTTGATGATGCGGTCCATCGCCTGGTTGGCGTTGTTGGCGTGCAGCGTGCACAGCACCAGGTGGCCGGTCTCGGCGAAGGCGATGGCGTGGTCCATGCCCTCGCGGGTGCGGACCTCGCCGATCATGATCACGTCCGGCGCCTGGCGCAGCGTGTTCTTCAGCGCCGCCTCCCAGCTTTCGGTGTCGATGCCGACCTCGCGCTGGGTGATGATGCAGCCCTCGTGCTTGTGCACGAACTCGATCGGGTCCTCGATGGTGATGATGTGGCCGGTCGAGTTCTGGTTGCGGTAGCCGATCATCGCCGCGAGCGAGGTCGACTTGCCGGTGCCGGTGGCGCCGACGAAGATGATGATGCCGCGCTTGGTCATCGCCAGCGTCTTGATGATCGGCGGCAGCGCGAGCTCGTCCACGCTCGGGATCTTGGTCTCGATCCGGCGCAGCACCATGCCGACCTGGTTGCGCTGGTAGAAGCAGGACACGCGGAAGCGGCCGACGCCGGCCACGCCGATGGCGAAGTTGCACTCGTGGCTGCGCTCGAATTCCTCGCGCTGCGGCGGTGTCATCACGTTCAGGACCAGGTCGCGCGACTGCTGCGGCGTCAACGGGCTCTGGGTGATCGGCGTGATCTTGCCATGGACCTTCATCGACGGCGGCATGCCGGCGGTGATGAACAGGTCCGAGGCCTTCTGGTGGGCCATCAACTTCAGGAACGAGGTGAAGTCGATGCCGGTGCCGGTGGGGTTGGGGGTGCTCATGGCGTGCTCCAGGCCGTTCAGTCGAACAGCCGCTTGTCCTTGGCGTATTCGCGTGCCTGCTGCTTGGCGATCAACGAACGCTTGACCAGCTCCTGCAGGTGCTGGTCCAGGGTCATCATTCCGTACTGCTGGCCGGTCTGGATGGCCGAATACATCTGCGCCACCTTGTCCTCGCGGATCAGGTTGCGGATGGCCGGCGTGCCGACCATGATCTCCCACGCCGCGGTGCGGCCGCCTCCGATCTTCTTCAGCAGCGCCTGCGAGATCACCGCGCGCAGCGACTCCGACAGCATCGAGCGCACCATCGGCTTCTCGCCGGCGGGGAACACGTCGATGATGCGGTCGATGGTCTTGGCGGCCGACGAGGTGTGCAGGGTGCCGAACACCAGGTGCCCGGTCTCGGCGGCGGTGAGCGCAAGGCGGATGGTCTCCAGGTCGCGCATTTCGCCGACCAGGATGATGTCCGGGTCCTCGCGCAGCGCGGAGCGCAGCGCCTCGGCGAAGCCGTGGGTGTCGCGGTGCACCTCGCGCTGGTTGACCAGGCATTTCTGCGAGGTATGCACGAACTCGATCGGGTCCTCGACCGAGAGGATGTGGCCGTATTCGTTCTTGTTGATGTGGTCGAGCATCGCCGCCAGCGTGGTCGACTTGCCGGAACCAGTCGGCCCGGTGACCAGGATCAGGCCCTGCGGCTGGTCGATCAGGTCCTGGAAGATCTTCGGCGTGCCCAGGTGCTCGAGCGTGAGCACTTCCGAGGGAATGGTGCGGAATACCGCGCCGGCGCCCCGGTTCTGGTTGAACGCGTTGACGCGGAAGCGCGCCAGGCCGGAGATCTCGAAGGAGAAGTCGACCTCGAGGAACTCCTCGTAATCGCGGCGCTGCTTGTCCGACATGATGTCGTAGACCAGCGCGTGTACCTGCTTGTGGTCGAGCGCCGGGATGTTGATGCGGCGCACGTCGCCGTCGACGCGGATCATCGGTGGCAGGCCGGCCGACAGGTGCAGGTCGGAGGCCTTGTTCTTCACCGAGAATGCCAGCAGTTCGGCGATGTCCATCGTTGGTGCTTCTCCCGTGTCGCTGGATGTTCCGCTGGCCAGGATCTGCCGCGTTGCGGCAGTATAGGCACAAATGCCGACCCCCCTGCCCCGGCTCCTGCAAAGCCTTGAAAACGCGGCTCGGCTCGCGGGGCGGCCATCTCCCCGATTGTTGGCGGTGAGCAAATTCCAGAGTGCGACGGCGGTCGCGGAACTGGTCGCCCAATGGCGCCGGGAGCGCCCGGGCGAGGTAACGGCCATGGGCGAGAACTATGTCCAGGAAGCAATGGCGAAGCAGGCCGAACTGGCCGATTCCGGCATCGAATGGCACCTGATCGGCCACCTGCAATCGAACAAGGCGGCCCAGGCCGCGCGACATTTCGACTGGGTGCAGACGGTGGACCGCCCGAAGCTGCTGCATGCGCTTGCCGATGCGCGGGATCCAGGGGCGCCGCCGTTGAACGTGCTGTTGCAGGTCGACATCGATGGCGAACCCGGCAAGCATGGCGCGCGACCGGAAGACGTGCCTGCGCTTGCCGACGAAGCCGCCTCGCTGCCGCGGCTGGCACTGCGCGGCCTGATGGCGATCCCCGCGCCGTTCCCGGACATGGCGCGGCGCCGCGACAGCTTCCGACGCATGCGCGCATTGTTCGAAACGCTGCGCGAACGGCATCCGGGATGCGACACGCTGTCCATGGGCATGAGCGGGGACGCCGAGCTCGCCATCGCCGAAGGTGCGACCATGGTCCGCATCGGCACCGCCCTGTTCGGCCCGAGGACACCACGATGATGCAGTCACCCATCGCCTTCGTCGGCGGCGGCAACATGGCCCGCAGCCTGGTCGGCGGCCTGGTCGCGCGCGGCCGCGACGCCGCATCGATCCGCGTCTCCGAGCCCGTTCCCGAGTTGCGCGAGGCCTTGCACCGCGATTTCGGCGTGCAGGTCGTCGATGGCAACGCCACCGCCGTCGACGGCGCGGGCACCTGGGTGCTGGCGGTCAAGCCGCAGGTGCTGCGCGGGGTTTGCGAGGCGCTGGCGCCGATCGCGCAACAGGCGCGGCCGCTGGTGGTGTCCATTGCCGCCGGCATCACCGCGACCCAGCTCGAGCGCTGGCTCGGAGGCGGGATCGCGGTGGTGCGCTGCATGCCGAACACGCCGGCGCTGCTCGGCGCGGGCGTCACCGGGCTGTTCGCCAATCCCCGCGTCGACGCCGCCGGCCGGGAAGGCGCGCAGGCCCTGCTTTCCGCGGCGGGCGGCACCGTGTGGATCGACGACGAGGCGCTGATGGACGCGGTGACCGCGGTATCGGGCAGCGGGCCGGCCTATGTGTTCCTGCTGGCCGAGGCGATGCAGGCGGCCGCGCTCGCCGAAGGCCTTCCCGCGGATGCCGCGCGCACCCTGGTGCTGCAGACGGTACTCGGCGCGGCGCGCATGCTCACCGAAGGCGATGCGGACGCGGCCGAACTGCGGCGGCGCGTGACCTCCCCGAACGGAACCACGCAGGCCGCGATCGAGACTTTCGAGGCCGGCGGATTCCGCGAGCTGGTCGGCAAGTCGATCCGCGCGGCGACCGTGCGTGGCCGCGAACTGTCCGCCGCCAACGACTGAATCCCGCTACAGGCGATCGCAGGCGGCATCGCGCGAAACGGTCGTCTTCGCGAGTTCTGCCTTCGTCTGCTCGAGCTGCGAGCGCCACTGGCCGTCGTCGCCGGCCGCGGCCAATGCCGCCGCAAGCGCGCCGTCGGCTTCCTCCCGGCAGCCCAGCTCGCCCAGCACGCTGGCGTAGTTGTTGCCCAGGACGACGTCCCGCGGTGCGAGCGCCAGCCCGACGCGATAGTGCCTTGCCGCCGCCGCGGCATCGCCGCGCGCATATGCCTGGTTGCCTGCCGCCAGGTGCGCGCGCGGCTCGGCCGGCCAGCGCTGCAGCGCCGCCTCGTAGGCCGGACCCGCGGCTTCGGCGCCGGCGACCGCCTCGAAATCGGCGACCGCCGAAAGGAAGCGCAGCGGCTCCGCGCGCGCCGGCAGTTCGCCCGGGCGCAGCGCCACCATCGCCCAGCGCCCGCCCCAGTCCCAGGTGCGCAGGAACTTCGGGGCGGCGAGCCGCAAGCCCTGCTCGGTGCCGCTGTTGAGCAACAGCGAATTGGCCGCGGGCTCGCTGCCGACCAGCACCGCGTAATGCCAGCGCGGGAAGGTGCGCACCAGCAGGTTCTGCAGCACCAGCACGGGACGGCCGTCGTGGAGTTCGGCGAGCAGGCCGTCGGGCTCGCGATCCAGCACATAGGGAATGCGGCCGGCACGCCGGGTGGCGGCGACCAGTTCGAGCTGCAGGCTGCCTTCGCGGCCCGGCAGGTAGACCTGCGGCACCAGCGCCTGCGGGCTGGTCGCGACCCCGCTGGCGCCAAGCACCGTCGCCAGCGCCGCCGGTCCGCACTGGTATTCGGTCTGGGGATGGAACGGCACGTCGAGCAGCACCGGCGCCGCCGGCGCGTCGCCGCGGGCCAGTTGCCAGCGGGGATCGATCGAGCAGCCCGCGCACAGCAGCGCGGCGGCAAGCACCAGGCCCGCCGCCGCGCGTTGCCGCGCCCGCCGGGGGCGCGTCGGCATCAGACCCGGTTGAAGATGTTGGTGACGCCGACGAGTTCGAGGATCAGCAGCACCAGGAAGACCACGCCGATCACCGCGATCGCGTCGCCACCGGCGGGCAGCCGGTCGAGCTCGCCCTGCATGCGCATCAATTCGGCATCGCTGAGCGAGGCGACCCGCGCCTGCGCATCGAGCGGATCCACGCCGAGGCGTTCCATGGCCTGGCGCACGTCGTCGCGGGCGAGCGTCGAGCGGACGCTGTCCTCGGTCGCGGCGCGGGCTTCCGCGGACAAGGCATCGCGGGTATTGATGACGGCCGCGCTGGCGGGCTGCACGACCATCGACAGCGACAGCGCGCCGACCAGCAGCGGCGTGGCAACGAACTTCCGGAACATGGCAGGCTCCCTCGTCTTGGACCCGCCGAGGTATGCCACAGGCGGCGTGAAGGCCGCCTCGTGGCAGGCGGCTCAGCCGTGCCGGCGGGCCCAGTCGCGGAAGATCGCGGCCATCGCGGCGACGCCGTCGGTCAACGCCGCCGGCCCGGGCTGCAGGATGATCGGGGACTTCACCTCGAACAGTTGTCCATCGCGGACCGCGGGAATCGCCTCCCAGCCCGGGCGCGCGGCGACCTTGTCCGGGCGGAACTTCTTGCCGCACCACGAGCCCAGGATGATGTCCGGCGCACGAAGCACGACCTCGCCGGCGTCCTCGAGGATGCGCGCCTTCGCCAGCGGTTCGCACGCGCGTTCCGGAAAGATGTCGTCGCCGCCGGCGATGCGGATGAGTTCGGCGACCCAGCGGATGCCGGTGATCGGCGGTTCGTCCCACTCCTCGAAATAGACCTTCGGGCGGCGGGGCAGTGTCGCGGCAGCCGCCGCGATCTCCTCCAATCCGCGCCGCAGGCCATCCGCGTACGCGTTCGCACGATCGGCCGCGCCCACCAGCGCGCCGAGCCGGCGCACGTAATCGATGATCCCTTCGACGCTGCGATGGTTGCTGATCCAGACCTCGATCCCATGCCTGATCAGTTCGGCGGCGATGTCGGCCTGGATGTCGGAGAAGCCGACCACGAAGTCCGGTTCGAGCTCGAGGATCGCGCCGATCTTCGCGCTGGTGAACGCGCTGACCTTCGGCTTCTCGCGTCGCGCGCGCGGCGGACGGACGGTGAAGCCGCTGATGCCGACGATGCGGTCCTGC
The DNA here is from genome assembly GCA_004297225.1 of Lysobacteraceae bacterium. GTDB lineage: Bacteria > Pseudomonadota > Gammaproteobacteria > Xanthomonadales > Xanthomonadaceae > Cognatiluteimonas. The sequence continues at coordinate 124,297 of SCUI01000003.1, read as the reverse complement.
TCGCCGAGCGCATACAGGACCTCGGTCGGTTCCTCGGTGAGGCAGACGATGCGCCGCGGGCCGACGCCAGCCGTCACGGATACAGCATCCGCTTCGACCAGCGCGCGGCGACGTCGCGTTCGTAGAGCACGCGCTCGTGCCAGCGGAACGGCGCGGCATGCCAGAACTCGATCCAGCGCGGGCGCACGCGGAAACCGGTCCAGCGCGGTGGCCTCGGGACTTCGCGGCCCTCGAAACGGCACTCGACCTCGGCCAGCCGCTGCTCGAAGGATGCGCGCGCGTCCAGCGTTTCCGACTGCAGCGAAGCCCACGCACCCAGCTGGCTCCCACGCGGGCGCGTGGCGAAATAGGCGTCGGCTTCGTCGTCGGGGACGGTGTGCACGCGGCCCTCGATCCGCACCTGGATGCCCTGGCCGATCCGCGGCCAGTGGAACAGCAGCGCGGCGTATGGATTGGCCTGCAGCTCGCGTCCCTTGCGCCCGTCCATGTGGGTGTAGAACACGAAACCGCGCGCATCGAAGCCCTTGAGCAGCACGGTGCGCGCCGACGGGCGCGCATCCAGCGCCGCGGTAGCGAGGGTCATCGCGGTACGGTCGGGTTCGCCGGCCAGCGCCGCGGCGTCGAACAGCCGTGCGAATTCGGCCAGGGCTTCGGCGAACAGCGGATCGTCGGGGGCGTCGGCGGGGGTTTCGTCCATTGCGCTATTGTCGCGCGATGGACCCCACGCACAAGCACCTGGCCGCGGGCTACGCGCCAGGCTTCGTTTCCACGGTTTTCGAACTCGCCCGCGGCGCCGGCAAGGTGTTCGCCGTCGCCGGGCTGCAGGGTACCGGCAAGTCCACCCTGTCGTTGCAGCTTGCCGCGCTCGGCCGCGAGCGCGGGCTGCGCGTGGTGCCGCTGTCGATCGACGACTTCTACCTTGGCCACGCGGCACGGCAGAAGCTCGGCCGCGAGGTGCACCCGCTGTGCTCCACCCGCGGCGTTCCGGGAACCCACGATCCGGCCCTGGCCTGCGAGGTGGTGGACGCGTTGGCGCAAGGCCGGCCGACGACCCTGCCCCGCTTCGACAAGATCGCCGATGACCGCCTGCCCGAGTCGCAGTGGCCGCGGGTCGACCACGCCGACCTGGTGGTGCTCGAGGGCTGGTTCCTGAAAGTGCCGGCCGAGCCGCCGCAAGCGCTGTCGGATCCGATCAACCGGCTCGAGCGCGAAGAGGACCCGGAGGGTACCTGGCGGCGCTGGAGCAACCAGTGCCTGGCGCGGGACTACCCGCCGCTGTGGCAACGCCTGCCGTACCTGCTGTTCCTGCAAGGACCCGGCTTCGACGTCGTCCCGCGATGGCGCTGGCAGCAGGAGCAAACCCTGCAAGCCGGGCATCCGGGGCGGCAGGCGATGACGCATCCGCAGGTGATGCGCTTCGTCCAGTTCTTCGAGCGGGTCAGCCGGCAGGCGATGAAGACCTGGCCGGGCATCGCCGACCGCACGATCCGCCTGGACGCGGAGCGCAACCCGGTTCAGGCCACGTCGAACGGATAGGAACCGCGAGCCAGGGTCGAGGCCGCCAGCTTCTCCATCTGCAGGTCGTCGTTGCGCTCCAGCGCGCGCAGGTTGCGCGCCATGCGCCGGCGCGCCTGCCGCGCGAAAACGCGTGCGATGCGCACGGCGTCTTCGGCTTCGCGGTGGTTTCCGGCGACCAGCGAAGCGGCGCGGGAGAGTACGCAGAGGCCGACGAACAAATCGATCGCGACATCGGCCAGGCGCTGCTGGTGGTATTGCATGTCGGTGACCGCCTTGCCATGGCGGCGCAGCAGGCGATCGCCCGCCCTGGAGAGCTCGGAGGCGTACTGTTCCAGCGTCGCCGCCGGTCGCCGCAGCGTGCCGGGCAATTCGAAACCGATGCGGTCGATGCCATAGCCGGTGGCCTCGCGCACACGCCGCCCGGTATAGCCGCCGAGCACGCCGAAACCCTTGATCGGATCGTTGAAGATCTTGCCGACCGCGGCCTGCAGCTCGCCGAGGCTGGCGCCGGCGACCTTCAGCCCGGACAGGGCGATGTAAAGGCGCAGGATCTCGTTCGTGCCTTCGAAGATCGAGAGGATGCGGCTGTCGCGGGTGACCTGCTCGTAGGGGAACTCGCGCATGAAGCCGTTGCCGCCGGCGATCTGCAGCGCTTCGTGGGCGCAACGCTGGATCGCTTCGCTGGCGAACACCTTGCTGATCGCGGCCTCGACCGAATAGTCCGAATGGCCGCCGTCGATCAGGCCGGCGACCATCCACACCGTGCTTTCGGCGGCGAAGCAGTCGATCGCCATCTGCGCGATCTTGGCCCGCACCAGGCCGAATTCCGCGATCGGCTTGCCGAACTGCTCGCGGCCGTTGGCCTGCGCGGTCGACAACCGGATCAGGTTGCGCATGCCGCCGACCGCGCCGCCGCCCAGCCCGGTGCGGCCGCTGTTGAGGATGCTCATCGCCACCTTGAAACCCTTGCCGACGGGACCGAGCACGTTTTCCGGCGGCACGCGCACGCCGCTGAAGGCGACCGTCGTGGTGGACGACGCGCGGATCCCCATCTTGTCCTCGTGCGGGCCGCGGCTGACGCCGGGCAGGTCCGCGTCGACGATGAAAGCCGTGATCTTCCCCTCCGCGGTGTCGGTGCGCGCGAACACGGTGTAGAAGCCGGCGATGCCGCCATTGGTGATGTAGATCTTCTCGCCGTCGAGCGTCCAGCTGCCGTCGTCGTTGCGCACCGCGCGGGTCCGGATCGCCGCCGAGTCCGAGCCTGCACCGGCTTCGGTGAGGCAGAAAGCGGCGATCAGTTCGCCGCTGGCCAGGCGCGGCAGGTAGCGCTGTTTCTGCTCGTCGCTGCCGAACAGCAGCAATCCTTTCATGCCGATCGAGCTGTGGGCGCCGATGGTCAGCGATACCGAACTGTCGTGGCTGCTGGTCTGGCCGAGAACGCGGGCATAGGCGCCGTTGGACAGCTCCATGCCGCCGAATTCCTCGGGGATGATCAAGCCGAACAGGCCCATCTCGCGCAACGCCTGGATGAAGTCGGCAGGCTGCTCGCCCTCGCGGTCGTAGCGGCGCAAGTCGGCCGCCTTGTCGCCCAGGAAGGCGTCGACGGCGTCGTTGATCGCCCCGAGCATCTCCCGGTCGCGCTCCCGGATGCGCGGGTACGGGAACAGGTTTTCCTCGAGGATCTCGCCGAGGAACAGCTGCTTGGCGACGCTGGCATCGGTACGCGGCGGGTGGGCCATGGGAACTCCAGGGAACGCCGGATGGATGGTGGGCCGTGATGGATTCGAACCATCGACCAGCGGATTAAAAGTCCGATGCTCTACCGACTGAGCTAACGGCCCACGAAGACAGCCTGGCCTGGATTTTACCGGTAACGGGTCGGGTCGGTGATCCCGGCCGCGGCGAAACCCTCGGCCCGCAGCCGACAGGCATCGCAATGGCCGCAGGCGCGGCCTTCGGCATCGGCCTGGTAGCAACTGACGGTCTGCGCGAAATCCACGCCCAGGCGCAGGCCTTCACGAACGATCTCGGCCTTCGACATGTGCAGCAGCGGCGCGTGGACGCGGAAACCCGTGCCCTCGACGCCGGCTTTGGTGGCCACGTTCGCCAGGCGCTCGAAGGCCTCGATGAATTCGGGCCGGCAATCGGGATAGCCCGAGTAATCCACCGCGTTGACGCCGCAGAACAGGTCCGAGCTGCCGATCACCTCGGCCCAGCCCAGGGCCAGCGACAGCATGATGGTGTTGCGTGCCGGCACGTAGGTGACCGGGATGCCTTCGCCGATCACGTGTCCGTCGCCGTCCTCCGGCACCGCGATGTCGGCGGTCAGCGCCGAACCGCCGATGTTGCGCAGGTCCACGGCGACGACCTTGTGCTCGACCGCGCCCAGCGCGCGCGCCACGCGATCGGCCGCGTCCAGCTCGGACGTATGCCGCTGCCCGTAGCGCACGCTGAGCGCGTGCACCGAGAATCCGCGCTCCTGCGCGATGGCGGCGACCACCGCCGAGTCCATGCCGCCGGAGACCAGCACCACCGCGGGATTCTTCGCGCTCGCGTCCATGTCGACGGCCTCCCTATCGTCCCGGCTCGTCGTTCCACAGCAGCTTGTGCAGCTGCAGCTGGAAGCGTACCGGCAGGCGTTCGGCCACGATCCAGTCGGCGAGCTCGCGCCCGTCCAGCTGGCCGAAGCTGGGCGAGAACAGCACGTCGCAACGCGCCGGCAACGCGTGCTCGCGCACCACTTCGCGCGCCCATTCGAAATCCGCCCGGTCGCAGACGACGAACTTCACCTGGTCGCGGGAGCCGAGCAGCGGCAGGTTCTCCCAGCGGTTGCGCGCCGACTCGCCCGAACCAGGCGTCTTGATGTCCAGCACGCGCGACACGCGAGGGTCGACGCCACCGATGTCCAGCGCCCCGGAGGTTTCCAGCGAGACTTCGTATCCGGCGTCGCACAATCGCTGCAGCAGTTCGACGCAACGTTTCTGCGCCAGCGGTTCGCCGCCGGTCACGCAGACGTGGCGGACGCCGTGGCGGGCGACCTCGGCCAGGATCTCGTCGAAGCTGCGCCACTCGCCGCCATGGAAGGCATAGGCGGTATCGCAGTACGTACAGCGCAGCGGGCAGCCGGTCAGGCGCACGAACACGGTCGGCCAGCCCGCGTCGCGGGCCTCGCCCTGCAGCGACAGGAAGATCTCGGTGATGCGGAGCCGGTCCGCCGTCCCGGCGGCGGCGGCCGCTGGCGGGGCGACGGTGCTCATGCGCGCATTTTACCGGGCGCTAGCGCAATGAACCCAGCTGCATCGCGCGCAGGCGGTCGTCGGCGGTGCGCGCCGCGTCGCTGCCGGGATAGCGGCGTCCGACTTCGGCCAGCGTGGATTCGGCGTCGGCGCGCTGGCCCAGGCCGTACTGCGACAGGCCCAGCTTCAGCAGCGCCCCGGGCGCCTTGTCGTTGGCCGGGAAGCGTTCCAGCAGGAAGCGGAACTGGTCGAGCGCCAGCGCGTAGTTCTGGGTGGCGTAATAGCTCTCGCCAAGCCAGTACAGCGCGTTGGGGACCAGCCCGCCTTGCGGGAACTGGCGCAGGAAATCCTGGAACATGTTCGCCGATTCGTCGTAGCGGCCGGCCTTGAGCACGTCGAAGGCGGCGCCGTACGCGGCGCGCTCGGCATCGCCGACAGGACCAGGCGTGGCCGGCGCCGGCGCGGCGGGCGTCGCCGCGACGGGTGCAGGCGCTCGCGCCGGCTCGTCCTCCGGCGGCAGCGCCGTGGTCGGCGGCAAGGTCGCCGGGGTGCCGCCTTCCAGCCGCGTCAACCGGCCGTCGACGTCCAGGTACTGGTTGCGGCTGCTTTCGCGCCAGGTCTGCAACTCGTGCTGCAGTTCCTCCAGCTGGCCGCGCAGCGACTGCACTTCATCCTTCAGCGCGTTCACCTGGCGCAACAGGTCGACGTTGCCCTGGTCGACGGCGGCGCGCTGTTCCAGCGCGGCCACCCGCTCGGCGAGGCTGGCGCGCTGCGCCTGCGCCACGGCCGGCACCAGCGCCAGCAGCATCGCGGCGGCGAAAAGCGAGGATCGGATGGTCATCGTAGGCCCCGGAAAGACGTGAAGACCCGCAAAAGAGTAAGGCAGCGGGATCACCGCTGCCTTACTCGCGACTGTCCGCAGGCGGGAAAGGGCCCAGGTCGCGGCATTCCACCGTTCCCTGTTCCCTGTTCCCTGTTCCCTGTTCCCGCTCTTACTTGACCGTGTACACGATCTCGACCCGGCGGTTGCGCTGCCAGCAGTCCTCGTTCGACTCGGTGCACACCGGGCGCTCCTCGCCGTAGCTGACCACCGACATCTGCGTGCCGGAGCCGCCGTTGGCCTGGATCGCCGAGGACACGGCATTGCCGCGGCGCTCGGACAGGGCGACGTTGTACTCGCGGCTGCCGCGCTCGTCGGCGTGGCCTTCCAGCGTCATGCGCGAGGACGGGCGGTCGCGCAGGTACTTCGCATGGCAGGCCATCTCGTCCTGGAACTCCGGACGCACGTTGTCCATGTCGAAGTCGAAATAGACGATGCGGTTGCGCAGGCAGGCATCGGTATCCAGGTCCTCGGGACCGTAGATGCCCGAGGTATCGGCCGGTTGCGTGACCGGGGCTTCGGGGGTTGCGGTCACGGGCGGTGGAACTTCCTTGACCTTCTTGGAGCAGGCGACCGCGGCGGTGCACAGCAGCGCGGCCAGCAGGACTCGACTCGTGGTGTTCATTGCGCTTCCTCGTCTGAGCTGGTGAACGGTGAGTGGAACTACGACGACCTTTCGGCGCCCGGCACCCGCCGGGGCCGCAAGAGGGATCAGCGGCGCTCGCGATACGGGCCCCAGGCCGGCTCGCGGACGTCGCCGTCTGCCAGCACCAAACGCTGGCGGACACGGGCATCGGCCGAGACCGCATAGAGCACGCCGCGTCCGCCTTCCTTGGCCGCATACAGCAACATGCCGGCGTTGGGGGCGAAGCTGGGGGATTCGTCGAGGGAGCCGGGCGAGAGCAGCGACCAGCGCGGCGAGCCCAGGCTGCGGTCCAGCAGCGCGATCCGGTAGTTGTTGCCGTTGCCCTGGGTGGTGGCGATCTTCCTGCCGTCGTCGGACACGCTCGGATCGGCGTTGTAACTGCCCTGGAAGCTGACCCGGGTCGCGCCGCCGCCGCTGGCGGAGACCTGGTAGATCTGCGGCTTGCCGCCGCGGTCGGAGGTGAAGTACAGGGTGTTGCCGTCCGCGCTCCAGGTCGGCGAGGTATCGATGCCGAACTGGTTGGTGACCTGGGTCAGCGCCTTGCTGCCCAGGTCCATCACGTAGATTTCCGGGTTGCCGGACTTCGACAGGGTCAGTGCCAGGCGGCGGCCGTCGGGGGAGAAGTCCGGCGCGCCGTTGATGCCGCGGAAGCTGGCGACGAGCTCGCGCGCGCCGGTGGCGATGTCCTGGATGTAGATCGAGGAATTGCCGCGCTCGAAGCTGACGTAGGCCAGCTTGCGGCCATCCGGACTCCATGCAGGCGACAGCAACGGTTCGCCGGAGCGGACCACGGTCTGCGGGTTCCAGCCGTCGGAGTCGGCGACCATCAACGCGTACTGGGTGCCGCGACCGACGCCCGTCGCGGTGACGTAGGCGATCCGCGTCCAGAACGCGCCACGCACGCCGAGGATCTTCTCGTAGATGGCATCGGCCATCTGGTGGGCGACGTCGCGCATGGCGCCGGCCGGCGCGGTCAGCGCGAAACCCAGCAGGCGCTGCTGGCGGGCGACGTCGTACAGCTCGTACTCGACCCGGTAGTTGCCCGGGGCGCCGTCCACGACCCGGCCCACGACCAGGAAGTCCTGCTTGAGCAGGCGCCAGGTGGGGTAGACGACTTCGCTGCCACGGGTCGGGCGCTCGACCATCTGCGCCTCGTCCAGGGTCCGGAACTGGCCGGAGCGGGCCAGGTCCGAGCGCACGATGCCGGCGATGTCGGTGTCCGGGGCCGCCCCGCCGCCCTGGTAGGGCATCGGCACCACCGCGATCGGCAGGGCCGCGGCATTGCCGCCGACGATGTCGATCTCCAGTCCCCGTTCCTGGGCCACGACCAGGCCGGGCAGGCACAACGACAGCAACAACAGGAGCAGGACGGCGGGCGCGCGCAGCGGACGGCTCATTCAGGGGGTTCCGAACGGTTCAGTCAGGATTGTTAACAGCTTGGCCGTGAAGGGCCGTTCAAAGATGAATGGACCCGCACCAGGGCTGGGTTCAACGGTCCTGCGCCATGAAATTCAGGGTCAGGGTGCGCTGGAAGACCGGTTCGAAGCCCGCGTAGGGCAAGGGTTGCGCCTTCAGCACCGCGGCTTCGACCGAACGCCGGCCCAGTTCGTCGTAGGGGCAGCTGGGGTCGACCTTCGCCTCGATCACTTCGCCACCGGGGATCTGCCGGATCACGATCCGGCAGCGCTGCCCCAGCGGCACGGACTCCGGGCGGGTCCAGTTGCGCAGGATCGCCGCCTGCAGCGCAGCCGCGTAGCGCGCCGCGAGATCGTTGGAATCGCCGCCCGTGCCAGGCGGCGGGCTGGCGGTGGCTGCCGCATCGGACTGGGCGGCAGCCACGGCGGCATTGCGGGAACGGGCGTCCTCGATCTGCTGCAAACGCTGTTCGGCCAGTTTCGCCTGGCGCTCGGCTTTCTCGCGCTCCGCGCGGACCTTCGCCAGCTTGTCGGCGATTTCCTTCTGCTTCGCTTCGCGCGCCTGCTGCTCGGCCACGCGCTTGCGTTCGGTCAGGTCGATCTGCTCCTGCCGGCGCTTTTCCTCCTGCTCGCGGGCGGCCTGGCGCGCGGCCTCTGCTTCGCGCTCGACGCGCTCCTGCTCGCGCATGTCCGGTTCGGGAATGAAGTCCTGCGGCTGCGGCTGCGCCTGCGGCGGCGGCACGGCCTCCTGCGGTTCCGGCTGGACCGGCTCCGGTTCGATATCCGGCACCGGGGCGGGCGGCTCCTCGGCCGGCGCGTCCAGCGCGCTGCGCAGCGGCGCCGACAGCGCATTGGGGTCGATCAGGTCGGCTTCGATCATCGGGCCGGCGGCCGAGACAGGGTTGGCGGTGCGGGTCCACCACAGCCCCGCGAACATCAGCGCGAACAGCAACACGTGCAGTGCGAGGGCACCGGCGACGGCACGCTGGGTGTCGGCGCGGGTCTCCCTCACCGCGCGGCCGGCTCCGGCGACCGCGTCAGCAGGGTCGCCTTGTCCACCATCGCCTCGGTGCGCAGCCGTTGCAGCATGCGCAGCACGTCTTCGTACGGCACCGCGCCGTCGGCGGCAAGGAACACGGTGAGGTTGGGGTCCTGGGTGCGGAAGGCGCCGACGCGGGCGATGAGCTCGGCCTCGTCCAGCGCCAGCTTGCTGGTTTCGCCCTGGCCGTCGCGCTGGATCAGCGCGAGGCTGCCGTCCTGCGCCAGCTGCACCACCACCTGCTGCTTCGGTTGCTCGACGGTGGCCGCGGCCACCTGCGGCAGCTTCACGTCCACGCCCAGGTTCAGCAGCGGCGCGGTGACCATGAAGATGATCAGCAGCACCAGCATCACGTCGATGTAGGGCACGACGTTGATGTCGGCCTTCAGCCTGCGCTTGCGGATGCGCCGCCCGGATGCGGTCATGGCCATGGTTCAGGCCTCTTCGAGGTGGGCCTGGCGCTGCAGGATCGAGGAGAACTCCTCGGAAAAGGTGTCGTAGCGCACCGACATCCGCTCCACGCGCGTGGCGTAGCGGTTGTACGCCCACACCGCCGGGATCGCCGCGAACAGGCCCATCGCGGTGGCGATCAGCGCCTCGGAAATGCCCGGCGCCACCGTGGCGATGGTCGCTTCCTTGACGTTGGCCAGCCCCTGGAACGAGACCATGATCCCCCACACCGTGCCGAACAGGCCGACGTAGGGTGCGATCGAGCCGACGTTGGCGAGGAACTCGAGGTTGCGCTCCAGCCCGTCCAGCTCGCGCGAGGCCGCCGCGCGCATGGCGCGCTGCGCCGATTCCAGCTGCATGCGGCTGTCGCCGCCGCGACGCTGCCGCACCTTGTGGAACTCGCGGAAGCCGCCCTCGAAGATCGCCTCCAGGCCGCCGATCTCGCGGTTGCGCTCGGTGGCGCCCGCGTAGAGCTTCGACAGCTCGGCGCCGGACCAGAAGCGCTCCTCGAAGCGGTCGGCCTCTTCCTCGGCGCGGTCGAGCACGCGCTTCTTGCGGAAGATGATCACCCAGGACGCGACCGACCCGAACAGCAGCAGCAGCATCACCAGCTGCACCGGGATCGAGGCGTGCAGCACCAGCGCCAGCATGTTGATGCCGTCCTGCGCGGCGGTGGGTTCGATGGGCTGCATCAGTCGCGTTCCTCCAGGTCCTTGAGCGTGTCGTAGAGCGCGTCCGGCAGCGGGCGCGGCCGGAAGGTCGAAGCGGCCAGCACCGCGATCCTCACGGTCGCCGCCAGCAGCAGCCTGTCGCCGCGACGGACTTCCTGCGCGAACACCATGCTGGCGTTGCGGCACTCGCGCAGGGCCACCGTCGCGTGCAATGCATCGTCCAGCCGCGCCGGCGCGCGGAAGTCCACCTGCATTGCCCGCACCGCGAACACGAGGTCGTGCTCGCGGCGCAGCAGTTCCTGGTCCTGCCCGAGCGAACGCAACCACTCGCTGCGCGCGCGCTCGAGGAACGCCAGGTACTGCGCGTGGTAGACCACGCCGCCAGCGTCGGTATCTTCCCAGTAAACCCGCAGCGGATGGCTGAACACCGGTTAAGACCCGAACAGGTCCGGGGCGCCCGCCTTGGGTCGCAGGCCCAGGTGCTGGTACGCCTTCGGCGTCGCCATGCGGCCGCGTGCGGTGCGCACCAGGAAGCCCCGCTGGATCAGGAAAGGTTCGACCACGTCCTCCAGCGTGCCGCGCTCCTCGCTCAAGGCGGCCGCCAGCGACTCGACGCCTACCGGGCCGCCATCGAACGCCTCGACGATCGTGCGCAGCAGGCGCCGGTCGAGTTCGTCGAAGCCTTCCGGGTCGACCTTCAGCATCGCCATCGCGGCGTCGGCCACGGCGCCGTCGATGTGTCCGCCGGCGCGCACCTGGGCATAGTCGCGCACGCGCCGCAGCAGCCGGTTGGCGATGCGGGGCGTGCCGCGGGCGCGGCTCGCGATCGCGTCGGCGCCCTCGGGCGAACAGTCGATGCCCAGGATCCTCGCCGAGCGCCGCACGATCCGCGTCAGCTCCTCCGGGGAATAGAACTCCAGCCGCTGGACGATGCCGAAGCGGTCGCGCAGCGGCGCGGTCAGCAGCCCGGCGCGGGTGGTGGCGCCGACCAGGGTGAAAGGCGGCAGGTCGAGCTTGATCGAACGGGCCGCGGGGCCCTCGCCGATCATGATGTCGATCTGGAAATCCTCCATCGCCGGGTACAGCACTTCCTCGACCACGGGCGAAAGGCGATGGATTTCGTCGATGAACAGGACGTCGTGCGGCTGCAGGTTGGTCAGCAGCGCGGCAAGGTCGCCGGCCTTCTCGATCACCGGGCCGGACGTCACCCGCAACCCGACGCCCAGCTCGTTGGCGATGACGTGGCTGAGCGTGGTCTTGCCGAGCCCCGGGGGCCCGAAGATCAGCACGTGGTCCATCGCCTCGCCGCGGCCGCGGGCGGCCTCGATGTAGATGCCCAGTTGCTCGCGGACCGGCTGCTGGCCCAGGTATTCGTCCAGCCGCTTCGGCCGGATCGAGGCCTCGGCGGCCTCGTCCTCGATGGTCGCGTCCGGGTTGATCAGGCGATCTTCCTGCATGCCGCGATTATGGCCCACTAGATCTCGACCTGTGACCCGAGCTCCACCAGCCGGTTGCCCGGGATCCGGAAGAAGCCCGTCGCCGGCGCGGCGTTGCGGTGCATCACCGCGAACAGCTTGTCGCGCCAGATCGGCATGCCGCCTCCCCTGCGCGCGACGATGGTCTCGCGGCTGGCGAAGTAGGTCGTTTCCATCGGGTCGAAATGGATCCCGCCCCTGTCGCAGGAACGCATCAGCGCCAATGGCACGTCCGGCGTTTCCATGAAGCCGAAACGCAGGATCACGCGGTGGAAGTCGTTGCCGATCTCGTCGATCCGCAGCCGTCTGTCCGCTGGCGCATACGGGACATTCAATGTCTCCACGGTCAGGAACACGTTGCGCTCGTGCAGGACCTTGTTGTGTTTCAGGTTGTGCAGCAGCGCCTGCGGCACCATGCCGGTGTGGGCGATCAGGAAGATCGCGGTGCCCGGCACGCGTACCGGCGGGGCGAGCATCAGGCCGGGCAGGAAGCTGTCGAGCTGGATGCCCTGGCTGCGGATGCCCTGGTAGAGCAGCTCGCGGCCACGGCGCCAGGTGCGCAACAAGGTGAACAGGACGATGCCCAGCGCCAGCGGGAACCAGCCGCCCTGCATCAGCTTGGCGCCGTTGGCGACGACGAACGCGAGGTCGCCGACCAGGAAGACGACGCACAGCGGCAGGACCACCCAGCGCCAGCGCGGCCACAAGGCATAGGCCACCAGGGCCAGCAGCAGGGTGTCGATCAGCATCGTGCCGGACACCGAAATCCCGTAGGCAGTGGCCAGGTTGGTGGAACTGCCGAAGCTGACCACCAGCAGGATCACGACCACCGCCATCGCCCAGTTGACGCCCGGGATGTAGATCTGGCCGATGGCGTCGCGGGAGGTGTGGCGGATCAGCATGCGCGGGATGTAGCCGAGCTGCATCGCCTGGCGCGTGACCGAGAACGCGCCGGTGATCACCGCCTGCGAGGCGATCACCGTGGCGGCGGTCGCCAGGATGATCATCGGCAGCCGCGCCCAGTCGGGGACGCCGATGTAGAAAGGATTGCGGATCGCGGTCGGGTCCTCGAGCACCAGCGCGCCCTGCCCCAGGTAGTTGAGCATCAGCGCGGGCAGCACGAACCAGTACCAGGCCAGGCGCACCGGGCGCGCACCGAAATGGCCCATGTCGGTGTAGATCGCCTCGCCGCCGGTGACCGCCAGCACCACCGCGCCGAGGATGAACACGCCGTGCCAGCCGTGGTTGGCGAAGAACTGCATCGCCCACCAGGGATTGATCGCGTGCAGCACCTCCGGCTCGTGCGTGATGTTGAGCACGCCCAGCACCGCCAATGCGACGAACCAGAGCGCGGTGACCGGTCCGAACACGCGCCCGACCTTGTGGGTGCCGTAGCGCTGGGTCGCGAACAGCGCCAGCAGCACGACCACGGTCAGCGGCACCACCCAGCGGTCCAGCGAGGGCGCCACCACCTCGAGGCCTTCCAGCGCCGACAGCACCGAGATCGCGGGCGTGATCACGCCGTCGCCGAAGAACAGCGCGGCGCCGAATACCCCGAGGATGCCGACCACGTAGGCGGCCCGGGAACCCTTGGCGAGGGTGCGCTGCGCCAGCGCCATCAGCGCCATGATGCCGCCCTCGCCCTCGTTGTCGGCACGCATGACGATGGTGACGTACTTCAGCGTCACCACCAGCATCAAGGCCCAGAACACCAGCGACAGGATGCCGATGATGGTGTCGTGGTTGGCGGTGAGCCCGTAGTGGGGGCTGAAGGCCTCCTTCAGCGTGTACAGCGGGCTGGTGCCGATGTCGCCGAAGACGACGCCGATGGCGCCGAGGATGAGTCCCGCGAGCCCGGTATTGCCGTGGGCATGGGCGCGTTTGTGCTGGGTCGGCATGGATTTTCCTGGCCTGCGCCGCTCAGCGCAGCGCGGACTGTAGCGCCTTGCGGATGATGGTCGCGGAATCGTCGCCCGCGGCCACGGCCTCGCGTGCCATGCGCGCGGCCTCGACGGGCTTGTAGCCCAGCTGCTGCAGCGCGGCCACGGCCTCGGATTGGGCGTCGCCGATGCCGGCGCCCGCCAGCGGGCCGCCGCCACCACCGAAATCGGCCGCGCGGTCGCGCAGCTCGACCACCATGCGTTCGGCGGTCTTCTTGCCGATGCCGGGGATGCGGGTGAGCGCGGCCACGTCGGAGGCCTGCACCAGTCGCGCGAATTCGTCCACGCTCACGCCCGACAGCACCGCCAGCGCGATCCTTGCGCCGATGCCGGAAACCTTCTGCACGTCGCGGAACAGCCGCCGCTCGCCTTCCCGCAGGAAGCCGTACAGCGAGACGCTGTCCTCCTTCTGCGCGTAGTGGGTGAACAGGGCGACCTCGCGACCGGTTTCGGGCAGGTCGTAGAAGGTGCTCATCGGCGCCTCCAGTTCGTAGCCGACGCCATTGACGTCGACCACCAGCCACGGCGGCTGCTTGTGCACGAGGATGCCCTTGAGCCTGCCGATCATCCGCCGCGCCTCCGCAACAGGGCCGTGCTGACGCCGGTGCGCCCGGCGGTCGCGCTCATGTGCGCGTGGGTGAGCGCCACGGCCAGCGCGTCGGCGGCGTCGGCCTGCAGCTTCGCGTCGGCCGCGAGGTTGAGCAGCAGACGCACCATGTGCTGCACCTGCGCCTTGTCGGCCGCTCCGCGCCCGACCAGCGACTGCTTGATCAGCCGTGGCGCGTACTCGCTGACCGGCAACTTGCGCCGCACCACCGTCGCCAGTGCCGCGCCGCGGGCATGGCCGAGCTTGAGCGCCGAGGTCGCGGACTTGTCCATGAACACCGTCTCGATCGCCACCTGCTGCGGCCGCCACTCGTCCAGCAACGCCTCCAGGCCGTCGCACAACAGGCCCAGGCGCGACGGGAAATCGTCGGCCCCCAGCAGCACCAGCGCCTGCGCGTGGACGTAGCGGCAGCGGCCGGCATCGTCGACGTCGACCACGCCGATGCCGGTCCGCTGCGAACCCGGGTCGATGCCGAGGATGCGGATCACGGGCCCAGCTTACGCGTAAGCGGCGTCGCCGAGGTCGGCATTGGAATGGACCGCCTGCACGTCGTCCATGTCCTCGAGCCAGCGCAGCAGTTTCGCCACCTGCTGGGCGGTCTCGCCTTCGACCACCACGTCGTTGTCGGCGCGCATGGCGAGTTCGGCGATGTCGGCGCGGAACCCGGCCGCGTCCATCGCCGCCTTCACCTCGGCGAAGGATTCCGGCGCGGTGAGCACGTCGATCGCGCCGTTGTCGTGCACCACCACGTCGTCGGCGCCGGCCTCGATGGCCGCCTCGGTCAGCCGCTCCTCGTCCACGCCCGCGTCGAACGACAGCACGCCGAGCTTGCGGAACATGAAGGCGACCGAGCCCTCGGTGCCCATGTTGCCGCCGAACTTGCCGAACGCATGGCGGACATCGGCGACGGTGCGCACGCGGTTGTCGGTGAGGCAGTCCACGATCACGGCGACGCCGCCGGGGGCGTAGCCCTCGTAGCGGATCTCCTCGTACTCGACACCCTCGAGTTCGCCGGTGGCCTTCCTGATCGCGCGCTCGATGACATCCTTGGTCATGTTCGCCGCCAGGCCCTTGTCGATGGCGCTGCGCAGGCGCGGGTTGCCGCCCGGGTCGCCGCCTCCGGCGCGGGCCGCCACGGAAATCTCGCGGATGATCTTGGTGAAGATCTTGCCGCGGCGCGCATCCTCGGCGTTCTTCCGCGCCTCGATGGAAGGGCCTCTACCCATGGGGAATCGCCTGCAAGCTGGAAAGGGCGCGATTCTAGCTAATGCAGGAAGCAGCCGTCCCGGAGGAAATGGACCGCCTGCCCCGCAGCTTCCCCCGAGAACAGCAGGCCGCTGTGGCTGGCTTTCACCACGACATGGTCGGAAATGCCGTCGAGCCGGGTTTCGGCAACCGCCACGGTGCCGTCGTGTTCGCCCCCGAATCCCGCGAACAGGGCGCCCAGGCCGTGGGGGACGCGGCCGGCGATGACGCCGACCCGGGCCCGCCCGACCCAGCAGTGTTCCTCTCCCAGTCGCAAACCGTCGCGGAGCAACCGCGCACTGCGACCCAGCAAGGTTGCGGCCGGTGCCCAGCGCAACATCCCGGCCGCGGCTCCGCTGCCGTTCAAGGGCGACCCGAGGCAGACCACTTTCGCGACCGGCAGTCGCGGCGCGTCGCACAATGCCTGCAGC
Source organism: Lysobacteraceae bacterium (assembly GCA_004297225.1). Taxonomy (GTDB): domain Bacteria; phylum Pseudomonadota; class Gammaproteobacteria; order Xanthomonadales; family Xanthomonadaceae; genus Cognatiluteimonas. The sequence continues at coordinate 108,744 of SCUI01000003.1, read as the reverse complement.
GCGACCAGTCCGCCCAGGCTGTGGGCGACGATATCGGCCTCGCCCTCGGCCAGGAGCCGCTCCGCAAGGCGTTCGATGGCGAGTCCGGGGCCATCGGCTACCGCCCGGTAGCCGAGGATTTCGGGCGCGAAGCCGGCCTTGCGCAGGTGCGACGCCAGCCAGTGCATGGACGCCCCGGGCATCCACAGCCCGGGCATCAGGATGACGCGGCGCGCGGGCCTGCTCAGGCGGCGGGCAGCGCTTGCGACAGCCAGCGGTCGATCAGGCGCTTCTCGTAGCGCAGCGGATCCAGGTCCACGCTGGCCGGGCCGTGCAGGTAGGACAGGTCGCGCAAGGTACGTTCGCCGTAGTCCACGACCTCGCCGCTGGCGTCGCGATGGACGTAGCTGAGCTTGATCATCGGCGCGGTGAGCTCGCGCATGACCCGCGTGCCGTGGATCGGGGTCAGCTCGCCGGCGCGATCCACGTCCTTGATCACGATTTCCATGCGATCGCCGGCCGGCAGGCGGTGCTCCGCCTCATCGCGCACATGGTTGGCGAGGCGGCTGACCCAGTCGCCCTGGAGCGCCGCGCGGGGATTCATGCTCAGGCGCACTTCCGAGAAAGTGGACGGCTCGGCCCAGTAGACCTCGACCGGGCCCGCCTGCATTGCCGGTCCGGCCAGCGCGGAGGCAGGCGGCTGCCCGGCGAGCGCTGCGCCCGAGAGGGCCAGCGTAGCCGTGAACAGGGAGACGGAGAGCAGGCTGCGGGCGTTGCGTTCCATGGCTTTCCTCCCGGTGGGGCGTGTCCGCGAGTGTCCCGCCACATTCCTGAACGGCTGGTTAGGAATCCCGCCGATACATGAACTCGATGTCGCGCTGCCTGCCCACCGGGAATTCGTATTCGGCGACCTTGGCGAAACCATGGCGGCCGTAGAACCGCTGCGCACCGAAGTTCTCGGACCAGACGCTGATCCAGATGCGGTGGCGCCCTTGCGCCTGCAGCCAGTCGATCGCGGTGGCGAACAGGCGGCCGCCCCAGCCGCCGTTCTGTACTTCGGGCAGCAGGTACAGGCGCTTGAGCTCGCCATCGTCGGCGCGCACGTCCGCGTGCGGCAGGCCGCACGGACCCGCCACGGCGAAGCCGACAGCGCGGCCGGCGTCCTCCAGCAGCCACAGGCCGTAGCGCGGATCGTCGAGCAACCTGGCGTACGCCGCTTCGCCGTGGCTGTCGTCGAGGAAGGTCGCCAGGTCTTCCGGCGGATAAAGGTGCCCGAACGTGATGGTGAACGTGTCGCGGCCGATCGCCGACAGCGCGGCGGCATCGCCCGCGCCGGCCCGCCGGATCGCCAGCGCCCCGGTCATTCCTTCGCCCGCACCGCGACGTGGACCTCGGCCAGCTGCTTGTCCGGCACCGGCGACGGTGCGTCGGTCATCAGGTCCTGGGCGGTCGTGGTCTTGGGGAAGGCGATGACGTCGCGGATCGATTCCGTGCCGGCCATCAGCGCCGCGATGCGGTCGATGCCGAAGGCGATGCCGCCGTGCGGCGGCGCGCCGTACTTCAGCGCCTCGAGCAGGAAGCCGAACTTCGCCTGCTGCTCCTGCGCGCCGATGCCGAGCAGGTCGAACACCGCCGACTGCATGGACGAACGATGGATGCGGATCGACCCTCCGCCGATCTCGTTGCCGTTGAGCACCATGTCGTAGCCGCGGCTGACCGCGGTCGCCGCATTCGCGCGCAGGTCGGCCTCGTCGTCGACGGCAGGCGCGGTGAACGGATGGTGCAACGCGACGTAGCGCTGCTCCTCCCCGTCCCATTCGAACATCGGGAAGTCGGTGACCCAAAGTGGTTTCCAGCCCGCCTCGACGAGCCCGAAGTCCTTGCCGGCCTTCAACCGCACCGCGCCCATGAAGTCGCAGACCGTCCTGTACGGGCCGGCGCCGAAGAACACGAGGTCGCCCTTGCCGGCGCCGACCGCCTGCAGCAGCGTGGCGAAACCGGCCTCGTCGAAGAACTTGGCGATCGGCGAGTTCACCGCACCGGCCTCGTCGATCTTCGCGTAGGCCAGGCCCTTGGAACCGAACTTCGCGGCGTGCGCGGCGTATTCGTCCACCTGCTTGCGCGACAGCGACGCGCCACCGGGGATGCGCAGCGCGGCGACGCGGCCGCCATCGGCATCCGCCCACTCGGTGAACACCTTGAAATCGCTGCCCTTCACCAGTCCGGCGACGTCCACCAGTTCCAGCGCGATGCGCAGGTCCGGCTTGTCCGATCCGTAGCGGCGCATCGCCTCGGCGTAGGTCAGCCGCGGGAATTCGCCGAGCTCCACGTCCATCACTTCACGGAACACATCGCGCACCATCGCTTCGGTGGTGTCCTGCACGATCTTCTCGTCGACCCAGGCGAACTCCATGTCCAGCTGGGTGAACTCGAGCTGGCGGTCGGCGCGCAGCGCCTCGTCGCGGAAGCAGCGCGCGATCTGGTAGTAGCGGTCGAACCCGGCAACCATCAGGATCTGCTTGAACAGCTGCGGCGATTGCGGCAGCGCGTAGAACTCGCCCGGGTGCATCCGCGCCGGCACCAGGAAATCGCGCGCGCCCTCGGGCGTGGCCTTGGTCAGGATCGGGGTCTCGACGTCCTGGAAGCCGCGCGCGTCCAGCCAGCGGCGCAGCGCCTGCACCAGGCGGATGCGGGTGCGCATCTTGCGCTGCATTTCCGGCGTGCGCAGGTCGAGGTAGCGGTACTTGAGGCGGATGTCCTCGCCGGCGTTCTCGTGCGCGTGGAACGGCAGCGGCTCGGCCTTGTTCAGCACCTCGATGCGCGTGGCCACCACTTCCAGCTGCCCGGTCGGCAGCTTCGGGTTCGGCTTCTCGCGGCGGCGCACGATGCCGGTGACCCGCAGGCAGTCCTCGTAGCCGACCTTCGCCGCGACGGCCTGCACCTCGGCATTGCCTTCGACGTCGGCGGGCTCGGCCACGACCTGGACGATGCCGGCATGGTCGCGCAGGTCGATGAAGCAAAGGCCGCCGAGGTCGCGGGCGACGTCGGCCCAGCCGCACAGGGTGACCGGCTGGCCGATCAGCGCCTCGTCGTCGACCTGGCCGCAAAGATGGGTGCGCATGGGGGCGTTCGCTGGGGAAAGCCCGACATTCTAAGGCTTGGCGGCCTCGGCGGGCTTGGTGTCCCCGGCAGGTTTCGAATCGGGTTTCGAACCAGGTTTCGAATCAGATTTCGAATCGGCCGGCCTGGCGGCGTCGCCGGCCAGGTTGCGCTTGCCGTCCTTCTTGAAATCGGTCTCGTACCAGCCGCCACCGGCCAGGCGGAAGCTGGGCGCGGTCACCTTGCGCCGGACGGCCGGCTTGCCGCAGGACGGGCAGGCATCCGGGTCGGGGGCTGAGAGTTTCTGCAACCTGTCGAATTCGTGACCGCAGGCGTCGCAGGCGAAGGCATAGATCGGCATGGGCGCTATTCTGGGGCCTGCTCGCGTACATTCAAGCAGGAGCACCCCGGGGAGCCGCCATGTCCGACCGCAGCACCTTCTCGACCCTGGCCGCCGTGGTCCTGGCGCTGGGCCTGCTCTTCGCCGGCTGGAACATCGGCCAGGGGCTGGTCAAGATCAAGACCCAGGACCGCTACGTCACCGTCAAGGGCTCGGCCGAACGCATCGTCGATGCCGACCTGCTGGTGTGGCCGCTGCCGCACACGGTCGGCGGCAACGACCTGGCGGGCGTGCAGCGTGCGCTCAGCGCCAATACCGCGGCGATCCGCAAGTTCTTCCTCGATGCCGGCTTCAAGCCGGAGGAGATCGTGGTCTCGCCGCCACGGCTGGAAGACCGCTGGGCGTATGCCTTTGGCGAAAACCGCGCGCCCGAACGCTTCCGCTACGCCAACACCGTGATCCTGCGCACCAACGACGTGCCCAGGGCGCTGCAGGCGATGCGCAACAGCGGGCAGCTGGTCGCCGGCGGGGTGATGCTCGACCAAGGCGCGATGCCGGAGTTCGACTACACGAAACTCAATGACATCAAGCCGGCGCTGATCGCCGAAGCCACCGCCAACGCGCGCGAGTCCGCCGATCAGTTCGCCAAGGACTCGGGCTCGAAGCTGGGCGGGATCCGCACCGCGAACCAGGGCGTGGTCGCCATCAGCGATCGCGACCAGGGCAGCCCGCAGGTCAAGAAGGTGCGGGTGGTGACGACGGTGGAGTATTTCCTGAGGGATTGAGCCGCGCCGGGTCGATCGCGTCCTCCGGATTGGGCGGCGGCGCCGTGGCATCGAGCGGATCGATGTCGAAGGTCTGCTTCAGCACCAGCGACGGCAGCATGGTGTTGAGCACGGTGTAGAGCACCAGCCCGCCGAACAGCGCCCCTGGTATGTCGAACCGCGCGTACAGGATCTGCGCGAGGACGAGGGTGAACACCAGGGTCGGCGCCAGCGACACCGATACGCGCATCGCGGCTTCCCGGCCATCGCCGAACAGCCACCGCCGCTGCAACCACGCCACCGCGACCCGCAACGGCAGGACCACGGCGGTCAGCCCCAGGCCCACGAGCAACGCATCCCAGCTCAATGCGTCGCGCGAGATCACGGTGCCGGCGTGGAAGAAATAGAACGGCACGAAGAAGCTGGCGAACAGGCGCAATGCGTGGATGTTGTCGTGCGAGGCCAGCTTCGGCATCCGCTCGCGCAACAGGCGCGCGGTGAGTCCCGCGATGAAGGCGCCGACCAGGTAATACACGCCGAGCCGGTAGGTGACGTAGGCGGCGACCATGCCGACCATCACCAGCAGCGAGAATTCGGCGCCCGGCGCCTGCGGCAGCACCCAGCGGCCGAGCGCCAGGAACAGCAGCGGCAAACCGACCAGCAACGCCAGCATCGCCAGCGACGACATGCCCAGTTGCGCGGCGTCGCCCGCCTGCAGCGCGACGAACAGCACCGCCAGCGCCAGCAGCTCGCCGGCGATCGCCTTGCTGGTGACCCAGAAGCGCTCGTCCGGCGCCAGGCCCATGCGTTCCAGCGTGTCGAGGATGAAACCGGTGGATGGCGTGAGCAGGGCCAGCGCCAGCAGCGCGGCCGCCTGCCAGCCCAGGTCCAGGTAGCGCCAGGCCAGCCAGGCGGTGGCAAACAGCGCGGCGACACGGATCGCCAGGTGCACCAGCAGCCGGCCGGCGCACTTGCGCAGGGTGGCCCAGTCCACTTCCAGCCCCGCGAACAGGAACAGCGAGGAGATGCCCAGCACCGACAGCAACACCACCACCGGGTCGTGGGTCTGCTCGCCCCACAGCAGCATCGCCCCGAGGCCGAGCAGCAGGCTGGTGATCGGCGCGGGGATTCGCAGCCGCTGCAGCGCGCGAGGCACCACCAGCAGGCCGAAGATCAGCATCAGGTAGACGAGGTCGCGGCTCACCGGCCACAGGGTAACGGCAGCGGCGTGTGCGCCGTCACCACGCTCCACCCCGCTGCTCAGGCCGCGTCGTACAGCGCCAGCAGCTCGGCCTCGGCCGCTTCCAGCTCGCCGCGCAACTGCATCTGCTGGCGGCCGAGGTCGGCGACCGCGCCGGCGTCGCCGTAGGTCGCCGGATCGGCCAGCCGCGCCTCGCACTCGGCGAGCTTTTCCTCCAGCCGGGCGACCCGTGTTTCGGCCTGCTGCAGCTTGACCGGGTTGGGCCTGGTCGCTGCCTTGCGTGGCGCGGGAGCCGGCGCCTTGGCCGGCGCGGCGATTTCCGCCGCCTTCTGCTGGCCGCCCTCACCCGCGGGCCGCGAACGCAGCCATGCGGCGTAATCGTCGAGGTCGCCGTCGAAGGGCTCGACCACGCCATCGTGGACCCGCCAATAGGTGTCGCTGACCAGGCCGATCAGATGGCGGTCGTGGCTGACCATGACGATGGCACCGTCGAAATCGCTGAGCGCCTCGGCCAGCGCCTCGCGCATTTCCAGGTCGAGGTGGTTGGTCGGCTCGTCGAGCAGCAGCAGGTTCGGCTTGTTCCAGGCCAGCAGCGCCAGCGCCAGCCGCGCCTTTTCGCCACCGCTGAAGGTGTCGATGGCCTCGAACGCCCGGTCGCCGGGGAACTGCCACTGGCCGAGGAAATTGCGGAAGTCCTGGGTGTTGCCGGCCGGCGCGAGCTCGCGCAGGTGGTCGATCGGCGATGTGCCCGGCACCAGCGTGTCGACGGTGTGCTGCGCGAAGTAGCCGATGCGCAGGTCCGGATGTGCGACGCGCTCGCCCGCGAGCAGCGGCAACTCGCCGACCAGGGTCTTCACCAGCGTCGACTTGCCCGCACCGTTGACACCGAGCAGGCCGATGCGGTCGCCGGCCTCCAGCCCGAACTTGACATCGCGCAGGATCGTGGCATCCCCAAGGTGGGACCGGTAACCACAGTCCGCGTGCGACAGCCGCAGCAGCGTGTTCGGCAGCTTCAGCGGTTCGGGCAGGGTGATGCTGACTCCACGCTCCACCCGCACCGCCTCGGTTCCCGCGAGCTTGGCCAGGCGCTTCATCCGGCTTTGCGCCTGCCGCGCCTTGCTCGCCTTGGCCTTGAAGCGGTCGATGAAGCTCTGCAGGTGCGCGCGCTCGGCCTGTTCCTTCTCGAACGCGACCTGCTGCTGGCGCAGGTGCTCGGCGCGCTGCCGCTCGAACGCGGTGTAGTTGCCGGCGTACAGCTTCGCCGTGCCCTCGTGCAGGTGCAGGATGTGGGTGGTGACGTTGTCCAGGAACTCGCGGTCGTGCGAGATCACCAGCAGCGTGCCGTCGTAGCGCTTGAGCCAGTCCTCCAGCCAGACCACCGCGTCCAGGTCGAGGTGGTTGGTCGGCTCGTCGAGCAGCAGCAGGTCGCTGGGCGTCATCAACGCGCGTGCCACGTTCAGGCGGACGCGCCAGCCGCCGGAGAAATCGGCCACCGGTTTCCCGTGGGTGGCCGTCGGGAAGCCGAGGCCATGCATCAATCGCGCGGCGCGCGCATCGGCGTCGTAGCCGTTGAGCTCGGCGAGGCGATGGTGCGCCTCGGCCACCGCTTCCCAGTCCTCGCGGGCCATGGCCTCGCGTTCGGCCTTCACCGCGGCGTGCAACGCAGCATCGCCGGACATCACGAAATCCAGCGCCGGGTCGGGCAAGTGCGGTGTCTCCTGGGCGACCCAGGCGATGCGGGCCTTGCCGGGCAGGTCCAGGTCGCCCTTGTCGGGCTCCAGCTGGCCCATCAAGGCCGCGAACAGCGAGGACTTGCCGGTGCCGTTGCGGCCGACCACGCCGACCCGCCAGCCCGCGTGCAGGGCCAGGTCGACGTTGGACAGCAGGAGGCGTTCGCCCCGGCGGAGGGCGAAATCACGAAAACAGATCATTCGCGCATTTTAGACGAATGCCCCGCCCCGCCCCGCGATACGGGACTTGTCTCAGCGGAACACCAGCTGCCCGCCCTCGGCGTCGACGTGCACCGTATCGCCGCTGCCGAACTCGCCGGCGAGGATCTTCTGCGCCAGCGGGTTCTCGACCTGCGCCTGGATCGCGCGCTTGAGCGGGCGCGCGCCGTAGACCGGGTCGAAGCCGACGTTGCCCAGCAGGTCGAGGGCCTTGTCGGTCAGTTCGATCGCGATGCCGCGCTCGGCCAGCCGCTTCTCCAGCCCGCGCAACTGGATCCTGGCGATCTGCTTGATCTGCGCCTTGTCCAGCGGGTGGAACACGACGATGTCGTCGAGGCGGTTGATGAACTCGGGGCGGAAGTGTGCCTGCACCACGCCCATGACCGCGGCCTTCATCTGCAGGTAGGCCTCCGGCGAATCGTCGCCGGCGAGCTCCTGGATCTGGTGCGAGCCGAGGTTGGAGGTCATCACGATGACCGTGTTGCGGAAATCCACCGTGCGCCCCTGGCCGTCGGTCAGGCGGCCATCGTCGAGCACCTGCAGCAGGATGTTGAACACGTCCGGGTGCGCCTTCTCGACCTCGTCGAGCAGGATCACGCTGTACGGACGGCGACGCACCGCCTCGGTGAGGTAGCCGCCCTCCTCGTAGCCGACGTAGCCCGGTGGCGCGCCGATCAGCCGCGCCACCGAGTGCTTCTCCATGAACTCGCTCATGTCGATGCGCACCATCGCGTCGCTGCTGTCGAACAGGAATTCGGCCAGCGCCTTGGTCAATTCGGTCTTGCCGACGCCGGTGGGGCCGAGGAACAGGAACGAGCCCGACGGGCGGTTCGGATCCGACAGCCCGGCGCGGGAACGGCGCACCGCGTCCGCCACCACCTTGATCGCCTCGTCCTGGCCGACAACGCGCGTGCGCAGCTGTTCTTCCATCTTCAGCAGCTTCTCGCGCTCGCCCTCGAGCATCTTGCTGACCGGGATGCCGGTCCAGCGCGCGACCACCTGGGCGATCTCCTCGGCGGTGACCTTGTCCTGCAGCAGGGTGAAGCCCCGGGTCTCGGCTTCCTGTGCCGCCGCCAGCTGCTTCTCCAGCTCCGGGATCCGCCCGTACTGGATCTCGCTCATGCGCGCGTAGTCCTGGCGCCGCTGCGCGGCCTCCAGGTCCAGGCGTGCCTGCTCCAGTTGCTCCTTGACCCTGGTCGCCCCCTGCAGCGTCGCCTTCTCCGCCTTCCAGACCTCCTCCAGGTCGGTGAATTCGCGCTCCAGCGTTTCGATTTCCGCCTCGAGGTCGGCCAGCCGCTTCTTCGACTCGGCGTCCTTCTCCTTCTTCAGCGCCTCGCGCTGGATCTTCAGCTGGATCAGCCGGCGCTCCTTGCGATCCATCTCCTCGGGCTTGGAGTCGATCTCCATGCGGATGCGCGAGGCGGCCTCGTCCATCAGGTCGATCGCCTTGTCCGGCAGCTGGCGATCGGAGATGTAGCGGTTGGACAAGGTGGCGGCGGCGACGATCGCAGGGTCGGTGATCTCGACGCCGTGGTGCACGGCGTACTTTTCCTTCAGGCCGCGCAGGATCGCGATCGTGTCCTCCACGCTCGGCTCGCCGACGAACACCTTCTGGAAGCGGCGCTCCAGCGCCGCGTCCTTCTCGATGTACTTGCGGTACTCGTCCAGCGTGGTCGCGCCGATGCAGTGCAGCTCGCCGCGGGCCAGCGCGGGCTTGAGCATGTTGCCCGCGTCCATCGCGCCCTCGGCCTTGCCGGCGCCGACCATCGTGTGCAGTTCGTCGATGAACAGGATGATCTGGCCTTCGTTCTTGGCCAGGTCGTTGAGCACCGCCTTGAGCCGCTCCTCGAATTCGCCGCGGAACTTGGCGCCGGCGATCAGCGCGCCCATGTCCAGCGACAGCACGCGCTTGCCGCGGATGCCCTCGGGTACCTCGTTGTTGACGATGCGCTGGGCCAGGCCTTCGACGATCGCGGTCTTGCCGACGCCAGGCTCGCCGATCAGCACGGGGTTGTTCTTGGTCCGGCGCTGCAGCACCTGGATGGTGCGGCGGATCTCCTCGTCGCGGCCGACCACGGGATCGAGCTTGCCGCTCTCCGCCCGCGCGGTCAGGTCGATGGTGTACTTCTCCAGCGCCTGCCGCGCCTCTTCGGCGTTCTCGTCCTGCACCTTCTCGCCACCGCGCACGGCATCGATCGCGGCCTCGAGCTTCTGCTTCGTCGCTCCGGCGGCTTTCAGCGCGCGACCCGCGGCGCCACCGTCGTCCAGCGCCGCGAGCAGGAACAGTTCGCTGGCGATGAAGCCGTCGCCGCGCTGCTGCGCCAGCTTGTCGGTGACGTTGAGCAGGCGCGAGAGGTCGTTGCCGAGCGAGACGCTCCCTTCCTGCCCGGACACCTTCGGCAGGCCGTCGAGGATTTCCCCCAGGCGTTCGCGCAGCAGCGGCACGTTGACTTCGGCACGCGCCAGCAGCGGCCGCGTGCCACCGCCCTGCTGGTCCAGCAGGGCGACCAGCAGGTGCGCCGGCTCGATCAGGTTGTGGTCGCGGCCCACGGCCAGCGACTGCGCGTCGGCCAGCGCCTGCTGGAACCGGGTGGTGAGCTTGTCCATGCGCATGGACACCATCTCCGTCTGGGGCCGAACGACCGGCGATAGTGGGGAGGTAAGGCCCGGAACGCACGAATGCAAGTCGTCCGGTTAACATCCATCCCGACCGGGGCCGGGGAGAGGGCGATGGCGATCAGGGCGTGGCAGGGTGTGGCGGTTCCCACGGTGCTGGCCACGGCCGTGACGCTGGCGGCGCTGCCTGCCGGGACCCGCCTGGTCACTGGCGGATTCAGCCTGGCGGCGGGCGTCGCGGCGCTGACGCTGATGGCGGCGGCGGCCTTGCTGGGCTCCCGCTGGCGCTGGATCGAGCAGGCCTTCGGCGGCCTGGACCGTGTTTATTCGGCTCACAAGTGGATGGGCATCTGGGCGCTGGTCCTGGCCAGCGGGCACTTCCTGTTCAAGGCCGGCGCCGAAGGCTGGGACGTGGCGCCGATCCTGGAACTGCCCGCGTTCTGGACCCGGCTGCTGCGCCAGGCGTCGTACGTGGCGCTGGTCCTGATCGTGATGCTCGCGCTGAACCGCAACATCCGCTATTCGGTGTGGCGCTGGTGGCACAAGCTGTCGGGTCCGCTGTTCCTGGTCGTGGTGCTGCACTGGCTGAGCTTCCGCTCGCCGATCCGGCTGGACAGCGCCGCCGGCGCGTGGCTCGCGGGGTGGTCGCTGCTGGGCGCGGCGGGCGCGCTGTACAAGCTGCTGCTGTACCCGTTGCTCGCGAAGCAGGCGGAATACGAGGTGGTGGCGATCGACCCGGGGAACGGGGCGGCGCACATCCAGTTGACCCCGGTCGCGCACGCGGTGCGCTTCGTGCCGGGGCAGTTCGGCTTCCTGCGGATGAAACACGAGGGACTGCGCGAACCGCATCCGTTCACCATCGCCTCGGGCAGCGGCGGCGACGGCCGCGTGGATTTCGTGATCCGTGCGCTGGGCGACTACACCACCCGGCTGGTATCGCAGGTGCGCCCGGGGATGCGCGCGGACGTGTTCGCGCCCTACGGCCGCTTCGTGCGCAACCCGGACGCACCGCGCGAAGCCTGGATCGGCGGCGGCGTCGGCATCTCGCCGTTCATCGCCTGGCTGCAGGACCGATCCGCCGGCGGCTTCGACAAGGTCACGCTGTTCTATTTCTACACGCCCGGCCGCGAGTTCCCCGAATTGCCGGTGATGCAGGCCATGGCCCGCGAACGCGGCATCGAACTGGTCGGCGTGGCCGGCGGCCCCGGCGATCCGGCGTTCGTCGAGCGCTTCGCGGAGCTGTGCCGCGAACACGGGCCGCGCTCGGTGGACGTCGCGTTCTGCGGGCCGAAGGGACTGCTCGGGCACGTGCGCGCGGCACTCGTTGCCAACGGCGTGCCGGCGAAGAACCTGCGCCACGAGCTGTTCGAGTTCCGCTGACGCGTGCAACGCGTGAACGCGAGCCTAACGCGCGCGCGTCCACAATGACGCGATGCCTGCACGCCAAGTAGCGACACGACCGCGTCCGCCCGCACCCGCCGACGATTGGGCCCTGTTCCTGGACGTGGACGGGTGCCTGCTCGACCTGGCCGACCAGCCCGACGCCGTGCGCGTCCCGCCACGGTTGCTCGCCACGCTGCAGGCGCTTGGCGATCGCCTCGGCGGTGCATTGGCGCTGGTCAGCGGGCGACCGCTGGCCGGGCTCGATGCCTTGTTCGCGCCGGCCCGCTTTTCAGGCGCGGGCCTGCACGGACTCGAGCGCCGCAATGGCAATGCCAGCTCGCCGCCGCCGGAACGGCCCGTGGTCATGGATTCGGTGCGCGCGGAGGCGCACGGCATCGCGGCGCGATTCCCCGGCGCGCTGGTGGAGGACAAGGGTGTCGCGCTGGGACTGCACTGGCGTGGCGCGCCCGAAGCGAAGGAATCCCTGCGCGGCTTCGCCGAGGCGGCATTGCCGAGGCTGCCCGGGTATCGCCTGCAGCACGGCAACCACGTGGTCGAGTTGCGTCCCGACGGCAGCGACAAGGGCAACGCGATCGAGGCCCTGCTCGCGGAACCGCCGTTCCGCGGCCGCGTGCCTGTGTTCGCCGGCGACGACATCACCGATGAAAGCGGCTTCGCCGTGGTCAACGCGCGCGCCGGCATCAGCGTGCTGGTCGGCGACCGCGAGCCCAGCGCCGCGCACTTCGCCTTGCCCGGGCCCGAAGCGGTGCGTCGCTGGCTCATCGAGGGAGTCGCGGCATGAACAGCCTCGAACTCGGGCTGGTGGGCAACGGCAGTTTCGGCGCGCTGCTCGACGCGCGCGGGCGCGTGGTGTGGTGCTGCCTGCCCGCCTTCGACGGCGACCCGGCGTTCTGCGCCTTGCTCGAACCGAAGATCGACGGCGGCGAATGGGCGGTGGAGCTGGAGGACTTCGCCTCCTCCGAGCAGCATTACCTGCCCAACACGGCGATCCTGCGAACGCTGCTGCACGATGCGCATGGCGGCACCGTCGAACAGATCGATTTCGCGCCACGCTGGCGCCAGCACGGCCGCTTCTATCGCCCGGTGATGCTGATGCGACGCATCCGCCCGCTGGCCGGCAGCCCGCGGGTGCGCGTGCGCCTGCGCCCGCTCGCCGAGTGGGGCGCCCGCGTCCCCGAACGCACCTGGGGCAGCAACCACATCCGCCACCTGTTGCCCGGGATGACCCTGCGCCTGACCACTGACGCGCCATTGCGACTGCTCCGCCACGAGCTGCCGTTCGTGCTCGACCGCGAGTTGCGCTTCGTGCTCGGCCCGGACGAAACCCTCACCCAGCCATTGCCGCGCTTCGTCGAGGACGCCCAGCAGCAGACCGAGGAATACTGGCTGGAGTGGGTCCGGTACCTGTCGCTGCCGCTGGAGTTCCAGGACGCGATCATCCGCAGCGCGATCACCCTGAAACTCTGCCAGTACGAGGACACCGGCGGGATCATCGCCGCGCTGACCACCTCGATCCCGGAGGCACCCTGCACTGCGCGCAACTGGGACTACCGCTACTGCTGGCTGCGCGATGCGGCCTTCGTGGTGCGCGCGCTCAACCGCCTGGGCGCCACCCGCAGCATGGAGGAGTACATCCGCTACATCTTCAACGTCGTCGCCAGGGACGACCCGGAATTGCAGCCGGTCTACGGCATCGGTTTCGAGAGGTCACTGGCGGAGGAAACCGTGGAAAGCCTGGCCGGCTACCGCGGCATGGGGCCGGTGCGCCGCGGCAACCTGGCCTGGTTGCAGAAGCAGCACGACGTCTACGGGTCGGTGGTGCTGGCCTCCGCGCAGCTGTTCTTCGACCAGCGCCTGCGCCACCGCGGCGACCAGGCCATGTTCGAGCGCCTGGAGCCCCTGGGCGAACGCGCGTTCCAGCTCCACGACCAGCCCGACGCCGGCCTCTGGGAGTTCCGGGGCATCGCCCACGTGCACACCTACTCCGCGGTGATGTGCTGGGCCGCATGCGACCGGCTTGCGCGCATCGCGCGCCAGCTCGGCCTCGAGGAACGCGAGGCGCATTGGCGCGTGCGCGCCGCCACCATCCGCGAGCGGGTGCTGCGGGAAGCCTGGAACGATTCGCAGGGCCATTTCGCCGATGCGTTCGGCGGCGAGCGCCTGGATGCCTCGCTGCTGCTCCTGGCCGACCTGGGCTTCGTCGAGGCGCGCGATCCGCGCTTCGTCGCCACGGTCGAGGCGATCGGCCGCGAGCTCAAGCGCGGCAACGGCCTGTTCCGCTACATCGCGCCCGACGACTTCGGCACGCCGGAAACCAGCTTTACCATCTGCACGTTCTGGTACATCGATGCGCTGGCGTCGATCGGCCGCAAGGACGAGGCGCGCGAGATGTTCGGCCACGTGCTGGCGCGGCGGAACGGCCTCGGGCTGATGTCCGAGGACCTCGCCTTCGACAGCGGCGAGCAATGGGGCAATTTCCCGCAGACGTACTCGCACGTGGGCCTGATCATCGCCGCGATGGCGCTGAGCCGGCCCTGGCAGGACGCGATCTAGGCATGCCCGCATGAGCCGCCTCGTCGTCGTCTCCAACCGCGTCGCGCTACCCGGCGAGAACCGGGCGGGCGGGCTCGCCGTGGCATTGCAGGACGCGCTCGAGGACCAGGCCACGGAGCAACGCGGCGGCCTGTGGTTCGGCTGGAGCGGCAAGATCGACCCGGTGCGCTCGGGCATGCTGCACGAACAGACGGAGGGTGGCATCGACTACGTCACCATCGACCTGTCGCGCCGCGACCACGCCGACTATTACAACGGCTTCGCCAACCGCTCGCTGTGGCCGTTGCTGCACTTCCGCATGGACCTGGTGGACTACAGCCGGGAAACCTATGCGGCCTACCGCCGGGTCAACGCCCTGTTCGCGGAAAAGCTGGCGCCACGCCTGCGCGACGGCGACCTGGTGTGGGTGCACGACTACCACCTGATCCCGCTGGCATCGCTGCTGCGCGAGCGCGGCGTGCGCTGCAAGCTCGGCTTCTTCCTGCACGTGCCGATGCCGTCCTCCGACCTGCTGGCGGCGCTGCCGCAGCACGGCCGGTTGTTCGAAGGCCTGTCGGCGTACGACCTGGTGGGATTCCAGACGCAGCGCGACCTCGAGCGCTTCCAGGACTACGTGCGCCTGTTCGGCCGCGGCAACGTGGTCGCGCCGGGCCTGCTGGAGACCGCGGGTGGCCGCCTGTTGCGGGCAGGGGCGTTCCCCATCAGCATCGACACGGGACGCATCGCGCGGCAAGCCGCGGACGCGGTGGACAAGGCCAGCGTCAAGCGCCTGCGGGAGAGCCTGTCCGGCCGCGCGCTGGCGATCGGCGTCGACCGGCTGGACTATTCCAAGGGCCTGCCGGAGCGGTTCCGCGCATTCGAGCGTTACCTCAAGCGCCATCCCGACCAGCTGGGGGAGCTCACCTTCCTGCAGATCGCGCCGGTCTCGCGCGCGGACGTCGCCGAGTACCGCGAGTTGCGGCAGGAGCTGGAACAGCTTGCAGGCCACATCAATGGCGCGCACGCCGAGCCGGACTGGACCCCGGTGCGCTACGTCAACCGCAACTACGCCCATCCCACCCTGACTGGCTTCTACCGGCTGGCGCGCGTGGGCCTGGTGACGCCGCTGCGCGACGGCATGAACCTGGTGGCGAAGGAATTCGTCGCGGCGCAGGATCCGGAGGATCCCGGCGTGCTGGTGCTGTCCACTTTCGCCGGCGCCGCGCGCGAGCTGGACAGCGCGCTGATCGTCAATCCCTACGACCTCGACGGCGTCGCCGACGCGATCGCCACGGCCGCCAGGATGCCGCTACGCGAACGCCGCGAACGCTGGCGCGCGATGTTCGACTATCTCTCGGTCCACGACATCGCCGCCTGGCGCCACGCCTACCTCGCCTCCCTCGCCGCGGCCTGACGCCAGACCAGGGTGGCCATGCGACCGGTGCGCTGGTCGCGGCGATGGGAATAGAAGCGGGCCGGATCGGAGATGGTGCACAGGCCGCCACCGTGGATCGCGCGGGCGGCAAGGCCCGCCTTGTGCAGGCGCTGGCGGGCGAGCTGGTACAGGTCGACGTGCCAGTGGCCCGGGCGGGTCGGCGCGAAGGCGGCCCGGGCCTGCGGGTCGCGGGCGACGAAGGCATCGTGTACTTCGGCACCGACCTCGTATTCGTCCGGGCCCGCGGCGGGTCCCAGCCACGCAAGCAACGTTTCCGGTGGCGGCTGCATCGCCGCCACCGTGGCTTCCAGCACGCCCGAGGCGAGACCGCGCCAACCGGCGTGGGCCGCCCCGATCCAGCGGCCGTCGCTGCTGGCCAGCACCACCGGCAGGCAATCGGCGGTGAGGATGGCCAGCACCGTGCCCGGCGTGCACGACACGGCGGCGTCGGCTTCGGGTTCGTCGCCCGCCACGGGTTCCACCACGACGCTCGTCCCGTGCACCTGGCGCAGCCAGCGCGGCGTCGACGGCAACGCGAGTCCGCGCGCCAGGCGCGCGCGATTGCCCTGCACCACGGCCGTGTCGTCGCCGTTGCGCAAGCCCAGGTCCAGCGCATCGAACGGCGGTTGCGAATCGCCCGCCGGGCCGCGCAGCGTGGTGAGCGCCCGCACCCCCGGCGGCGCCGGCCAGTCCGCCGGCAACATGCTCGCCAGCAAGGCTTCGTCGCGCATCAGCGGCCGGCGGCGGCCCGCGCGCGCGTGTCCTCGCGCAGCGCGTCCAGCAACAGGCGCATGTCCTCGGGCAACGGCGCGCTGGTGCGCACCGGCGCGCCCGTCGCCGGGTGGCGGAACTCCAGCGTTTCGGCGTGCAGCGCCTGGCGGCGGAAGCCGCGCAGGGCCGCCACCAGCGCCTCGCTGGCACCGCGCGGCAGCCGCAGCGGTCCGCCATACAGCGGATCGCCGACGATCGGATGCTTGAGGTGGGCCATGTGCACGCGGATCTGGTGCGTGCGCCCGGTCTCCAGCCGGCATTCCAGCAGCGTGTGCGCGTGGAAGCGTTCCCGCAGCCGGAAGTGGGTGACCGCGTCGCGGCCGTCCTCGCGGACCGCCATGCGGATGCGGTCGCGCGGATGGCGGTCGATGGCGGCGTCGGCGGTGCCGCCGGAGACCAGCGCGCCGACCACCACCGCCAGGTACTGCCGGTGAACCTCGCGCGCGGACAACTGCGCCACCAGCGCGGTGTGCGCTTCCAGCGTGCGCGCCACCACCATCACGCCCGAGGTGTCCTTGTCGAGGCGATGGACGATGCCCGCGCGCGGCAGTGCCGCCAGCCGCGGATCGCGGTACAGCAGCGCGTTCACCAGGGTGCCCTCGGGATTGCCGGCGCCCGGATGCACGACCAACCCGGGCGGCTTGTCGAGCACCAGCACGTGGTCGTCCTCGTACAACACGTCCAGGGGAATGTCCTGGGCGACGGCGTGGACCTGCGTTTCCTCGGCCGGCGCGTCCAGCTCCACCGCCTCGCCGCCACGGACCAGGTCGCGCGGCCGCGCCGTCATGCCGTCGAGCAGCGCGTTGCCGGCCTTGATCCAGGCGGACAGGCGCGAACGGGAGTGTTGCGGGAACAATTCGGCCAGCACGGCGTCGAACCGGCGGCCGGCGGCCGATTCCGGGACCCGGGCCTGGAGCGGCTCATTCTTGTCGGAGTGGACTTCAGGCATGGCTGCTATTATCCGTCCTTCGTGCCCCCGGCGCCTTGAACCGACCCCATGACACCAGGCTCGCCCCCGCCTCGCCCGGCGATGTCCCGCCCCTTCCAACGCTTGGTGGTGCTGCTCTTGCTGGCCGCCGTCCTCACCTCCGCCGGCTGCACGCGGGTGAAGGGCTGGTTCAAGGACAGCGACGCGAACGAAGGCGTGCCGGTGTCCGAGCTGTACGAAAAAGGCCACACCGAGATGGAGCACGGCAACTGGGCCACCGCCATCACCGTGTACAAGCGCCTGGTCGCGCAGTACCCGTACGGCGAGCATACCGAGCAGGCGCTGGTGGAAACGGCGTATGCGCAGTACAAGTCCGGCCGCAACGAAGAGGCGATCTCGACCATCGACCGCTTCATCCGCACCTACCCGACCCACCGCAACATCGCCTACCTCTATTACCTGCGCGGCCTGGTCAATTCCGACCGCGACACGATCTTCCTGCAGCAGGTCTGGTCGCTGGACGCCAGCCGCCGCGACCTGTCCACGCCGCTGCAGGCCTACAACGACTTCCGCATCGTCGCCGAGCGCTATCCCAACAGCCGCTACGCCGGCGATGCGCGTGAACGGATGCTGCAGCTGCGCGACATGTTCGCGCGGCACGACCTGGACGTCGGCCTGTACTACCTGCGCCGCGGCGCCTGGGTGGCCGCGGCCAACCGCGCGCAACACGTGCTCGAGACCTACCCTGGCAGCAGCCTGCAGGACGACGCGGTCGCGCTGATGGGCGAGGCCTACGAGCGACTCGGCAACGAAACGCTCGCCGCGGACGCGCGCCGGGTGCTGGAAAAGAACAACTCCGCGCACCCGTGGCTGCGCGGCGACTGGCCGGATTATCCCTCGCGCCTGCGCCGCCTGAATCCGTTCGCGGGCGAGAAGTCGGCGCTGGACAGCGAGTAGGGCCGACCCATGGTCGGCTGCGCGCTCGGTCAGCCGACCATGGGTCGGCTCTACGCGCGGTAGCCGTTGGTGATCGGGTAGCGGCGCTCGCGCCCGAAAGCGCGCCGCGAGACCTTCGGCCCCGGCGCCGACTGGTGGCGCTTCCATTCGCTGGTGCGCACCAGCTCCAGCACCCGCTCCACGACCGCCGCGTCGAACCCCGCCGCGAC
Organism: Lysobacteraceae bacterium; assembly: GCA_004297225.1. Classification (GTDB taxonomy): domain Bacteria; phylum Pseudomonadota; class Gammaproteobacteria; order Xanthomonadales; family Xanthomonadaceae; genus Cognatiluteimonas. Next base: position 90,560 of record SCUI01000003.1, on the reverse strand, counting down.
GATCTCCTCGCCCGACTGCTCCTGGTCGACGTGCCGCAGCAGGATCGCGTCGAGCACGTCGTAGGGCGGAAGCGAGTCCTGGTCGAGCTGGTTGGCGCGCAATTCCGCCGAGGGCGGCCGCTCGATGACCCCGGTCGGAATGACCGGCCCGCCGTTGGGGGCGCTGCCGCCGACGGTGTTGCGCCAGCGCGCCAGCGCGTAGACCTCCGTCTTGTAGACATCCTTGAGCGGCGCGTAGCCGCCGCACATGTCGCCGTAGATCGTCGCATAGCCGACCGCGTACTCGCTCTTGTTGCCGGTGGTCAGCACCAGCCCGCCGAACTTGTTCGACAATGCCATCAGCACGGCGCCGCGGCTGCGCGACTGCAGGTTCTCCTCGGTGGTGTCGACCGGCCGGCCCTCGAAGGTCCCGGCCAGCGCGTCGAGGAAGCCCTGGAACGGTTGCTCGATGGGAATCGACAGCAGCCGCACGCCCAGCGACCGGCACTGCTCGTCGGCCAGGTCGTTGGACAGGCCGGCGGTGTAGCGCGACGGCATGCGCACGGCGGTGACGTTGTCCTCGCCCAGCGCATCCACCGCCAGCGCCAGCACCAGGGCCGAGTCGATGCCGCCCGACAGGCCCAGCCATGCCTGCGAGAAACCGTTCTTCGAGAAGTAATCGCGTATCCCGCGCACCAGTGCGCGCCAGCACAGCGCGTCGCGGCTCTCGTCGCCGTCCACGGTCCATTGCACCGCGCGGAAGCGCAGGGTCTTCGGATCGAAATCCGCGACCAGCCACTCGTCGATGAACGCGGCCGCCGCCGGATGCACCACGCCGTCGCCGTCGGCCAGCACCGAGGCGCCGTCGAACACCAGTGCGTCCTGGCCGCCGACCACGTTCAGGTAGGCCAGCGCGGCGCCACCGGTGGGGGCGGTCTCGGCGACGCGCTGCGCCAGCAGCGCATCGCGTTGCGCATGCTTGTCGCGCTCGAACGGCGAGGCGTTGGGCACGAGCACCAGCTTCGCGCCCGCGGCGCAGGTGCGCGCCAGTGGCTCGGGGAACCACAGGTCTTCGCAGACGAGCAGGCCGACCGGCACGCCCTCGACCTCGAACACGCAAGGGCCGCCGTCGGGGTCGACGTCGAAATAGCGGCGCTCGTCGAACACCGCGTAATTGGGCAATTCGCGCTTGCGGCTGGTGGCGGCGACGACGCCGTCGCGCAACACGCTGGCGGAGTTGTAGACCACCGCGCCCGCCGCCTCCGGCCAGCCGACCACCGCGACGATGCCACGGGTGGCCGCGGCGATCCGGCGCATGGCCGCTTCGCAGTCGGCCAGGAATGCGGGGCGCAGCAGCAGGTCTTCCGGCGGATAGCCGCACAACGCCAGTTCCGGGAACAGCACCAACTGCGCGCCAAGCTCGTCGCGCGCCTGGGCGGCCATGGCGATGATGCGTTCGGCATTGCCCTCGATGTCGCCGACCGGGAAATCGAATTGCGCGAGCGCGAGGCGCAGGGTCATGGCTGTCCGGACCGTGGTGCGAGTCGCGTCAAGTCTATATGGGCCCCGCCATGGCCGTTAAGATCGAATACCAATGGATACCGCTCCCAACCTGGTACTCGTCGGTCCGATGGGCGCCGGCAAGAGCACCGTCGGCCGCCGCCTGGCGGCGCTGCTCGGCTTCCCGTTCAGCGACCTCGACGACGACATCGAGATCGCGGCCGGACGCAGCATTGCCGCGATCTTCGCCGAGGACGGCGAGGATGCCTTCCGGGCGCTGGAATCCGCACGGCTGCGCGAGCGGCTCGACGGCGTGGGCCGGGTGCTGGCCACCGGCGGCGGCGTGGTCCTGGATCCCGGCAATCGCGAACTGCTCGAGTCGCGTGCCTGCGTGGTCTGGCTGGGCGCCCAGGTCGACAGCCAGCTGGCGCGGGTCGACGGCAGCAGCCATCGCCCCCTGCTGCGGGATGGCGATCCGGAAAGCGTGCTGCGCACGCTGGCGGCGACGCGCACGCCGCTGTACCGCAAGGTTGCGGACCTGCGGCTGGAAACCGATGAACTCACCGAGGACCAGGTGGTCGAGATCCTCGAGGAAATGGTGCGCTATCGCTGGAAGGAAGCGGGCGGGCGCCGCGGCGCGCACGTCATCGAGGTCGGCGGCGAGCATCCCTACCTGATCCACATCGGTCCCGGCCTGCTGGACGACGGCAATGCCCTGGCGGCGCAGGTTCGCGGCCGCCACGCGCTGGTGGCGAGCGACGGCAACGTCGCCCCGCTGTACGCGGAGCGGACCCTCGCCGCGCTGACCACCAGCGGCCGCCTCCAGGCGCGGGTCAGCATCGTGGCACCCGGGGAGAAGTCCAAGTCGCTGGACGAGTTCGCCGACCTGCTGACCGACCTCGCCGAACTCGGTGCGACCCGCGATGCCTGCGTGTTCGCGCTCGGTGGCGGCGTGGTCGGCGACCTCGCCGGCTTCGCCGCGGCCTGCTGGATGCGCGGCATCGACCTGGTGCAATTGCCGACCTCGCTGCTGGCCATGGTCGATTCCTCGGTCGGCGGCAAGACCGCGATCGACGTGCCGCAGGGCAAGAACCTGGTCGGCGCCTTCTATCCGCCGCGCGCGGTGTTCGCCGACACCAGCACGCTCGCCACCCTGCCCGACCGCGAACTGCGCGCGGGCCTGTCGGAAGTGGTCAAGTACGGCGCGATCCGCGACGCCCGCTTCCTCGAGTGGCTCGCCGCGAACGCCGGGCTCCTGCTGGCGCGCGATGCCGAGGTGCTGGCCGAGGCGATCGCCCGGAGCTGCGCGCACAAGGTCGCGATCGTGGAGCGCGACCCGCACGAGCGCGGCGAGCGCGCGTTGCTCAACTTCGGCCACACCTTCGCCCACGCGATCGAGGCCGAGCAGGGCTATGGACGCGCCGCGGCGCTGAACCACGGCGAAGCCGTCGCCGTGGGCATGGTGCTGGCGGCCCGTTTGTCCGCCTTGCGGGGCATGGCCAGCGAAGCCGACGCGCGCCGCCTGGCCTCGCTGCTGGACGCGTTCGGGCTGCCGACGCGCCTGCCGCACGGGCTCGACCCCAAGCTGCTGCTTTCACGCATGCGCCTGGACAAGAAGGCGCTGGCCAGCGGGCTGCGCCTGGTCCTGTGGGAAGGGCCGGGCCGGGCGAAGATCGTCTCCGGCGTCCCCGATGCGGCCGTCCTCGAGGTCCTCGCCGCGCCCGCGTGACGCCCGCCATACAATTGGCGGATGCGACTGCTCCTGCAACAACGTCCCGATGGCCGCGAGGCGCCCCGCTTCGTCCAGCTGATGCTCGAGCGCGACCTGCTCGGCGGCTGGACGCTGGTGCGCGAAAGCGGCCAGGTCGGCAGCCGCAGCTCCGTCCGCCGCGAGCAGTTCCTCGAACAGGCCGCGGCGCTGGCCGCGCTCGAGCACGCCCGCGACCTGCAACTGAAGAAGGGCTTCCAGTTGGTGTTCGCGCAAGGCGCGGATGCCCCGAAGTAGCCCGAAGCCGCTGGAGAAGGCCTTGTCCGTCCCCTTGAAGAACGACCGCTTCCTGCGCGCGCTGCGCCGCGAACCCGTGGACCGCACGCCGGTGTGGCTGATGCGCCAGGCCGGCCGCTACCTGCCCGAATACCGCGCCACGCGCGCCGGCGCCGGCAGCTTCCTGGCCATGGCCAAGAATCCGGAACTGGCCTGCGAGGTGACGCTGCAGCCGCTGCGCCGCTTCCCGCTGGATGCCGCGATCCTGTTCTCCGACATCCTCACCATTCCCGACGCGATGGGCCTGGGCCTGCATTTCGCCGACGGCGAGGGCCCGAAGTTCGAGCGCCCGGTGCGCGACGCCGCGGCGATCGCCAGGCTCGGCGTGCCGGACATGGAGACCGAGCTGCGTTACGTGATGGACGCGGTGCGCACGATCCGCCGCGAGCTCGACGGGCAAGTGCCGCTGATCGGCTTCTCCGGCAGCCCGTGGACGCTGGCCTGCTACATGGTCGAGGGCGGCGGCAGCAAGGAATACGGACGGATCAAGGCGATGGCCCTGAACGATCCGGCGGCGCTGCACGCGCTGCTGTCGGTCAATACCGACGCGGTGATCGCCTACCTGGCCGCGCAGCGCGCCGCCGGCGCGCAGGCGCTGCAGGTGTTCGACACCTGGGGTGGCGTGTTGTCGCCCTCGATGTACCGCGAGTTCTCGCTGCCCTACCTCACCCGCATCGCCCGCGAGCTCGATCGCGGCGAAGGCGATGCGCGCACGCCACTGATCCTGTTCGGCAAGGGCAATGCGCCGCACCTGGAAGCGCTGGCCGCGAGCGGCTGCGAAGCGGTCGGCGTCGACTGGACCATCGACCTGGAGGAAGCCGTGCACCGCGTCGGCGGCAAGGTCGCGTTGCAGGGCAACCTCGATCCCGCCGTACTGTACGGCGCGCCGGACGCGATCCGCGAGCAGGTGCGCGAGGTGCTCGACAGCTACGCCGCCGGCAACGGCGGTTCGCGCGAGGGGCACGTGTTCAACCTGGGCCATGGCATGTCGCCGGACATGGATCCGGCGCACGTCGGCGCGCTGGTCGAGGCCGTGCACGAGTTGTCCGCGCGCGGCTGAACCGCCGCCAGCGGCAGGTCCACGACGAAACGCGTGCCGCCGCCCGCGGCGGCGTGCACGCCGATCCGGCCGCCCATCGCCAGCACCAGTTCGCGGCTGATCGCCAGCCCCAGGCCGAAGCCGCCGTGCTGCGCGGTGGTGCCTGCATCGCCCTGTTCGAAGCGGCCGAACAGCCGCGCGCGCTGCGCCGCGTCCAGGCCCGGGCCGGTGTCGTGCACGGTGAGGCGCAGGCCGCCGCCCGGCAAAGCTTCGGCAAGAACGCCGACCTCGCCCTGTTGCGTGAACTTGATCGCGTTGGCCAGCAGGTTGAACAGCACCTGCTTGATCCGCAGCGCGTCGCCTAGCACGATCGCGGGGGTGCCCGGCGCGATGCCGGCGGCGAACTCCAGCCCGCGACGATGCGCCAGCGGCGCCTGCAAGGCCGCGACCTCGGCCAGCAGCGCCCGCAGGTCCAGTGGTCGCGGGTCGAGCACCAGCCGCCCCGCTTCGATCCGTGCCAGGTCCAGCGCATCGTCGACCAAACGCAACAAGTGTTGTCCGGCGCTGCGGATGGCTTCCACCTGCCGCCGTTGCGCGGGGGCGAGGCTGCCGTCGAGCAGCAGGTCGCTCATGCCGAGCACGCCGGTCATCGGCGTCCGCACCTCATGGCCGAGGTCGGCCAGGAAGCGGCTCTTCGCCCGCGAGGCCTGCTCGGCGAGCGTGCGCCCCTGTTCGAGCCAGCGCATCCGCCGGCGTGCGCGAAGCCGCGATCGGGCAGCCACTGCCACGAGCGACAGCGCCAGCCACGCCAGGGCGGTCCAGCCCGCAAGCGCCATCGGCGTACGCCACCACGGCGGCAGCACCCGCCAGCGCAGCAGCCGTTCGCCACTGCGGTTGCCGTCGGCGTCGGTCGCACGCAGGCGCAGGACATAGTCGCCGGCGGGCAACGAGGCGAACACGCGCTCGCCCGCGTCCATCGCCAGCCAGCCGCGGTCCTCGCCCTGCAGCCACGACTCGTAGCGCGTCGCCGACGGATTCGCATACGCCGGCAGGCGCACGCGCACGCGCAATTCACGCGTCCCGGCCGGCACCCGCGGCGCCGGGCCGGCAAGTTCGCGCCAGTGGCCGCTGTCGCGTATCGACAGTTCGTCCAGCGCCAGCACGCGCGCCACCGGCGCCGGCGGCGGCGCGCGGGTGTCGGCCAGCACCACGGTACCGGCCGTGGTGGTCGCGACCAGCAGGCCATCGCGCGACAAGGCCATGCCACGCGCGACGAACTCCTGGCTGCGCAAGCCATCCTGCACGCCGATGCGCCGGGTCTGCCGCGTCGACGGATCCCAGCGATAGAGACCGCGCGCGGTGGCCAGCCACGGCCGGTGGCGCGCGTCGACCACCAGGCCGGCGGCTTCGACGGCCGGAACGCCTGATCGCGCGCCGACCAGCGCGGTCCGCACCCAGCGATGCGCCTGCCGCCGATAGCGCTCCAGGCCGGTCGGCCGCGACAGCCACGCCACGTCGTCGCCATCGAAGGCCAGCGCATAGACGCGCGCGGTACCCATCTCCGCGACGTGGACGAACGCAGCGCCATCCGGCGCCAGCCGCGACACGCCCCCGGCGCCGGCGATCCACGCGCCGCCATCGCGCGCCACCGCCAGCGCTTCGACATCGGCCCCGTCCAGCCCGGCTCCGCCCGCGCGCCAGGCGTGCAACAGGCGACCGCCGGGGGCGCGCAGCTGCACGCCGTTGCCCGCGCTCGACAGCCACAGCCGGCCATCCGCCGTGGTGCGCAGCAGGTCGATCGGGCCCGGCGGACCGGCGCGATCGCCAACCTGCCACGCGCGCACGCTGCCGTCGGTACCGATACGCCACAAGCGCTCGCGGCTGCCCACCCACGCAGTGCCGTCGTCGGATTCGGCGATCGCGCGAACGCGTTCGCCTTGCAGTCGCCGCCGCGCGCTGGCCGGCAGGGATTGCACGTTGCCGGCGCGATCCAGCCGCAGCGGCGGCCCCAGCGCACCAGCCAGCCAGGCCCCGCCGGCACGCGCCGGCGCCACTGCGCGATAACCGGCGCCACCCGCGCGCCCCGGCGTCGGCAGTTGCCCGAGCTCGCGCCAGCGCGCCGGCAGGTAGCCGAGCCCCGCGCCGGGCAAGGCGGCCCACAGGTCGCCATCGCGATCCAGCAACACCGCCGCGCTCGCCGCGGTTGCCGTGGCCTGCAACAGGGGCACGCGCAGCGGATCCCGATCGCGGCCGGCGCGCCACAGGCCGTCCTGGCTGCCGATCCACCAGTCGCCGTTGCGATCGCGGGCCAACGCAAGCGCCGCAGCTGGACGCGCGAAACGCCGCGCCCAGGGTGGATCGCGCCAGTGGCCATCGTCCATCCGCCGATGCAGGCCGGCAGCCGTGGCGATCCACAGCGCACCTTCGTCGGCCACCAGCGCATACACCACCGGAACCGGGGCGGTGCCGGGCAGCGGCACGCGCTCGAATCCACGCCCGGTCCAGCGGGCGAGTCCGGCCGTGGTACCGATCCACAGTCGGCCGCGCGCATCGAACGCCAGTGCGGTCACGTTCGCCGACGGCAGGCTGTGCGCATCCCCGGCGACAGGCATGAAACGGTCGATGCGCCCCCCGCGATCGAGCCGATGCAGGCCGCCGCCCCAGGTGCCGAACCACAGCACGCCATCGCGGCTGGCGATGGCCCAGGTGTCGTTGCTGCCGATCGCCGGATGCGTGGCCATGTCGAAGTGGCGGAACCGCCGGCGCTGCGGGTCCAGCACGCTCAGGCCGCCGCCTTCGGTCGCCAGCCACACCCGGTCCTGCGCGTCCACGTGCAGCGCCTGGATGTTGTTGCCCGGCAACGAGGCCGGATCCGCGGGATCGTGGCGCCAGACGCGGAAGCCGGCGCCGTCGTGCCGCGCCAGTCCATCGGCGGTGGCGATCCACACGAACCCGGCGCGATCCTGGCCGATCGCATTCACGTTGCTCGAGGGTAGTCCGTCGGCGACGCCGGCGACACGGAACGCCGGCGCATCGAACGCGCTGGCGTGGGCCGCCGGCATGCAGGCTCGGGGCGCGCAGGCCAACAGCAGTCCGGACAGCATCCATGCGCACCGCGACATGCGCCGATCCTGCCACGCCGTCGCGCGGGCGCAAGCGGCGCTACCGGCGCGCCGGCAGGATTCGCGCGCGCCGCCTAGAATCGGGGCATGGACTGCACGATTCGATTGCCATTGCGCTGGCTACCGGCGGCGCTGCTGGTGCTGGCCTGGCCGGTCGCGGCGGGCGGACCGCAGGGTTTCCGCCTGGACCCGGTGCACACCCGCGTGCTCGTGGCGCTCGACCATGCCGGCTACTCGACCGCGCTCGGCACGGTCTCCGGCAGCACCGGCCTGGTCGCCTTCGATCCCGCCGACTGGAGCAGCGCGCGCGTGGACGTGAGAGTGCCGCTGGAACGGATCGATTTCGGCGACGAAGACTGGAACGCCGCGGCGCGGCGCATCCTCGGCGCCGCCAGCTGGCCCCAGGCCCGATTCATCTCCGATCGCGTGGTGCCGGTGGACGCGACCCGCGCGCAAGCCTGCGGCACCCTGTACATGCATGGCGCACGGCAGCCGCTGTGCCTGGACGTGCGCTTCAACCAGGCCAGGCGCGAGCCGCTGCCACCGTTCCGCGACAAGGCCGGCTTCACCGCGACCGCGTCGCTGGACCGCCTCGCCTTCGGCATCGACGACTGGAAGTCGCTGGTCGGCACGCAGGTGGAACTGCGGATCGAAGCCGAAGCCCTGCGCGACGACGCCGCACTGGCCGAACTGCAGGCGCGATCGCGATGATCGCTGCGCGCAACGCGTTGCGCTGGGGCGCGGTGAGCCAGTCGCTGCACTGGGTGATCGTGTTGCTGGTGCTGGTGATGGCCGGGCTCGGCCTGGTGATGGTCGAACTGCCGAACACCGCGTTGAAGGTGAAGCTTTACGCCCTGCACAAGTCGGTCGGGCTGACGATCTTCGCGCTGATGCTGCTGCGCCTGGCCTGGCGCGTGCACGCTGGCGCGCCCCCGCCGATCGCGGGGATCGCGCGCTGGCAGGCGCGCGCCGCCGCGCTGACCCACGGCCTGCTCTACATGCTGCTGTTCGCGATGCCGATCACCGGCTGGATCACCAATGCCGCCACCGGCTTCCCGCTGCGCTGGTTCGGCCTGTTCAGCGTCCCGCAATTCGGCGGACGCGATGATGCCCTGCATGCGCTCGCCAAGGGCTGGCACGAGGCGCTGTTCTGGAGCCTGGTGGTGCTGGCCATCGGCCATGCCTTCGCCGCGGTGTGGCACCACCTGTTCCAGCACGACGCCACCCTGGCGCGGATGCTGCCGCGCGGCTGGCTCGACCGGGAGGAGTCACCTTGAAGCACGCACCGACCGCGATCGCATGCACCCTGGCGCCATTCATCCTGTCCCTGGGGCTTGCCGCGGCGCCTGCGCAAGCCGCCGACTACACGCAGGCGCCGGGCTCCACGCTCGCCTTCGGCGGCACCTTCCAGGGTGAGCCGTTCGCCGGCCGCTTCCCGGACTTCCACAGCACGCTGTCGTTCGACCCGGCGAACCTGGCCCAGGCGCGGCTGCAGGTGGAGATCGAACTGTCCAGCGCGACCACCGCCAACGCCGACTACGACACGGAATTGCGCGGCGCGTCGTTCCTGGACAGCGCGCGCTTCCCGACGGCACGCTACACGGCCACTTCGTTCCGCCACGTGGGCGGTGACCGTTACAACGCGCAGGGGACGCTGTCGCTGCACGGCGTGGAGCAGCCAGTGGCGCTGGAGTTCACGTGGACGCCCGGCCCGCAGCCGCTGCTCGCCGGCAAGGCCACGGTGCGCCGGCTGGCCTTCGGCATCGGCACCGGCGACTGGGCCGACACCAGCCTGATCCCCGACCCCATCGCCATCAGCACCCGCGTCCGCTTCAATCCCCGGTAAAGGCGCCGACCGCCTCGACGGTGAACGGCCAGTCGAGCTCGCGGTCGTGGCGGGTGTCGCGGAAGACCGGGATGCGGGTACCGTAGCGCGCCTCGAGCGCGGCGTCGTCGTCGATGAAGACGCTCTCGAACGCGGGCGCGCGCGCCGCCGCCAGCACCGCCAGCGCCTCGTCGCACAACCGGCAATCGTCGCGCTGGAACAACAGGAATCGCACGGTTTCAGGACGGGCCATCGGCATAGAATAACGGCATGGCCGTCAGCACCTTCGACCTGTTCAAGATCGGCATCGGGCCGAGTTCCTCGCACACCGTGGGGCCGATGCGCGCCGCCGCCCGCTTCGTCGACAAGTGGCTGCGGCAGGCCGGCGTGCTGGACCGGGTCCACCGTGTCCGCGCCGAGGTCTACGGCTCGCTGGCCCTGACCGGCCGCGGCCACGGCACCGACAAGGCCGTGCTGATGGGCCTGGAAGGCAACCTGCCCAACCGCGTCGATCCAGACCTGATTCCGGCGGCGCTCGCCCGCATCCGTGGCGAGGGCCGCGTACGCCTGGGCGGCAGCCATGAAATCGCCTTCGACGAGAAGACCGACCTGGTGATGAACAAGCGGCAGAAGCTGCCGCACCACACCAACGGCATGCGTTTCACCGCATGGGACGCCGCGGGCGAAATGCTGGCGACACAGGATTACTATTCGGTCGGCGGCGGCTTCGTCGTCAACCAGGACGAGGCGGCGGGCGACCGCATCGTCGCCGACACCACGCCCCTGCCCTATCCGTTCGGCTCCGGCGACGAGCTGCTGGCGCAGTGCGAGGCGCACGGCCTGACGATCGCGCAGCTGATGCTCGAGAACGAACAGATGTGGCGCAACGAGGGCGAGATCCGCGACGGACTGCGCGAACTGTGGCAGGCGATGCGCGACTGCGTCGGCCGCGGCATCCGTTCCGGCGGCACCCTGCCCGGCGGCCTGCACGTGCAGCGCCGCGCGCCGTTGCTGCACGCCGAGCTTTCGGCGCGGCCCGAAGCCGGTGCGATCGATCCGCTGACCACGCTCGACTGGGTCAACCTGTTCGCGCTGGCGGTGAACGAGGAGAACGCCGCCGGCGGCCGCGTGGTCACCGCGCCGACCAATGGCGCCGCCGGCATCATCCCGGCGGTGCTGCACTACTACGAGCGCTTCTGCGGCGCCGGCAAGGACGCGGCCGCGATCGAGCAGGGCGTGTTCGATTTCCTGCTCACCGCCGCGGCGGTCGGCATCCTGTACAAGGAAAATGCCTCGATCAGCGGCGCCGAGGTCGGTTGCCAGGGCGAGGTGGGCGTCGCCTGCTCGATGGCCGCCGCCGGCCTCACCGCGGCGCTGGGCGGCAGCATGTCCCAGGTCGAGAACGCCGCCGAGATCGGCATGGAGCACAACCTCGGCCTGACTTGCGATCCGATCGGCGGGCTGGTGCAGATCCCCTGCATCGAGCGCAACGCGATGGGCTCGGTGAAGGCGATCAACGCCTCGCGCATGGCCCTGCGCGGAGACGGCAAGCACAAGGTCAGCCTGGACAAGGTCATCAAGACCATGCGCGACACCGGCCGCGACATGCGCGACAAGTACAAGGAAACCTCGCGCGGCGGCCTGGCGGTCAACGTCATCGAGTGTTGATCGCCCCCGATTAGGCATACCATCGGCCGGACCAGGGGACAGGGGTCCTTGGCATGCCGGTTCTCGACCGCTTGCGTGGTGTCGGCGCGCTGCTGCTGGCGGCGACGCTTGCCTGTGCCTTGCCGGCGTGGGCGCTGGACCCCGGCAAGGGCTATGTCCACTACGTGCGCGACAGCTGGTCCATCCAGGACGGCCTGCCGCAGATCACCGCGTTGTGCCTGGCCCAGGACAAGGACGGCTACCTCTGGATCGGTACCCAGAGCGGCCTCGCCCGCTTCGACGGCGTGCGCTTCACCAATTACCTGCCGCAGGACACTCCGGCGCTGCCGGCGGTCTGGATCCGGACGCTGCTGTCCGGCTCCGACGGCCGCCTGTGGATCGGCACCTACAAGGGCCTGGCGGTGCGGTCGGACGGCGAATTCCAGCCCATTGCGCCGGCCGACCCGCGACGCTGGCCGGCGCTGGACGTGCGCGCATTGGCCGAAACCGCCGACCACCGCATCCTCGCCGCCACCGGCGACGGCCTGTTCGAGGTCCGTGGCGGTCGCCTGCATCCTCTCCCCGGTCCGGACCCGTCGCTGTCGCTGCTGGTGCGCCCGGACGGCCTGTGGGTCGGCACCCGGGGCGGCGTGGAGCGCATCCGCGCCGGCCGCGGCATGCACCTGCGGCTGCCCGAACCCAGCCGCAGCGCCAGCGTCGACCATCTCATCGAGGCCCAGGGTCGGCTCTGGGCCGGCACCTCGGCCGGCCTGTTCGCCCTCCTCGGCGAAGAGTGGATCCCGATCCCGGTCGATCCCGGCTTCGACGGTTCGCCGGTCGGCGCGATGCTGGCCGACCGCGACGGCAACCTCTGGGTCGGCAGCAACGGCGGCCTGGCGCGTTTCCGCGGCGGCGCGGTGGTGGAATTCGAACCTGACCTGGGACCCCATGCCTTCCGCCAGGTCGTGTCCATGCTCGAGGATCGCGAAGGCAACCTCTGGCTCGGCAGCCAGCTCGACGGCATCGCCCGCCTGTGGAACGGCTGGACCCGGCGCTACGGCGCGACCCAGGGCCTCAACGATCCGATCGTGTGGTCGGTCGCCCCTGCCGGCGACGGCCGCACCTGGGTGGGGAGCAACGACGGCCTGAGCCTGTTCGACGGCACCCGTTTCACCCTGGTCGTGCCCGGCAAGGACCTGCCGCATCCCCATGCCTACAACCTGCTTGCCGAAGGCGACACCGTCTGGATCGGCACCCGTCGCGGGCTGGTGCAATGGCGCGACGGCAAGGTCGTGGCGCCGCCGCAATTCGCGCCGATGGCCGGCACCCAGGTCTACGGCATCCTGCGCGCGGCCGACGGCAGCCTGTGGTTCCCGACACTTGACGGCGTGTTCCGGTTCGCCGGTGGCGTCCTCCACCATTACGGCCGCGAACAGGGCCTGGCCGAACCACAGGTGCGCGCGCTGCTGCCGGGCGCGGACGGGACGATGCTGCTGGGCACGCAAGCGGGGCTTTACGAATGGCGCGAGGGCCGCGTGCGCCCGCGAACGTCACCGGGATTGCCGCCCGACCTCGACATTTCGGCGATGCACCGGCTGGGCGACGGCCGCCTGGTGCTCGGCAGCGTCAGCGAGCGCACCTGGATCGAGGCCGGCGGTCGCTGGCACGAGCTCGGCCCGCAACAGGGCATGCCCTCGAACACGCCGTTCTTCTTCACCGAACATGGCGGCTACCTGTATGCAGCCGGCATCCGCGGCGTCGCCCGGGTCCCGCTCGCGGACCTGCCGCGCGATGCACGCAACGTCCGCGTGCGCGGCGAGATGCTGCTCAACGAGCGCGGCGATCCCAACGCCGGCCAGCGCGGCTTCTGTTGCAACGGCGCGGGACTGTCGAAGGGGTTCCTGCGCGGCGGCGTGCTCTGGTTGCCGACCCGCGACGGCATCGTCGCGCTCGATACCGCCGCGATCCGCAAGAACCCGGTGCCGCCGCAGGTCGCGATCGAACGCCTGCGCACGCCGTCGGGGTGGCGCAGCGTGCGCGCCGGCGCGAGCCCGCTCGAGTTGGCCGCCGGCGACCGCGACCTCGGCTTCGAGTTCACCGCCCTGAGTTTCCAGGATCCGGGCAGCGTCCAGTTGCGCTATCGCCTGCTCGGCTACGACCGTGACTGGCACCTGCTCGAGGACAGCCGCAGGCGCAGCGCCAACTACACAAACCTGCCGCCAGGCGATTACCGCTTCGAGGTCGCCGCCGCCAACAACGCCGGCGAGTGGAGCACGCAGGCCGCGACGCTGGGCTTCGTGATCCTGCCGCGCTTCCACGAGACCTGGCTGTTCCGGCTGCTGATGGCGGCGCTGATCGCCACCATCGCCTATGCCGCGTACCGCCGGCAGCAACAGCGACACGTGCGCCAGCGCGGCCTTCTTGCAGCCGAAGTGCAATCGCGCACGCTGGAGCTGAACGTGGCCAAGGCGCGCCTGGAGAAGGCCAGCCAGACCGATCCTTTGACCGGGTTGCGCAATGAGCGCTACCTGGCCAACCAAGTGCCGGCGGACCTGGCGTTCTACGAGCGCGACCGCAAGCGCGGCGACGGCTTCGACCAGGCGCTGGGGCTGGTGCTGGTGGAACCGGCGACCCGGGACCCGCACGTGCTGGTGCAGTCGGCGCAACTGCTGGCCTCGCTGGTGCGCGGCAGCGACTACGTCGCGCGCTGGGGCGACGGCTTCCTGCTGGTGTTGCGCCCGTTGCCCGACCAGCGCCTGGAGTCGATCGGCGAACGCATCCGCGAGGCGTTCGCCAGCCAGCGCTTCGCCCGCGAGGGCGGCGCCGCGGAGCGGCTGGCCTGCGCGATCGGCATGGTCGAATACCCGTTGCGCGGTGCGCGCCAGCAAGGCGTGGGCTGGGAACAGATGGTCGAACTGGCGGACGTGGGCCTGCGCTGGGTGCAGGCGCGCGGCGGCGACGGCTGGGTCCTGCTGCGCCCGGCCGTGCACGCCGACCTGCCGCGCCTGCTGCAGGGCCTGGCGCCCGGCGACCTCGACGGCCTGCTGCGCGCCGGCCGCCTGCACCTGCGCGCCTCGCCCGGCCTGTCCGCCCGCGAAGGAGCGCTGGCGTGAGTCCCCGGGTGCCGTTGTGGCTGCGCATGCTCGGCTTCGTCGCCCTGTACCTGGCCTTGAGTGCGTTCGCGATCAACTTCAACGGCCCGTCGCGCATCGCCATGTACTGGCCGGCATCGGGCCTGGCGTTCGCGGTGGTGGTGGTCGCGGGTTGGCGCTGGGCGCTGCTGGTGGCGGCGGCGCTGGTGCTGAAATCATTGTGGTTCGAGCCGGTGCCGCCGGCCTTCCTCGCCTTCAGCATCGCCGGCAACGTCGGCGGATTGCTGGTGGGCGGCGGACTGGCGCGTCGCGAAACCACGCTGCGCCCCGGCAGCGTGCGCTACGCGATCCGGATGATGGCCTGCGGCATGCTGATGTCGGCGATCAGCGGCGCGGTCGGCGGGTACGGACTCTGGGTGAACGGACTTGCGGACCAGTTGCCGACCGCGCAACTGCTGTGGGCGCTGGGCGATTTCCTCGGCATCGCCAGCGTCGCGCCAGCGCTGATGATCGGCGCGGTGCGCTGGCAACGCGGCCAGTTGCGCAGCAGCCAGCCCCAGCTGGCCGGCGAGCGCTCGCTGTGGAACATCGCGTTGGTCGCCAGCTACCTGCTGATGGCCTGGGGCATGGGCGCCAGCGGCGATTTCGCGCTCGGCCTGACCACGCTGCCCTTGGCCGCGATGGTCTGGAGCGCGGTGCGCTTCACGCCGATGCGGACCTCGGTCTCGGCGATGATCACGGTGGCGCTGATCGCGATGCTTGCCGCGTACGGCCTGGCTGGTTTCCCGCGGCCGGACGGCACCCTGGAGACCGCAGTGCTGCTTGGTTACCTGTGCCTGCTTGCGATCCTGCCGCAAGCGCTGGCGCTGTCGGTGGACGAGCATCGCGCGCTTACCCGGCGCCTGCAGCGCCGCGCCAGCACCGATCCGCTGAGCCGGCTCCCCAACCGCGGCGCGTTCGAGGCACAGGCGCGCGCGGCGATGGGGGACCCCTCGCAGACCTCGCTGGCCCTCGCCTACCTCGACCTGGACAACCTCAAGCTGGTCAACGACACCGCCAGCCATCGCGCCGGGGATGCGCTGATCGTCGCGATCGCCGAGGCGCTGCGCCTGCAGTTGCACGCCGACGACAGCCTCGGCCACCTGGGCGGCGACGAGTTCGTGGTGTTGATGCGCAACGCCAGCGCCACCGCGGCCCGCGAGCGGGCGCTCGGGCTGCTGCGCGCGGTCGAAAGGGCGCGTTGCCGCTACGGCGGCGAGGAGCTGGGCACCACCGCGAGCGTCGGCCTGGTCCCGTTCCAGCCCGGTCGCGTGGACTTCGCGGAACTGCTGTCGCAGGCGGATGCCGCCTGTTTCGCCGCCAAGGAACTGGGCGGCGACCGCGTCCGCGTCGCCGGTGTCGGCAGCAATGCCTTGTCCGACCCGGTGTCGGGCATGCGCTGGACCGTGCGCATCCGCGATGCGCTGCGCAACGACGGCTTCCTGCTGTACGCGCAGTCGATCGTGCCGTTGCAGCCGGATCCGGAGCCCGGCGCGCGTTTCGAGCTGTTGCTGCGCATGCGCGACGAGCACGGCGGGCCGCCGCACACGCCGGACACCTTCATCGCCGCGGCCGAGCGCTTCCGCCTGGCGCTGCGCATCGACCGCGAAGTGGTGCGCATGGCCTTGGCCCAGCTCGACGCCCAGCCGGAGGCGGCGGCGCGGGTGGCGCTGTGCACGATCAACCTGTCGGCCGGTGCGCTGCTCGACGAGGCCTTCGTCGACCACGTCGCCGAGCGCCTGCATTCGAGCCGCTTCCCGGCGTCGCGGCTGTGCTTCGAGATCACCGAGACCAGCGCGATGCGCGATCCGGCGCGCGCGCAGCGCGCGATCGACGAGCTGCGTGGCCTGGGTTGCCGTTTCGCGCTGGACGATTTCGGCACCGGGTTCTGTTCCTACGGCCACCTGCGTGCGCTGGACGTGGACTTCATCAAGATCGACGGCAGCTTCGTCCAGGACATGGCGCGCTCGCCGCTGTCGGCGGAAGTGGTCGGCTCGATCACCCGCATCGCCCACCTGCTGGACAAGAAGACCATCGCCGAGCACACCGAAAGCAACGAGGTGCGTGCGACCCTGGCGGCGCTGGGGGTGGATTACGCGCAGGGTTACGCGATCGACCACCCGCAGCCGCTGAAGGGTTACCTCGCGTCGCTGGTGCGCGAGCCGGTCATGACGTGAGCGCGGCGCCGCGCGCGATCGCCAGTACGTCGTCCAGCAGCGCAGCCGCGGTGACGCCGGCGCCGGCCCCGGGGCCCTGGATCAGCAACGGCCGTTCGCGATAGCGGTCGCACCAGATCGCCACGCGGTTGTCGGTCTCGCCGCCATGCGCCAGTGGATCGCCGGGCGCCAGGCATTCGAGGCCGGCGCGGGCCAGCAGCCGATCGCCATCGCATTGCAGGCGCGCGACATAAGCCAGGCGCCCGCCGGCGATGCGGGCCTCCTCCAGGCGCGCCGCCATCGCCGCCGGCAGCAGCGGTTCGACCTGCACGATGTCGCAGGCAAGCGCGTGCCCCGCCGCGCGCGCCAGGATCAGCAGCTTGCGGCGCACGTCCTCGCCCGACAGGTCCTGGCCCGGATCCGGTTCGGTGTAGCCGCGCGCATGCGCCTCGCCGACCCAGTCCGCGAATGGGCGGCTGCCGTCGTGCCGCGCCAGCAGCCAGGCCAGCGATCCGGACAGCACGCCGGCAATGGCGTGGATGCGCTCGCCGGCGGCGCGCAAGTCGCGCAGGCTGCGCAGCAACGGCAAGCCGGCGCCGACCGTGGCGCTGTCGCCGTAGCGGGTGCCGGCGCGGGTGCGCGCCGACACGATCGCCTCCCAGCGCGACCACGGCCCGCCCTGGCCCAGCTTGCTCGCGGTGACGACGTGCAGGCCGCGTTCCAGCCACCCGGCGTGGCATTCGGCCAGCGCTTCGCTCGCGGTCGCATCCACGACGATGCGGGTGCCGCCCGAACCGAGCGCGTGCACCGCGCGTTCGGCGAAGCCCACGGCCACCGGCGCGCGCGCCGCGGTGGCGGCCCCGTGCACGCGGCAGGTGCGCGTGTTGGCCTCGGCCACCAGCGCCAACGGCGTGCGCGGCTCGTCGCGCCACGCGTGCAGCCGCTCGCGGAACGCGGTGCCCACCGTGCCGGTACCGAGCAGCGCGATGCGCACGGGCGCCGCCCGCGGCCTGGGCACGGCGCTCATCGGGCCACGCTCGAGGGCAGCGCGGCACTGGCGCGCTCCAGCGCGGCGCGCAGGTCGGCGACCAGGTCGTCGGCATGCTCGATGCCGACCGACAGACGCAACAGGCCGTCGCCGATGCCGGCGGCGGCGCGGACTTCCGGCGCCATCGCCGCGTGGGTCATCGTCGCCGGATGCGCGACCAGGCTCTCCACGCCACCCAGCGACTCCGCCAGGGTGAAGCACGACAAGCCGTCGAGGAAGGCGCGCACCGCGGCGAGGCCGCCATGCAGGTCCAGCGACAGCATCGCGCCGAACCCGAGTTGCTGGCGGGCCGCCAGCGCATGCCCGGAATGGCCCGGCAACGACGGATGGTGCAACGCGCGCACCGCGGGATGCCCGTCCAGCAGCTCCAGTACCGCGCCGGTGTTCTCCGCATGCACGCGCAGGCGCGCATCCAGCGTGCGCAGCCCGCGCAGGGCGAGGAAGCTGTCGAACGGCGCCGCGGCAAGGCCGAGCGCGTTCGCCCACCAGGCGATCCGTTCGTGCAGGGCCGCGTCGCGCGCCACCACCGCGCCGCCGACGACGTCGCTGTGGCCGTTGATGTACTTGGTGGTCGAATGCACCACCAGGTCGGCGCCGAACGCCAGCGGCTGCTGCCAGGCGGGCGAGAGGAAGGTGTTGTCGACCACCGCCAGCGCACCGGCGCGGTGCGCCGCCTCGACCACGAAGCGCAGGTCGGTGATCCGCAGCAGCGGGTTGGACGGCGTCTCGATCCACACCAGCGCGGTGGGTTCGACCAGCGCGAGCGCGAGTGCCCGCGGGTCGGTGAGGTCGCACACCTGCAGTTCGAAGTGGCCCTTGCGCGCCAGCGCGTCGAACAGGCGCCAGCTGCCGCCGTAGGCATCGTGCGGAACGACGACGCGCTGGCCCGGGCGCAGCAATGCATTGAGCACCAACGCGATCGCGGCCATGCCGCTGGCGGTGGCGACGGCGCCCGCGCCGCCCTCCAGTTCCGCCAGCGCGCCGGCGAACAGGTCGCGGGTCGGGTTGCCGCTGCGCGTGTAGTCGTAGCGGCGCTTGCCGCCAAGCCCTTCGAAGCTGAAGTTGCTCGACAGCACCAGCGGCGGCGTCACCGCGCCGAACGCGGCGTCGCAGTCGATGCCGGCGCGCACCGCGCGGGTCTGCAGGCAAGGGGGGCTCATGCCAGCGCCTCCCGCAGCACGGCGTCGATCGCAGCGTGTTCCTTGAGGAAGGCGTCGTGCCCGTAGGCCGAGCGCAGCACGCGCAACTGCGGCTGCCGGCGGCCGCGGCGCCCGCGCGCCAGCCGCTCGACCAGGTCGTAGGCGTCGTCGATCGGCACCAGTCGATCCTCGGCCACCGCGACCACGGTCACCGGCACGGCGATGGACTCCGGCGCCAGCGCCTGCAGGTCGATCGATTCGGACAGGCGCAGGAACGCGGTCGGCGACGCATGGGCGCTGTATTTGGCACCGCAGTGGTCGAGGTAGTCCTCGGCGCCGACGCGCACGCCGTTGCCGATGACCTGGGCCGGGCCGAAGCGTTGCGCGAATTCCTCCGGCGTGCGGTAGCTGAGGATCGCCAGCTGCCGGGCCAGCGCGAGCCCGTCGCGTTCGTCGCACTGCAGCGCACCCAGCGCCACCGCGCGCCGCTGCAAGGCGCGCAGCGCGCTCGAATACGGATGCGCGCGATGGGTGCCGCTGATCGCGACCAGCCGTCGCAGCCGCGACGGATGGCGGGCGGCGAACTGCAGCCCGACCATCGCGCCGTACGAGCAGCCTACGAACGCGTCGAGCGCGGCGATGCCGAGCGCATCGAGCACCTGCGCGATCGCGTCGGCCTGGTCGGCGGGATCGATCGGCGCGTCGAGCGTGCCGTCGGCGCCCAGCCAGTCGATCGCCAGCACGCCATGGCGAACGGGATCCAGCGCCAGGCCGTCCCCCGCCTGGCCCTGCCACCAACCCGGTTGCGGCAACGCCTCGCTGGCGGCCACGTGCCGTCCGGCGGAGATCCCGCCAGCCACCAGCAGCACCGGCAATGCCGGGTCACCCAACCATTCGTAACGCAGGCGCAGCGTGCGCCGACCGGCATGGCGCAGCGACAACGTGCAATCGACGACGCCCTGGACCGCGGTGGGTGCCAGGTTCGCGAGGGCAATGGCAGCAGGCACGCTGCACGGAGCGCGATCGAGGAGTGGGGCGGTGGCGAGGCTCATGGCGCGTTCCTTTGGTGGAAGGGCCATCGAGTCGCGCGGGGGAGCGCCGGGACACGGAAGCGCGCCGCCCCGGGGAGGGGTGGGCGAAGCGCGACCATCTGCCGGTGGACCCACAGGTCCCCGCAGGAATTGGCACCGCGACGGGGCTTGCGCCCCATCAGGTTGCCCCGGCTTCGTCGGGCCTGTCCCTCAGCCGGTCTCGATGGATGCGCGCAGCTTGGCAGCGGCCCCGCGGCTTGTCAATCGCTTCATGCGGATGAAGCGATACAAGGCTTTCCGTTGCGGCCATGCCGCATAATCCGCGGATGCCGATACGACCCTTCGCCGGCGCCGCGTGCGCCGCCTTGCTGCTTGTCGCCTGTGCCACGGCGACCGCCCCGACCGCGCCCGTCATGTCCACGCCCCGCGTCGCGCCCGCGGCGCCAGTGGCAGTGCCGGCGACCGTCGCGGAAGCCTGGGAAACCGCGCGCGTCCCCGCCGAGGAGCTCGATTCGCTGGCCGCGTGGCAGTCGCCCGGCGGCGCCACCTGGCTGTTCGCCAGCGCCAAGTCCACCGACCGCGTGCTGGTGTACGACGGCCAGGACGGGCAGCCCCTGCGGCGACTCGGCGGTCCCGGCAAGGGCCCGGGCGAATTCGACCGGCCCAACGGCCTGGCGGTGTACGCCGACCACCTGTTCGTGGTCGAGCGCGACAACCATCGCGTGCAGGTGTTCACGCTGCCCGCGCTGGCAAGCCTCGGCAGCTTCGGCGACGAGGTGCTGCGCAGCCCCTACGGGCTCTGGATCAACGAGACCGAGCCCGGCGAACTGGAGGTGTACGTCACCGACAGCTTCATGTACGGCGATCGCCACGACGTGGTCCCGCCATTGCACGAACTCGACCGGCGCGTGCGCCGCTTCCGCGTCGCCTTCGACCACCTCGGCCGACTGCGCACGACCCCCGCCGGCCATTTCGGCGATACCACCGCCGCCGGTGCGCTGCGGATCGTCGAATCGATCGGTGGCGACGCCGCCAACGACCGCCTGCTGGTCGCCGACGAGTCGCGCGACGGCAGCGACGGCCACGGCGGTTCGACCTTGCGCGAATACGACCTCGCCGGCCGCGCCAGCGGCCGCAGCCTGCCCGAAGGCAGCTTCGACGCCGAAGCCGAAGGCGTGGCGCTGTGGGCCTGCCCCGGTGGCGGTGGCTACTGGATAGCGGTGGACCAACTGGCCCCCCTCACCCGCTTCCACCTGTTCGACCGCGTCACGCTGGCCGCGGCCGGCAGCTTCCAGGGCCAGGTGACCTCGCATACCGACGGCATCGCCCTCGACGCCACCGCCAGCGGACGTTTCCCTGGCGGCGTGCTCTACGCGGTGAACGACGACGCCTCGATCACCGCCTTCGACCTGCGCGATGTCGCCGCCACCCTGGGGCTCGACCGCGCCTGCACGGAATGACGATGTCCCCCGAAGTCTCGCGCGAGGCGGCGCGCCGCCGCACGTTCGCCATCATTTCCCACCCCGACGCCGGCAAGACCACGCTGACCGAGAAGCTGCTGCTGTTCGGCGGCGCGATCCAGATGGCGGGCTCGGTGAAGTCGCGCAAGACCAGCCGCAGCGCCACCTCCGACTGGATGGCGCTGGAGAAGGAGCGCGGCATCTCGGTCACCTCCTCGGTAATGCAGTTCCCGTACGAAGGCCGCATCGTCAACCTGCTCGACACGCCGGGCCACGCCGATTTCGGCGAGGACACCTACCGCGTGCTCACCGCGGTGGACAGCGCGCTGATGGTGATCGACGTCGCCAAGGGCGTGGAGGAACGCACGATCAAGCTGATGGAGGTGTGCCGGCTGCGCGACACGCCGATCATGACCTTCATCAACAAGCTCGACCGCGAGGGCCGCGAGCCGATCGAGCTGCTCGACGAAGTCGAGTCGGTGCTCGGCATCCAGTGCGCGCCGGTGACCTGGCCGATCGGCATGGGCAAGCGCCTGAAGGGCGTCGTCCACCTGCTCACGGGCGAGGTGCACCTGTACGAGCCCGGCCGCAATTTCACCCGCCAGGACTCCACCATCTTCGCGTCGATCGACGATCCGGCGCTGGAGGCGCGGATCGGCGCCGGCATGCTCGCCGAGCTGCGCGACGAACTGGAGCTGGTGCAGGGCGCGTCGCATCCGTTCGACCAGGCCGAATATCTGGCCGGCCGGCAGACGCCGGTGTTCTTCGGCTCGGCGGTCAACAATTTCGGCGTGCAGCTGCTGCTGGACTTCTTCGTCGAGCACGCGCCCTCGCCCAGGCCGCGCGCCACCACCACGCGCGAGGTGCAGCCCGGCGAAGCCGCCCTCACCGGCTTCGTGTTCAAGATCCAGGCGAACATGGATCCGCAGCACCGCGACCGGGTCGCGTTCATGCGCATCTGCTCGGGCAGGTTCACCGCCGGGATGAAGGCCTTCCAGCCGCGCACCGGCAAGGAGCTGAAGTTGGCCAATGCGCTGAGCTTCATGGCCTCGGACCGCGAGATCGTCGAGACCGCCTGGCCCGGCGACGTGATCGGCATCCACAACCACGGCACGATTTCCATCGGCGACAGCTTCAGCGAAGGCGAGTCGCTGGCGTTCACCGGCATCCCCAATTTCGCGCCGGAACTGTTCCGCCGCGCACGCCTGCGCGACCCGCTCAAGCTCAAGCAGTTGCACAAGGGCCTGGCCCAGCTCAGCGAGGAAGGCGCGACCCAGTTCTTCCGCCCGCTGATGTCCAACGACCTGGTGCTCGGCGCGGTCGGCACGCTGCAGTTCGACGTGGCCGCGTACCGGCTCAAGGACGAATACGGCGTGGACGCGAGCTTCGAGCCGGTGCAGGTGGCGACCGCGCGCTGGATCAGCTGCGACGACGCGAGGAAGCTCGAGGAGTTCCGCGAGAAGAACGCGCAGCACCTGGCCCTCGATGCCGCGGGCGAACTGGTCTACCTCGCGCCGACCCGGGTGAACCTGCAACTGGCGCAGGAACGCGCGCCGGCCGTGCAGTTCCTCGCCACCCGCGAGCACGCCCACTCGGCGCCGGCCGGCTGAGGCACCACGCATGGCCACGCTGCTGGTGGTCAAGCTCGGCGCGCTCGGCGACCTGCTGCTGGCCGACGGCGCACTGCGCGACCTGCGCGCGCACCATGCCGGCGAGCGCATCGTCCTGCTCACGCGCCGCCCGTTCGCGGCGATGATGGCCCGCTGCCCGTGGGTGGACGAAGTCATCGCCGACGACAACGCGCCGCGCTGGCGCCTGGACCGGATGCTGTCCCTGGCAAGGCGGCTGCGCGGCATCGGCGCGCGCCGCGTGGTGGACCTGCAGAATTCGCGGCGCAGCGCCTTCTACCGGCACTGGTTGCTGCCCCGCGCGCAATGGTGCGGCGGCGAACGGGCCAGCGGTCGCGGCGCGCGCGCGACGCCGGTGCTCGAGCGGCACGCCGCGCAACTGGCGGCCTGCGGCGTACCGGTGGCGCATGCGCGCGCGCCGCGCCCGGACTGGCTCGCCACACCGCTGCCCGCGGCGCTGGAGGAGCGGCTGCGGTCGCCGTTCGCGGTGCTGCTGCCGGGATCGTCCGCCCGGCATCCGGGAAAGCGGTGGCCGCACTACGCGGAGCTGGCCCGCCTGCTGCAGTTGCGCGGCTTGCAAGTCTTCAGCGCGCCCGGCCCGGACGAGATGGCCGCGCTCGATGCGATGCCGGGCGAGCCACTGCTCGACGGCGGGCGTCCACTCACGATTCCGCAGCTGGCATGCCTGTTGCCGCGCGCCGCATGCGTTTTCGGCAACGACAGCGGACCCACGCACCTGGCGGCCCACCTGGGCTGCCGTGGCGTGGCCGTGTTCGGCCCGGGGCCGGCGCCGTGGCAGACCGGAATCGTCCGCGAGCGTTTCGCCGCGATCGTCGGCGACCCGCTGGCCGCGCTGGACGCCAACCGGGTACTGGCCGCGTTACCGTAGGCCTACACCCGCCGACGACGCTGTCCCGGCGACCATCGCCGTTCCCGATGCTGGAGGATGGATCCAATGCGCGCCATCGCCCCCCTGCTGCTGCCTGCCACCTTCGCCGCTGCCGCGTGCCTCCTGGCCGCCTGCTCCGGTCCGGCCGAACCACCGCCCGCGGCCGCGGACGCCGCTGCCACCGCCCCTTCCGCCGATGCAGGCCCGGCAACCGGCAACGAAACACCCCGGGACAACACCGGGGTGACGATGCGCTATACCTGCGATGCCGAAACGGAAGTGACCGTGCTCGCCGACGGCACCGCGCGGGTTTCATTGCCGGACGGACAGCAGGTCACGATCTCGCGCATCGCCGGCAGCGCACCGCCGGTGTTCACCGGCGGCTCGCTCTACTTCACCGTGGGCGAACAGGACGCGCGGTTGTCGCAGGAACAGGAGGCGAACGAACTCACCTGCGCGCCGGCGTGATCACCCGGCGATGTAGCGCTGCAACTGGTCGAGCTCCACCTGCTGGTCCTCGATCACCGCGCGCACCAGGTCGCCGATCGAGACGACGCCCAGCACGTGTTCGCCATCCATCACCGGCAGGTGGCGGATGCGGCGGTTGGTCACCAGCTGCATGCAGTGCTCGGCGGTGTCGCCGAGGCCGACCGTCATCACCTGCGGGGTCATGATGTCGCTGACCGGGGTGTCGCGGGACGACTTGCCCTGCAGCACCACCTTGCGGGCATAGTCGCGCTCGGAGACGATCCCGACCAGCTTGCCGGCCTGCATCACCAGCAGCGCGCCGATGCGCTTTTCAGCCATCAACCGGATCGCGTCGACCACGGGCTCGTCGGGCCCGATGGCGAAGACTTCAGGGGCCTTGGCTTCCAGCAGTTGCCGAACGCTGCGCATGGCCATCTCCTTCTTCAGGGGACAGGTCCGAGCATACTCCGGGCGCGAGCGGGTTGGCAGCCGCCGAACCGGACACCCTGGCCGGCCGCCAGTCCTGGACCAGGTACAGCGGCCGTTGCTTGGATTCCATGTACAGGCGGCCCAGGTATTCGCCGATCAGGCCCAGCGCCACCAGCTGCACGCCGCCCAGCAGCAGGATCACCGCCATCATCGACGGCCAGCCCGCGACCGGGTCTCCCCACAGCAGCGACTTCACCACGATCCACAGGGCGTAGGCGAACGCCAGCAGCGCGGTGGCCACACCCAGGTAGGTCGCCAGCCGCAAGGGCGCGGTCGAGAAGCTGGTGATGCCCTCCAGGGCGAAATTCCACAGCTTCCAGAAATTGAACTTGCTGCTCCCGGCCACGCGCGCATCGCGCTGGTAGGCGATCGCGCTGCGATTGAAGCCGACCCAGCCGAACAGTCCCTTCATGAAGCGGTGCCGTTCGCGCAACTGGCGCAGCGCCGCCAGCGCTCGCGGCGAGAGCAGGCGGAAGTCGCCGGTGTCCTCCGGGATCGGCGTGTGCGACAGGCGCCCGATCAGGCGGTAGAACAGGTGCGCGGTGCCGCGCTTGAGCAGGCCTTCGCCGGCGCGTTCGGTGCGCGTGCCGTGGACGTCGTCGTTGCCCTCGCGCCAGCGCGCGACGAATCGCGGGATCAGTTCCGGCGGATCCTGCCCGTCGGCATCGAGGATCAGCGCGGCGCCCTCGTCCACCAGGTCCAGCCCCGCGGTGAGCGCGGCCTCCTTGCCGAAGTTGCGCGAGAGCCGCAGCAGCGACACCCGCGGGTCGGCCGCGGCGATGCGCTGCAGCACCGCCCAGGTCGCGTCGCGGCTGCCATCGTCCACGTACAGCATCCGGCCGTCGATGCCGTCGCCGCGCAGCCCGTCGAGCACGGCGGCGATGCGCGGGTGCAGCAACGGCAGCGCATCGGCCTCGTTGAAGGCCGCCACCACCACCGTCAGCCGGTCCCGGGTCATGGCGCGATTGTATCGAGGTAGCCAGGCCCCAGTTGCCGCATCTGCCGTTCGATCCCGCGGGTGCGGCGCTGCACGTAGGGACCCGGGTTGCGGGCGTGGTAACGCCTCGGGCTCGGCAGCACCGCGGCCAGGCGCGCGCTCTGCGACGGGGTCAGCCGCGCGGCATCGCGGCCGAAGAAGCTGCGCGCGGCGGCCTGCGCGCCGTAAACGCCGTCGCCGAACTCGGCGATGTTGGCGTAGACCTCCAGGATCCGGTGCTTGGGCCACAGCATTTCGATCAGCACCGTGTACCAGGCCTCGATGCCCTTGCGCACCCAGCTGCGCCCGCTCCACAGGAAGAGGTTCTTCGCTACCTGCTGGCTGATGGTGCTGGCGCCGCGCACCTTGCGGCCGCGGGCGTTGTTGCGGCGCGCTTTTTCGATCGCTTCCAGGTCGAAGCCATGGTGCGCGGGGAACTGCTGGTCCTCGGCCGCGACCAGCGCCAACGGCAGGCTCGGCGCCATCGCGTCGAGGTCGCGCCAGTCATGGGCGATGCGGAAGTCCCAGTCGCCGTCGGCCAGGGCTTCGACCTGGCGCGCCACCATGAACGCGGAAAACGGCGGGTCGATGAAGCGCAGGATGGCCACCTGCAGCGTGGTCGCGAGCACCAGCAGCAGGGGCAACAGCCACAGCCAGCGCAGCCAGCGTCGGCGCCGCTTCGGCCTGGCGGCGGCCGGGTCACCGCGTCGCCGCGCTTGCCTCATGACCCGTCGCCCCCATTGAGTGTGCTGGACTGCATCCCGTCATTATCGCCATGCCCGACACCATGCCGCACGACCACGACCACCTCACCCGTTTCCTGCTGCCGCATGCCGGCGTGCGCGGCGTGCGCGTGCACCTGGACGACGCCTGGCGGCAGGTCCGCAGGCGCGCCGAGGCCGAGGCCAACCATCCGGCCGCGGTGGTCGAACTGCTGGGCGAGGCCACGGCGGCCGCGGCGCTGTTCACCGGGCATGCCAAGGTCGAAGGACGCCTGTCGGTGCAGCTGCGGGGCAACGGCCCGCTTCGCACGCTGTTCGCCGAATGCACCGCCGCGGGAACCGTGCGCGGAATCGCCCAGGTGGAAGGCGACGGCCCGCTGTCGCGCGACCTGCGCGCGCTCGGCGACGGCGCGATCATGGCCATCACCATCGAGAACCCGGCCCCCGGCGGCCGCGAGCCGATCCGCTACCAGGGGCTGGTGCCGCTGGAGGCCGATTCGCTCGCCGGCGCCTTCGAGGACTATTTCCGCCAGTCCGAACAACTGCCGACCCGGCTGCTGCTTGCCGCCGGCGACCAGGCTGCCGCCGGGCTGATGCTGCAGAAACTGCCCGGCGACAGCGGCGACGACGACGGCTGGAACCGGGCGACCGCCCTGTTCGACACCTTGGGCGGCGACGAACTGCTGGCGCTTCCGGCCGACACTCTCCTGCGCCGGCTGTTCCACGAGGAAGGCGTGGAATTGCTGGGCGGGCGGCCGCTGGCCTTCGGCTGCTCCTGCTCGCGCGATCGGGTCTCGGCCATGTTCCAGGGACTGGGCGAGGAGGAAGCCAACGCCGCCGCTGCCGAGGGCGAGGCCCTGGTCCGCTGCGAGTTCTGCGGGGAGCAGTATCGTTATTCCCCGGATGAAATCACGGCCTTGTTCGAACCGCGGCCCACCGCCGAGGGCTCGGACCGATTGCAGTGACTGTGGCGCCGTTCACACCGCCGCGATTGTTAAATAAACATAAACCGGTTAGATTCAAGGTGCATCCTTCCGGGAACTCGCCCGGGATGCAAAGGTCACACCCGCCGTGAAGACCATGTTGCTCCAGTTCGCTTCCACCCTGCTGCTCGCCGTGTTCGTGGCGGGAGGCGCGGTCGCGCAGACGCGACCGGCCAACAGCGCGTGGCTGCCGGTGTGGAACAAGGCCAGCGGCAAGCTCGAGGCCTACCTTGTGCTGGAGCCGGCGCAGGAGTCGCAGGTGGCCAGCCGCCTGCGCTTCGGCAACAACATGCTCGATGCCACCTACGGCCTGGACGCCAGCGATTCGCTCGCCGTGCTGTGCAACGGCAAGGGCAATTTCAGCAGCGGACTCGGCCAGCTGCCGAACAATTGCCTGCTGGCCACGCTGGGCGAGCGGCTGGAGCAGCGAGACCAGCACATCACCGCCGGCGCGGCGTTCAACCGCGGCGGCAACCGCATCGGCGCGCTGGCCGGCAGCGGCCGCGAAACCCTGCCCGCCTGGCTGACGCCCGGAGCGCCGCGCGGCAAGGTCGACGTCAAGGACCTCACCGTGTTCGCGCAGAAGGACCTGCCCAACCAGGGCTTCGTGTCGATCGCGGGTACCGTGGCGCGCGCGCGCCTGGTGCCGGCGTCCGAGGCCGCGCCCGACCTCGCCGACCGCTGGAGCAGCAAGTCGTTGACCCTGGGCGGCGGCATCGGTGCATTCGGCGCGAGCATCGTCGGCCATGTCCTCGACACCCCCGGGCAGCCCGCCTTCACCGGCCTGGGCGTCGGCCTGACCTGGCGCACTCCGTGGAGCGGACAGCTCACCGTCGGCGCCGACAACGTCGTGACCCGCGGCAAGAACCCGTTCTCGGCCAACAGCCTCGAGGACGGCGAAGGCACCGTCCCCTACGTCCGCTACGAGCAGGACCTGTAGAGCCGACCCACGGTCGGCTGGCGCTTGACCCGTTACCACAGCCGACCATGGGTCGGCTCTACCGCAGCGCCTCGATCATCGGTTGCAGCCAGGCTTCGTACGGCTTCCACTTCGGTTCCCCGCGCGCCACGATTCCCTGCCGCACCTGGACCGCGCTCGCGGTGGCGACGCCGCGGGTACGCGATTGCAGCTCCAGCATCCCGGGTTCGAACCGAAGGCCGCAGAACGCGGATACCCGTCGCATCGTCGCCTCGGGTTCGCGGGTGAGTTCGGCGTACGACACGTCGAGGATCCGCCCCGGCCAGGCCTGGTGCCAATGCGCCATCAGCCGCTCGTACTGGCGGTGGAAATGGGCGAATTCGAGCTGGTCGTAGGAATAGGGGTTGGCCTCCGAGAACAGTTCGCGCAGGTTCGAGAAGCCGACCTCGATCGGGTCGCGCACCATCCGCAGGATCTTCGCCTGCGGCAGCGCGCGGCAGATGAAACCGATATTGAGGAAATTCGACGGCAGCTTGTCGGTGAAGCAGCGCTCGCGTCCCAGCCGCCATTCCATCTTCGCCAGGTAGCCGCGGCCGACCTCGGCGAAGTCGGCCATGGGGGCGCGCTCGACGATCGTGGCGTCGATCACGCCGCGGCAATGGTGGTCGGTCGCCAGGCGCATTTGCGTGGTGAAGTCGTAAAGCTCGCCGACGCCCTTGACCTCGGTGTGGCCGTCGAGCAACTGCTCCAGCAGCGTGGTGCCGGAACGGTGCATGCCGGTGATGAAGATCGGCGTGCGCGCGCCTTCGGGCGACGCCGCGACCTCGCCCGCAGGCATCGCAACCAGCGCATCGACGAGTTCGCTGGTGTCTTCCGTCCGGTAATCCAGCAGCGCGCGCTTGGCCCGGCAGGCACGCTCCAGCGCCTCCCACGCGCCGGCGTGGTCGCCGCGCCGGTCGAGTTCGTTGTGCAATGCATATCCGGCGATGGCGACGTGCTCGGGATCGCGCGAAGGCGCGTCGATCAGCCGGCGCAGGGTGTCGACATGGTCGCCGGTATCGATATCCTTCGGCATCCGCGACAGGTGCCAGTAGGTCGACGGCATCTCGGGCGCGCGCCTGAGGCAGCGCTGCAAGTCGGCATTGGCCTCCTCGAAGCGGCCCAGGTAGATCAGCACCTGCGCACGGGCCAGCAGCGTCGGCGGGAAGTCGGGATCGCCGCGATAGGCCTCCTCCAGGTAGGGCAGCGCCCGCTCCTGCTCGTTGAGGTAGCTCATCTGCGCCGAGATCGACAGCAGCACCGGGATGGTCATGTTCGCCAGCGGCGGCAGGCTGCCGATGTAGTCCAGCATCGCCTCGGCCTCGTTGAAGGTCCGCAGGCGGCTGATCAGCTCCATCACCATCTGCGCCTGCTGCGGCCGCGCGGCGTACGCACGCATCGTGGCGTCGCGCGCGCCGCGGTAGTGGTCCAGGTAGGACTCGGTGTAGCTGAGCAGCAGCAGCGGCCCGGGTTTCCCGGGTTCCAGCGCCAGCACCTGCCGCAGCGTTTGCCGGGCCCCGGCCCAGTCCTGCCGCTGGAACTGCGCCTGCGCGGTGCGCCAGTAGCCGATCGTTTGCGAAGACATGCGCCATGTTCCCACATCGTCGCGGGACAAAAAAAGCGGCCGCCCCGGGGGGCGGCCGTCAATCTGCAGCAATGAAGCGTGGATCTTAGAAGTCGTACTGGACCATGAAGCGGACCGAACGCGGAGCCTGGTAGCCGGTCGCACGCTGGTACGTGCACTGGGCTTCACCCGGACCACCGCAGTTCTCGCCGAAGGTCGGGCGACCGATCACGTCCTCGCCGAACTCGTCGACGGTGGTGACCGACTGCTCGTTCGTCACGTTGAACACGTCGACCTTGAACATCAGGTTGCCGTTGGCGAAGGCCGGACGGTAGGCGACGTTCAGGTCGAGCGTGCGCTGCCACGGGGTCGTGCCGACCGAACCACGCGGGACGATCGTCGAACCGTTGTCGGACAGGTCGTCGATCGGGCCCGGGTCGCACGAGAAGTACGAGTTGCCGTAGCGCGAGGTGAAGTAGTCACCCAGGTAGCCGAAGCAGTTCACCGGACGGCCCGACTGCACCAGCAGGTTCGCGCCGACCGACCACTCGTCGGTGAGCTCGTAGTTGCCGAACAGCTTCAGGGTGTGGCGACGGTCGTTCGGCAGGTAGCCGTACGCGCCGTAAGCCAGTTCCGGATAGTCGAAGTCCTGGGTCGTGCCGGTGTCGTCCTGGCCGATGTCCGACTTCACGCCGCCCTCGGTGTTGCCCTTGGACTTGGCGTAGGTGTACGAACCCTGCATGAAGAGCTTGTCCCAGTTGCCCTGGAAGAAGAACTCGAGCGCGGAGTAGGTACGCTTGGCTTCCGGAC
The DNA here is from genome assembly GCA_004297225.1 of Lysobacteraceae bacterium. Classification (GTDB taxonomy): domain Bacteria; phylum Pseudomonadota; class Gammaproteobacteria; order Xanthomonadales; family Xanthomonadaceae; genus Cognatiluteimonas. The sequence continues at coordinate 59,952 of SCUI01000003.1, read as the reverse complement.
CCTGCACCGAGGTGCCGGCCTCGATGCCGAACGCGTTGCCGGCGGCCCACACGTCGTCGGCGCCGATCTCGATGGTCTCGAGCGTGCCGTCGCCGTCCACGTCCATCCGGTACACCGAGTCCTTGCCCGGGTTGTACAGGCGGCAGTACGGGAAGCCCGGGTTCACGTCATGGACTTCGTAGCCGTTGTCGTAGGCCCACTGGAAGATCGGGCGGTAGTCGCAGGTGTCGTCGATCGCGGCCTTCAGGTCACGATAGATGCCACGCACGCCCATCGACACGTTGTCCGTGAGTTGCTTCTGGAAGCCCAGGATGTACTCGTCCTGGTACATCGGGTCCAGGGTCTGCGACGCGATGGTTTCCGGGTTCTTGGCCAGGCCGAACTCGTTGTTCAGGTAGCGCAGCTGACCGCGCGGGCTGTCCTCGGGGGTCATGCCGGTCGGTGCGTCGGTGTTCGGATCCACGCCGGTGTAGTCGAAGTACTGCTGGCTGAACAGCGAGACCGACGCACCACGGACCGCGACGGTCGCGGTGAGCGGCAGCGCGTAGCGACCGGCATTACCGAAGACCTTGAAGCTCGAGTCGCCGAACACGTCCCACGAGAAGCCCAGGCGATGAGCGAACTGGTTCTCGATCTTGACGTAGGACTCGCCTTCGCCGTTCTTGTTCTCGAACGTGTCCCAACGGGCGCCGAGGTAGGCGACGAAGTTGTCGGTGATGTTCCAGCTGTCTTCCAGGTAGTAAGCGGTCTGGTCGACCGCCACCGTGGAACCGGACTGGAACACGCGCGCGCGGACGGTGTCGTTGTCGATGTAGCGGTAGTAGACGCCGCCGCTGTACGACTCGCCGGCCACCGACTCGAAGTTGTCGATGTCCACGCCGCCGCGCAGCAGGTGGTCGCCCAGCTGCCATTCGGCGTCGAGGCGGAACTGCTCGCGGGTGTCCTCGGCGTCCGGGCGGCCCAGCGTGGTCGCCAGGTAGCAGCCGGTGCGCGTGCCGCCGGTGGCGGCGCGGTCGGCGGCCGAACGCGCGTCGATGACGAGCGGGCAGCCGTCCGCTCCATGGCCGACGTTGCCGGAGTAGGAGTTGCGGATGCCGTTGGCCGACACGCTGTAGTTGCTGCGCGAGAAGGTACCGCGACCCGCCAGTGCCGACAGGGTGAAGGTGTCGGTCAGGTAGCCGGTGTACTTCAGGACGTAGAAGTCACCGCCACGCTCGGTGTAGTCCGTACCCATGTACGTGCCACGCGACGGCGCGCCATCGGCGTCGTAGGTCGTGTCGAAGTAGTCGGTTTCGATGTCGCGCTGGTCGCTCAGAGCCGTGAACTCGAGGATGTTGTCGTCGTTGATGTTCCAGTCGAGCTTCAGCAGCCAGTTCGGCGCCTTGGTGGTGGCTTCGTAGCCGTTGCCCTGGACCAGCACGCCCGGGTAGGCGGTGTCCTCGCCCTTGCCGTACTGGACGAGGCCGTAGGCGAACAGGCGGTCCTTGATCAGCGCGCCACTGGCCCACACGGCCGCGGTCAGCTGTTCCGATTCGTTCTTGGAACGGTCGGAGTACAGCTCGCCATCGAGCATGCGGATGTCATGGCGGTCGCCCTCGAGCGAGGACGGCTCCCAGAAGATGTTGCCACCGGCGTGGAACTCGTTCGTGCCGCGCTTGGTGATCTGGTTCAGCACGCCACCGGTGGAACGGCCGAATTCGGCGCCGTAGCCACCCGTCTTGACCTGCTGTTCGGCGATCGCCTCGAACGGCACCTGCACGAAGTTCAGGTTCTGGAACGTGTTGGTGATGTTGAAGCCGTTGAGGTAGTACTGGTTCTCCGCGACGGACGCGCCGCCGAAGGAGGCCAGGTTGCCGAACGCCGAGTCGCCGCGGACGGTGCCCGGGGCCAGCAGGGCCACGGCGGTACCGTTGCGGGGCACCGGGATCTTGTTGATCTGCTCGGCGGTCAGGATCGTGGTCGACTCGACGGAGGAGACGTCGATCGGGTTGACGACGTTGGAGCCGACGACCGTCACCGTGCCCAGCGTGGTCGCGCCGGCGTTGGCGAAGTCGACGTTCGCGGCGATACCGACGTTGACGCGGACGTTGCGCGGCGCACCGCCGTTCTCGCTGATCTGGTACTCACCGGTCGGCAGCGACGAGAAACGGTAGTTGCCGTCGGCGCCGACGGTGACCGTGCGGCTGAAGCCGGTGGCCGGGTTGCTGATGGTGATGGTGTCACCCGGGTCGGCGTTACCGGTAACCGCACCGGCCGCATTCGACTGGGCATAAGCGCCACCAACGAAGCACAGACCCAGGGCAGCGGTCAGTGCGCTTCGCGTGAGGCTCTTGGCGAGTTGCTTAGAAGCCATTGTTATTAACCCCCATAGGGACGAAGGACCTTGAGATGTACATGTACGTCAAAGCCGGGTTTGGCATGACCGCCCGACTATAGAACACCGAACAAATCCTTAACAACCCCCTTACGCTTCCTTCGCACCCGGCCGCGGGGCCATCCGGGTTTTGCTGCTTTGCAGCATGGCTGAATGCCGGTCACGCATGAAAAAGGCCGCCGGGTCCGGCGGCCTTTGTTGCAACGCAGCAGCGAAGGCGGCCTCAGCTGCCCTGCAGCTCCCCCTGGATCCGCCCCCACTCGGCCTTGAGCCGCGCCGGCATGCGCTCGCCGTAGCCGTCCAGGAACTCGCCGATGCCGTCGAATTCGGCCTGCCAGCCTTCCCGGTCGAAGCCGAACAGCACCCGGCGGGCCTCCTCGGACAGCACCAGGCCTTCCAGGTCGAGTTCCTCCTGGACCGGCAACCCCCCGATCGGGGTTTCGACCACGCCGGCCTTTCCCTTGACCCGGTCGATCATCCATTCCAGCACGCGCAGGTTGTCGCCGAAGCCAGGCCACAGGAACCTGCCGGCGGCGCCCTTGCGGAACCAGTTGACGTGGAAGACCTTCGGCAGCTTCGCGCCGGGCTTGTCGAACGACAGCCAGTGAGCGAAGTAGTCGGCGAAGTTGTAGCCGCAGAACGGCTTCATCGCCATCGGGTCGCGGCGCATCACCCCGACCGCGCCGGTCGCGGCCGCGGTGGTCTCCGAGCCCATGGACGCCCCGACCAGCACGCCGTGGGTCCAGTCGCGCGCCTCGAACACCAGCGGCACCAGCGACGCGCGGCGGCCGCCGAAGACGATGGCGGAGATCGGCACGCCCTGCGGGTCCTCGGCCATCGGCGACCAGCTGGGGCAGCGCCTGGCGGACACGGTGAAGCGCGAGTTGGGATGCGCGGCCGGGCGCACCGCCGGATCATGCGGCTCGCCGCGCCAGTCGGTCGCCGGCACCTGGTCGTTGCCGATCCCTTCCCACCACGGCTGGCCGTCGGCGGTGACGCCGACATTGGTGAAGATGGTGTCCGCCTGGATCGAGGCCAGCGCGTTCGGGTTCGACTTCTTCGAGGTGCCGGGGGCGACGCCGAAGAAGCCCGCCTCCGGGTTGATCGCGTACAGGCGCCCGTCCGGGCCGGGTCGCATCCAGCAGATGTCGTCGCCGATGGTCCAGATCTTCCAGCCGGCCTCGCGGTAACCCTCCGGCGGGATCAGCATCGCCAGGTTGGTCTTGCCGCAGGCCGACGGGAACGCCGCGGCGATGTAATGGGTCTCGCCCTGCGGATTCTCGACGCCGAGGATGAGCATGTGCTCGGCCAGCCAACCCTCGCTGCGCGCCTGGTGCGAGGCGATGCGCAGCGCGTGGCACTTCTTGCCCAGCAGCGCGTTGCCGCCGTAGCCCGAGCCGTAGGACTTGATGCTGAGCTCGTGCGGGAAGTGCATGATCCAGCGGCGCGACGGATCGAGCTCGCCGATCGAGTGCAAGCCCTTGACGAACGTGCCCTCGCGCTCGATGCGCGCCAGCGCCGGCGCGCCCATGCGGGTCATGATCCGCATGTTCGCCACCACGTACGGCGAGTCGGTGACCTCGACGCCGCAACGCGACAGCGGCGAGTCGATCGGGCCCATGCAGTACGGGATCACGTACATCGTGCGTCCGCGCATGCAGCCGTCGAACAGCGCATCGATCTTCGCGTGCGCCTCGGCCGGTGGCATCCAGTGGTTGTTGGGGCCGGCCTCGTCGCGATCGGGCGTGCACACCAGGGTCAGGTGCTCCACGCGCGCCACGTCCTCCGGGTGCGAGCGGTGCAGCCAGCTGCGGGGGTTGGTGTCCTCGTTGAGCCGGATGAGGGTGCCGTCGGCTTCCATCGCCGCGATCAGCGCCGCGTTCTCGGCATCGCCGCCGTCGCACCAGTGGATCGCATCCGGGCGGGTCAGCGCCGCGACTTCGGCGATCCAGTCGTTGAGTGCCTGCAGCGTGCTGCCGGAGGTCCCCGGCGTCGCGGCGGGCAGGTCCTTGGTGCGGGCGTTCACGGTATTGCCTCCTGCATGGTCTGAATGCGGCGAAAAAGGGCGCGGCCCCGGTCAGGCCGGGATCAGCGTGGCCATCACGTGCGAAACGTAGGCCTCGAATTCGTCATGCTGCAGCCGCGGCTGCTGCAACTGCAGGCTGAGCTGCAGGAAGCCGACATAGGCGGCATAGGCCAGGCGCGCGCGGTGCTGGGCGTCGGCGCGGTTGAGCCCGGCCTGGCGGAACGATGCGGTGAGGTATTCCAGCCGGCGCGCGGACACGCGTTCGATCACCGGTCGCACCACCGGGTGGTCCAGCGCCTTGAGCAACTCGCTGTAGATGATGTGCGACCGCGCCTCGTGCGCGACCAGGTCGAACAGCGAGCGCAGGCGCTGGCCCGGGTCGGGAATGGCTTCGAGCTGGCCGAACACTTCTTCCTGCTCGACCTTCTCCCAGCGCTCCAGCGCCGCCACCAGCAACGCCTCGCGCGACGGGAAGTGCCAGTAGAAGCTGCCCTTGGTCACCCCCAGGCGCCGCGCCAGGGGTTCGACCGCCACCGCCAGAACGCCCTGTTCGGCGATCTGCTCGAGCGCGGCCTGCGCCCAGTCGTCGGCACTGAGCCGGCCGCTGCGCTCCGCCCGCGGCGCGTCGGTGGAAGGATCGGTCACGGCAGTCGTCTGTCCATACGCCATCACCTGCCATGGTACGCGCTGGAAGGGCTTGGCAAAGACCATACCATACCGTATGGTATTGCCAGCGCACAATCCCGATGCAGAGCGGGGACTTGCCTGCGCGCCACCTGACCGGAGCCCACATGACCGCTGTCGTGCCCTTCCTTGCCGTCCTCCTTGCCGGCCTCTTCGTCGCCTACCACCGCAAGCGCCTGGCCACGTGGCTGGCACTCTCGGCCGTGCTGCTGCTGGCCTGCTGGCTGTTCGGAGCCGCCAGCGCCGCCGCGACCGCGATTGCCGCGGCCTTGACCGCGCTGCTGGCGCTGCCGGTGTTGCTGCCGGGGGTCCGCAAGTCGCTGCTGACCGCGCCGCTGCTCAAGTTCTATACCCGGATCCTGCCGCCGCTGACCGAATCCGAACGCGTCGCGCTGGAGTCGGGCACCGTCGGCTTCGAAGGCGAACTGTTCTCCGGCAAGCCGGACTGGAACGTGCTGCTCTCGCAACCCAGGCCCGAGCTCACCACCGAGGAGCAGGCCTATCTCGACGGCCCCTGCGAGCAGTTGTGCCGGATGGTCGACGACTGGGACATCACCCACGTGCGCGCCGACCTGCCGCCGGAGTTGTGGGAGTTCGTGAAGAAGGAAGGCTTCTTCGGCCTCAACATCCCGAAGGAATACGGCGGCCTGGGTTTTTCGGCGCTGATGAACCACAAGGTGATCCAGAAGCTGGCCTCGATCTCCTCGGTGGTCAGCTCCACCGTCGGCGTGCCGAACTCGCTGGGCCCGGCCGAACTGCTGATGCACTACGGCACCGACGAGCAGAAGGCGCACTACCTGCCGCGCCTGGCCGACGGTCGCGAAGTGCCCTGCTTCGCGCTGACCGGCCCGTTCGCCGGATCCGATGCGACCTCGATCCCGGACTACGGCATCGTCTGCATGGGTGACTGGAACGGCGCCAGCGTGCTCGGCATCCGCCTGACCATGGACAAGCGCTACATCACCCTGGCGCCGGTGGCGACGCTGATCGGCGTCGCGTTCCGCATGTACGACCCCGACGGCCTGCTGGGCGACAAGCGCGACATCGGCATTTCCCTGGCACTGGTGCCGGCCGACACCCCGGGGCTGGAAATCGGCCGCCGCCACTTCCCGCTGAACACGCCGTTCCAGAACGGCCCGGTGCGCGGGCGCGACGTGTTCGTGCCGCTGTCGCAGCTGATCGGCGGCGAGGACTACGCGGGCAAGGGTTGGCAGATGCTGATGGAGTGCCTGTCGATCGGCCGCTCGATCACCCTGCCCTCCACCGCCAGTGGCGGTTGCAAGGGCGCGGCGGTGGTCACCGGCGCCTACGCGCGCATCCGCAAGCAGTTCGGCCTGTCGATCGGCCGCTTCGAAGGCGTGCAGGAAGCGCTGGCGCGGATCGCCGGCAAGGCCTACGCGGTGAGCGCGTTGTCCGAGGCGACGGCCGCGGCGGTGGCGCGCGGCGAGAACCCGGCGGTGCCGTCGACCATCTCCAAATACCACTGCACCGAGATGGGCCGCGAGGTGATCAGGGACGCCATGGACATCCACGGCGGCAAGGGCATCATCCTCGGCCCGCGCAACTACCTGGGCCGCGGCTGGGAGGCGACGCCGATCAGCATCACGGTCGAGGGCGCGAACATCATGACCCGCTCGCTGATGATCTTCGGCCAGGGCGCGATCCTCTGCCATCCGTGGGTGCTGAAGGAAATGAAGGCGGCGCAGCTGGAGGATCCGCGCGAGCGCATCGACCGCTTCGACCACGCGCTGTTCGGCCACATCGGCGCGGCGATTTCCAACGCGGTGCGCGCGCTGTGGTTCGGCCTCACGTTCGCCGCCTTCGGCAAGGCGCCCGGAGACGCCTACACGCGGCGCTTCTATCGCAAGCTCAATCGCTACTCGGCGACGCTGGCGGTGATGGCCGACACCTCGATGCTGATGCTCGGCGGCAAGCTCAAGTTCAAGGAATCGCTGTCCGGGCGCCTGGGCGACGTGCTCAGCCAGCTCTACATCTGCAGCGCGATGCTGAAGCGCTACGAGGACGAGGGCCGGCCGGAAGGCGACCAGCCACTGCTGGCGTGGGCGTTCCACGATTCGATCAACAAGATCGAGACGGCGCTGTCGGGCGCGTTGCGCAACTTCCCGATCCGCCCGGTCGGCTGGCTGCTGTGGCTGCTGGTGTTCCCGCTGGGGCGCCGCGCGCAGGCGCCGAGCGATCGCCTCGGCCATCGCGCGGCGTCGATCCTGATGACGCCGTGCGACGCGCGTGCGCGCCTGGCGCGCGGCGTGTTCCTGACGCCGGGGCCGGCCAATCCCGCCGGCCGCATCGACAGCTACCTGCCGGCGGTGGTGCTGGCCGAACCGGTGGAACGCAAGTTCCTCAAGGCGCTCAAGCACAGCGACATCGAGGCGCTCGAGTTCCCGGCCCAGCTCGACGAGGGCGTCGAGGAAGGCTGGATCACCGCCGCGGAACGCGTGCAGCTGGAGCAGCTGCGCGAGATGACGCTGGATGCGATCACCGTCGACGACTTCGAGCCGTGGGTGCTCAGGGGCGCCCAGCACCCCTGACGCTCATTCCAGGACGAGTTCGGCGTCGCCGGAGAACGACTCGAGCCGTACCTGGCCCGCGCCGCTGCCGTAACGCGCCTCGAGGCTGCTGCCGGGGCCGAATTCCTCGGTCCGGACCTTTGCACCCGGGGCGCGCAGGTTGCCGTTGAAGCTCTCGGCACTCACCCGCGCCGACACCGACTTCGGCAGGCGCAGGCGGATGTCGCCGCTCACGGTTTCCGAACTGATCTCGCCGCCGTCGGCCAGGCCGACGCGGACATCCGCGTCGCCGGAGACGGTGCCCGTGGACAGGCGGCGCACGCGCTCGCCGCGGCTGTCGATGCGGATGTCGCCGGACACCGTCTCGGCGTGCACTTCGCCATCCAGGCGCCCGGACAGGCGCACGTCGCCGCTGACCGATTCCGAGCTTGCCGACGCGGTATTCAGGGTCAGCACGAGGTCGCCGCTGACGCTGCTGACGTCGGCCTCGCCCGGCGCCGCGGCGATGGTGACGTTGCCGCTGACCGATTCCACCTCGAGCTCGCGCGGCGCCACGCCGTCGACGCGGATGTCGGCCGAAACCGATTCGATGCCCAGGTTCGCGCGCAACGGCACCTTCAGCACCAGCCGGGTCGGCTCGCTGCGATCGTCGCCCCAGCCCCGACGGTTCGGGTAATCGACCTTGACCACGAGGTGGTCGCGGCTGCCGTCCACCACCAGCTTCTCGACGCCCTTGCCGAGCTCGCCGCCGACGTGCACTTCGTTGCGGTCCCAGGCGCGCACCTCGATGCTGCCCTTGAGGTTGGAGATCTCGATCCGGCCGGTCGGGTCGAGCGGGCGGGTCTGGTCGATGGGAGTGCCGGCGAACAGCGGCGCGCTGGCGAGGCAGGCAACGATGGCCAGGGCGAGGACACGGGGCGAATGGCGCATTGCGGATCTCCGGGGAGCGGGCGGGGCGTCAGCCGAGGCTGCGCTGGGTGAGTTCGAGTCGGCGGGCATAGGTGCGTTGCAGGCGCCCGAGCAGGTAGGTGGCGCCCGGATCGCGCTCGATCGCAGCGCGGATCTGCCGCGCGCTGCGATCCAGTTCGCGCAACGCGGGAGTCGCGGGGTCGCGCCGCGACGCCGTCGGTGCCGGTGCCGCGGCCTGCAACTCCTGCAGGGCGGCGCGGTATTCGCGGGTCATCGAGTCGGCTTCGCGATCGACGAGCTGGACCGGCGCCGCGGCCGGCGCGGGCGGCGGCTGCATGCGCCAGGCGATGCCGAGCGACATCACCAGCGACGCCGCCAGCGCCCATGGCGCGATGTTCGGCGCCTTGCGCGGCGCGGCAGGCGTGGCCGTGCCGCGCGCGGTCGCCTCGATCCGCGCCGCGATCCCGGGCCACAGGTCGTCGTCCGGCGGGAGGTCCCGGCGCAGGCCGCGCAGTTGCAGGCGCAGGCTGGCGTCGAGGGTGTTGCCGTGGTCGTGGGTGGCGTCGTGCGTGCTCATGCGTGTCCTTCCAGTCGTTCGCGCAACAGCCCGCGCGCGCGGTGCAACTGCGCCTTGGAACTGCCGACGGCCATGCCCAGCGCCTCGGCGATCTCCTCGTGTTTCCAGCCCTCCACGTCGTACAGCACCAGCACCGCACGGGCGCGCGGCGGCAAGGTGGCGACGGCGCGTTCCAGGTCCATCGACAGCGCCGCGACGTGGCCGGCGGAGTCCGTCGCACCGATCGCCTCGAACGCCTCCTCGCCCGCGTCGGCCTGGACGCGGCTGCGTCGCGCCCGCATGTCCATCAGCGCGGTGTTCACTGCCAGCCGGTGCAGCCAGGTGGAGAACGCACTCTCGAAGCGATAGGCCGGCAGCGCCTGCCAGGCACGGACGAAGGCGTCCTGGGTCAGGTCCTCGGCGCGTGCGCGGTCATGGCCGACCAGCCGGGCGATGACGCCGTGTACGCGCCCCGCGTGGCGGCGGTACAGCGCCTCGAACGCGGTGCAGTCGCCGGCAGCGGCCGAGCGCGCAAGCGCCGCGTCGACATCGGCCGGGGTGGAGGCGTCGGTCGCGGTCGCGGTGGGCAGCCAGTCGGTCACGGTGGCGGTGAGCATACTGGTGGGATGCCGGAGGCTGGCGGGGGGTTTAAGGGTTCCTCAGTCCCGCGCGGGCGCCTGCCCCTCGACCCGCCGCGCCAACCGCCACCCGATCGTGCCCGACGCCGCGGCGGCCACGGCACCCAGCGCGGCGAAGCCGGGTATCGTGGTGCCGGCGGCGCGCAGCAGGTTCATCGCACTGGACACGGCGACATCGCCGAAGCGCCACACCGCGGTGTCCACCGCGTTCTTGCCCTTGTAGCGGAGCGACCGCGGCACGAAGGTGAACAGGCTTTCGCGCGCCGGCCCCTGCATGCCGTAGGACAGGCCGCGGCTGATCACCAGCGCCAGCGCCACGGTCGGCAGGGTGACGCCCATCGGCAGCGCGACTTCCGGGGTCAGCATCACCAGCCCCAGCGCGGCGACCGTCGCCATCGCCCAGGCCGCGATCGGCCACGCCGCGCCGTGGCGCACCAGCATCCAGCGGGTGACGGTCAGTTGCGCCAGCACGGTCAGCACGTTGGTGGCCAGGTCCACGTCGGCGGCGAAACGCGTGCGCGAGACCGCGTCGTGGAAGGTGGCGCCGGAATAGTCGGTCACCAGCACGTAGTTGACCGTGCCGATGGCATCGCCCAGCAGCATCAGCAGCGCCATCGAACGCATGAACGGATGCGCGAACACCTGCCGCAGGCCGTCGAACATGCCGCCGCCGATCGCCGCCTCGTCCGCCGCGCTGCGGCGCTCGCCATGCACCCGCGACCAGCGCCCCAGCCAGGCCACGCACAGCACCGCAACGCCGAGCAGCGCCGCCGACACCACCAGCAAAGGGGCTACGCCGATGACCCCGACCAGCGTGCGAGTGAGCGCCGGGCCGACGATCGCGCCGGCGGTGCCGCCCAGCGCGATCACCGGGAACAGCCGCCGCGCCTGCCGCTCGTTCCAGATGTCGGACATGAAGCTCCAGAACACCGAGACCACGAACAGGTTGAAGACACTGACCCAGACGAAGAACAGGATCCCCAGCGCGCGCGGGCTGAGCAGGCCCTGGGTGCCGAACAGCGGCACGAACCCGATCAGGCAGGCGATGAAGAACACGTTCACCACCGGCACCAGCACCCGTCGCGGGAAGCGCGCCGCCGCCCAGGCGAACACCGGCGTCAGCACCAGCGTGGCGACGAAGGTCGCCGCGAAGAACCAGGGGAGCTGGGTCGAGCCGACCGCCGCGGCGAGCTGCTCGCGCACCGGGCGCATCACGTAGTACGCGGCCAGCACGCAGAAGAAATAGGCGAAGGAAACCGCGGTGGCCGGCAGTTCGCGCGGGTGGACGCGGCCGGCGGGGTGCGGCGATGTCATGCGCGTTCGAGGCTCGGCGGAAGGGGGCAGCGCAGCACGCCGCAGATGGTGCGCAACAGTTCGGCTTCCGCCACGGTGACGCGGTTGTCATGGGCGATGGTCGCGGCGATGCCCTCCACCAGCGCCTGCCGCGCCAGCGGGTCCAGCGGCTCCAGCGGCGCCCACACCGCGTCGAGCGCGCGCACGCCGTCGCGCCGCTCCAGGAACGGCAGATGCTCGCGCGGCAGCACGCGCGTGATCCCGGCCAGGTAGGCGCGACGCGCCTGTCCCGGATCGCCCTGGCTGCCGTACTGCGCCACCACGCACAACAGCGTCGCGACCTCGCCGGACACGTCGGGCAGCTTGCGGCGGCCGAAGCGCGCGTGCCGCCCCGGTTCCAGCGAATCGAGCACCTGCACCTGCAGCAGCTTGCCCAGGCAGTACTCGTATAGCGAGACCTCGCCATCCGAGTGCACGACCGCGTGGACGGTGTCGAGGAAATCGTCGAGTTCCGGACGCGGGCGCAGGCGCAACACCGGGAATGCCAGCGCGGCCAGGGGCAGCCGCAGCATCGGATGCAGCCCGGCCAGTTCGGTGGCACGCAGGCGCGCGGCGGCATCGGCGACGCCGCCGCCCAGGCGCGCGCCGATTTCCAGCACCTGGTCGCGAGCCAGGCGTGGCTCGTCGGACAACAGCAGGCCGAGCAGCAACGGCATCACCGCGTCGCGCCGCGCCGCCAGCGAGCGCAGCGCTTCGGGGATGTGCTCGAGGATCGCATCCGCGCGCCGGTAGTCGTCGGCTGCAGGTTCGCCGACCTGCGCCGACACCATCGGCGGCGTCACGTCCAGTCGTGCGCCGGCGGCCGGCAACACCGCGCCGCCGGGGCCGACCAGGCCGAGTTGCAGGTCTTCCTGCATCCCCAGTGGCGGCGCCACCGCCCAGCGCTGCTGCAGCTGCAGCAGTTGCGCGCCGTCGAACGCGGGCTCCAGCGCGCGGATGCGCTCGAGCAGCGGCGGATGGGTCGCGAACAGCCGCGAGAATGCCAGCCCTTCGCCGAACAGCATGTGGCTGACTTCTTCGGCGTTGCCGCGGTCGGCCAGCCGCGAGCCTTCGCCGAGTCCACCGATCTTCTTCAACGCGCCGGCCAGGCCCTGTGTCTGCCGGGTGAACTGCACCGCGCTGGCGTCGGCCAGCGACTCGCGGCTGCGGCTGACGCCGGCCTTGATCATGCGGCCGAAGAACAGGCCGATGTAACCGATCGCCAGCGCGACCAGCGCCGCCGCCATGATCGCGGCGGCGCCGCGGTTGTCGCGCCCGCGCGGGGCGTAAAACAGCACCTTGCGGCCGATGATCGCCAGCACCAGGATCCCGAACAGCACGCCCATCAGGCGGATGTTCAGGCGCATGTCGCCGTTGAGGATGTGGCTGAACTCGTGCGCGATCACGCCCTGCAGTTCGTCGCGGTTGAGCCGGTCGAGCGCGCCGCGGGTCACTGCGACGACCGCGTCGGCCGGCGTGTAACCCGCGGCGAACGCGTTGATCCCCGCCTCCTGCTCGAGCACGTACAGCCGCGGCACCGGCACGCCGGAGGCGATCGCGATTTCCTCGACCACGTTGCGCAGCCGCCGCAGGTTCGGATCGCTGGTGTCCTCGGGCACGGGCGTGCCGCCCAGCTGCAACGCCACCGGGTCGCCGCCGCCGCGCAGGCTGGCGACGCGGTACAGCGAGCCCAGGCCGATCACCGCCAGCGTCGCCAGCGTGGCCGTGGCCATCAGCCCGGCGCTGTCGCGTCCGGCCACCATCCAGACCACCAGGTCCACCGCGAGCACGATGCCGAGCACCGCGAGCGCGAACAGCACCACCAGCCGCGTCGACGCGCGCCTGGCGGCTTCCTGCCGCTCGAAGAAGTTCATCGGCCGGGGCTAGAACTCGACCTTGGGCGCCATCCGCACCTGCGCCTGCTGCTCGACGGGGATCTCCAGCAGCGAGGCTTCGCTGAAGTTGAACACCCCGGCGACCACGCTGGAGGGGAAGGTCTCGCGCTTGTTGTTGTAGGCCATCACCGAGTCGTTGAAGGCCTGCCGCGCGAACGCCACCCGGTTCTCGGTGGAGGCGAGCTCCTCGGACAACTGCATCATGTTCTGGTTGGCCTTCAGGTCCGGGTAGGCCTCGGCCACCACCATCAGCCGCCCGAGGGCGCCTTCCAGCATCCCCTGGCTGCTGGCCAGCCCGGCCATCGCCGCGGGATCTCCCGGGTGCGCCTTGGCCGCGGCCAGGCCGGCCATCGCCGCCCCTCTCGCCGCGATCACCGCCTCGAGCGTATCCCGTTCATGTTGCAGGTAGCCCTTGGCCGTCTCCACCAGGTTGGGGATCAGGTCGAAGCGGCGCTGCAACTGCACGTCGATCTGCGCGAAGGCGTTCCTGAAGGCGTTGCGGGCCCGGACCAGGCCGTTGTAGATGCCCACGCCCCAAACTGCGACGAGCACCACAATTATGAGCAGAATCAGAGAAGTGCCCATCGAAGTTCCCCTTGTTCATGCAAATGCGGGAGCACGCGTTATGATCGGGTTGCCGGACCAGCATACGCAGGGGGCTTGCCCGATGAAAGAAGCGCGCCGCTGGCGTACCCAACGCATTGCCGGACTGGCGATGCTGCTGCCATTCGCCCTGGTGTCGACCGCGCAGGATGCACTGCCTGTCCCGCAACCGACGCTGCCCACGGTCGTCACCCAGCCGGCGCCGAAGCCGCCGGTCGCGGCCGGCCAGGTCGCCTACATTCCGGCGCCGCAGGCGCCCAAGCCGGTTGCCCCGGCCTTCGATGTCGCCCGCTTCGAGGCGATGGCGCAGGCGATGGTGTCCGACGGCCGCGTTCCCGGCATGGCGCTGGCGATCGTCAAGGACGGCAAGGTCCTGACCGCGCGCGGCTACGGCACCACCGACGTGGATAGCGGCGAAGGCGTCAACCCGCATACCGTGTTTCGCCTGGCATCCCTGTCCAAGGGATTCGCCGGCACCGTCACCGGCATGCTGGTGGCGGAAGGTTCGCTGCGCTGGGATTCGCGCGTCACCGACTACTTGCCCGACCTGCGCCTGTCGCAGCCGGGTGCCGCACAGGAGCTGACCGTCGCCGAGGTGCTCAGCCACCGCGTCGGCCTCACCCACAACGCCTACGACGGTTTCGTCGAGAGCGGCGAGGATTACCGCTCGCTGGTGCACAAGCTCGCCAACGCGCCGATGAAGTGCGCGCCGGGCGACTGCTACGCGTACCAGAACGTGGCCTTCAGCCTGGTCGGCGACGTCGTGTTCGGCGCCACCGGCAGTTTCTTCAGCGAGACCGTCGCCCGCCGCATCTTCAAGCCGCTGGGCATGGACGACGCCAGCTATGGCCTGGATGGCATCACTTCCAGCCCGAGCTGGGCGCGCCCGCACGTGCGCGGCCGTGGCGGCTGGGTCTCGCTGAGCGCGCCGAAGCCGACCTATTACCGCGTCGCCCCCGCCGCCGGCGTCAACGCCAGCATCAGCGACATGGCGCAATGGCTCATCGCCCAGACCGGGCATCGCACCGACGTGCTGCCGCTGCCGCTGCTGGCGACGCTGCACGCGCCGGTGGTCCGCACGCCTTCGGAAACGCGCAGCTCCTCGTGGCGCCGCGCGCGCCTGGACGACGCCGGCTACGGCATCGGCTGGCGCGTCTACGACTACGCCGGCCACCGCGTGGTCTACCACGGCGGCGCGGTGCAGGGTTATCGCGGCGCTATCGCGCTGGTGCCCGAACGCGACCTCGGCGTCGTGGTCCTGTGGAACAGCACCAGCGGCGTGCCCGGCGGCCTGATGCCGACGATCCTCGATAGCGCACTCGGCCTGCGCGGCGACTGGCTGGACCTGGACGAGGACGACGTCGACCTGCTGTACGCCACCCGCAAGGCGGCGCGCGAGTACGGCAGCGACGCCTCGACGTCCTACGCCAAGCCGCGCTGAATAAAAAACTCCCCTTCCGCCTGGGCTGCGGAAGGGGAGCTTGATTTACGGCAGTCGGGACTGCTGCTTACATCATCGGCGCGGGCGCGGACGGCATTGCCACGGGGGCAGCCTTCCTCTTCGCCGGACGCCGTGCCTTCTTCGCGGCCTTCTTGGCAGCCGGGCGCTTCGCCGCCTTCTTCGCGGTCTTCTTCGCACCAGCCTTCTTGGCGGGACGGCGCTTGGCAGCCGCCTTCTTCGCCGGGCGCTTCGCGGCCTTGCGGGCCGACTTCTTCGCCGTGCTCTTGCGAGCGGTCTTGCGGGTGGACTTGCGGGCCGTCTTCTTCGCCGCGCCCTTGCGAGCGGTCTTCTTCGCCGCGCTCTTGCGCGTCGTCTTGCGGGCGGTCGACTTGCGGGCCGTCTTCTTCGCGGCCTTCTTGGCCGGCCGGCGCTTGGCGGCGGTCTTGCGGGTCGCCTTCTTGGCGGCCTTCTTGGCCGGCCGGCGCTTGGCGGCGGCCTTCTTGGCAGCCGGCTTGCGGGTGGTACGTTTCGTCGCCTTCTTGGCGGACTTCTTCGCAGCTTTCTTCATGGCCATGTGATGGCTCCTCGTCAGTTGACTTACGGGTACAGCTGCCCAGTGCAAAGCAGCGCCGCGGGAGTCGGACCCGCGACCAACCGCCGGCGCGCCAGGCGCACCGGAACGGATTCGGGACGGCCGGCGGCCATGCGCCGGCAACAAAAAACCCGCATCGCCGGGCGATGCAGGTCGGTGTGTTCGATGCGACGTTCGGCTTTCTCGGGGGAGACGATGCCCGCGTCCACCTTGACGAAGTTCCGGGCGGAAGGTTGCGGTGCGTTGCGCGTTGTCTCGATGCTCCGACTCACTCTTGCCTGCAGGTCGCGTCTGCTGGGCGAAACCTAATCACGGTTTTTTCGGCTGTCAACAACCCCGGCGAAAAAAATGCAAGCCCCGGGGCGACGGCGACCGGGCCGGCGCGCTCCACGCGACCGCGCGGCGAACGCCCGGCGGCATCGCATCGCGCGTCGCGCGATACGCGGCGCGCGCGGGTGCATTGCATGAAAAGCACTTGTTTCCTGCGGTCCGCGCGCGATGCGCGGTGCTGGCGGCGTGCATCGCGGCGCGGCGGCGAATGCCGGCGCGCATGCGTCGAAGCATCGCGTGCAACCCCGCCCGACGCCCCTGTCGCGGACTTGAACGCGATGCCCGCCGTGGCGCGTCGCAGCAGCCCCGAACGGCCGATTTGCGCAAAAATCCGGCGCCCCCGCCGGAACGAAAACCGGCCGCGCGAGGCGGCCGGTCGGATGTTTCGATGTCCCGTCGCAGTGCCGAGCGATGCTCGGCCGCACATCAGTGATCGTCTTCTTCCAGCAGCTCCGCGTACGCGTCCGGGTCGAGCATTTCATCCAGCTGCGACGCCTCGTCGAGCTGCACGACGAACAGCCAGCCGTCGCCGTAGGCGTCCTCGTTGATGGTCTCGGGCTTGTCGGCGAGCGCGCCGTTGACCTCGACCACGGTGCCGCTGACCGGGCTGTACACGTCCGACGCCGCCTTCACCGATTCGACCACCGCGCTGGCGTTGCCGGCCTCGACATGGTCGCCCACGTTCGGCAGCTCGACGTAGACCAGGTCGCCCAGCAATCCCTGCGCGTGGTCGGAGATGCCGACAGTGACCTTGCCGTCGCCGTCCAGGCGCGCCCACTCGTGGGACTTCAGGAATTTCAGGTCGCCGGGGATCTCGCTCATCGTGTGCTCCGGGGTTGTGGTCGATGACCGTGTGGGGGTGGGGCGTAGTGTAGCCAACCGCGGCCGGGGGGAATCAAATTCCCGGCTGCGCCTGGCCCTCGCGGACGAACGGGAACTTCACCACGCGCACCGGCACCTCGCGGCCACGGATGTCGACGCGGACGCCACCGTCCCCACCGGCCGCGAAATCGCCGGCCGGCACCCGCGCGAACGCGATCGCCTTGCCGAGGGTGGGCGAGAACGTACCCGACAGGATCTCGCCCTCGCCGTTGGGCGTGAGCACGCGCTGGCCATGGCGCAGCACGCCCTTCTCGTCCATGACGATGCCGATCATCTGCCGCACGCCGCCGGCGGCCTGCTGCGCCTGCAGCGCGTCGCGGCCGATGAAGTCGCGGCCCTCGTCCAGCGACACCGTCCAGGCGAGCGCCGCCTCGTAGGGCGTCACCGACTCGTCCATGTCCTGGCCGTAGAGGTTCATGCCCGCTTCCAGGCGCAGCGTGTCGCGCGCGCCCAGGCCTGCCGGCTTCACCCCGGCGGACAGCAGCGCATCCCACAACGCGACCGCGCGCTCGACCGGCACCACCACTTCGAAGCCGTCCTCGCCGGTGTAGCCGGTGCGCGCCAGGAACAGTGGCGTGCCGTCCTTCGCCGTCACCTCCACCGCGGCGAAGCGACCGAGCTTGCCGGCCGCCTGCGCGCCAGCCGCGTCGAGCAGGCCGATCACGCGCTCGCGCGCGGTCGGGCCCTGCACCGCGACCATCGCGAAGTCCTCGCGCTCGCGCACCTCGATGCCGAACGGCCGGGCCTGCGCGTTGATCCACGCCAGGTCCTTGTCGCGCGTCGCCGCGTTGACGACCAGGCGGAAGAACTCCTCGCCGAGGTAATAGACGATCAGGTCGTCGATCACCC
Source organism: Lysobacteraceae bacterium (assembly GCA_004297225.1). Lineage (GTDB taxonomy): Bacteria > Pseudomonadota > Gammaproteobacteria > Xanthomonadales > Xanthomonadaceae > Cognatiluteimonas. The sequence continues at coordinate 42,313 of SCUI01000003.1, read as the reverse complement.
CGCCCTTGTCGTCGAGCATGGCGCTGTACAGGGCCTTGCCCGGCTTCTGCAGCTTGTCGATGTTGTTGGCCAGCAGCCGGCGCAGGAACTCGCGGGTGCGCGCGCCGTGCAGGTCGACCACGGTCATGTGCGAGACGTCGAACATGCCCGCGTCGCGGCGCACCTGGTGGTGCTCATCCACCTGCGAGCCGTAGTGCAGCGGCATGTCCCAGCCGCCGAAGTCCACCATGCGCGCGCCGAGGGCGCGGTGGGACTCGTTGAGGATGGTCTTGCGGGTCATGGGGGGTCTCGCGGCGAGGGGACCCCCATTATCGCCGCGGGGTCAGGCGGACTCCACCTGAAGCTCCATGCCGCGGGCGCCGGTGATGCGCACGCGCGCGCCGGCCGGCAGCTCCGGCCCGGTCACGGTCCAGTAGGCGTCGGCGATCTGCACCCGGCCGCGGCCGGCGACGATCGCCTCCTGCAGCACCACCACCTCGCCGACCAGCGCCGCGGTGCGGCGGTTGAGGTCGGGGCGGTCGCTCTGCGGCTCGCGGCGACGGAACCAGCGGCGGTAGACCTGGATCGAGACGAAACTGAGCACCACGAAGGCACCGACCTGCACCAGCAACGGGATGCCCGGCACGAACAGCACCGCCAGCAGCACCGCGGTGGCGGCGAAGCCCAGCCACAGCATGAAGGCGCCGGGCGCCAGCGCCTCGGCGGCGAACAGCAGCAGCGCTAGCGCCGCCCACGCGAACACGTCCCAGCGCATGGCTCAGCCTCCCGCGCGCGGCGGCGCGACCGCGCGGCCGCTGCCCTGCCGTTCCAGCGCTTCCTTGGCCAGCTCGGCGATGCCGCCGAGCGAGCCGATCACGCCGGCCGACTCCATCGGCATCATCACGAACTTCTGGTTCGGCGCCTCGGCCAGCGCCTTGAACGCCTCGATGTACTTCTGCGCGACGAAGTAGTTGATCGCCTGCACGTTGCCGCCGGCGATCGCGTCGGAGACGAACTTGGTGGCCTTGGCCTCGGCCTCGGCCAGGCGCTCGCGCGCCTCGGCCTGGCGGAACGCGGCTTCCTTGTCGCCCTCGGCTTCCAGGATCGTCGACTGCTTCTCGCCCTCGGCCTTGAGGATCGCCGCCTGGCGGAAACCCTCGGCCTCGAGGATGTTGGCGCGCTTCTCGCGCTCGGCCTTCATCTGCCGCGCCATCGCCTCGACCAGGTCGCGCGGCGGCGCGATGTCCTTCAGTTCGATGCGGTTGACCTTGATGCCCCACGGGTGCGTCGCCTGGTCCACCGCCACCAGCACCTTGGCGTTGATCTCGTCGCGCTTGGACAGCGACTCGTCAAGATCCATCGAGCCGATCGCGGTGCGGATGTTGGTCATCACCAGGTTGAGGATCGCGATTTCCAGCGTCGCCACCTCGTAAGCCGCCTTGGCCGCGTCCAGTACCTGGAAGAAGACGATGCCGTCGACCTTGACCACCGCGTTGTCCTTGGTGATCACGTCCTGGCTGGGGACCTCGAGCACCTGCTCCATCATGTTGACCTTGCGGCCGATGCCGTAGACCACGGGGATCAGGAAGTGCAGGCCCGGGGTCAGCGTCTGGGTGTAGCGGCCGAAGCGCTCCACCGTCCATTCGTAGCCCTGCGGGACCATGCGCACGGTCTTGAACAGCAGGATGATGCCGGCGAGGGCCAGGATGCCGGCGAGCAGCGTGTACGTCATTTCTCGAATCCCCGTTGGAGCGCAGCTTGGCGCGATCCCGATCATAGCCTCCCCTGCGACCCTTTCCCCGCCCGGCGCATCCCAGGTATCGAATGCCCACCGCCTCTTCCTTCGCGATCGACGTCCCGGCCAGCCTGCTCGCCAGAGCGCGTAGCGGCGACCGGGCGGCTTTCGAGCAGCTCTTCCGCTGGTTCGAGCGGCCGGTATTCACCCTGGCGCTGCGGATCTGCGGCGACCGCGACGAGGCTGCCGACGTGCTGCAGGACACCATGCTCAAGTTGTTCGACCGGATCGGCGAGTTCCGCGGCGTGGACGGCGCGCCATTCTGGGCGTGGCTGCGCCGGGTGGCCGCGAACGAGGCGCTGATGCGCCTGCGCCGCGGCGACCGGCTGTCGCAGGAACTCCCCGGCGACGACCTGCTGCCCGACGACGTCGCGCCACCGCCCGCGGCCGCCGCCGATGCCGCGGCGCTGCAGCGCGCGCTCGCCGCCCTGCCCGCGGCGACGCGCAGCGCCGCCCATGGCGAAGGCTCGAAGGTCCAGCTGCGCTACGTGCGCGGCGGCAAGGAGGCCACCGTGGCGGTCGCGCCGCGGCCCGGCGACCGGGTCGTCTTCCTCGACGCCGCGCCGGTGGCACTGCCGGACATGTCGAAGATCCGCATCCAGGTCGAGGAAGCGCGGGCCGCCACCGAAGCCGTGCGCGCGCAGATGCCGAAGATCCGGCGCGAAGTCATGCACCTGTCCGATTGCGACGGCGAGCCCTGCGCCTTCCCCGTGCTCGCCGAGGCGCTGCGCTGGAACGGCTTCAACCTGGCGAGCCTGGACAAGGACCTCGGCGGCTACTTCGGCACCGACCGCGGCGTGCTGGTGCTCAACGCCGGCCCCGAACTGGCAGGACTGCGCGCCGGCGACGTGATCCAGCGCGTGGACGGCAAGGCGGTGGACTCGCCGCGCGCGGTGATGGAGGCCTTGCGCGGGCGCGAGACCGGGGACAAGGTCGAGATCGGCTACCTGCGCAAGCGCGCCGTCGGCACCACGATGATCGCGGTCCCCGAGCCCATGCGCTTCCCCGTCCCGCCGCCGCCACCCGCGCCACCCCCGCCGCCCCCGCCGCCGCCACCGCCCGTCGACTGACGGTTGCTACCATCAGGCGACCCTCCCGAGGAGTCGCCCGATGCAGTACCGCCGCCTGGGTTCGTCCGGATTGCAGTTGTCGGCGCTGTCGTTCGGCGCCTGGGTCACCTTCGGCAACCAGGTAGGCCGCGACACGGCGCGGGAGTTGATCGCGGCGGCGTGGGACCACGGCGTCAACTTCTTCGACAACGCCGAGACTTATGCCAACGGCGAAGCCGAACGAGTGATGGGCGATGCGATCGCCGACCTGCGCCTGCCGCGCGACGGCTACTGCGTCTCCAGCAAGGTCTTCTTCGGCTCGACCAGGGACCCTAGACCGACCCAGCGCGGCCTGTCGCGCAAGCACGTGGTCGACGCCTGCCACGACGCGCTGAAGCGCCTGCGCGTGGACTACCTGGACCTGTACTTCTGCCACCGCCCCGATCCGGACACGCCGATCGAGGAAACCGTGCGCGCCATGGATGCGCTGGTACAGCAGGGCAAGGTGCTGTACTGGGGCACGTCGGAATGGCCGGCCGAGAAGATCCGCGAAGCGCACAAGATCGCGCGCCTGCGCAACCTGCAGGCGCCCACGATGGAACAGCCGCAGTACCACCTGATGCACCGCGAGCGCGTCGAAAGCGAATACGCGCCGCTGTACGCCGAATTCGGCATGGGCACCACGACCTGGTCGCCGCTGGCCTCGGGCCTGCTGACCGGCAAGTACAACAACGGCGTGCACCAGGAAGGCCGGCTGGCGCAGCAGGACTACGCCTGGCTGCAGTCCTCGGTGCTCGGCGAACCGAAGGAGCGGAGGGTGGAACGCGCGCGCAAGTTCACCACCCTGGCCCGCGAACTGGGCGTCGGACCCGCCCCGCTGGCGATCGCCTGGTGCCTGCGCAACCCGCACGTGAGCACGGTGATGATGGGCGCCTCGCGCAGCGAACAGCTATTGCAGAACCTGGAGGCGCTCGACGTGTTCGAGCGCCTTGGCGAGGCCGAATGGCAACGGGTTGAAGCCTCCGTCGCCATGTAGAGCCGACCCATGGTCGGCTCATGCACGTAGCCGACCATGGGTCGGCTCTACAAGGATTACGCGAGGCGCCTGGCGATCGCGGCGCCGAGGTCGCCAGGCGAGCGCACCGTGGTGACGCCGGCCTTCTCCATCGCGGCAAACTTGCCTTCCGCGGTGCCCGCGCCGCCGGAGGCGATCGCGCCGGCGTGGCCCATGCGCTTGCCCTTGGGAGCCGACGCGCCGGCGATGAAACCGACCACCGGCTTGGTCACGTGCGCGGCGATGAACTCGGCCGCTTCCTCCTCGGCCGAACCGCCGATCTCGCCGACCATGATGATGCCCTGCGTCTGCGGATCGTCCTGGAACAGCTTCAGGCAGTCGATGAAGTTGAGGCCGTTGATCGGGTCGCCGCCGATGCCGATCACCGTCGACTGGCCCAGGCCCGCATCGGTCGTCTGCTTCACGGCTTCGTAGGTCAGCGTGCCCGAGCGCGACACGATCGCGACCTTGCCCGGCATGTGGATATGCCCCGGCATGATCCCGATCTTGCACTCGCCCGGGGTGATGATGCCCGGGCAGTTCGGGCCGACCAGCACGACGTCGTCGTAGCCCTTCAGCGTGTTCTTGACCCGCAGCATGTCCAGCACCGGGATGCCCTCGGTGATGGCGACGATCACCTTGATGCCGGCATCGGCGGCTTCCAGGATCGCGTCGGCCGCGTACGGCGGCGGCACGTAGATGACGGAGGCGTCGGCGCCGGTCTCGGCGACGGCGTCGGACATGGTGTTGAACACCGGCAGGCCCAGGTGCTCGGTGCCGCCCTTGCCCGGGGTGACGCCGCCGACGACCTTGGTGCCGTAGTCGAGCATCTGTTCGGCGTGGAAGGTGCCCTGGGTGCCGGTGAAGCCCTGGACCAGGACCTTGGTGTTCTTGTTGACGAGGACGCTCATGTAATTCTGGTTCCTTGGATCAGGCGGCTTGCTTGACGGCTTCGACCGCCTTCTTCGCGCCATCGTTGATGTCGTCGGCGGGGATGATCGCCAGGCCGGAGTTCTTCAGCAGCGCCTTGCCCGCCTCGACGTTGGTGCCTTCCAGCCGCACCACCACCGGCACCTCGACGCCCACTTCCTTGACCGCGGCGATGATGCCCTCGGCGATCATGTCGCAGCGGACGATGCCGCCGAAGATGTTGACGAAGATCGCCTTCACCTTGTCGCTGGACAGGATCAGCTTGAAGGCCTCGGTGACGCGCTCCTTGTTGGCGCCGCCGCCGACGTCGAGGAAGTTGGCCGGCTCTCCGCCTTCCAGCTTGATCACGTCCATGGTCGCCATCGCCAGGCCGGCGCCGTTGACCATGCAGCCGATGTTGCCGTCCATGGTCACGTAGTTCAGGTCGTACTGGCTGGCGCGCACCTCGGTCTCGTCCTCCTGGCGGATGTCGCGCATCGCGGCCAGCTCGGGGTGGCGGAAGGTGGCGTTGTCGTCGGAGTTGACCTTGCCGTCGAGCACCGCGAGGTTGCCGTCCTTCATGATCGCCAGCGGGTTGAGTTCCACCAGCGACAGGTCCTTCTCGTTGAACAGCTTGAACAGGCCCAGCATGATCTTCGTCAGCTGGTTGACCTGCTTGGCGGTCAGGCCCAGCGCGAAGCCCATGTCGCGGCACTCGTAGGGCTGCAGGCCCTGCACGTAGTTCACGTGCAGCGTCTTGATCGCGTCCGGGTTCTCCTCGGCGGTCTTCTCGATCTCCACGCCGCCCTCGGAGGAGGCGATGAAGGTGATCGACTTGGTCGAACGGTCGACCAGCACCGACAGGTACAGCTCCTGGGCGATGTCGGTGGCCTGGGTCACCAGCACGCTGTCGATCGGCAGGGCGACGCCGGCCGACTGGTAGGTCTCCATGCGGGTGCCGAGCATGCCCTTGGCGTACTCGCGGACCTCGTCGAGGGTGCGCGCCAGCTTGACGCCGCCGGCCTTGCCGCGGCCGCCGGCATGGATCTGCGCCTTGACCACCCAGAAATCGCCACCGATGCCCTTGGCTGCGTCCACCGCCTCTTCGGGGGTGCGCGCCACGCGCCCGGGGGGAACCGCGATGCCGTAATCGGCGAACAGCTGCTTGGCCTGGTATTCGTGGAAGTTCATCGTCGTCCAACAGGGGAGGAACAGAGCCCGCCATTGTACCCCCAGTGGTAACGTTCCCCCGGGGACCCCGGGGGAAGACCATGCCCGCACCGAACACCGGCATCGCCGAAGCCCAGTACCGGGACCTCTATTTCTACAGCCTGTACCGCGTGCTCGAGGCCGGGCTGCTGGCGCTGCTGCTGTTCGGCCCGATCCGCGAACTGGTGCCGCAGCCGGCCCTGCCGCTGCTGGCGAAGGCCACCAGCGTCGGCTACCTCATCGCGTCCGCGGCGTTGCTGTTCTGGGGCCTGCGCATGCGGGCGCTGCGCGCGCAGGTGCTGGTCGGGCTGGTCATCGACGTGGTCGCCGGCACCCTGGCCATCCATGCCCTGCCGCCGGCCGCTTCCGGCATCGCCCTGATGCTGGTATTCAACGTCGCCGCCACCGCGCTGCTGCTGCCGCTGCGCCATGGCCTGGCCGCCGGCGCGCTGGCCGGCGCGGCGATGGTCGGCGAATACGTCTGGAGCACGCTCACCGTCTACCGCTTCGACCGACCGCTGGCCGAGCCGCTGATGTTCGCGGTCAGCTTCCTTTCGATCGCGATGCTGAGCTACCTGCTGGGCCGGCAGATCCGTGAAAGCCAGGCGCTGGCCGAACGCCGCGGCGGCGAGCTGGCCGACATGGCGGCGATCAACGAGCTGATCATCCGCCGCATGCGCACCGGCGTGCTGCTGGTGGACGGCGACGGCGGGATCCGGCTGGCCAACGAGGCGGCGCTGCTGCTGGTCGGCGACATGGGACGCAACCGCCGCCTGGCCGATATGGCGCCGCCCCTTGCCGAGCGCCTGCGCGAGTGGCGAGCCACGGGAAAAAGCGACGACACGCCGCTGCGGGTCGGTGGCGACCACGAGGTCCTGCCCCGCTTCGCCCGGCTGCTCGCCCACGGCGACAGCGCGCTGGTGTTCCTGGACGACACCTCGCTGGTCTCGCGCCGCGCCGAATCGCTGACGCTGAGTGCACTGGGACGGTTCTCCGCCAGCCTGGCCCACGAGATCCGCAATCCGCTGGCGGCGATCAACTACGCCACCCAGCTGCTGCAGGAATCCAACGGGATCGGGGCCGACGACCAGCGCCTGCTGCAGATCATCCACGCGCAATGCCAGCGCACCAACGGCATCGTCGAAAGCGTGCTGGGCCTGGCCCGCCGCGAGCGCGCCAGCGCCGAGCACCTGGACCTGGCCGCGTTCGCGCGCCGCTTCGTCGACGACCATCGCCAGGTGCTGCCCGATGGCGCCGGCCGCATCGAAGTCACCGGCCAGCCCAGGCTGCCCGCGCTCGTCGACCCACGCCATCTGCAGCAGGTGCTGACCGTGCTGGTGCAGAACGCGCTGGTGCATGGCCACTACCCAGGCGACCCGGCCGACATCGTCGTGGACCTCCACGTCAGCGCCGGGCGCCCGACCGTGGACGTGCGCGACCAGGGGCCCGGCATCGCGCAGGAACTGCGGGACAGGCTGTTCCGGCCGTTCTTCACCACCTCCGAGCACGGCACCGGCCTGGGCCTGTACATCGCCCGCGAGCTGTGCCGGGCCAACGAGGCGACGCTGGACTACGTGGAGCTGGCCGACGGCGGCCACTGCTTCCGTATCGTCCTGCCCGATCCCCGGGCGATGCTGCCGGCGTAGCCGCGATCCTTTAAGGTTGGCTCATGAGTGAAGTCCGCAGCCCCGCAAGCGCACCCGCTCCAAGCGCATTGATCGTCGACGACGAACAGGACATCCGCGAGCTGCTGGTGCTGACCCTGGGGCGGATGGGGCTGCGCACCGACACCGCCGCCAACCTGGCCGCGGCGCGCGCGCAGCTCGCCGCGCACCACTACGACCTCTGCCTCACCGACATGCGCCTACCCGACGGTTCGGGCATCGACCTCGTCGCCGAGATCAGCGCGCAGCACCCCGACACGCCGACCGCGATGATCACCGCCTACGGCAACGTCGAGGCCGCGGTGGACGCGCTGAAGGCAGGCGCCTTCGATTTCGTCAACAAGCCGGTGGACATCCACGTGCTGCGCCGGCTGGTGTCGCATGCGCTGGACCTGGGACAGCGCCGCCGCGAGGCGCCGGCGACCGCCGCTGCCGCGGCCACCGGCCTGGCGCGCCTGCGCGGCGACTCGGCGGCGATGCAGACCCTGCGGGCGACCGTGGCCAAGGTCGCGCGCAGCCAGGCGCCGATCGCGATCACCGGCGAATCGGGCGTGGGCAAGGAACTGGTGGCCCGGACCATCCACGCCGAGGGCGGCCGCGCGAAGGGGCCGTTCGTGCCCGTCAACTGCGGCGCGATCCCGGCCGAGCTGATGGAAAGCGAGTTCTTCGGCCACCGCAAGGGCAGCTTCACCGGCGCCCACGCAGACAAGGCCGGCCTGTTCCAGGCCGCCGACGGCGGCACCCTGTTCCTGGACGAGATCGCGGAGCTGCCGCTGCCGATGCAGGTGAAGCTACTGCGCGCGATCCAGGAGAAATCGGTGCGGCCGGTCGGCGCCCACGCCGAAGTGCCGGTGGACGTGCGCATCCTCAGCGCCACCCACAAGGACCTGGCCGCTCTGGTGGCCAATGGCAGCTTCCGCCACGACCTCTATTACCGGATCAACGTGATCGAGCTGCGGGTGCCGCCGCTGCGCGAGCGCCGCGAGGACCTGCCGCAGCTGGCTGCTGACGTGCTTGGCCGCTTGGCCGGTGAACAAGGGCGCCCGGTGCCGCGCCTGGGCGATGACGCCCTGGCCGCGCTGCTGGCCTACACGTTCCCCGGCAACGTCCGCGAGCTGGAGAACATCCTGGAGCGCGCGCTGGCGATGGCGGAGGGCGACGTGGTCGGCGCCGCCGACCTCCATCTCCCCGTAGAGCCGACCCATGGTCGGCTGCCGGATCCCTCCCTTGTGGGAGCGGCGCAAGCCGCGACTGGCCTTGGCGAAACAGCCCCCCCCGCCGGCGCCCCCCTCCCCACCTACATCGAAGACCTCGAGCGCCAGGCGATCGAGAAGGCGTTGCAGGAGAACCGGTTCAACAAGACGAAAACGGCGGCGGCGCTGGGGATCACGTTCCGGGCGTTGCGGTACAAGCTGAAGAAGCTGGGCATAGACTGACGCAAATTGTCACTTCCCGACAGAACGTGACGCACCACGTCAGGTTGCGCACAGGAAGCCAGGGAGGGTTCCGTGACCTCTCCCGCAGTTCCATGAATTGGTGTCCACAAAGGCCGCATTGGCACGCAATATGCGTCTAGTCCGGATGCACGTGCGGGACATTGCACGGCTACCGACGGACCGGGTAACCGGCCATGTGGGCACGTGAAGTTCAAAACCTCTAGGGGACAACCATGAAGAAGATGCAGCAAGGCTTCACCCTGATCGAACTGATGATCGTGATCGCGATCCTCGGCATCCTGATGGCGATCGCCATCCCGGCCTACCAGGACTACGCGGTCCGGGCGAAGGCTTCGGAAGGCATCAACCTGGCTGGCGCGTCGAAGCTTGCCGTGGCGGAGACTTATTCGTCGAAGGGCAGCTTGCCGTTGAACAATACGTCCGCGGGTTTGCCACTTGCCGGGTCGATCACGGGTACCTATGTGAGCAGCGTCAGCAATGCCTCCGGCTTGATCACGATTACCTTCAGCACGGCGGAACCCAAGCTCAGCGGCGATACGATTGCCCTGTCCGCGATCACTGCGACCGGGTCGGTGAAGTGGAAGTGCAAGCCGGGCGCCACCAATCCAGTCGATACTCGTTACCTGCCGTCCGAGTGCCGTTAATCGCATTACCGGACTTGTTGCGATAAAGAATAGGGCCGCCGCGTGCGGCCCTAATCTTTTGTAGCCTGCGCCAAGAGGGCTTATGACATTCCCTCCTTGCCCCGCCATGAACCATAGCCTTCGATGGGTTGGCGCTGCGATGCTCCTCGCGGCGCTGGTCACCTGGGCCTACTGGCCCGGGCTTTCCGGGCCGTTCCTGTTCGACGATTACGGGAACCTCAATGTCATCGGTGCCAATGGGCCGATCCGCGACGCCCGCTCGCTTCTCTATTACCTGACATCAGGCAACGCCGACCCTACCGGCAGGCCAGTCGCCCTTTTGAGCTTTTTGCTGGATGCACAGGCGTGGCCTGCGGATCCGTGGTCATTCAAGCGCACCAACCTGGCCTTGCATGTCTTGAATGCGGGCCTGCTGGCTGCGGTACTTCGAAGGTTGCAGCTCGGTCTTGCGCTCCGGACTCCTGACATGGCGTTCTCGCACTGGACGCCGCTGGTAGCGGCAGCCCTCTGGGCAGCGCACCCCTTCTTCGTCTCTACGACCTTGTACGTCGTGCAGCGCGAAGCAATGCTTCCAATGACCTTCGTCCTACTGGCATTGCTCGCGTGGGACAGGGCCGCTAACAATTTCCTCGCCGGACACGCAGGTCGAGCTTGGAGTTGGACCGTGTTGGGCGTGGGCACGGCAACGTTGCTTGCAGGCTTGTCGAAGGCCAACGGATTTCTCGCCCCCACCCTCGCAGGCCTGGCGTGGCTGTGGTGCCTGCGGCCGATCGGCCCGTCGACAGGCAGACGCACCGCCGATCGGGCGGCACTGTTTTGCTTGGGCTTGCCGACCGTGCTGCTGCTGGTTTACCTAGCCCGTGTGGGCCTGCACCTGTGGTCGCTGCCTGTCCTCCACGGTCGCGAATGGACCTTGCCCGAGCGCCTGTTGAGCGAGCCACGCGCGATCTGGGCCTACGTCGGCCGCCTTGTTCTGCCCCGCGCCGGCGGCGGTGGGGTGTTCGTGGATGACTTCATCGCCTCGCGCGGATGGCTGGCGCCCATGACCACGTTGCCAGCATTGTCGATGCTTGCCGCGAGCGTGGTGGCAAGCCTCGCCGCGCGCCGGCGCTTTCCTGTGATCAGCTTTGCCTGGCTATTCTTCCTGGTGGGCCACTTGCTCGAAAGCAGTGTGATCCCGCTGGAGCTGTACTTCGAGCACCGCAACTACCTTCCAGCTGCGATGATGGGTTGGCCCTTGGCGCATGCCCTGCTGCAACCCGGGGGCTATGCGCGCTACAGGATGGCATTCGTCGTGCTTTTGCTCGGAACGTTTCTACTTCTGACGCATCAACGTGCCGAGGTGTGGGGCAACCGGCGGCTCCTGGCTGCGCTGTCCGCATCACATGCCACGGACTCGGCGCGGGCCCAGGCGGATGAAGCGCGACAGGAAGTCCTGAGCGGGTCCGTGGATGCCGGCCTTGCGCGGATCCATGCTGCACTGCGCGACAACCCCGGGTCGGTAGACTTGGCGATAACCGCGATCGGCCTGGAATGCAACGGCACGGGCGAGTTGGCAGAAGACACCCTTGCACAGGCGCAGGGCATCTTGGCCACGGCGCGCACCTGGAATTACGGCCTGTATGAATGGATGCACGCGGCGGCGCGCACAATGGAGATGCGCAATTGCCGGGGCTTTGGCCTGGCCGGCCTTGCCTCATTGGTAGATGCGGCAGAGCGCAATCCGCAGAGCGATCAACCCAGTCGCAAGCGCGACCTGCGACACGTCCGGGGCCGGATCGCGATTGCCCACGGCCAGCCAGCGCGGGCATTGGGCTGGTTTGATGCCGCCCTTCTGGCAGCCCCCGATGCGGACTATGCGCTTGTCCAGGCGGCGGCACTAGGCCAGGCCGGCGCGCCCGCACTTGGGGCGCAGCATCTCGACCACTTTGCTCGACTAGAGGCACGGCAATCGCCCCCGGTGCGGGACATGGCGGGTTTGCATCGTTGGTTGCTCCGCCATGATGGCTACTACGCGCGGGAGCGCAGTCGCCTTCGCAAGCAGTTGCTGCAAGACGCCCAGGCGGCCTCGGAATGAAGCGACTTGGCACGCAGGCGCGCGATGGAGTGATGCTGCTTGGCTTGATCGGCGTCGTGGTGCTCGCTTACTTTCCGGGCCTCCACGGGGGGTTTGTTTTCGACGACTACCCGAATATTGTCGACAACCTTGCATTGCATGTGCGATTCGATTCCGGGTGGCATGCATGGTTGGCGGCGATATTTTCCTCTCCTTCCAGCGAGCTGCTACGCCCCTTGGCAATGCTCAGCTTCGCGGTCAACCACGCCTTGACCGGGCTTGATCCGTACTGGATGAAACTCACCAATCTCGGCATCCACCTGCTCAACACGGTGTTGGTATTCGTGGTAGTCCGGCGGTTGCTGCACGCCGGCGGCCGCCGCGATACGTCATCTGCCACGGGCGTGGCGCTATGGATCTCGGCAGCTTGGGCGCTGAACCCGATCAACCTGATGGCAGTGTTGTTGGTCGTACAGAGAATGGAGAGCCTGTGCCACGCCTTCGTCTTTGCAGGCCTGTGGCTCTACCTGGCAGGGCGCGAGCGATTGCACAACGAAGGTCGCGGTTGGCCAATGTTGATTGCCGGGATTGTCGGCGCGACGTTCCTCGGCGCCCTGGTCAAGGAATCGGCGCTGCTCTTGCCGGTCTACGCATTGGCAATCGAGTGGATCTTGCTGCAGTTTGCCACCAAGGGCCATGAAACGGACCGCAGACTCCTGGTGCTGTTCGGTGTGCTGGCATTGCCCGCCATCATCTGGTTGGCTTGGCTGCTGCCGGGCCTGCTCTCGGGCGCTGCTTACGCAGGTCGCGACTTCAGCTTGAGCGAACGTCTGCTGACCGAGGGCCGGGTGCTCATCGATTACCTGCACTGGACCCTGCTGCCCGACCTTAGCCAACTGAGCCTGTACCACGACGACTACGTCATCTCGGATGGCTTGCTGTCACCGCCATCCACACTGTTTGCGTGGGTTGGCTTGGCGTTGCTTGGGGCCGCTGCGGTGTTGTTTCGTTCGAAACGGCCCTTGTTGGCCTTGGGCATCGCCTGGTTCCTCGCGGCCCAGGCCTTGACTGCAACAGTCATTCCCCTGGAGCTGATGTACGAGCACCGCAACTACTTCGCTTCGCTGGGGGTCTGCATGGTACTCGGCGATGTCCTTCTGCTAGCTCCTCGGACAATGACACTTCGGCGCGCCGGCTTGGTAACAGCGGGGTTGCTGCTGGTGCTGCATGCGGGCCTGACCGGATTGAGGGCGCGCGAGTGGAGTGATCCGCTACGATTCGCATCGACCGAGGCGGCCAAGCACCCACAATCTCCGCGCGCGACTTACGACCTAGCGCGTGACCTGATAATCATCACCGGCTACCGCCGGGATTCCAACGGCATCGACCAGGCATTCTCGGCGCTGGAGCGTGCCATGGCCGTGCCTGGGGCGACTCCGATGCCGGAAGCAGCCGCGATCGTGCTGGCGTCGAGAACGGCCCGCCCGGTCGAACCCCGTTGGTGGTACCGCTTGCAAGACAAACTGAAATCCGGCGCCGTTGGGCCGCAGCAGATCAATGCAATCGCATCGCTGGTGAATTGCCAGCTGGAAGGGGCCTGCCAGCTGCCGCCACAAGCCATGCTGGATACCTTCGACGCCGCGTTGCGCGCAGGCCGGCATCCGGAAGTGCTCAGTATCTACGGTAACTACGCCCTTAACGCGGTGGATGACCCGACGCTCGCGTTCGCACTCTGGCGGGAGGCCGCGGAACGCGCACCATCCGTCGCCCAATACCAGATCAGCATGGCGAAGCTGCTCATCGCAAGCGGCCAGCCTGCGTTGGCAGAACCGTACATCGAGGCGTTGCGGAAAAGTGGCTCGTTTGGCCAGAACGAGATCTACGCCCGGGAACTTGAACAATTGGCTGCTTCCAAGACCAATTAAGACAATCTTGCCGCCATGTGCGAGCGCAGGCGGACGCCTAGAGGAATCGCAACGTTGCCGGCTATGATTGCTGCCGCCGGCGGAAACGCATGAATGGTTCCTGCACATTCACTCCGGCAGAAACGGGAGATATTGACGCGAGAGCCTCGGAATGCGAGACCGGTTCTGCGGACAAGCCAAATCTGCCAATCCTCTCGAAGACATCTGCGCCGAATAGCCTCACGTGATCTTCCTGTCCATACAACTCTCTGCGTGCGGCGGAGCTGGTGACTGAAGGATCCTCGATCGTGGTAGCCAGCGTACGAGCCCACGGCACCTGCAGAATCGCCCAGCCATCCACCTTGAGCACCCGGGCAATTTGCATGACTGCCAGGTCGAGATGGGCCACGTGCTCGAGCACGTGGTTCGCAATCACGACGTCGAAGTACCCGTCAGGAAACGGCATCTGCTCCAGATCAAGCCGCCGAACGGCAACATCCTCAGGATAGAGATCTGCGAGCAAATGCTCGGAGGGCAGCAAAGATGCGATCCAGGGAGTCAGGCGTCTCTCAGGAGCGAAATGCAATACGCGCTTGCCGGCGAAAGTTGCCGCCATGCCTGTCTCTTCCAGGTACAAGCGCAAGTGGCGCTCGCGATCCGTGCTCCCGCAGAGAGGGCAGGCGAAATGGTCAAGGTCGCTGCCGATCATGTCCAACGCTTGCATCAAAGGAGGCGCTGCTGCCGATCCGCCACGCCATGGCAGGAATGCCAGCACACGCCTGCGACAGCAAGCGCAATACCGCCATCCGCGGCCAGACAAGACGTCGACTGCGCCTCCAACCAGCGCGGCAGCAGAAAGTTGCAATTGCTTGGCTTTGTTGATCATGGGAAGAACACTGTTTCAGCGCCTTGGCGACGCCTGTGCCATGAGGCAATTGCTCGTGGCAGGGCCAGCAATGATGCTGCAAGAAGCTGAAACCTGGAGTATTTCAGCAAGGGATCGCTGGTTAGCCTTCGCGCCCATGTCCCCACTCCGGCCCAGCGACCAGCGATCAACGCATGAACCAGAACCTTCCCCCAAAAGCGACCGATCGCGGCCCTCAGGTCTGCGGGATTCGCACCTCCGCCAACGGCTTCACGGAATGCATCCAGATGCCCCTCACAAACAGCATTTGGCATGGTTCGAATCATGGAGCCGCCTGTACGCCAGCGATGTCCAACCAAGTCCTCGTCCACATATGCCAAGGCGCCGTGCCTGAGCAGCCGAAAATGCAGGCGATAGTCAATAAATGCCCCTTCCATGCCGAGAACCACATCGCGTGAAGTAGCGCGATACAGCAAGGAACTGTGGTTCAGGAAGTTCCCCTTGCGCAGCAATGCGTTGATTCCAAGGCGCGCCGGAACCCGCCGGTTGAAGTCCCCCAATCGACGCCCAGTGTCATCAACGACTTGCGCGTTGCAATACACTGCCGCGACGCCTGCATCACCTGCGAGGACACGCAATTGAGCCGCGAGCTTTCCGGGTAACCAGAAGTCGTCACCGTCCAGGTGGGCAATGAAGTCACCCCGCGCCCGGGCAACCAGGAAATGCAGATTGGCTGACGGGCCCAAGTTGCTCGAGTGGAGGAAGGCGCGGACCCGGGAATCACCTCGCGCGATTTCCTCGACCACCTCGCGAGTGCCATCCACTGATACGTCATCACCCACCAATACTTCCAGCGTTCCGGGAAATGTCTGCGCTATTACGCTCTCCAGGCACTCACGGATATAGGCCGCGTGCTGATAAGTCGTCACGCACACGCTCACTGTTGGGCGGTCAGGAGCCAAGGCTAGCCCCCCAGCCCAACAGGTACCCACGCATGCCGCTGTGGGATATCAACGTGACGCCAGCGGTCAACCCCATTCCAAGCAGCGCCAGAACCCCTTGCACGACCAATGGCTGGCTCTGCGGAAGCATTCCAATCAGTACCAAACCCGTTATTGCTCCAGCCACCAAGGGCGGGAGCAGATCTTGCCGCAACCAAGGGAGATTGCCGCCGTTCAGGAATCGTGAGTGCACCAACGGGATCCACAAGGCGACGAACAACCAGTTCATGGCGGAAAACGCGATCGCTGTAGCCAGCGCCCCTGAGGTCGTCGCCACCCAGATCAGTACTGGTACCTGGATAACCACTTGAACGAATGCACCTATCGCATGCACCCGCAATTGGCCGCGCGCATTCTGTAGCTGGTAGGCCAGCCCCACGAGTGCAATTGCTCCGTTGCCAAACGCAAAGACAAGTGCCACCTGCATCGGCTTCAGGTCGATGGCAGCGACTGGTGCCAGCATCGAAACCACCGCCGGGCCAGCCAGCCAGATCCCTACGACCATGCCTGCGAAGAGCGCTACCGTCATCGCAGTCGCCATCCCATACAGCGATCTTGCCTGCGATTCCTCCCCTCCTGCTATCAGCCGCGTTAGCCGTGGCAAAACTGCTGCCTGGACGGGGCCGACGGCGATGATTACCGCGGATGCGATGTGCGCCCCTAGCGAATAGGCGCCGAACTCCGCCAACGGCAATAACCTCGAGAGCACGAGCTTGTCCGCTTGTGACGCCAACAACCAAACGAGAGCCAGTCCTGCTACGCCAAGCCCAAAGCGAATGTGCTGGCGAAGCTCGTCGCGGGGCACCGGCTCCGGGGACCGCGACAGGGCCAGGCCCAGGAATTTGCGATATCCCCACCACTCCAGCAATGAAATCGGGACTTGCACCACGAAGAATCCGAGCACCCCCGTTCCGGTCAGTAGCGCAAACCCCAACGCGCCCAAGGTCCGTCCTGTCACGGCCAGCGCTTGTACCAAATTGGCCTGCGGCTGGCGTTCTATCGCCATCAGGGCTGCCCTTTGCAAGCCAGCCACCATCCTCAGCGCGAGCGCGGCGCCCATCAGCACGAGCAACAACTGGATCGTGGCGACAGGCACTTGCGCCGAAGAAAGCCAATTCCGGGAAATAAAGCCAGAAAGGGCCATGAGGCCAAGCATGAAGGCCAATGCGAGTGCAAACATCGGCCGCTCTGCCAGCCGGATCAAGGTCAACACTTGGCCCCATCCGTCGACCCCACGATGCCAGGCGACTGCCCTGGCCAGCCCGGGTGTAAGGCCCAGGTCGAACAGCACCATCATCCCCTGCAGCAAGAGATAAACACCCACCATTCCGTAGGCGTCTGCGCCAAGTGCGCGGAAGATTATCGGCGCAGAGACAAGTGCGACAACCCCGGAAACACCAGTCCCCAGGAAATTCGCCGAAAGATTGTTGCGCAGGCGCCCGGAGATCGGCATCAATCTTTCTTCTCTCCTGCGAGGAGCGCCTCCATCTCCAACAACAATCGTTGCCTTTCGCCCCTGCGTCGTGCCGGGATCCCAGCGTAGACGCCGAATTCATCGCAGTCCCGGGTCACTAGGGACATTGCTCCGACGGCGACGCCTTCGTGGAGTTGCGCACCGGGAAGGATAACGGCACCCGCACCGACAATCGCGTGGCGTCCGATCGAAACCGGGGCATGTTTTACGTTCGTGTATTTGGCCGGCACGGTTGGATTTGTAAGCGCCGTGCCTGAGTAGTCGTCACTGCTGGAGTAGACGGAGACGCGCGACGACAGGCCGGAAAAATCAAGCATCTGAATCCGAGCCTTGCCCACTAGCATTGAGAAGGCTGCAATATGTACATAGCTTCCAATCTCGATGCCGCCCTCGCCCGCCGATAGGATGCAAAAGTCATCGATCCGCACATCATTGCCGAGACTGATGCGCGGCGCCCCGTAGATCGAGGCCTTGGTGGAGATGCGCACGTTGCGACCACACGATGCAAACCCCAACGAGATTAGCTCTCGTTCGGACATATAGCTGGTCATGACGCATCCTCCACGACGTCAATTACGCGTTGCTGGTCCACGCCGGAGAGCTCTGGATAGATCGGCAAGCAGATGACGGACTCCGAGACGGCATGCGCGACTGGCAAATCCGCCTTTGCCGCGGACGCGCGACCGCGGTACATTGGGAAATTGCTGATAAGCGGGTAGAAGTAGCGGCGAGCGTAAATTCCTGCTTCGCGCAATCGTAAATAGAGCAGATCCCTCGTCGTGCCGTATTCCGGGCCCACGAAAATCGGGTAGTAGCTGAAGTTCGACTCGTAGCCAGGCAGCACGGGGAGGACCTCGATCCCTGGAACGCTTGAAAACGCGTTGTCGTAGCGGGCAGCAATTTTGGCGCGCTTGGAAATGCAATCACTAACATGCTGCAACTGCACCAGGCCCAGAGCAGCGTGGAATTCGCTCATCTTCCCGTTGATGCCGGTAGCGACCACCGTCACCTCGTCGGAAAAACCGAAGTTCTTCAGGAAGTCGATGCGCTGCTTGGTCTGGACATCCCGGCAAACGATGGCGCCTCCCTCAAAGGTATTGAACACCTTGGTTGCGTGAAAACTTAAAACGGCCAGGTCGCCATGCGCCGCCAACGATTCACCGCGATAGCGCGCACCAAACGTATGCGCGGCGTCGTAGATGATCTTCAGTCCATAAGTATCGGCGATCCGTTGCAGGCCATCGACATCGACCGGCCGGCCGTAGACATGGACAGGCATGATCGCGGTAGTGCGTGGCGTAATCGCCGCCTCCACGCGCGACACGTCCAGCCCCAGCGTTTCGCGATCTATGTCTACGAATACAGGCTCGATGCCGTTCCACAGCAAGGAGTGGGCCGTGGCTACGAATGAATATGGTGTGGTAATGACCTCACCAGTTACCCGGAGGCATTGAAGTGTTGTCACCAGCGCCAAGGTCGCGTTCGTGAAAAGCGAGACAAAGGGAACACCTAGATGCGTGGCAAGCTCCCTTTCAAACCGCTGGTGAAATACACCCCCATTGGTCAGCTCCCGCGATTCCCATATTTGCTCCAGCGCCGGCATCAGTTCCGCGAGCGGCGGGAGGAACGGCTTGGTGACATAGACGTCGCTCTTGTCAGTCATTGCGGCTATCTCCTGGATCATTATGCTGGTGTACCAGCCCGTCCCTGATCCCACCGAACATTGCGGCAGTCTGCGCAAATCGATACCGATCGAACAGTGCGTGGACAATCCAAGTGAGCAACAACTTGCCTGCGGCCCACAGCTTCCACACTCCAGGAACATAGTCTCGACGCATTAGGACGATGGCATTTCGGAACAGAAATCTGTGACGATGTGGCGGACGATACGGCCACAAGCGCCAACGGAGCCACCAGAACCGGATCGTTCGATTACCCATGCTATGAGCGAACGCAATGGCAGGGGCGCCATATAACGCGAAACCGGCGTCCTGCACGCGGAACGCCCATTCCGTATCGACGTGGTCGATGAACAAGCCGTCGTCCAAGCCGCCAAGCTGGTCGATCACCTCCATGGGTATTAAGGTGCCACTCCCATTGAGGTTGGAGCAGAGGATCGGTGCATTGGCGCCCGGAGCCGGGAACTCGCGAGTCCATCGCCAGCCCTTGATTTTGTGGAATCCGTGCTCGAGACCCGTCGCAGGGTCAACCATGCGCGGGCCGATGCAGCCGGGCCTAGCACCTGCAAGCCGGAGATCGCGGTAGGCACGTCGCAGTCCCGTGACACCGCCTTGCCCAGGAAGCGTGTCCTGGTCAAGGAACAGGACACTACTGCAACCAAGCTCTTTCGCAAGCCTGATCCCCTGATTTGTGGCCGCCGCGAGCCCAACGTTGTCTTTGTTCTCAATAAGTCTCAAACCATGCACCTGGGCAAGTTCGCACAGCTCATCGAGCACGCTCGTCGGCGAAGCGTTGTCCACGACGATCCTTACGGCATCCGCGGGCAATTGGGCGAACTGCTCGCGAATGGTCGTGATGTCGGGGCGAAACGTCACGGTGATTGTCGCAAGAACATCATCCGCCCGGGTCAAATTCATCGCGGTGTGCTCCGCCTGGGCCTTCCGCTCAAGCTGCTCGCAGAGTGTTCGCACTCCTGCTTCCGGGCCAGCGTATAAATCAGTGTCGGAAACACCCGGCGCAACACGCGATAGACGAAGTCAGGAAGTGGCTTGAGGAGCCAGCGATAGAGCACAGAATTCCGGCGTTCAATGTCGTACGTCAGGCGCAATGCATCCGCGTGGTGCTGCGTGAACGCAAAGCCCGCTTCGTCGAGCTTGGATTCGAGCCAATGCACGGTCAGTGGCCGACAATCGTAGTAGTCACCCTTCTTGGCCATTCGCACGTATGAATCGGCGAGAGGTTGCGGCAACCAACTCAAGAACGGCAACTTGAAGTGCGGCTCCACCAGCATCCATCTGCTCGGTACTGCCAGGTACCCAATGCCATCCGCCCGCATGACCCGGAAAAGTTCTCGCAGATGTTGCACCTGCTGCGTGGCTTCCCCTACGTGCTCGATGACGTGGTTCGATACCACTACATCAAAGCTATCGTCGGCGAATGGGAGCACGACGCCATCCACCGTTGTAAAGCGGAATCCCTCGCTCACCAAACGGGAATCCTCCACGTCCACCGCGTCGACGTCCCATCCCATCGCACCGGAAGTGCCGAAAAAGTGCGCGATCCCGCCAGAACCCGTGCCCACCTCGAGCATCCGCCTTGATGGCTGCCTGCCTTGCACACCGATCAGGCGAGCGATCTTGACAGCCTTCAAGTCACGCGAGGCCAAGTCTCGTACGACATGACCGCATCGGGCACGGGTTTGGTGTTGCGTCGGAGCAGAAGACCGGCTCATGCACCGTTTCCGAGAAGGGCGCCGAGAAGCGAATGCAATCGTTCGCCGAAGCGGGGCCACCCGTATCCAGTTGCGGCGGCCACGCAGCGCGCCTGGAGCATCGGCCGGCCACCCTGCCCGACCCAATGACTGACCTGCACTGCAAATCCACCATAGTCATGCGGCTCTATCAGACTGCCGCTGACGCCCTCGACGATGGCATCAGGCACGCCACCTACACGGAAGCCGACCGTTGGCACGCCATGCGCAGCCGCCTCAATTGCGACCATGCCAAAGCCTTCGACATCGCCCGGCAAGTCCAGGACCGGAAACACATGGGCGTCGGCTGCGCGATAGGCACTCGTAAGCATGGCGTCATCGCATGGTGGCAGCACCCGCAAGGCAGCCGAGACGCCGGCTTCATTTGCCGCCCGAAAAATGCGCTCGAGTTGGGACTCTGATGCCGGTCGGGCGGCATCGTCGGCGTCGGCGCCGATCACGAGAAAAACTGCATCGGGGTGCTGCGCCAGAATTGCAGGCAGTGCCAGCTTGATGAACTCCGCCAGGCCTTTGCGAGGAGTGAGCCGGCCTACTGACAATAGAACTGGTCGCTCGCCCAGCCCATGCTCCTCCCTGAACAAGCGCCGGGCTTCCGCATCTGGACCGGGCACCTCGGTCCCCGGATGCAGTACCTCGATCCTATTCTTTTGGATGCCACGCATCTGTGCCAAACGACCCGTGCTGTCGCTATTGACCAAAATCAGGTCGGCGCGACGAATGAAAGGTAACCAGAAAAATTGGTACACCGCACTGCGGGCGATGATGTCGAGACCATGGAGGTAGACGACAAAGCGCGCGTTCGTGCTCCTCGCCGCGAACCACGCAAACGGTGCAGTTAGGCCACTGCCTGCAATTACCACTACGGGCCCGCGCCTGGCGGCAACGCACACGGCTCTGGAAGCCGCGATGAAAAATCGCACCAACGGACGATATGGAATTTCGCGGACACGAACCGGAGCAGGAAGATGTGCTGCACAACCTTCCGGGCCAATTACAGAAAGGTTGTAGCCGCCATTGGACAACGACAGCGCAATATGGAGACAAAGCCTTTCCATCCCCCCGCGCAAGGGTGGCAAATTCCGGGTAACCAGCAGTGCGTCCAGGGGGCCACTGTTAATCGCGGGCCGGGTCATCACTCCGCCTCTCGCCGCGCACGGCCTGATAGGTGAGGCTCGTAATCTGCTCTGAAATCAGACCAATCAGGAAGACAATCACCGCGGCACTGAACAGCAGGACGCTCATGTTGGTGAAGCGGCTCATCGTCGCGTAGGTGTATGCGTAATACCCGCCGCCAAGCAGCAGGAAGGAAAAGCCCACCGGCGCGAACAATTTCAATGGCGAATACAACGTAGCGATTCGGAAAATGATCAACAGGAACCGAAGCCCATCCCGGACCGGCTTGATGTGGCTCTTGCCGATCCGCGCCGCCACCGGCACCGGCACGTAGGCCACCGGATACGCACTGCGAAAGAACGCCATTGTGCTGGTTGTCGGATAGCTGAATCCGTTCGGCAGCAGGTGCAGGAACTGACGGAAGCGCTCGGCGCGAGCCGCCCGGAAGCCGGACGTCAGGTCCGCGATGCGGTGTCCGGTCATCCAGGAAGCGAGACGGTTGTAGAAGGCGTTGGCCAGGCCACGCCCCATGTTGGCCTGGCCGCTCCCGCTCCGGGCGCCCACGACCATGTCATAGCCTTCTTCCAGTTTTTGCAGCAACCGAGGGATCAGCGCGGGGTCATGCTGGCCGTCGGCATCCATGAACACGAGGATTTCGCCGCTGGCAGCCCGCGCCCCGCGCTTGATGGCAGCACCGTTGCCCATTGAATAAGGTGCCCCCAGGACACGAGCACCGTGCTCTCGCGCGACCGCGGCAGTGTCGTCGGTCGACCCGTCGTCCACCACGATCACCTCCGCGGCCGGGAACAGCGCGCGCAGGCTGGGCAGGATGAGCCGCAATCCTGCGGACTCGTTCTTGGCTGGCAGGATGATGGATAGGTGCATGCGTGGTCCCCTGGGGAGAGGTTAGCCGAAATGCGCGCCCTCATCCGCCCCTGCGGGGCACCTTCTCCCCACTGGGCGGTGAGAAGGGAGTACGGCAGCCTCGTGACTGTGACGGGGGTGGCATTCGGGTTGGCGGGGGATTGGGGTAAAGTCGGGGGCGGGGAATCGAGGGTTCGACATGGCGACTGCCACGCACGCCAACCTGGTGGGCATCACCGGCATCGCCCGGCGCCTGGTCATGGACGGCGTCCTGGAGGAAGGCGCCGCCCGCGAAGCCATGTCCGGGGCGACCCAGGCCAGGCAACCGCTGGCGCAGTACCTGGTGGACAACCGCCTGGTCGCGCCGGTGCAGCTGGCCGCCGCCAACTCGGTCGAGTTCGGCATCCCGATCTTCGACGTGTCGGCGATGGATCCGGCCCAGTCCGCGATCAAGCTGGTCAGCGAGGAGCTGGTCCGCAAGCACAGCGTGCTGCCCCTGTTCAAGCGCGGCAACCGCCTGTTCGTCGGCCTCGCCGATCCCACCAACACCCGCGCCCTGGACGAGATCAAGTTCCACACCAACCTGGCGGTAGAAGCCATCCTCGTCGACGAGGAGCGCATCCGCGGCAGCATCGACAAGTGGCTGGAGTCGGCCGACTCCATGGCCGACATGGGTGGCGGCGACGAGGACGAGGACTTCGAGAACCTCGACGTCTCCGGCGGCGACGAGGACGACCTGAACGAAAGCGGCGTCGACGCCAAGGGCGACGACACCCCGGTGGTGAAGTTCGTCAACAAGGTGCTGGTGGATGCAATCCGCCGCGGCGCCTCGGACATCCATTTCGAACCCTACGAAACCGAGTACCGGGTGCGCCTGCGCATCGACGGCATCCTCAAGCAGGTCGCGCGCGCGCCGGTGAAGCTCAACCCCCGCATCGCCGCGCGCCTCAAGGTCATGTCGCAGCTCGACATTGCCGAGAAGCGGGTGCCCCAGGACGGTCGCATCAAGCTCAACCTGAGCAAGACCAAGCAGATCGACTTCCGCGTCAGCACCCTGCCGACCCTGTTCGGCGAGAAGATCGTGCTCCGCATCCTCGATGGCGGCGCCGCCAAGCTGGGCATCGAGAAGCTGGGCTACGAGGACGATCAGAAGAAGCTGTTCCTGGACGCGATCGCCAAGCCCTACGGCATGGTGCTGGTCACGGGCCCGACCGGTTCGGGCAAGACCGTGTCGCTGTATACGGCGCTGAACATCCTCAACGACGACTCGCGCAACATCAGCACCGTCGAGGACCCGGTGGAAATCCGCCTGCCCGGCGTCAACCAGGTGCAGCAGAACACCAAGCGCGGCATGACCTTCGCCGCGGCCCTGCGCTCCTTCCTGCGCCAGGATCCGGACGTGATCATGGTCGGCGAGATCCGCGACCTCGAGACCGCGGAAATCGCGGTCAAGGCGGCCCAGACCGGCCACATGGTGCTGTCGACCCTGCACACCAACGACGCGCCGCAGACCATCGCCCGACTGATGAACATGGGCATCGCCCCGTTCAACATCACCTCGTCGGTCACGATCGTCATTGCCCAGCGCCTTGCGCGCCGGCTTCATGACTGCAAGAAGGAACAGAAGCTTCCGGACAGCGTCCTGCTTGAGGAAGGCTTCACCCAGGAAGAGATCGACGCCGGGCTCCAGCTTTACGAAGCCGGCGGCTGCCCCGACTGCACCGAGGGCTACAAGGGCCGGACCGGCCTGTACCAGGTGATGCCGATGACCGACGAAATCGCCGCCATCGTGCTCGCTGGCGGAAATTCGCAGCAGATCGCCGAGGCGGCCGAACGTTCCGGCGTCCGCGACCTGCGCAAGTCGGCACTACTCAAGGCGAAGAACGGCATCACCAGCCTCGCCGAAATCAATCGCGTGACGAAGGACTGACGACCATGGCCCTCAGCCGAACCGCCGCCAAGACCTCGACCGGCGCACGTGCCGACGGCATGCAGCTTTTCGTCTGGGAAGGCACCGACAAGCGCGGCGTCAAGATGAAAGGCGAAGTGCCCGGCAAGAGCATGAACCTGGTGCGCGCCGAGCTGCGTCGCCAGGGAATCACGCCCACGGTGGTCAAGGCCAAGCCGAAGCCGCTCTTCGGTGGTGCCGGCAAGAAGGTGACCCCGGGCGACATCGCGGTGTTCAGCCGCCAGATCGCGACGATGATGAAGTCCGGCGTGCCGATCGTCGGCGGCCTGGAGATCATCGCCGGCGGCCAGAAGAACCCCAAGGCCAAGGAGCTCTACAACTCGATCCGCGCGGAAATCGAGGGCGGCGCTTCCCTTTACGAGGCGCTGGGCAAGCATCCGGTCCAGTTCGACGAGCTCTACCGGAACCTGGTCAAGGCCGGCGAGACCGCGGGCGTGCTCGAAACCGTGCTCGACACCATCGCCAGCTACAAGGAAAACATCGAGGCGCTGAAGGGCAAGATCAAGAAGGCCTTGTTCTATCCAGCCACCGTGATCGCGGTCGCGATCCTGGTCAGCGCGATCCTGCTGGTCTTCGTCGTGCCGCAGTTCCAGAACGTGTTCGCGAGCTTCGGCGCGGACCTGCCCGCGTTTACCCTCATGATCATCGCCGCCAGCGACTTCATGATTGCCTACTGGTGGCTGGTGCTGTTCGTCGTCATCGGCACCGGCACCGCCTTTGTCTTCTTCAAGAAACGCTCGCTGGCGTTCGCGCACCTGCTGGACCGCTTGATCCTGAAGGTTCCCGTGGTCGGCCAGATCATGCACAACTCGGCCATCGCGCGATTCGCACGCACCCTGGCGGTGACCTTCCAGGCTGGCGTACCGCTGGTCGAGGCTCTGGACATCGTTTCCGGCGCCACCGGCAACACGGTCTACGAGACTGCGGTCAAGCGCATCCGCGACGATGTCTCGGTGGGCTACCAGGTCAATGTGGCCATGCGGCAAGTGGGTCTCTTTCCCCACATGGTCATCCAGATGGCCGCAATCGGCGAGGAAGCCGGCGCACTGGACGCCATGCTGTACAAGGTCGCCGAGTTCTACGAACAAGAGGTCAACAACGCCGTCGACGCCCTCTCCAGCCTGCTCGAGCCGCTGATCATGATCTTCATCGGCGGCATCGTCGGCGCGATGGTCGTCGGCATGTACCTGCCGATCTTCAAGTTGGCTGCCGCGATCTGATCCGTGGCATTCCTCGACCAGAACCCGGAAATCGGCTATCCGGCCGCGGCCGCCGTCGGCCTGCTGATCGGCAGTTTCCTCAACGTGGTCATCCTGCGCCTGCCCAGGCGACTGGAATGGCAATGGAAGCGCGATAGCCTGGAAATGCTGGGCGAGCCGGAGGTCTACGACCCGCCGCCCCCCGGCATCGTCGTCGAGCGCTCGCATTGCCCGCATTGCAAGCACCAGCTGTCCTGGTGGGAGAACATCCCCGTCCTCAGCTGGCTGATGCTGCGCGGCCGCTGCCGCAACTGCAAGGCGCCGATCTCGATCCAGTACCCGCTGGTGGAACTGCTGACGATGCTGCTGGTGCTGTGCTGCGTCTGGCAGTTCGGCTTCGGCTGGAAGGGCTTCGGCGCGATCGTGTTCACCTGCTTCCTCATCGCGCTGTCCGGCATCGACCTGCGCACCCAGTTGTTGCCCGATTCGCTGACCTTGCCCTTGCTCTGGCTCGGTCTCGTCGCCAGCGTCGACAACCTGTTCATCAACAGCAAGCACGCGTTGGTGGGCGCGATCATCGGCTACCTGAGCCTGTGGTCGGTGTGGTGGGTGTTCAAGCAGCTCACCGGCAAGGAAGGCATGGGCCACGGCGATTTCAAGCTGCTGGCGGCGATGGGCGCGTGGTTCGGGCTGAAGGGCATCCTGCCGACGATCCTGCTCTCCTCCCTGGTCGGCGCGATCATCGGTTCGATCTGGCTGGCCGCGAAGGGTCGCGACCGCGCCACGCCGATCCCGTTCGGGCCCTACCTGGCGGTGGCCGGGTGGCTGGTGTTCTTCTGGGGCGACCGCATGGTGGGTGCATACATGCGGCTCGCCGGGCTTGGTTGACGCCGGCGGTCGCGCCCGGGTGCGCTCCTACATCATCGGCCTGACCGGAGGCGTCGCCTCGGGAAAGAGCGAGGTCGAACGCCGGTTCGCGGCGCTGGGCATCCATGTGGAGGATGCCGACCGCGCCGCGCGCGACGCGGTGGACGTCGGTTCGGAAGGCCTCGCCGCGCTGGTGGATGCATTCGGCACCGGCGTGCTGGCCGCGGATGGCTCGCTGGATCGCGCCGCCATGCGCCGCCGCGCGTTCGCCGACGACGATGCCCGTCGCACGCTGGAAGCCATCATCCATCCGCGCGTGCGCGTGGCCCTGCGCGAAGCCTGCCTCGCCGCGCCCGGGCCGTACGCGATCGCCGCGATCCCCCTGCTCGCCGAAGGCGGCGGCCGCGAGGCCTATCCGTGGCTGGACCGCATCCTGGTCGTGGATGTCCCGCGCGAGATCCAGCTGGCGCGCCTGCTGCAGCGCGACGGCATCGATCGCGCTCTGGCCGAACGCATGCTCGGCGCGCAGGCGACCCGCGAACAGCGCCTCGCCATCGCCGACGACGTCCTCGTCAACGACGGCACGCTCGCCGACCTCGATGCCCCGGTCGCCGCACTGCATGCGCAATACCTCGCCCTCGCTGCCGCTGCGGGCGGTTAGGCGCGGGCGGCTACAACCACTCCGCATCCCAGAACGGATAATCCGCGAGCGCTCGCACCAGGCCGGCGCGCAGCGGATTGGCGACGATGAACCGCGCCATTGCCCGGGGATCTTCGCCGTCGTGCAGGACACGGTCGTCCCACGAACTCGCCCACACCGGCCGCTTTTCGCCGCGCAGGCGATTGACCGCCTGCCCGCTGCGCGCGCGCATCCTTGACACGACCTGCGCGAGCGTCTCGCGTTCGCCCGGCTGCAGCAGCCAGTGGGCATGGTCGGGCATCAGCACCCAGGCCAGCAGCCGCGCATCGCCAAGCGCGCGGGGATCGGTGAACGCCCGCGCGGCCACGCAGGCGGAGGCGAACGGTTCGAAGTAGCGTTGCCCGCGGCGGGTCGCGACCACCACGTGGTGGATGCGTCGCAGGGCGGTGTTCGAGGGAGCGACGCGCATGTCCATGGACGCATCGTCGCGTCCAGCCCGGCCGGGCCCCATCGGCCGGGCCGCCGCGCAAGGGTCAGGGATCGCCGCAACGCGGCGTCAGCCCCAGAGCCCCCGGATTCCCGCTACCCCTTGCGCCCCGTGCCGCCGCGCTTCCTCCACGTCGGCCGGGCCCAGCCCGCCGATCGCATAGACCGGGAGGGTGCTGTCCTCGCGCAGCGCCTCGAACGCATCCCAGCCGATCCCTGGGGCATCAGGATGGCTGGGGGTCGGCCGCACCGGGCCGAGCACCGCGAAGTCGCAGCGCAGGCGCTCGGCATGGCGCAGGTCGGCGCCGTCGTGGCAGGACGCCGCGACCGGTAGCGTCGCCGGTAGCGGCCGCTGTGCCAGGCCAGCGAGTTGCGATGACTTCAGGTGCACGCCGATGCGCAGTTCGCGCGCCAGGGCGACATCGGAGTTGACCAGGACTTCGGCGCGCGCAGCCTTGCACAGCGATGCCGCATCCCGCGCCAGCGCCCGCCATTCCCCGGTTCCGGCATCCTCGCCCGCCCCCCGCAACTGGGCCCGGGCCACGCCGCCCGCATGCAGCGCACGCCCCAACCCCGCCAGCCAGCCGGCGGCATCGCCGGTAGGCGCCGGGGTCACCAGGTAGCGGTCCGGCTGCAGCAAGGCGGCGACCACCGGGCGGTCGGCGCCGGGCATCGCGTAGCTGGCGAGCTTCGAGCGCGGAACCCAGGCCAGCGCCTGTCCGTCGAGCCCCTTGACCGTGCCGTCCCAGCCGGCGATCCGGCGCACGTCCAGCCGCAGCCGCTTGTGCGGATAGCGGTGCGGCACGGTGATGAGCGGCGCGCCGAGCTCGACCCGGATGCCGAGTTCTTCCTCGAGTTCGCGCGCCAGCGCCTGCTCGGCACTCTCGCCCGGCTCGCGCTTGCCGCCGGGGAATTCCCACAGGCCGGCCAGGTCGCGGCCTTCGGTGCGCCGCGCCAGCAGGACCCGACCGCGGGCGTCGGTGATGACCCCCGCGAGGACGTGGATCGGATCAGTCAGGCGATCTGTCCGTGGCAATGCTTGTACTTCTTGCCGCTGCCGCAGGGGCACGGATCGTTGCGGCCGACCTTGGGCATCTGCGATTGCAGCTGCGCGGCCATCGCCTGTGCCTGCAACGCCTGCTGCGCTTCCTCGTCCGCGCCCAGGCCGCCGGCGTCGGCGTGCTGGAACTGCATCCGCTCGGCCTGGCGCTGGGCCTCGGCGCGCTCGGCCGCTTCCATCGCCGCCACTTCCTCTTCGCTGCGCAGGCGCACGCGGGCGAGCATCGTCACCACCTCGCGCTTGACCTTCTCCAGCAGCTGGCCGAACAGTTCGAAGGCCTCGTGCTTGTACTCCTGCTTGGGCTGCTTCTGCGCGTAGCCGCGCAGGTGGATGCCCTGGCGCAGGTAGTCCATGCGCCCCAGGTGCTGCTTCCAGTTGTCGTCCAGCACGCTGAGCATCACGTGCTTCTCGATCAGGCGCATGGTCTCCTCGCCGACCTGGGCTTCCTTCGCCTCGAACAGGCTGGCGACTTCCCGCTGCACTTCCTCGGCGATCTGTTCGGCGTCCACTTCCTTGCGCGAGGCGATCTCGGCGGCCAGCCGCGGGGCGACGCCGAACTCGCGCGCCAGCTCGTCCTCCAGGCCCTGCAGGTCCCACTGCTCGTCGACCGAGTTGTCCGGCACGTAGCGGCGCACGGTTTCGGCGACCACGTCCTGGCGGATGCCGTCGATGCTGTCCTTGATGCTGTCGGCCTCCAGCAATTCGTTGCGCTGCTGGTAGATCACCTTGCGCTGATCGTTGTTGACGTCGTCGAAGTCCAGCAGGTTCTTGCGGATGTCGAAGTTGTGCGCCTCGACCTTGCGCTGCGCGTTGGCGATCTGCTTGGACACCAGCGGCGACTCGATGATGTCGTCTTCCTTCAGGCCCATCCGCGCCATCACCTTCTGCACCCAGTCGGCGGCGAAGATGCGCATCAGGTTGTCTTCCAGCGACAGGTAGAAGCGGCTGGAACCCGGGTCGCCCTGGCGGCCGGAGCGACCGCGCAGCTGGTTGTCGATGCGCCGCGACTCGTGGCGCTCGGTGCCGACGATGTGCAGGCCGCCGGCGGCCTTGACCGCGTCGTGGCGCTCCTGCCACGCCGCCTTGAGCTTCGCCCGGGTGGCCTCGTCCACCGGCGCGCCGGTTTCCGCCTCCAGCTGCGCCAGTTCCGTGTCCAGCGAGCCGCCGAGCACGATGTCGGTGCCGCGGCCGGCCATGTTGGTGGCGATGGTCACCGCGCCCGGGCGGCCGGCCTGGGCGACGATCTGCGCCTCGCGCTCGTGCTGCTTGGCGTTGAGCACCTCGTGCGGGATGCCGGCTTCGCGCAGCTGTTCGCTGAGCATCTCCGAGACCTCGATCGAGGTGGTGCCGACCAGCACCGGCTGGCCCTTGGCGTGCGCTTCCTTGAGATCGTTGATCACCGCGCGGTACTTGCCGGCGCGGTTGAGGAACACCGCGTCGGAATGGTCCTTGCGCACCATCGGCCGGTGGGTGGGGATCACCACCACTTCCAGGCCGTAGATCGACTGGAATTCGTAGGCCTCGGTGTCGGCGGTGCCGGTCATGCCCGCGAGCTTGCCGTACATGCGGAACAGGTTCTGGAAGGTGATCGACGCCAGCGTCTGGTTCTCGCGCTGGACGTTGACCCCTTCCTTCGCCTCCACCGCCTGGTGCAGGCCGTCCGACCAGCGCCGGCCCGGCAGCGTGCGGCCGGTGAATTCGTCGACGATCACCACCTCGCCGTCGCGGACGATGTAGTCCACGTCGCGCTGGTAGATCGCGTGCGCGCGCATCGCCGCGTTGAGGTGGTGGACCACGTGGATGTTGTGCGAGGCGTACAGGCTGTCGTCGCCCTCGAGGATCCCGGCCTGGCGCAGCAGTTCCTCGGCCTTCTCCTGGCCGGTTTCGGACAGGTAGACCTGCTTGCCCTTCTCGTCGACCCAGAAGTCGCCCTCGCCTTCCTCTTCCTTCTGCCGGGTGAGGTGCGGGACGATCTTGTCGACCTTCAGGTACAGCTCCTGGCCCTCGTCGCCGGGGCCGGAGATGATCAGCGGGGTGCGGGCCTCGTCGATCAGGATCGAGTCGACCTCGTCGACGATCGCGTAGTTGAGGCCGCGCTGGAAACGGTCCTGCTTCGACAGCGCCATGTTGTCGCGCAGGTAGTCGAAGCCGATCTCGTTGTTGGTGGCGTAGGTGATGTCGGCGCCGTAGGCGGCGTGCTTGTCGCCGTGCGGCATGCCGGGGAACACCACGCCGACGCTCAGGCCGAGCCAGTTGTACAGGCGGCCCATCCAGGCCGAGTCGCGCCGCGCCAGGTAGTCGTTGACCGTGACCACGTGCACGCCCTTGCCGGCGAGCGCGTTGAGGTAGGTCGGCAGCGTCGCCACCAGGGTCTTGCCTTCGCCGGTGCGCATCTCGGCGATCTTGCCCATGTGCAGGACCATGCCGCCGATCAGCTGCACGTCGTAGTGGCGCATGCCCAGCACCCGCTGCGCGGCCTCGCGGCAGACCGCGAACGCCTCCGGGAGCAGCTTGTCCAGCGATTCGCCCCTGGCGATGCGCTGCTGGAACTCGGGGGTCTTGGCCTTGAGTTCGTCGTCGCTGAGCGCCTGCATCTGCGGCTCGAGGGCGTTGATCTTCCTGACGATGCCGCCGAGTTGCTTGAGCAGCCGCTCGTTGCGGCTACCGAAGACGGAGGTGAGCAAGCGGTTGAACATGTGTGTTCCGGTCTGGCGGGGACGGACGTGCCTGGCGACAGATCCGCCGGAAACGAAAAAGGGCGCCAGGCGCCCCTTTTCACGGCAACTGCGGATTCTAACGTGAAGGCGCCGCCCGAGAAATCAAGCGCATGGGATTCACCACCCGGCCCCGGTCCCAGACCTCGAAGTGCACGTGGGTGCCGGTGGAGCGGCCGGTGGAGCCCGCCTTGGCCACCTGCTCGCCGGCCCGCACGAGGTCGCCGACCCGCGCCACGAGGCTGGAATTGTGCGCGTAGCGGGTCACGTAACCGTTGCCATGGTCGATCTCGATGACCTTGCCGTAGCCCGAGCGCACGCCGGAGTAGCTGACCACCCCGTCGGCCACCGCCAGCACCGGGTCGCCGGTGCTGGCGTGGAAATCGATGCCGCGGTGGTATTCGCCACCACCGCCGAACGGATCGGCGCGCCGGCCGAAGCGCGAGGTGATGTAGCTGTGCGCGATCGGGGTGCGCGACGGCGTGGCGTCGGCCGCCAGCTTCTGGTCCATCATCAGCGAGGCCATCACCGACAGCTGCGCGCCGGAGGTGCGGAACTGCGCGTCGAGCTGGTCGATGCCCTCGCGCAGGTCGCCGGCCGGGATGTCCAGGGTCGTGGCGGCGGGGCCGCCGATGCCCACCGGCGCGCCGAAGTCGAATTCGCCGTCTTCCAGCTCGCCCGCCTGGGCCAGGCGCTCGCCGAGCGCGTTGAGGCGGTTGGCCTGGGCCTGCAGTTCGCCCAGCCGGGCGGCCAGGGCGTTGACCTCGCGCTGCGCCTGCGCGCGCGTGTCGGCCAGGGCGGCGGCCTGCGCCGCGTTGTCCTGCTGCAGGATCGCCAGGTGCGCGGAGGCGACGCCGGTGCGGGCGCCGGAGCCGAGCGCGACGCCCGAGGCCAGCAGCACCACCGCGGCCAGCAGCGGCCTGCGGGTGGCGGCGTCGAGCGCGTGGCGGCCGCTGTGGGCCAGGCGCTGGCGCAGGTGATCGAAGACTTTATGTAGAGTCATGGGCATGTCCAGTTCGTCCAGGCCGCCGCGCGAGGCGCTCGAAGCGCTGTTCGCGGGCGCGAATGCCGATCCGTTGCGCCGTGCCCTGTGGCTCGATGCGCTGGAACAGCGGCTGCGTCCCCACCTGCCCCCCGCGATCGCCGCGCATGCGCGGCTGGCGAACGTGGACGGCGGCAGGCTGGTGTTCCTCGTCGATTCCCCGGTGTGGCGGGCGCGGCTGCGCCTCGCCTCCCCCGAACTCCTCGACGCCGCCCGTTCCGTCGGGCTCGACTGCGACGCCGTCGTGGTCAAGGCCACGACGAAGCCACTCCAGGCCGATCCCCCTGCCCCGCGCATGCCCCGGCCGATGTCCGCGGCAACGCGCCAGGCCCTCGATGCCGCGCTGGCCTCCCTGGAGGGGGCCGCCCCGGAACCGAAGAAAAAGAAGGGAACCTGATGGCCGGTGCGGCGCCGAAATCACGTGGCGGCCACGCCGGACCGGACGGATGCTAACCGTCGAGGCGATGTGAAAGGTTAAATCGAAGGAAATCTTGCAAATTCATACTTTGCAAGATATCATCCTCAGGTCCAGACGAGAGTCACTTATGGACCACACCACCGCGCGTCGTCGGCTTCAGGCCCTTCGCGAGCGCCGCCAGGTCAGCCAGGTCGAACTGGCAAAAGCCCTGGATTTCAAGGATCGCCAAACCTTGTCCGCCATCGAGTTGGGCAAGCGCGCCCTTGCGCCTGCAGAACTCGTGCGCGCCGCCGCATTCTTCCAGGTGGACGTGGATTACTTCACCGATCCACTGGAGCTGGCTGGGGAAGCAACTTTCTCCTGGCGCAAGTCCAACGGCAACGAGGCCGATGTTGCGTCCTTCGAACAAACGGCCGGTCGGTGGATCGCTACCTTCCGTCACCTCGCGAGGTTGCGCGGCGATACTGTCAACTCATCGCTGATGCGTGTCGCACTCACGGCAAAAAGCTCGTATGAGGAAGCTGTCGCCGAAGGCGAAGCCATCTCTCTCGCGCTTGGCCTTGGCGCCATACCCGCGTCGTCGCTCGTTTCCGCGCTGGAGGAGCGACTCGACACGCTGGTTCTGCTCGTGGACACCATTCCTGGCATCTCCGGTGCTGCCTGCCAACTCGGTCCGTTGAACGCAATCATCATCAACCGTCGTGAAGCATCGGGACGCCGCTCTTTCGATCTGGGTCACGAGCTCTTCCATCTGCTGACCTGGAGCGAGATGAAGCCTCCGCACATCGAGGCGGCCGAAGGGAAGAGCGGCAAGTCGTTCAAGCGGATCGAAACGCTGGCCGACAAATTCTCGTCTGGCCTGCTGATGCCGGAAGCTGCGATCCGGGAATACGTTGCTGGCCATCCTCTCCCCCGAGAGGTCGACGAAGCAGCCCGATGGATCAAGGAAGGCGCATTGCATTTCCGGGTCAGCGGGCAAGCGCTGAAATGGCGGCTTGTTGGCCTTGGATTGATTGCCAGGACGTCGGCAGACCAGATCGCAGACCACTTGTTGCGTTCGCCGATGGATGAGGCATTGCCTCCCCGCTTCAGCCGGAGGTTCGTGGAGATCCTGGCTTGGGCAATCGACCATGGGCATATGTCTGTGCGCAGGGTGGCCAATGTCGTCGGAACGAACGTGGATGATCTGGCGGACATGTTCTCGGAACACGGCGTCAGGGCACCATTCGACCTGTGACGACGCATGCCATTCCTTCATGGACAAGTCGTCCTGGTCGACACCAACGTCATCATCGAAGCCCATAGGACGGGTTGCTGGCCGCAACTCGCGGGCTTCTTTCGGATCCAGACCGTCGAAAAGATCGTCGAAGAGACGCAAACGGGGTACCAGAACAGGCGCCCCGAGCATTTGATCGACGAAGCCGCGCTCAGGTCATCGCTTGACCTCGTCCACGACATCTCGGATGAGCAGCGTGCGCGCTTCAATCTGGCGTATGGCCACCCATCTCTGGACCCGGGGGAGCGCGACCTGCTCGTTTACGCGGATTCCGTGGCAGCAGATGCCTGGCTGTTGAACAGCCCGGACATGGCCTTGGTTCGCTTTGCGCATGGTCGCCAATGGCTTGACCGTCTGGTGTCGCTGGAAGCCATGGCTTCGCATCTCCGGGCCAGGCTCAAGTACGATCTTGCGCAGAACTACTGTGAGCGATGGTTGTCCGAGCGCAAGACAAGACTCATCCTCGGAGCCTGAACGCCGGAGCTTTGGCTAGGCAGTGGCGACCGTTCCGTAACCCGCCGGTGCAGCGTCGGGCTCCTCGAACGTGACGATGTCCCAGGCCGCAGGCCGGGCCTGCAGCTCGCGCACCAGCTTGTTGTTGAGCGCGTGGCCGGACTTGCGCGCCTCGTAGGCGCCGATGATCGGGTGGCCGGCCAGGTAGAGGTCGCCCACCGCGTCGAGGATCTTGTGGCGCACGAATTCGTCGGCGTAGCGCAGGCCGTCGTCGTTCAGCACGCGGAACTCGTCGAGCACGATGGCGTTGTCCATCGAGCCGCCGAGGCCCAGGTTGCGCTCGCGCATGAACTCCAGGTCGCGCATGAAGCCGAAGGTGCGGGCGCGGCTGACCTCGCGGATGTAGGACTCGCTGGAGAATTCCACCACCGCGCGCGACTGCGTGCGCGGGATCGCGGGATGGTTGAATTCCACGGTGAAATCGAGGCGGAAACCGTCGTGCGGGGTGAAGCGCGCGAGCTTGTCGCCATCCGTCACCTCGATCGGCTCGCGGATGCGGATGAAGCGCTTGGGCGCGTTCTGCTCGACCAGGCCCGCGGATTGCAGCAGGAACACGAACGGTCCGGCGGACCCGTCCATGATCGGCACTTCCGGCGCCGACAGGTCGACATAGGCGTTGTCGATGCCCAGCCCGGCGAAGGCCGACATCAGGTGTTCGATCGTCAGCACCTTGCCGCCGTCGCGCGACAGGCCGGTGCAGAGCATGGTTTCGGTGACCAGTTTCGCGTCGGCCGGGATCTCGACCACGGGCTCCAGGTCCACCCGGCGGAACACGATGCCGGTATCCACGGCGGCGGGGCGCAGCGTGAGGTAGACCTTCTCCCCGCTGTGCAACCCCACGCCGGTGGCGCGGATCACGTTCTTGAGGGTGCGTTGCTGCAGCATGCGGGCTCGCGGCTGGGGCGCCAGGGGATTACGCGCGCGGGGGCGTGAAGGTCAGGAAGATTACCACCGCAGGCTGAACCTGAACGGAGTGAAGGCGGGGAAAAGGGCCGGTCGGTGGTCCCGACCGGCCGAATGTTCCATGGTCGGCGCCAGCCCTCAATCCGCCTGGCGGCGGAGGAAGGCGGGGATGTCGAGGTAGCTGCTGTCGCCGCCGAAGTCGGCCGCGGCAGGCGCGGCCGGCTCGGCGGTGGTGGCACCGCCCGCCCCCGCGCTGCTGCGGCCGCGCAGCATGGCGCCGATGCCGCTGCCGGTGGCCGGCACGTACGGATCGGCGACCTCGTCGATCAGCATGCCGGTGGTGCCGTCGCGCTTGCCCTGGTTGTGGATCAGCTGCACCTGCGGCTTGCGCGTGTCGCGGCCGTAATCGCGCGAGGCCTCACGCTCCTCGTGCCGCAGCGGCTGCCGCGACACGGCGCGGTTGAGGCCGGTGGCGACCACGGTGACGCGGACGTCGTCCTGCATGTCCGGGTCGAGCACGGTGCCGATGACCACGGTGGCGTCCTCGCTGGCGAAGTTCTCCACGGTGCGGCCGACCTCGTCGAACTCGGCCATGGTGAAGTCCGGACCGGCAGTGATGTTGACCAGGATGCCGTTGGCGCCGGACAGGTTGACGTCGTCGAGCAGCGGGTTCTGGATCGCCGACTCGGCGGCCGCCTGCGCGCGGTCGTCGCCGCGGGCATGGCCGGTGCCCATCATCGCCAGGCCCATCTCGCTCATCACCGTGCGCACGTCGGCGAAGTCGACGTTGATCAGGCCCGGGCGCACGATCAGGTCGGCGATGCCCTGCACCGCGCCGAGCAGCACGTCGTTGGCGGCGCGGAAGGCCTGGATCATCGTCGCGTTGCGGCCCAGCACGGTGATCAGCTTCTCGTTGGGGATGGTGATCAGCGAATCGCAGTGCTGGCTCAGCTCGTCGATGCCCTTGAGCGCGACCTGCATCCGCCGGCGGCCCTCGAACGGGAACGGCTTGGTGACCACCGCCACGGTCAGGATCCCCATCTCCTTGGCCAGTTGCGCCACCACCGGCGCCGCCCCGGTGCCGGTGCCGCCGCCCATGCCGGCGGTGATGAACACCATGTCCGCGCCCTGCAGCGCGTCCATGATCCGCTCGCGGTCCTCGAGCGCGGCCTGGCGGCCCACTTCGGGGTTCGCGCCGGCGCCCAGGCCCTTGGTGACGTTGCTGCCAAGCTGCAGCTGCAGCTTGGCGCCGCAGTTCTTGATCGCCTGCGAGTCGGTGTTCGCGGTGATGAACTCCACCCCGTCCACGCTGCTGTTGACCATGTGCGCGACCGCGTTGCCGCCGCCGCCGCCCACGCCCACCACCTTGATGACCGCATTCGGGGCCATCTTTTCCACCAGTTCGAAATGCGCCATGACCATGTCCTCGCGTTTTTAGTTATGTGATTGCCGACCTCTACCCACCTGCCCCGCTCAGAACTCCCCGCGATACCAGTTCTTCAACTTCGCCAGGAAGCTCCCCGCGCGGCCGGCGCGGATCACCGGCCTTCGCGGATGTTCGATCTGGCTGCCCATCAGCAGCAGCCCGACCCCGGTGGCGTGCACCGGGTTGTTCACCACTTCGCCCAGCCCGGTGACGTGCTGCGGCACGCCCACCCGCACCGGCATCTGCAACATTTCCTCGGCCAGCTCGACCACGCCTTCCATCTTCGAGGCGCCGCCGGTGAGCACCATCCCGGCGCGCACCAGTTCCTCGAAGCCGGAGCGGCGCAGCTCGGCCTGCACCATCTCGAAGATTTCCTCGTAGCGGCCCTGCACGGCCTGCGCCAGCGAGTGGCGCGGCAGGCGACGCGGCGGGCGGTCGCCGACGCTGGGCACCTGGATGGATTCCTCGGCGGTGGCCAGCTGCGCCAGCGCGCAGGCGTAGCGCACCTTGATCTGCTCGGCTTCCGGCGTCGGCGTGCGCAGCATGTGCGCGATGTCGCTGGTGACGTGGTCGCCGGCGATCGGCAGCGAGGCGGTGTGGCTGATCGCGCCCTGCACGAATACCGCGATGTCGGTGGTGCCGGCGCCGATGTCGACCAGCACCACTCCCAGCTCGCGCTCGTCGGCGGTCAGCACCGCGGTCGCCGAGGCCAGCGAGGACAGGATCAGGTCGTCGACCTGCAGGCCGCAACGCTGCACGCACTTGGTGATGTTGGCCGCGGCCGACTGCGCGCACACCACCAGGTGCGCGTGCACCTCCAGGCGCACGCCGGTCATTCCGACCGGGTTGCGGATGCCTTCCTGCGAATCGTCGAGCACGTACTCGCGCGGGATCGCGTGCAGGATCCGCTGGTCGGCGGGGATCGCCACCGCCTTGGCCGCTTCGAGCACGCGGTCCAGGTCGGCCCAGGTGACCTCGCCGTCGCGGATCGGGACGATGCCCGGGGAGTTGCGGCATTGCACGTGGTTGCCGGAGATCGACGCATAGACCGAGCTGATCTCGCAGCCGGCCATCAGCTCGGCTTCCTCCACCGCGCGCTGGATCGACTGCACCGTGGACTCGATGTCGACGACGACGCCGCGCTTGAGCCCGCGCGATTCGTGCGAGCCGATGCCGATCACTTCGATGGGATTGCCCGGCGAATACTCGCCGACCAGCGCCACCACCTTGGAGGTGCCGATGTCGAGGCCGACGATCAGGGCCTTGTCGCCTTTTCGGTTCATGGTGTTGCCGGTTCTCCCCAGGTCAGCGCGAACCCGTTGGTGTAGCGAAGGTCCGCGCGCAGCAGCGGGCCGCCCTTGGCGGACGCGTCGCGCTGCGCGATCAGGCGCGGCAGCAGCCGCGCGAAACGGTCCATGCGGCTGCGCGCCTCGCGGCTGCCGACCAGGACATCGATGCCGTCCGACAGCTCGAGCTCCCAGCTGCCGCGACGATCCAGCCGCAGCGCGCGCACGTCGGCGCCGGCCGGGGCGAACAGCTCGCGGGCCTCGCCATACAGCGACATCACCGCGGCCACGCGCGCATCCGGGCCGTCGAGCAACGGCAGCGCCTTCGGCAGCTCGATGCCGGCGGCCGGGAACAGCCTGCCTTCCTCGGACAGCACGCGGTCCTTGCCCCAGCGCGCGAACGGGCGGTGCTCGACGACCACCACCTCGAGCACGTCCGGCCAGCGCTTGCGCACTTCGGCATGCTCGACCCACGGCAGTCGCGCGACCGCGGCCTGGGCCTCGCCAAGCTGCACCGCGAAATAGCCGCGCTGCGCGAACGGCCGCAGGATCTGCTGCAGTTTCGCCGGGTCAACGCGGTGCAGGTCGCCGGTGACGCGCAAGGTGCGCAGCGGCCAGCGGTCGGCGCCGGCCCAGCCGTTGACCACGGCCACCAGCGGCAACGCGACCAGCGCCAGCGCCAGCGACCACGCCGCGATCCGGAACACGGCGCCGTTCACCAGGGTGCCGTCGAGCAGGCCGCTCATGGGCGCGGCTCCAGCGTCTGCGCCAGGATCGCCCAGCACAGCGCGTCGAATTCGATGCCGAGCTGGCGCGCCGCCTTGGGTACCAGCGAATGGCTGGTCATCCCGGGCGCGGTGTTCACTTCGAGCAGGAACAGGTTGCCGGCGCGATCGCGCATCACGTCCACCCGGCCCCAGCCGCTGCAGCCGGCAGCGCGGAACGCGCGCAGCGCCAGTGCGCGGATCGCATCCTCCGCTTCGCCCTCCAGCCCGGGGCACAAGTACTGCGTGTCCTCGGCCTGGTACTTGGCGTGGTAGTCGTACCAGCCCTGCTTCGGCACGATGCGGATCGAGGGCAGTGCCTCGGTGCCGAGGATGCCGACGGTCAGCTCGTCGCCTTCCACCAGCTGCTCGACCAGCAGTTCGCCGGCGTAGCCCGCGGCGAATTCGGCCGCACGCACCAGTTCCGCGTCGCTGGTGACGCGGAACGCGCCGACGCTGGAGCCTTCGCTGGACGGCTTCAGGAACGCGGGCATGCCGAGCTCGCCGACCGTCGCGCGCACGTCGCCGCCAGCGGGAATGCGGCGGAACGCCGGCGTCGGCAGGCCTTCGGCGATCCACACCTGCTTGGTGCGGATCTTGTCCATGGTCAGGGCCGAGCCGAGCACGCCAGCGCCGGTGTAGGGCACTCCCAGGCTTTCCAGCAGGCCTTGCAGCGTGCCGTTCTCGCCGGCGCCGCCGTGCAGGATGTTGAACACCCGGTCGAAATGCTTGTCCTGCAGTTCGCGGATGAGCGTGGGAATGCCGTCCACGCGCTGCGCGTCGACGCCGCGCGAACGCAGCGCCTCGAGCACGTTGCGCCCGGAGTCGAGCGACACCTCTCGTTCCGCGCTGGTGCCGCCGAGCAGTACCGCCACGCGGCCGAACACGGCAGGATCGGAAGGACGCGGGCTCATGACGCGTTCCCCTGGAAGCCATTGGCGGCCAGCTGCTGGGCGGCGTGGCCGATGTCGCCCGCCCCCATCACCAGCAACAGGTCGCCGTCCTGCAGGATGTCCGGCAACACCGTGGACAATTCGGCGGCGCCGTTGACCACGATCGGATCGATGCGGCCGCGGGTGCGGATCGCGCGCGCAAGCGAGCGCGCGTCGGCACCGGCGATCGGGGCCTCGCCCGCCGGATAGACTTCGGTGAGCACCAGCGCGTCGACGCCGGACAGCACGCTGGCGAAGTCGTCGAACAGGTCGCGGGTGCGGGTGTAGCGATGCGGCTGGAACGCGACCACCAGGCGCTTGTCCGGCCAGCCGCCGCGCGCCGCGGCGAACACCGCTTCCAGTTCCTTGGGATGGTGGCCGTAGTCGTCGACCAGCTGCACGGTCGCGCCCCGGGGCGTGGTCAGTTTCGCCAGCAGGTTGAAGCGACGGCCGATGCCCTGGAACTTCTGCAGCGCGCCCGCGATCGTTTCCGCGCCGACGCCCAGCTGCCAGCCCACGCTCGCGGCGGCCAGCGAATTGAGCACGTTGTGGCGGCCGGGCAGTGCCAGCTCGACCTCGGTGCGGCTGCCGTCGGGCAGGCACAGGGTGTAGCGCATGCACGCCGCGTCCTGGCGCACGTCCACGGCGCGCACGTCGGCCTCGGCGGAGAAGCCGTAGGTCATCACGTGCCGCGAGGTCGCCTGCGCCAGCATCGCCACTTCCGGGTCCTCGATGCACAGCACGGCGAGGCCGTAGAACGGCAGGCGGTGCAGGAACTCGGCGAAGGCCATCTGCACGCGGGCGAAGTCGCCGCCGTAGTTCTCCAGGTGGTCGGCGTCGATGTTGGTGACGATCGCCACCAGCGGGTTCAGGCGCAGGAAGCTGCCGTCGCTCTCGTCGGCTTCCGCCACCAGCCAGTCACCGCCGCCCAGGCGCGCGTTGGCGCCCGCGGCCAGCAGCTTGCCGCCGATGACGAAGGTCGGGTCGAGTCCGCCCTCGCCGAGCACGCTGGCCAGCAACGATGTCGTCGTGGTCTTGCCGTGGGTGCCAGCCACCGCGATGCCGCGGCGGAAACGCATCAGCTCGGCCAGCATCTCCGCGCGCGGCACGATCGGGATGCGCCGCGCGCGCGCTTCCAGCAATTCGGGGTTGTCGGCCTTGATCGCGCTGGACGCGACCACGCAGTCGGCGCCATGCACGTGGTCCGGGGCGTGGCCGCGGGAGATCGCCACGCCCAGCGACGCCAGGCGCCGGGTGACCGCATTGTCGGCATTGTCCGAACCGGACACGCGATACCCAAGCGTGCACAGCACCTCGGCGATGCCGCTCATGCCGACGCCGCCGATGCCGACGAAATGCACGCGCGTGGCGCTGCCGTCGAGCGCGGTGCGCGCGAGGTCGCGGCTGGCCTGCAGGCGTCGTTGCACGCTCATGCAGCCTCCTTCCAGTCGCTGGCCGCCAGCACGGCGTCGGCGACGTGCTCTGCCGCGTCCGGCCGTGCGAGGCTGCGCGCGGCTTCGGCCATGGCCAGGCGCCGCTCCGGATTCGCACCCAGGCTGGACAGCGTGGCGCGGAGTTCGTCGGCCAATGCGCTGCCCTGCTTCAACAGGACGGCGGCGCCGCGTTCCACCAGGAATTCGGCATTGCGCGTCTGGTGGTCGTCCACCGCCTGCGGGAACGGCACCAGCACGCTGCCGACACCGGCCGCGCACAGCTCGGCCAGGGTCAACGCGCCGGCACGGCACACCACCAGGTCGGCGCCGGCGTAAGCCGCGGCCATGTCGGCGATGAACGGTTCGACCCGGGCCGCGACGCCGGCCTGCGCATACGCGCGCTCGGCTTCCTCGCGCAGCTTCTCGCCGCACTGGTGGCGGACCTGGACGCTGCCCCTGAGCGTGGACAACGCCATCGGCACGGCGTCGTTGAGCGCGCGCGCGCCCTGGCTGCCGCCCAGCACCAGCAGGCGCAGCGCGCCACCGTGCGTGGACAGGCGCTCGGCCGGCGGCGGCAGCCGCGAGATTTCAGCGCGCACCGGGTTGCCCACCAGTTCCTCGCCGACATCGCCGCGGAAGGTATCCGGGAAACCGGTGAGCACCCGGCGCGCCAGCCGCGCGAGCACGCGGTTGGTCAGGCCCGGCGCGCGGTTCTGTTCGTGCACCAGCAGCGGGATGCCGAGCAGGCGCGCGGCCAGGCCGCCTGGACCGGCCGCATAGCCGCCGAAGCTGACCACCGCGCGCGGACGGCGCGTCCGCATCACCCGCATCGCCGCGCGGATGGCCGTGAGGATCCGCAGCGGCGCCGCGAGCAGCGTGGCGATGCCCTTGCCGCGC
>SCUI01000044.1 GCA_004297225.1 Lysobacteraceae bacterium | reverse complement strand
TTTACCGGATGTACGATGCAAAGTCGCTCGAAGCAAAGGTCGACAACAAGAAAGCCCTC
This sequence comes from Lysobacteraceae bacterium, assembly GCA_004297225.1. Lineage (GTDB taxonomy): Bacteria > Pseudomonadota > Gammaproteobacteria > Xanthomonadales > Xanthomonadaceae > Cognatiluteimonas. Next base: position 1,642 of record SCUI01000044.1, on the reverse strand, counting down.
GCCAACAGGTTCAAGCTCGCCTATAAGGAAAACACACCGATCATCGGTGCCATCTCGCGGCTGGTCGATCAGAAGGGTTTCGATCTCGTCCTGGAAATCCTTGACGACCTCCTGAAGCTGGACGTGCAGTTTGTCCTCCTCGGTTCGGGGGAAAAAGGGGTGGAGAAAAAATTTGAGGCGATGCAGAAGAAGCACACATCCCAGATGGGCGTCTTCTTTGGATTCGACAATGAGCTGGCCCATCTCATCGAGGCGGGGAGTGACATGTTCCTGATGCCTTCCAAGTACGAACCATGTGGGTTGAACCAGATGTACAGCATGCGGTATGGAACACCCCCGATTGTTCGCGCAACGGGGGGACTGGAGGATACCGTGGAGGATTACTCCGGTGGAGGCAGGGGGACCGGGTTCAAGTTTGAAGCCTACGACGCCAGGGAATTGCTGAAAGCCGTCCAGAGGGCGCTCAAAGTCTACCAGCAGCCCGAGGAATGGAAGAAACTGATGCGTAACGGCATGGCAAGGGATTTCTCGTGGGAACATTCCGCGAAGAAGTATGTGAATCTTTACAAGGACATTCTGAAACAATGAGCGCGTGAAGTCGAGAACGATCCCCGGCGACGCGAACCGTCGACCCGAGGGCATTGAGCGGGTCGGAGTTTTTTTTGACCGTGATGGAACTCTGAACACCGAGGTTGATTACCTTTCCCGCCCCGAGGAGCTTCAACTTCTTCCACATGCCGCAAGGGCCATTCGTGAGGCAAACAGTTTTGGCGTCAAGGTGTTTGTCATCACCAACCAATCCGGCGTTGCCCGCGGCTTGTTGACGGAGGAAATGTTAGCCGCCATTCATCGTCGGTTGGTCGATCTGCTTGCGAACCACGGCGCCCGTGTCGATGGCATCTATTACTGTCCGCATCATCCCGACTCCGGTTCACCACCGTATAAAAAAGTGTGCAACTGCCGCAAACCGAAGACAGGCATGCTTCTTCAGGCGGCACGCGAACACGATGTCGATCTTCGAAATTCGTTCGTAATCGGCGATCGTTGCATCGATATGCAGGCAGGAGTTTCCGCGGGATGTGGCACAGCCCTTGTGCTCACAGGGTATGGAGCGGTGGAGCGTGATGAGTGTCTCCGGAGAACACGGGTGGATTTTGTAGCCGAGGATGCCTTCATCGCGTGGCATGCAGTAAAGGAACAACTTACCATGAAATTTTTGAACCAATGACCGGAAGAGGGGATTGTGTGAAAAAAGCATTAATCGTATTTAGTACGGCTCTTCTGATTCTTAACCTAGGCGGGTGCATGGAAGAGCCGAACCCTGTCGGGGGAGGACTCCTTCCCAAAGACGATTTCCTGCAAATCGACTCTGTCAGTACTTTTGCAACGTCAAGTTCAAGCATATATGCCTTTCCCCCGCACCTCTCCTCCGGACGTCTATTAATCGGCAAGTTTGACGACCTCGAAGCATGGACGGCACTTCTATTTTCGGGCATTCCAGATTCCTTGGAGAGCAAGGCGATCGTAGGAGCGGAACTCTTGCTCCGCACACGATACCACTTTGGCGATTCGCTTGCCCCATATTCGATGTCGGCCCATCAGGTGCTGAGAGCCTGGGGAACCGATTCACTGACGGTCTATT
>SCUI01000043.1 GCA_004297225.1 Lysobacteraceae bacterium | reverse complement strand
GTGATCGCCATGATCGCAACAGGTTCTGAGGCGCAGCTCGACCTCACTCGCGAGATGGCCGCATTCATATTTCCGAGACCCGGGTTCACGCCTCCCCATGACGATTCACGCGGCCGTCCACATGAACGATCTTGTCGATCGCGCAGAACACTTTTGCTGAGCGGTGTCGGCGCCGCGGGCGCTCCAGCTCTCTCGCGGCTCGCGCGGGTGGGCCATAGCGGAGGCCCTATGCTGCGTGCGGACCCGGCGACGAGTAGGGCAAGCCGCCGTTCGCAAGTAACGTGTGAGATGGCTCAAGGGATCAAGGGGTCGGCGTCGTGGTCGACGGAAGCGTGCGGCCGGTGAGCGTCTTCAAACCTGGCCATACCTGCTGGCGAACCGCCCAAGCGAACCGCGCTGCATTTCTCGTCGCTTCGGACGCCTATTTCACGGCCGTCCTCGAAGCCCTGCCGAAGGCTCGGCATTCGATCCTGCTCCTCGGGTGGACGTTCGACCCCCGCACAAGGTTGGCGCCTGACGGGCAGGTCGGCGCGGCGGAACCCGACCAAGTTGGTCAAGTGCTGCTCAGATTGTCGGCGGCGCGACCCGATCTGGACATCCGCCTTCTGATCTGGAAATCGACCCTTCCGATCGCCGCTACGCAACAGTTCTTCCCCCACGCGGCTCGAAAATGGTTTGCCGGGACGCGGATAAGGTTCTGTCTGGACGACCAAGTCCCGTTCGGCGCCTGCCATCATCAGAAGGTGCTGGTGATCGACGATCGGCTGGCGTTTTGCGGCGGCGGCGACATCAGCGTCGACCGCTGGGACAGCTGGCGCCATCTGCCGGAGGATCTGCGGCGAGTTCTCCCGACAAGAGCCCTTCATGCCCCCCGGCACGAGATGATGATGATGGTCGACGGGGACGCCGCCAGCGCCCTCGGCGATGTGTTCCGCGACCGTTGGCGTCGCGCCGGGCTGGCGGACTCAGACCTAGCGAGGCCCGTGGACGTTAGTCCCTCGCTACCAGATCTGTGGCCCTGTCACGTCGCCCCGCATGTGACGAACACTAGGGTTGCCATCGCGCGCACGCTGCCGGCCTGGCGCAAGCGACGGGTCGTCGACGAGATTCGCCGGCTCACGCTCGAGTGCATCGCTCATGCCCGGGAGGCGATCTATCTTGAAAACCAGTACTTCACCTCACCATTGGCGACCGAGGCGATCGCGGCGCGGCTGGCGGAGCCGAACGGGCCGGAGGTGGTGCTGATCACCACTGGGCAGTCGCCCAGCTGGTTTGACCGTCTCGCGATGGACCGAGCCCGCGGCGCGATGCTCTCGCGACTTCGGTCCGCCGACGCATTCGGACGGTTTCGGGCCTTCTATCCCGCCACCTCGGACGGACAGAACATCATCGTGCATTCAAAGTGCAGCATCTTCGATGATCGCGTGGTCCGCATAGGGTCGGCCAATCTCAACAACCGATCACTCGGCTTCGATTCGGAGTGCGAACTTGGCGCGGGATGTACATTC
>SCUI01000229.1 GCA_004297225.1 Lysobacteraceae bacterium | reverse complement strand
GCCGAGGCCAAGGCCGCCAAGGCGGTGCTGATGGGCGCGGTCGGCGGACCGAAATGGGCCGACGCGCCGCGGAACCTGCGCCCGGAGGCCGGCCTGCTGAACCTGCGCGCCGGCATGGAGGTGTTCGCCAACCTGCGGCCGGCGCTCTGCTTCGGGCCGCTGGCCGACGCCTCGACCCTGCGCCGCGAGGTGGTCGAGGGCCTGGACATCATGATCGTCCGCGAGCTGACCGGCGGGGTGTACTTCGGCCAGCCCCGGGGCATCGAGACCCTGCCGGACGGCGGCAAGCGCGGGATCGACACCCAGGTCTACACCACCGCCGAGATCGAGCGGGTCTCCCGCGTCGCCTTCGAGCTGGCCCGCGGCCGCCGCAACAAGGTGACCAGCGCCGAGAAGTCCAACGTCATGGAGACCGGCCTGCTCTGGCGCGAGGTGGTCACCGCCCTGCACGCGCGCGAATACCCGGACGTGAACCTCGAGCACATGCTGGCCGACAACTGCGCCATGCAGCTGGTCAAGAACCCGCGCCAGTTCGACGTCATCGTCACCGACAACCTGTTCGGCGACATCCTCTCGGATGAGGCGGCGATGCTGACCGGCAGCCTGGGCATGCTGCCGTCGGCCGCCATCGGCGCGCCCGGAAAGCCAGGGCTCTACGAACCGATCCACGGCTCGGCCCCGGACATCGCCGGAAAGGGCGTCGCCAACCCGCTGGCCGCCATCCTCTCCTTCGAGATGGCCCTGCGCTGGTCGCTGGGCCGCGCCGACCTGGCCGACAGGCTGTTCGCCGCTGTTGGACGGGCGCTGGAAGGCGGCGCCCGCACCCGGGATATAGGTGGCACGCTGTCGACCGCCCAGATGGCCGACGCGGTGATCGAGGCCCTCTAGCTCAGGCTAGCGCTTGGCCTCCCACAGCCGCCAGATCAGCAGCGCGATCGCCGCATAGGTGATGGTCGCCAGCGGCAGGCTGGGCGTGCCGACGGTCGCCAGCACCGCCCCGCCGGTCGCGCCGGCCAGCGCCTGCCCAAGGGAGGCCGAGGAGCCGTTCAGGGCCAGCGCCAGCGGCGCGGCGTTGGGCGCGCGGGCCATCAGCCGCGTCTGGACCACGGGCATCACCGAGAACAGGGCCGTGGCCATCAC
>SCUI01000228.1 GCA_004297225.1 Lysobacteraceae bacterium | reverse complement strand
GCGCGAGAGAGGGGTTGATCCAGAGATCGCGCAGTTCAATGATGTCTCCCTGCGAGAGGATCGAGGAACCTTCAATGACATGCTCCAATTCACGCACGTTGCCGGGCCAATCGTATTGCATGAGCAATGCAAGGGCCTCGGGGCTTACCTTTTTCGTTTTGGATTTCGACTTACGCTTGGTAAAGTATTCGATGAGAAGCGGAATATCCTCCTTCCGCTCTTTCAATGGTGGGATCTGAATACTGACAACGTTGAGCCGGTAGAGAAGGTCTTCCCGGAATCGTCCCTCCTGAACTTCCTTCTGCAGGTTTTTATTGGTCGCAGAGATCACACGGACCCCCACCCGCATGGAGCCGGTTCCCCCGACACGACGGAATTCCCCCGTTTCGAGAAACCGGAGGAGTTTTGCCTGTGTCGGCTGACTGATATCCCCGACTTCATCGAGAAAGAGGGTTCCTCCATCCGCCACCTCCACCAGGCCCTGCTTGGCGGAATAGGCATTCGTGAACGACCCTTTCTCATGACCAAAGAGTTCACTTTCCAGCAACTGGTCGGGAATCGAAGCACAATTCACGGCGACGAAGGGGCGCTCTTTGCGCGGGCTTTCATTATGGAGGAGGTGAGCGATAAGTTCCTTCCCGGTTCCGCTGGGGCCCTGGACCAGGACGAACGCTTCGCTCGCCGCCACCTTCCGTACATTCTCGATGACATTTTTGAAGACCGGACTTTCCCCGATGATGCCGCTCGACCCGGTGATACGGTTTAACTCGTTGCGCATCACCTCCTTGTCAATGACAAGCTGGCGTCGGTCCAGCGCGCGGCTCATGGTGGCAAGGAGCTGATCGGTATCGTACGGTTTGCTGACAAAATCATAGGCCCCCAGCTTCATCGTCTCGATGGCGGTTTTATAGTCGACGATATTGGTGAGCATGATAACTTGTGTTGTCGGGGAGTGCTCGGTGATGAACTTCAGCACATCAATGCCGCTGACGCGGGGCATTTTGATGTCGAGCAAAACGATGTCGTAAATCTTGGATTGGAGCAGGTTGATCGCTTCGGTGCCGTTCAGGGCGACATCGACGTCGTACCCGCCGAGCTCTTCGAGCTCGGTCTTGAGGAGGAAGGTAATGGATTCTTCGTCATCAACGACGAGGATTTGGAACTTCTTCGGCATGAGGCTCCCCGGCGTGATGGGGGTTAGACTCCGCTCAGGACGCGCTCAACGGTCGTAAGCAGGTCGACAAGGTCGTAGGGTTTGCTGACGAAATCCTCCGCCCCAAGTTTCTTGGATTCTATGGCATTCTTGAGGTCGGCAAAACCGGTCAACATGATT
>SCUI01000039.1 GCA_004297225.1 Lysobacteraceae bacterium | reverse complement strand
CCCGCTTGCCGCGGCCTCGGCGGTGAAGGCCTTCTCCAATGGGGAACTCCGCGTCGAGTTCAAGCTCGTCGCGGGCGCCACCGATCAGACCGCCGGCATCGCCTTCAATCTGCGCGCTGACCACTCCTATTTGTACGCGCGCTACAACACCAAGGACGGCAACGTCGCGCTCTGGAAATACGAGAAAGGGGAGCGCACCGTGCTCGCGCACGGCGACCTTCACGAGCAGTTGCCGTTCAACGTCTGGCACACGCTGAGAGTGGTGGTTGAGGGCCGCAAGGTCGTCGCCTCCGTGAATGATCGCTTTCAGGTGAGTCACACGATCGACCGTGACGTCGCCGGCGGTGTAGGCCTGTGGACGAAGGCTGACTCGGTGACGGCGTTCCGTCAGTTTTCCTCCAAAGTCCGCTAGTTTGCCTTTTGCCCTCTGCCCCTTGCCCTTCTCACACGCGCGTTCTGTCCGACAGCGGGTGAGTATTGCGCGCGCGTCCCCACGGTGCCACAATCCTGCGGCTTACTTGCTTCGCCCGGAGACCCCTGTGAAAACACTGACTCGAGTTCTGATTGTCGCCGTCGCCCTGGCGGCGTTTGGCAGCGCATCCATGTCCGGCCAAGGTCCGTCGACCGGCCTCACCGCCGACGCGCTGAAGGTGCTGACGTTCCGCAACCTCGGCCCCACGCTTAACAACGGCCGCGTGGTGGATGTCGAGATCGATCCCAAGAATCCCAACGTCTGGTACGTCGCCTCGGCCTTCGGCGGCGTGTGGAAGACGGTGAATCGCGGTATCACGTTCGACCCGATCTTCGGCGCCTACCACTTCACGACGTGCTGCGTCGTGGTCGATCCGAAGGACTCGAATGTGGTCTGGGTCGGCAGCGGCGAGAACAACAGCCAGCGTTCGGCGCATTTCGGTGACGGCGTCTACAAGTCCACCGACGGCGGCAAGACGTTCAAGAACATGGGCCTCCAGACCTCGGAGCACATCGGCAAGATCGTCGTCGATCCGCGCAACTCGAACACGGTGTGGGTGGCCTCACAGGGACCGCTCTTCTCCGAAGGCGGCGAGCGCGGGCTCTACAAGACGACCGACGGCGGCGCCACGTGGACCGCGTCACTCACGATCAGCAAGGACACGGGGATCAGCGACATCGCGTTCGATCCGTCGAATCCGGACATCATCTACGCGGGGTCCTACCAGCGTCGTCGCCACGTCGGCCAGATGGTCGGCGGCGGCCCGGAAGGCGGCATCTGGAAGACGATGAACGGCGGCAAGAACTGGACGAAGTTGTCGGCCGGGTTGCCGAAGGGTGACGTCGGCCGCGTCGCGCTGGCGATCGACCCGAAGGGCACGGTCACCGAGGCGGTTGAAGCGAAAGACGGCAAGAAAGCGGTGCCGGCCAAGCGCGGCACGGTGGTCTACGCCATCGTGCATGCCAAAGCCGACGAGCGCGGCTTCTACAAGAGCGTGGATGGCGGCCTCAACTGGACGAAGATGTCGAACTACGTCGGCGGCGGCGCCGCCTACTACTGCGAGCTGTTCGTCGATCCGTTCCGGCCCGACACGATCTGGTCCGCGAACACCCCGCTCGACTGGAGCCGCGACGGCGGCAAGACGTTCACACCCGTGCCGAACATGTCGAGCGTGC
>SCUI01000227.1 GCA_004297225.1 Lysobacteraceae bacterium | reverse complement strand
GCCGCGTGGACAGCAGGTCGTAGTAGAGCCGGCCGGAGACCAGCAGCACGCGCTCGACGGCGTCCGCCTGCAGCTGCTCGTGCTCCGGGATGACCGGGCGGAAGGCGCCCGAGGTGAAGTCCTCCACCGAGGAGGCCGCCGCCTTGAGGCGCAGCAGCTGCTTCGGGGTGAAGATGATCAGCGGCTTCCGCGGACGGCTGTAGGCCTGGCGGCGCAGCAGGTGGAAGTGCGAGGCCGGGGTCGTGGGGTTGGCCACGATCATGTTTTCCTCGGCGCAGAGCTGCAGGAAGCGCTCGATCCGGGCCGAGGAGTGGTCCGGGCCCTGGCCCTCGTAGCCGTGCGGGAGCATCAGCACCAGCGAGGACCGCTGGCCCCACTTCTGCTCGGCGGAGGAGATGAACTCGTCGATGATGGTCTGCGCACCGTTGACGAAGTCGCCGAACTGGGCCTCCCAGAGCACGAGTGCGTCGGGGCGCTCCACCGAGTAGCCGTATTCGAAGCCCATGGCCGCGTATTCCGAGAGCAGGGAGTCGTAGATCCAGAGCTTGGCCTGGTCCTCGGTGAGGTTGGCCAGCGGCGTCCACTCGTCGCCGTTGGCGCGGTCGTGGAAGACTGCGTGGCGCTGCACGAAGGTGCCGCGGCGGGAGTCCTGGCCGGCGAGCCGGACCGGGACGCCCTCCATGGTCAGCGAGCCGAAGGCAGCCAGTTCGCCGAAGCCCCAGTCGATGCCCCCCTCACGGGACATCACTTCACGCTTCTCCAGCAGCTGCTTGAGCTTGGCGTGGACGGTGAAGCCCTCGGGGTATTCGATGTGGGCCTTGCCGATCCGGGCCAGGGTCTCCGCGGAGATCGCGGTGGACTCGGGGGCGCCGGAGCCGGTGTCGGACTGCTGGGCCGAGGGCAGCTCCAGGTCGGAGACGGCGCCGGTGTCCGCGGTGATGACCGGGATTGGCGAGGTCTGCGCGGCGTGGGTCTCGGCGAAGACCCGCTCCAGGCGTTCCTGGTAGTCGCGCAGCAGCTGCTCCGCCTCTTCCTCGGTGATATCGCCGCGGCCGATCAGGGACTCGGTGTAGAGCTTGCGGACCGAGCGCTTGGCCTCGATCAGGT
>SCUI01000084.1 GCA_004297225.1 Lysobacteraceae bacterium | reverse complement strand
GATCGCCCTCGTGAGCTCGGAGTCGCTCGTGAAGGGGCTCTTCTCGGGCGCCCTCGGCCTCCTCGTCGGGCTCCACGGGTACAACCCCATCACCGGCGTCAGCCGGTTCGACTTCGGCACCGTCTACCTGCTCGACGGCATCCCGCTCTTCCCTGTGTTCATCGGGATGTTCGCCATGGCCCAGGCGATCGAGCTCGCGGTGCACCACCGCACCGTCGTGAGCGCGGACGAGCTGAAGATCGCGTCGGTGTCCTTCGCCGGGCTGCTGCGCGGCATGGGCGCCGTCTTCAAGAACTTCTGGCTGTTCCTGCGCTGCGCGGTCATCGGGACGATCGTGGGCGCGATCCCCGGGCCCGGCGGCGCCGTCGCGACGTTCCTCGCGTACGGCCACGCGAAGGCGACGGCGAAGGACTCGAGCGGCTTCGGCAAGGGCGACATCCGCGGCGTCATCGCGCCCGAGGCGGCGAACGACGCGAAGGACGGCGGCAGCCTCATGCCGACCATCGCGTTCGGCGTGCCCGGCACGGTCGCCTCCGGCGTCATGCTCCTCGCGCTCGAGTTCCACGGCGTGCGCACGGGCCCTGAGCTCCTCGGGCCCAACCTGGCGCTCGTCTTCGTCCTCCTCACGTCGCTCTTCATGTCGAACTGGCTCACGTCGCTCTTCGGCGTCGCGACGGCCCGCTGGCTCGCGCGGCTCACGACGATCCCCACGACGCTCATCGCCGCCGTCGTGATCGTGACGAGCGTCATCGGCGCGCTCGCGACCCGGGGGCTGTTCGAGGACGTGCTCGTCATGCTCGTGTTCGGCGTCATCGGCTACCTGTTCATCCTGCGCGACGTGCCCGTCGTGCCGATGGTCATCGCGCTGCTCCTGGTCGGCATCCTCGAGACGAGCCTCAACCAGGTGCTCCAGATCGGCGACGGGTCGCCCGAGCTGCTCTGGACACGTCCCATCTCGCTCGCGCTCCTCGCCATGGTCGCGCTCGTCATCTTCTCGCCGCTCCTCGCGCGCGGCATGCGCCGCCTGCGCGCATGAGGAAGGTCCTCTGGGAGCACGAGGTCCCGTGGAAGGTCATGGCCGATCTCCCGGGCGGGCACCCGCGCGACGGCGGGCGCGCGCGCCGCATCG
>SCUI01000014.1 GCA_004297225.1 Lysobacteraceae bacterium | reverse complement strand
TCCGATCTCGTAAAAGGCCACGGTTTCGTGGTCGCGGTCGAAGGCATTGCGGAGCCCCGCCTGGAACGTCCATCCACCCGCAAGCGCCACTTCCGCGCGCAGGTCCACGGTCGCGTAACCCGGCAGGCGCAGCGTGTTGCCGGCATCGTCGAACATCGCGCCCTTCGCATTCAGCGTGGCGCCCAGGCGCCAGCGCCCGGATTCGCGGTCCGCGTCGACGCGCACACCGCGCGATGCGCGCCGCGGCAGGCGGTTGCCATGGTTGGCCTCGCTCTCGTTGCGCGCATCCAGCCAGGTCGCCTGCGCGGCCAGCGTCCAGCCGGCGACGGTGGCACCGCCGCCCAGCTCCAGGCCACGGATCCGCCCCTGCTCGATGTTGTTGGCGACGAACAGGTGCGGGTCGTAGACGATCAGGTCCTCGATCCGGGTTTCGTAGGCATTGGCCTGCCAGTGCCAGGCGCCCGAGCGCCTGGCCAGGCCCAGTTCGCTGCTGCGCGAAGTTTCCGGGCGCAGCGCGTCGTTGCCGTAGTACGGGTAGTAGAGCTCGTTGAAGGTCGGCGCCTTGAACGCGCTGCCGTGGCTGGCGGTGAGACGCAGGCCGCGCGCGAAGTCCACGCCCCAGGCGAGGCTGCCGGTGTCGCGGCCGCCGAACTGGTCGTTGTCGTCGTGGCGCAGCGCCAGCTGCACGTCATGCCGGCCGAACGCACCCTGGTACTGGGCGAACACCGCGCGATTGCCGCGGTTCGCGTCGAAGGTGGCGAACGGACCGTCGACGTCGGCGCGGTCGCGCGCCCAGTCGCTGCCCAGCGTCAGCAACTGGCCGCTGGCGATGCGCCAGTCGGCCTGCACGCCGGCCCCGTCGCGGGTGGTGGCGAAACGGTCGTTGTACCGGCCCGCGATGTAGTTGTCGGAGGTATCCGTGTTGCGGCCCACGGTGAACTGCAGCGCGACGGCACCGCCGGCGTCGTGGCGCAGCTTGCCGCCGACGACCTGCTGCACGGTGTTCGAACTGTCGGGCAGGCCCCACATCGGATCGGCGTCGAACTGGTTGTGGCCCTCGCTGCGCAGCACGCGCGCATCGGCGCTCCATCCGTCGACCGGCCGCAGGCCGGCGCGCAGCGAGATCGCGTCCTGCTCGTAGCCGTCGAGATCCGGGTCCGGTGCGTGCATGCCGCAACCGGCGTACACCGGCGCGCCGATGCCGCGGCAGGCACTGATGCCGTCGCTGCGCTGGTGGCTGGCGTCCACGCCCAGCCATGCGCGCGCATTGCCCCAGTCCAGGCCGGCGCCCGCTTCGCGGAAACCGTGGCTGCCGGCGCCCAGGTGCGCGCGCGGTTGCAGGCCTTCGCGCGCGCCGCGGGTGAACACCTGGATGACGCCGCCGATCGCCTCGCTGCCGTACAGGCTCGAGCGCGGACCGCGCACGATCTCGATGCGTTCGATCAGCTCCAGCGGCAGGTCCTGCAGCGCGGTGAGCCCGGAAGTCGCCGAACCCATGCGCACGCCGTCGACCAGGAACAGCGTGTGGTCGGACTCGGTGCCGCGCAGGAACAGCGTGGACACCTTGCCCCCGCCGCCCTGGTTGGACAGGTCGATGCCGGCGCGGCCGCGCAGCAGATCCTGCAGCGACCGCGCCTGGCTGCGCTGGATCTCGTCGTGGTCGATGACTTCAACGGCGGCCAGCGACTGGTCGACGGTGAGGGCGGTGCGGGTGCCGGTGACGACCACGCGGTCGAGGTCGGCAGCCTCTTCGGCGGACGCCGATGACAGGGACAGGGACAGGGAAAGGAAAACGGCGACCGACAGCGCGGTCCGCGACTGCAACACGTTCATGGATTTTTGCTCCGGCGTGCACGCCCGCACGCGAGGGATCACAGGGAGCTCCGTGGCCGGTCTCCGGACTCGCAGGCGATGCCTGCTTACCGTTGCGGGGGCAGTGCCGGAATGGCCGCGATTGCGGCGTCACCGGCTTCCCGTTTCAACCCGATTGGGCACAAGGCCTTCGGGTCACCACGTAGCGGGAGGGATTGTAGCGGTTTATTCGCCGTCGTCGGGCGACGACATCACAGTCGTCGTCACCGGCCCGGCAGGCGGGCGCCCGCGCGGTGGCGGCAGTTCCGCGATCGCCGCTTCGGTCGCGGCCACGAGTTCGCCGCGGCGTGCTTCGGACACTTCCTGCCAATGGCAGTCGTTGAGCGCGCCTTCGATCGCATACAGCAGGTTGAGTCCGGGCTTGAAGCCGGCGCGGCGCACGCGCATGAACGCATCGACGGTGCCCGCGGCTTCGAGGTCGGCACGGGTGCGCAGGCCGACCTGGCGCAGCCACGCCGCGGACTTGGGTCCGATGTTGCGAAGTTTCGGTTGCGCGTTCATTGCACGGCCTCCACCCAGGCGCGGCCGATGGCTTCCAGGCCGCGCGCGTCGATGTCGTCGAACCTCGCCAGGTGGGGGCTGTCGAGATCCAGTACGCCCAGCAGGGTGCCATCTTTCGCGACCAGCGGCACCACGCATTCGGACCGGGACGCCGAATCGCAGGCGATATGGCCCTCGAACGCGTTGACGTCGCGGACCACCTGGACCTGCCTGGTGCGTGCCGCGGCGCCGCACACGCCCTTGTCCAGCGGGATGCGGATGCAGGCGGGCAGGCCCTGGAACGGGCCGACCACCAGCTCGGTGCCGTCGAACAGGTAGAAGCCGCACCAGTTCAGGTCCGGCAGCGCATGCCACAGCAGCGCCGACAGGTTGGCGGCATTGGCCACCAGGTCGCGTTCGCCGTGCATCAGCGCACGCGCCTGGTCCAGCAGTTGCACGTACTGCTCGGTACGGTTCCCGGTGAGCGGGGCGGCATGGAAGCTCATGGGGCCATTCTACGCGGGGTTACCATGGCCCGATGCAGGATATCCGCGATGGTGTGTTCGTCACCGGCACCGACACCGGCATCGGCAAGACCGTGTCCAGCTGCGCGCTGCTGCACCTGTTGCGTGCCGAGGGGCTGCGCGCGGTCGGGATGAAGCCGCTGGCCAGTGGCTGCGAACCCACGCCCGGGGGCTTGCGCAACGAGGATGCGCTGGCGCTGCAGGCGGCGAGCGAGCCGACGCCGGGCTACGACGACGTCAATCCATATGCGTTGCCGGCGCCGTTGGCGCCCGAGATCGCGGCGCGCGAAGCCGGCATCGAAGTGTCGCTGGCACCGATGCTGGCGGCGCACGCACGGCTGCAGCGCGACGCCGACGTGGTGGTGGTGGAAGGCGTCGGCGGCTGGATGGCGCCGCTGGCCGGCGAGCTGATGCAGGCCGACCTGGTGCGCGCGCTGCGCCTGCCGGTGGTGCTGGTGGTCGGCCTGCGGCTGGGCTGCCTCAACCACGCCTACCTGAGCGCGCGCGCGATCGCCGAGGACGGCTGTGAACTGGCCGGATGGATCGGCACCAACATCGATCCGGCGATGGCGCGCATCGACGAGAACCGCGCGCTGCTGGCCGCGCGCCTGCCGGCGCCGTGCCTGGGCTGGCTGCCGTGGCAGGGCACGCCCGACCCGGTGGCGCTGTCGGGGCACCTCCGGTTGCCCGCAAGGACGATGCAGGACTTCCGGCACGCTTGACCTGAACCCCCAATGTTATACTGGCGGGTATAGGAATCCCCCTCCCCCCCGAGGTACCCATGCGCCATTTCCCGGCATTGATCCGCCTTGCCGTGCCCACGCTTTCGGCCGCGCTCCTGCTGGCCGCCTGCGGCAAGGGCGACCAGGCCGCCGCCGGCCCCGGCGGCCAGATGCCGCCGCCCGAAGTCGGTGTCGTGGTGATGCAGCCGAAGGACGTGCCGATCACCAAGGAGCAGGTCGGCCGCCTGTCCGCCTACCGCAGCGCCGACGTGCGCGCCCGCGTGCCGGGCGTGCTGCAGCGCCGCCTGTACGAGGAAGGCAGCGACGTGCGCAAGGGCCAGCCGCTGTTCCAGATCGACCCGGCGCAGCTGCAGGCCACCCTGGCCCAGGCGCAGGGTTCGTTGGCGCAGGCGCAGGCCAACGCCGCCAACTCGCGCACCGCGGCCGAGCGCGCGCGCGGCCTGATCGAAGGCAAGTTCATTTCCCGTGCCGACTACGACAACGCGATCGCCGCCGAGCGCACCAGCGCCGCCGCGGTGCAGGCTGCGCAGGCGGCGGTGCAGGCGGCCCGGATCAACCTGGGTTACACCACCGTGCGCGCGCCCATCAGCGGCCGCGCCGGCAAGCAGCAGGTGACCGAAGGCGCGCTCGTCGGTGCGGAGGAAGCCACCCTGCTGACCACCGTCGACCAGCTCGACCCGATGTACGTGGACTTCTCGATCAGCATCGAGGAACTGTCGCAGGTGCGGCAGGCGGCCGCGGGCGGTGGCGATCGCGAGATCCGGATCCTGCTGCCGGATGGAACTCCCTACGGCCGCCCCGGCGTGCTCGATTTCTCCGGCGACGTGGTCGACCCCGCGACCGGCGCGGTGGCGCTGCGCGCGCGCGTCGCCAACCCCGACGGCGTGCTGCTGCCCGGCACCTACGTGAAGGTGCAGGCGACGCTGGGCGTGGAGCAGGCCGTATTCGTGGTGCCGCAGGTCGCCATCCAGCGCGATGCCAAGAGCGCCTACGTGCTGGTGGTCGGCAAGGACGGCAAGGTCGCGCGCAAGGACGTCGTCACCGAGCGGGCGAGCGGCCAGGACTGGGTGGTGCGCGAGGGCCTCGCCGCCGGCGACCAGGTGATCGTCTCCGGCCTGCAGCGCGCCATTCCCGGCCAGCCGGCCAAGGCCGTGCCCGCCGAAGACGCGCCCCCGGCGCAAGGTGCCGCGCCCGCCCCGGCCAAGGACTGACCTGCCATGTCCCGTTTCTTCATCAACCACCCGATTTTCGCCTGGGTGATCGCGATCCTGATCGCGATGGGCGGCCTGCTGGCGATCAACGGGCTGGGCGTGGAGTCGTACCCGAACATCGCACCGCCGCAGGTCACCGTGGCCGCGAGCTACCCGGGTGCGAGCGCCGAGACCACCGAGGGCGCGGTTACCCAGGTGATCGAGCAGCAGCTCACCGGCATCGACAACCTGCAGTACTTCAGTTCCTCGTCCAGCGCCAGCGGCGGCAGCTCGATCACGCTGACCTTCCGCCCGGGCACCGACCCGGACATCGCCCAGGTGCAGGTGCAGAACAAGGTCGCGCTGGCGACGCCGCGGCTGCCCTCGGAAGTGGTGCAGCAGGGCGTGGTGGTGGCCAAGGCCAACTCCGGCTTCCTGATGATCGTGGCGTTGCGCTCCAGCAACCCCGCATACGACAAGAACGCGCTCAGCGACCTGATCGCCGCGAGCGTGCTCGACCAGATCGCGCGCGTGCCCGGCGTGGGCAACACCCAGCTGTTCGGCGGCGAATACGCGATGAACATCTGGCTCAACCCGGACAAGCTGCGCGGCTACGGGTTGTCGGCCAGCCAGGTGCTGCAGGCGGTGCGCGGGCAGAACGTGCAGTTTGCCGCCGGCCGGGTCGGCTCCGAACCGGCGCCGGAAGGCACCGCGTTCACCGCCACGGTCACCGCCGAAGGCCGCTTCAGTACCGCCGAGGAATTCGGCGGGATCATCCTGCGTGCCAACCCCGACGGCAGCACCGTGCGCCTGCGCGATGTCGCGCGCGTGGAGAAGGGCGCGTCCGCCTACGGCTTCGACCTGCGCTGGAGCGGCGCCCCCGCGGCCGGCTTCGCCGTGCAGCTGGCGCCGGGCGCGAATGCGCTGGGCGTGGCCGAGGCGGTGCGCGCGCGCATGGGCGAACTGGCGCCGAACTTCCCGCAGGGCGTCACCTGGTTCTCGCCGTACGACAGCTCGGAGTTCGTGCAGGTCTCGATCGAGGAAGTGATCAAGACCCTCGCCGAGGCCTTCATCCTCGTGTTCCTGGTGATGCTGCTGTTCCTGCAGAACTTCCGCGCGACGCTGATCCCGACGCTGGTGATCCCGATCGCGCTGCTGGGCACGTTCCTGGGCCTGTACCTGCTCGATTTCACCATCAACCAGCTGACGTTGTTCGGCGTGGTGCTGGCGATCGGCATCGTCGTGGACGACGCGATCGTGGTGATCGAGAACGTCGAGCGGATCATGACCGAGGAGGGCCTGTCGCCGAAGGATGCGACGGTCAAGGCGATGGGCCAGATCAGCGGCGCCGTGGTCGCGATCACGGTGGTGCTCGCCGCGGTGTTCGTGCCCAGTGCGTTCCAGGGCGGCTCGGCCGGCGAGATCTACAAGCAGTTCGCGGTCACCATCGCACTGGCGATGGGGTTCTCGGCGTTCCTCGCGCTCGGCTTCACCCCGGCGCTGTGCGCGACGCTGCTCAAGCACACGCCCGACCACCACCGCGAGAACTTCGTCTTCCGCGGCTTCAATCGCATCTACAACCGGGCCAGCAGCGGTTACGTCGGCCATGTCGGCCGTGCGATCACCCACGCGCCGCGCTGGATGATCGTGTTCGCCGCGCTGGCGTTGCTCACCGGCTTCCTGTTCACGCGCCTGCCGGGCAGCTTCCTGCCCGAGGAAGACCAGGGCTATGCGCTGGCGATCGTGCAGCTGCCGCCCGGCGCGAGCCTGGCGCGGACCAAGGCCGTGTTCGAGAAGGTGCGCGGCACGCTCGAGCAGCAGGAAGGCTACGAGGGCATGATGCAGGTGGCCGGCTTCAGCTTCGTCGGCCAGGGCGAGAACGTCGGCATGGCCTTCGTCAAGCTCAAGCCGTGGGACGAGCGCAAGGTCACCGCGGCTGAATTCATCCAGCGCGCGAACATGAGCCTGTACGGCATCCGCGATGCGCAGATCTTCGTGATCAACCTGCCCACCGTGAACGGGCTCGGCGCGTTCGGCGGTTTCGACATGTACCTGCAGGATCGCGCCGGCCAGGGCCGCGAAGCGCTCGGCCAGGCGCTGGGACAGCTGCTGGCCAAGGCCAGCCAGGACCCTGCGCTGACCGCGGTGCGACCGAACACGCTCGCCGACGCGCCGCAGCTCAAGCTGCAGGTCGACCGCACCCAGGCCCAGGCGATGGGGCTGGAAGTGGGCGACATCTACCGCGCGATCCAGCTGATGCTGGCGCCGGTGTACGTCAACGACTTCGTCGATGCCGGGCGCGTGAAGCGCGTGACCATGCAGGCCGAGGTCGGTTACAGGAACGGCCTGGAGTCGCTGGCGCACTTCTACACCCCCAGCCCGCGCAGCACCGATCCGCGCACCGGCCTGCCGGAGATGATCCCGCTGTCCAACGTGGTGGACGCCAAGTGGGTGGTCGCGCCGCCTTCGCTGACCCGCTACAACGGCTATGCCGCGGTGGAAGTCGTCGGTTCGCAGGCGCCGGGACACAGCTCCGGCGAGGCGATGGACGCGATGGGCGCGATCGTCGAAAGCGACCTGCCGGAAGGGTTCGGCTACGACTGGACCGGGCAATCGTTCCAGGAAATCCTTTCGGGCAGCCAGGCGCCGGCGCTGATGGCGCTGTCGATCCTGGTGGTGTTCCTGTGCCTGGCGGCGTTGTACGAGAGCTGGTCGGTGCCGGTATCGGTGCTGCTGGTGGTGCCGCTCGGCGTCCTCGGCGCGGTCGTGTTCACCCTGCTGCGCGGCCTGCCGAACGACATCTTCTTCAAGATCGGATTGATCACGGTGATCGGCCTGGCGGCCAAGAATGCCATCCTGATCGTCGAGTTCGCGATCGCCGAGCGCGCGGCCGGCAAGACCCTGCGCACCGCGGTGGTCGAGGCGGCGAAGCTGCGTTTCCGTCCGATCCTGATGACCTCGTTCGCGTTCATCATGGGCGTCTCCCCGCTGGCATTGTCCAGTGGCGCCGGCGCCAATGCACGGCACGCGATCGGCACCGGCGTGATCGGCGGCATGCTGTTCGCAACGGTGCTCGGCCTGCTGCTGATCCCGGTGTTCTACGTGGTGGTCCGGCGGATGCTGGGCGACAAGATGGACGAGGCGCCACCGGCCGAGGCATAAAGCCCACATGGACTGGGAGACGGCCTTGAGGGGGTGGGTCGCCGCGCTGGCGATCGGCCTGCTGGTGGGCGTGGTCCGCGAGCGGCACGGGGTGGGTGCGGTCGAGGGCACCAGGAGCATCGCCGGCCTTCGTACCCATGCGCTGGTCGCGTTGGCCGCGGCGGTCGCCGCGCAACTGGGGACCGCGGCGCTGGTCGTGGCACTGGCGACGGTAGGCGCGCTGGTGGTGACCAGTTACATGGCCAGCCAGCGCGAGGATCCCGGGCTCACCAGCGAAGTCGCGCTGCTGCTGACGGCGCTGCTTGGCGCCTTGGCGCACAGCCACCCCGCGTTGGCCGCGGCGCTGGCGGTGGTCGCCGCGATCCTGCTGCAGGCCAAGGCGCCGCTGCACCGGCTGGCGCGCGACACCATCCGCGAAGGCGAGCTGCACGACATGCTGCTGCTGGCCGCCGCCGCGCTGGTCGTGCTGCCGCTGCTGCCCGACCATCCGCTCGACCCCTGGGGTGCCCTGCGCCCCGCGATGCTGTGGAAGTTCGTGGTGCTGGTCATGGCGGTCGGCATGGCCGGCCACATCGCGCTGCGTGCGCTCGGCGCACGCTGGGGCCTGGCCATCGCCGGCTTCTTCGCGGGCTTCGCCTCGTCCACCGCGGCCGTCGCCGGCTTCGGTGGACGCGTGCGCGAACAGCCGGCGCTGCTGGTTTCCGCGGTGGCCGCGGCCCTGCTCGCGAATGCCGCCTCGCTGCTGTTGTTCGTCGCGGTCATCGGCGTGGCCGCGCCGGCGCTGCTGCGGTCGATGGCGATGCCGCTGGGTGCGGCGGCGCTGGTGTTGCTGGTGGGTGGCGCGCTCGGCGTGCGTCCGCCCGGACGCGACCGCCAATTGCCGAAGGAACCCCCGGCGCGCGCCTTCCACCTGAGCCATGCGCTGCTGCTCGCCGTGGTGGTCGCGGTGGTGATGCTGGTTTCCGCGTGGATGCGACTGTGGTTCGGCGAAGGCGGCGCGCTGCTGGCGGCGGCGCTTGCGGCGCTGGTCGAATTGCACGCGGCCGGCGCCACCGTGGCCCAGCTTGCGACCACTGGCGCACTGGCGCCCGGGCTTGCGCGGTGGGGAATCCTGGCGCTGCTCGGCGCCGCTGCGATTTCAAAGTCGGTGCTGGCATTCGCCAGTGGTGGCGTGCATTACGGCTGGCGCGTGGCGTTCGGGCTCACGGCATCCGTCCTGGCCGCCGCCGCGATGCTGGCGATGTCGTAGAGCCGACCCATGGTCGGCTCGTGGAAACGGCAGCCGACCATGGGTCGGCTCTACATCGCCGCTGGCAGGCAGCCGAGCGCGGCGAGCACGCCGTGGATGGCGGGGTGCTGCATCAACCACGGCGCGGCCAGGGTGACCACGCCGGCAAGCAGCACCAGCAGTGCCGCGGCGATCCGCCAGCGGCCGCGCAGCAGCTTCTGCCCGAGTCGGGCGCCCGACCATGTAAGCGGCAACATCAGCGGCAGGGTTCCCAGTCCGAACGCGGCCATCGTCAGGGCGCCGTTCATCGCGTTCGCCTGCAGCCACGCGGCCGCCAGCATGGTGGTGCTCAAGCCGCAAGGCATCCAGCCCCACAGCATGCCCAGCGCGATGCGCTTGCCGGGGCCGTCGGCGGACAGCAGCACACGGCGTTGCAACGGCCGCAACCAGCTCCACAAGCGCGCGCCGGGCATTGCGCTGAACCCGAGCGCACGACCGACGCCGAGCAGGCGCAGCGCGGCGACCACCAGCACGACGCCGACGGCGGCGCGCATCGCGATGGCCAGCGATTGCATGCGTGCGATGTCGAGCAGGCCGTGGCCGATGCCGCCGACGATCGCACCGGCCAGCACATAGCCGAGCACGCGCCCGAGGTTGGGCTGCAGCGCGCGCCACCAGCCGCCGCGTCCGGACAGCGCGGAGAAGCCGGTGGCGATGCCGCCGCACATGGCCGCGCAATGCGCGCCGCCAAGCAGCCCGGTCAGCGCCGCGGCGCCGAGCGTGAGCAGGTCAATCGGCATCGTCGTCGCCGCCTTCATCCGCAGCGCGCCGCGGGCGCTCGTGCTCGTCGTCGCGCAGGATGTCGAGCGCGGGCGTATCGAGGTCCTCGAACTGGCCCCGGCGCACGGCCCACAGGAAGATCCAGACGGCGATGCCGATCAACACCAGGCTCAGCGGGATCAGCAGCAACAGGATGTTCATGCGCGTACCTCGCGCGTGGCCTTGCGGGCGTGTTCGACGCGCGCCAGGCGCAGCGCATTGACCGTGACCAGCAACGACGACAATGCCATGCCCAGCGCGGCCAGCCACGGCGTGACCAGCCCGGCGGCCGCCAGCGGCAGCGCCAACAGGTTGTAGCCCAGGGCCCAGGCCAGGTTCTGGCGGATGATCCGCCGCGTGCGCCCCGCCACCGTGATCGCCGCCGGCAACTGCCGCAGCGAGCCGCCGATCACGAGGTCCGCCGCGCGCTGCGCAAGCGCGGTGCCGTCGCCGATCGCCAGCGACACGTCGGCGCCGGCAAGCACCGGTGCGTCGTTGAGGCCGTCGCCGACCATGGCCACCACGCGGCCCTGCGCCTGCAGGCGGCGCGCATACGCGAGCTTGTCCTCCGGCGACTGCCGCGACAGCGGCTCGGCGATGCCCATCCGCGCCGCGAACGCCTGCACCGCGCGTGCACCATCGCCGCTGGACAGGTGCAGGCGCAGGCCGAGCCCGCGCAGCGCTTCCAGCGCCACCCGCGCGTCGGGGCGCTCGCCCTCGGCGACGACGAAGCGTGCCTGCGCGCCCTGGTCGTTGCCGAGCCAGATCGCACCGTCATCCTCGCCGCCGGTGGCGAACGCGGCCTGGCCCAGGCGCCAGTGCACGCCGTCGACGTCGCCCTCCACGCCCAGGCCGGCGACCGCGCGCACGCCAGCCGCCACCGGCGCGTCGTCGACGTCGGCGAACGCGGTGCGCAGCGGATGGCTGCTGTCGCGTTCCAGCGCCGCGGCGATGCGCAAGGCATCCCTTTCGGCGAGGCCGCGCAGGGCGTCCACCGACAGCAATCGCGGCTGGCCGTCGCCGAGCGTGCCGGTCTTGTCGAACACGACGTCGGTGGCCTGCGCGAGTCGCTCCAGCGCTTCCGGGCGCACGGCAAGCACGCCGATCCGGGCCAGCGCGCCATGCGCGGTGGCCAGTGCCGCCGGTACCGCGAGCGACAACGCGCAGGGACAGCTGACCACGAGCAGCGCCAGCACCACTTCGAATGCGCGGTCGGGATCATGCACGCGCCACCATGCGTACACGGCGACGGCGGCCAGCAGCAACCCGGCGACGAACCAGCTGGCGACGCGCTCGGCGCCGCGCGCCAGTGCCGGCCGGTGCGCCTGCGCCTGTTCCACCAGTCGCGCCAGTTGCGCCAGCCGGGTGTCGCTGCCGACGCGGGTCACGCGCAGTCGCGCGGGATGCTCGCGGCAGGCGGTGCCGGCGAACACCGGCGCCCCGGCGTGCTTGTGCACCGCGCTGGACTCGCCGGTCAGCAGCGCTTCCTCGAACCATGCGTCAGCGTCGAGCAACTCGCCGTCGGCCGGCACCGGTTCGCCGACCGCGACCCACGCGATGTCGCCCGCCTGCAGTTGCGCCAGCGGGATCGATTCGCGGCTGCCGTCCCCGCGCTCACGGGTGGCGAACGCGGGTCGCGCGCGCGCCAGCGCATCGACCTGCGCGCTGGCGATGCCGCGCGCGCGTTGTTCCAGCTGCCTTGCGACCAGCAGCAGGAACACGAACATCACCGCGGCGTCGTACCAGACGTGTTCGGCGCCGGTGACCGTGCCCCAGACGCTGGCGAAGTAGGCCAGCAGGGTCGAGCCGGCGACCAGCGTGTCCATGCCCAGCCGGCGCAGGCGGATTTCGCGCAGGGCGCCGGCGATGAACGGCCAGCCGGCCCAGAACACCACCGGCGTGGAGACCAGGAAGGTGATCCAGCGGAAGAAGTCGCGGGTGGGCAGCGGCATCTGCCCGCTGGTGTCCAGGTACAGCGCCTCGGCGAACATCATCGCCTGCATTGCGCCAAGGCCGGCCAGGCCGATGCGGATCACCGCGCGGTTGCGCTCCCGGCGGCGTTCGCGCTCGCGCGCTTCGCCGGTTGCCAGGAAGGGGCGGTAGCCCAGCGCGGCGAGCCGCGAAAGCAGCTTCGACAGCGGTGCGCGCGCCGGGTCCCAGGCGATGCGGATGCGCCCGGTCACGGCGTTGGCGGTGACTTCGCGCACTGCCGGATCCTGGCTCAGCGCGCGGTCGATCAGCCACGCGCAAGCGGCGCAGCGCATGCCATCGGTGAGCACGGTGATCTCGCGGCCGCCGTCGATGTCGCGGGCGTGGCCGGCGATGAGGTCCTCGCGATCCCACACCGCCATGTCCGGCAGTTCGGTGCCGACACGCGCAGCGGGCTCGCTGCGCAGGCGGTAATAGTCGCCAAGGCGCGCATCCCGGATCCATTGCGCGGCTGCGGCGCAGCCGCTGCAGCAGAACGCGCGTTCGATGCCATCCAGGCGCACGCGTTCGGGGACCTGCGGCAAGGGTTCGCCGCAGTGGTGGCAGGCCGCTGTGGCGTCCATCGCCGCGGTCAGGGCGCGGGAGCGCCTTCGTCGTCGAGCGCGGGATGCACCCGCGCGGCCAGCTGGCCGCGGGGCAGGCGGCCGCGCAGGCGCCAGGCGCCATCGGCGGGCGCCAGCAGCAGGTTCCAGTCGTGGCCGAGCGCAGGCGTGGCCTCGGTGCGCCAGCCCGCGTCGCTGGGCGCGAGCTCGAGCATCGCGTCCTCGGCCGCGCGCAACGGATGGTGCAGCTGCAGCCGCAGCGGCTGGTCGCGTTCGAACTCGCCGGTCACGGGGATGACCTCGACGATGCCGGTCTTCGCATCCACGCGCACGATCGCGCTGAGCTTGCGTTCGGCGGCCACCGCGTCCGGGCCCAGGTCGGCCTGCTGCACCTGGCCGGTGCGCGCGACGTCATCGGGTACCGCGTCCATCGGGCCGTCCTGGCCAGCGACGCGCACCATGACCACGCCGCCGATCACGGCGGCGGCGACCAGCGCCACGACCAGCCAGACGATCGGCTGGCGCCACGGGGAGGAAGTCGGCGTGTTGTCCGGGGTCATGCGGGCATGCTCACAGGGGGCCGAGGAAGGTGCTGTCGACGCGCTCGCTGGCGCCGTCGGCCGATTCGATCACGAATTCGACCGCGTGGCGCCCGCGCACGCCGGCCGGCGCGACCACGTCCAGGCCCTGCGCCGCGACTTCGCCCGCGGGCACCTTCAACTCGAGCGGGCCGCCGCGCAGCGCCAGTCCCTGCGTCGGCGACTCGATCCGCACCACGTAGGTCGCGTCGGCCTCGGTCTTGTTCGCCAGCTTCAGCGTGTAGCCGTTCTCGACGCCGTCCCCGACCACGCGGTACAGCGCGTTGCGGTCGCGCAGCACGTCGGCGATGAACGCGCTGCGGTGGCCGATTCCCCAGGCCCAGGCGGCGACCAGCGTGGTCAGCAGCACCGCGTAGACGATGATGCGCGGCCGCAGCACCCGCGTCGGCTTGCCGTCGATCGCGTTCTGCGTGGTGTAGCGGATCAGGCCCTTTTCGTAGCCCATCTTGTCCATCACGTCGTCGCAGGCGTCGATGCAGGCGCCGCAGGCGATGCACTCGTACTGCAGGCCGTTGCGGATGTCGATGCCGACCGGGCAGACCTGCACGCACATGGTGCAGTCGATGCAGTCGCCCAGTTCCTCGAAGGCGAACTTCGGCAGCGGCGGGGCCTCGGCGCCGGTGTCGAAGGTGATCGTGCCGGCGGCCTGCAGCCGCGCCTGCGCCGCGCTCGGGTGGCGGCTGGCGCGGAACACGTAGTCGTAGGCGGTGCGCACGTCGAGCAGGCCGCGGGCGCGCTGCAGCACGCTCGGCAGGCCGCGCTTGCGCGGGCCGCGCGGCTCGCCGCGCATCGGGTCGTAGGCGATGACCAGGGTGTCGCGGTCGAACATCGCGCTCTGGAAGCGCGCGTACGGGCACATGTACTTGCACACCTGCTCGCGCAGGAAGCCGGCGTTGCCCAGCGTGGCGCCACCGTAGAACAGCACCCAGAAGGTTTCCCATCCGTTCCAGTCGAACGGCCAGATCCGCGCGCCGAGGCTGGTGATCGGGGTGAAGAAGCCGACGAAGGTGAAGCCGGTCCACAGCGAGAACGCGATCCACAGGGCGTGCTTGCCGCCCTTGCGCAGGAACTTCTCGCGCGTCCACGGGCCGGCGTCGAGCTTCATCCGCTTGGCGCGGTCGCCCTCGGTCCAGCGCTCCATCCACAGGAACACTTCGGTCCACACCGTCTGCGGGCACGCGTAGCCGCACCACAGGCGCCCGGCGAGCGCGGTGGCGAAGAACAGGGTGAGCGCGAGGATCACCAGCAGCATCGCCAGCAGGCTGAAGTCCTGCGGCCAGAAGGTCAGCCCGAAGACGTGGAACTTGCGCGCCGGCAGGTCGAACAGCACCGCCTGGCGGCCGTCCCAGCTCAGCCACGGGAACAGGTAGTACATGCCCAGCAGCCAGAACACCGCCGCCTTGCGCAGCCGGTCGAAGGTACCGGAGACGTCGCGCGGATAGACCTTGCGCTCGCTGACGTAAAGCGAGTCCCCGCCGTCGTCCAGCACGTCGATGTCGATCTGCTTGCCCACTGCTTCCTACCGCTGTCGTGGACCGTTGAAGCGGCTCGAGGGTCGCAGCAGGATCCAGGTGAAGAGGCTGGAGGACGCCGTCGCCAGCCAGAAGGTGAAGAATCCGATCGTGTAACCGACGCCGCGGGTGATCTCCACGTGCGGGAAGGTCATCCGGCCCAGGTCGATCGGGTCGACGAAGGCGAAGAACACCATCGTCGCCACGCCTGCGGCGAAGAAGCTGGGCCAGACGATCGCGCCCACCCGCTGCACCAGCGGGCGGGGCGGATGGTCGAATTGCGGGTCGGGGAGGGTCATCGAATCAGTGTGACCCGGCGCGCGGCGCGGCGCCATTCCCCTTCCGGTTCGAAAGCGACCAGACATACGCGGCGACGAGGCGCGCGCGGGTCTCGCCCAGCAGTTCGCCGTGCGCCGGCATGCTGCCCTTGCGACCGTTGGCGATGCTTTCGCGGATCGCCTCGCTGCTGCCGCCGTACATCCAGTAGCCGTCGGTCAGGTCCGGCGCGCCCAGCTCGGGATTGCCCTTGCCTTCGATGCCGTGGCAGGCGACGCACACGCCTTCGTACAGCGGCTTGCCCTGCGCGGCGAGGAAGTTGTTCCGCATCGCTTCCGGATTGGAGAGGCTGCGCACGTAGGCGGACACGTAATCCACGGCGTTCGGGCCGCCCATGCCGGTGAGCACGGTGCCCCACGGCGGCATCACGCCCTCGCGGCCGTCGACCACGGTTTCCAGCACGCGTTCCGGCGCGCCGCCCCAGTGCCAGATGTCGTCGGACAGGTTCGGGTAGCCGGTCGCGCCCTGCGCCGAGGAGCCGTGGCAGGTGGCGCAGGTGTTGGCGAAGATCGAGCGGCCCAGTTCGCGCGCCTGCGGATTGCCGGCGAGCGCCGGCAGCGGTTGGCCCTTGTAGGCGGCGAAGGTCTGTTCGAGGCGGGCATCGGCCGCGGCCTTGGCCTGCGCGTGCTCGCCCTGCGAACTCCAGCGGCCCATGCCCTGGTAGCCGCCGAGGCCGCCAAACCAGAACAGGTAGGCGACGCCGAAGGCGATCGCGATGTAGAAGCCGAGGATCCACCAGCGCGGCATCGGCTTGTTGAATTCGGTGATGTCGCCGTCCCAGTAATGGCTGGTGTCCTCCGGGCGCGGGTCGCCCGGCCGGCGCTTGGCCGTCCACCACAGCAGCCATGTGCAGCCCGCGAGGTTGAACACCACCAGGGCGATGACGTACCACGACCAGCCGCTGCTCATCGGTCGTCCTCCACGGCCAGCCGCGCCGCGTCCTCGAAGTCCGAGCGCTTGCGCGGCTGCCAGGCCCAGACCCAGATGCCGACGAACAGCAGCAACAGCAGCAATGTCACGATTCCGGAAAGCATGGCGTCAGTTCCCGCGGGGTGCGTGCTTGCCGAGGCCCTGGAGATAGGCGACCACGGCATCGAGTTCGGTCTTGCCGGCGACCTCGCCGGCGGCCTTCGCGATCTGCTCGTCCGTGTAGGGATCGCCGAGGCGCTTGAGCGCCTTCATGCTGGACACCACCGCGCCGGCGTCGACTTCCGCCTCGGCCAGCCACGGGAACGCGGGCATGTTGGATTCGGGCACCACCGCGCGCGGATCCACCAGGTGCACGCGGTGCCAGTCGTCGGAATAGCGGCCGCCCACGCGCGCCAGGTCCGGCCCGGTGCGCTTGGAACCCCACTGGAACGGGCGGTCGTACACCGATTCGCCGGCCAGCGAGTAATGGCCGTAGCGCTCGGTCTCGAAGCGCAACGTGCGCACCATCTGCGAATGGCAGCCGTAGCAGCCTTCGCGGACGTAGACGTCGCGGCCGGCGAGCTGCAGCGGCGGATAGGGCTTGACGCCCGGCAGCGGCTGGATCGCCTCGGCCTGGAACATCAGCGGCACGATTTCCGCCAGGCCGCCGAGCGAGACGGCGACGGCCACCAGCACGGCCAGCAGGCCGACGTTCTTTTCGATCTTCTCGTGTGCGAGTGCCATGGTTCGTTCTCAGGCCGCCGCGGTGGCTTCGTCGGCGTGCGGCGGCAGCACCGGGTTCGGGGCCGCCTCCCGCGCCATCGCATGCGTGCGCCACATGTGCCAGCCCATCAGGCACATGCCGGCCAGGATCAGGGTTCCGCCGAGCAGGCGGCCCAGGTAATAGGGGTAGGTCGCGACCAGCGACTCGACGAAGCTGTAGGTCAGCGTGCCGTCGGCGTTGGTGGCGCGCCACATCAGGCCCTGGGTGATGCCGGCGATCCACATCGAGACGATGTAGAACACCACGCCCAGCGTGTGCATCCAGAAGTGCGCGTCGACCAGCTTGGTCGAATACATCCCCTGCAGGCCGAGCAGTCGCGGATACAGCGAGTACAGCGAGCCGATGGTGATCATCGCCACCCAGCCCAGGGTACCGGCGTGCACGTGGCCCACGGTCCAGTCGGTGTAGTGGCTGAGCGAGTTGACCGTCTTGATCGAGAGCAGCGGGCCCTCGAACGTCGCGATCATGTAGAAGCTGATCGCCACGATCAGGAATTTCAGGATCGGGTCGGTGCGCAGCTTGTGCCACACGCCGGACAGCGTGAGGATGCCGTTCATCGCGCCGCCCCACGAGGGCGCCAGCAGGATCACCGAGAACACCATGCCCACCGACTGCGCCCAGTCCGGCAGCGCGGTGTAGTGCAGGTGGTGCGGGCCGGCCCACATGTAGATCGAGATCAGCGCCCAGAAGTGCACGATCGACAGCCGGTAGGAATACACCGGGCGCTGCGCCTGCTTGGGCACGAAGTAGTACATCATCGCCAGGAAGCCCACGGTCAGCAGGAACGCGACCGCGTTGTGGCCGTACCACCACTGCGCCATGGCGTCGACCGCGCCGCTGTACACGGGATAGGACTTCCACAGGCCCGACGGGATCGCCAGGTTGTTGACGATGTGCAGCAGGCCGACGCCGATGATGTAGGCGCCGAAGAACCAGTTGGCGACGTAGATGTGCTTGACCACGCGCTTCGCCACGGTGGCGAAGAACAGCCAGCCGTAGCTGACCCAGACCACCGCGATCAGGATGTCGAGCGGCCACTCGAGCTCGGCGTATTCCTTGCCCTGGGTGATGCCCAGCGGAAGGGTGATGACCGCGCCGACCATCGCCGCCTGCCAGCCCCAGAACACGAACTGCGCGAGCCGGTCGGAGACCAGGCGCACGTGGCAGGTGCGTTGCACCACGTACAGCGAGGTGGCGAACAGCGCCGAGCCGCCGAAGGCGAAGATCACGCCGTTGGTGTGCAGCGGGCGCAGTCGGCTGTAGGTTAGCCACGGGGTATCGAAGTTGAGCGCCGGCCAGTACAGCTGGGCGGCGATGAGCACGCCGACCGCCATGCCGACGATGCCCCAGAACACGGTCGCGACCGCGAACTGGTGGACCACCCGGTCGTTGTAGAACGCGGCGGGCGCAGGCGCGCCTTGCCCCGCCGGCGGTGCCGTCGGCGCGGTATCAGGTAGCAGCATCGGGAAGCCCCGGCAGTTTCACGGAATCTTGACGCGCATTGTCGCCGTTCGCGCGGCCGGATGGGCTTGACCTGGATCAAGGTCCCGGAAAGCAGTTAGCTGCCGTTAGGCCAGCGTGTGCGCAGGTCCGCGGTAGTGGCAACCCGAAGTGCAAGTCTCGTGTACCACGACCTCGCTCAGCATCGGCAGCGCCGGCGCCAGGCGGTCCCAGATCCAGCGGGCGAGGTGCTCGCTGGTGGGATTTTCCAGGCCCGGGACGTCGTTCAGGTAGTGGTGGTCGAGCTGCGCCTCCAGCGGGGCGAACGCCGCCTTGATATCGGCGAAATCCAGCACCCAGCCGGTATGCGGATCCGGCTCGCCGCGCACGCGGATTTCCACCCGGAACGAATGGCCATGCAGGCGCGCGCACTTGTGCCCTTGCGGCACGTTCGGCAGGCGATGCGCGGCCTCGAGCGAGAACTGCTTGTAGATTTCCATCGCCGCGGATTCTACGGATTCTCGACGGGGTTCACGCCATGCGGGCACTTTGGCATCCACGATGTGGGCCATGGCCGCCTTCACACCGCGTCCCGTCGCCAACCGCGCCCAGCGCATCCTCGCCCGTCTGTTCGAGCAAGCGCCGGCGGTGATGGGCCAGGATTTCAGCGCGATGATCGACCGGGCCCTGGCCGGGCTGGAAGCCGGCGTCCGCGACAGCGGCCGCGCCTGCTGCGCGGAGTCGCTCGCTTCGCTGCGGCGGCGCCGGGACGAAGCCTTGCCGGCGGTGCTCGCCTCGTTGCAGCGCGCCTGCCCGGGCGGCGTCCCGGATTCGCTGCCGGCCTCGCGCACGGGTGGACTGCAGTTGCTGGATGAGGATGCGATGGTGGGCCGAAGGACTGGATGTGGCGCGCAGCGTGCTCGACGCCGTGCGGCGGCGCGAGCCGGCGCCGCCAGGGGTGCGGCGCTGGATCGACGACGCCCTGCGCTCTATCGGCTACGAACCCGAGGAGGCCGAACGGCTGGCTGTCGGCCTGGTCACCGCCGGCGCGGCGGCCCCGGTCGAGGCCAATGGCGCGGCAACGAGCAACCGCGGTGCGCGCGAGCAACGTTGCTTCGAGCGCCTGGCGGCGCTGCCGGTGGGCACGTTGCTCGGCTTTTCGGAAGTGCACGGCGACCTGGGCTTCGCCCGCGTTCGCTACCACTATCCCGAACCGCGCCTGCTCCTGCTCGCGGACTAGAACGATGGCCAGGAAGGCCTGTACGAGCTGGACATGCTGGCCCGGCGCATGGCGGAGGGTGCGGTCTGGATCATCCGCTCGAGCGGGACCCAGGAGGGCGGCGAAGCGCGCACGGGTGCGGCAGCGGGAAACCGGGCGTCGGCGAGGGGGGCGGGACAGTGACCGGCGCCGAAGCCCGGCGTAGTCCGCGCGTGGTTCCGGCCACGCCGATGCAGGTGGCGCTGGACTTCGGCGGACGGCAACCGCAGATGATCGAAGCGGGCGTGCAGGTCGTCAGCCAGCGCGAAACCGCCGGCGGAGAGCGGCTCGCGGGCGTGCGCTTCGTCCACCTGCCCAAGGCCCATGCGCAGACGCTGGCCCGCTGGCTGGCCGCGCACCACCGCCCGGACGCCTGACCGGCCGCGAAAGCGGTGCTGCATGGGCTTACCATCGACCCGTGCAGGGGATTTCGAGTCGCTCCCGGGAAATACTGGAACAGCTGCAACTGCAGCTGCGCGGATGGCTGGCCGAGGACCTGGCCGCGATTCCTCCCGCGCTGGCCGAGTCCGGGCCGGCGAGCGAGGAGGAGTGTTGCAAGGTTTCGGTCGCCGCGCTCGCGGTGGGTGGCGAGACTTTCGCGCGGGGCATGGTCGACGCGCTTGCTGGAAACTGCACGGCCGCCGGCATGCTGCGCGCGATGCCCGGCGACGCCGCGCGACCGGAGGCCAAGCGCGAACTGAGCCTGGTGGAACTGGACGTGGCCGAAGAGGACTCGATCCTCGCCGCGATCGCGCGCCGCCTGCGCGGCAGCGCCAGCTTGCCGCTGTTGCTGCTCGGGCAGCGCTTCGGCGTGTTGCTGGCGCGGCCCCCGATGCCGGCCATGGACCTGCCACTCGGGCCGCGTGCGTTCTGCGACGCGCTGGCGGAAGCGGCCGCCGGTCTTGGCCTGTGTCCGCATGCGCGACTCGCCCTCTATCGCCGCTTCGACCTCGATGGCGTGGTCCTGTATCCGCGATTCGCCGAAGCGGTGGACGCGGCGCTCGACGACGCCGGCATCCTGCGCGGCATGTCGTTCGTGCCGTTGCGCAGGCAGGCGCACATCGCCATCGACATCGCGCGCGCCACCGAACGCGACGCGTTGCAGGCGGTTGGCCGCGCCGCGGAATCGATCGCGCCGCAGGCACGCTTGCCTCCCGGTTCGCGCCGCGGCCGTCGCGATGCGATGGCGGCGCTGGCGCGCTACCTGATGCGCCACGGCCGCGATTCCAACCAGTGGAGCGAATGCCTGGAAGTCGCGCAAAGCCTGCAGGACGCGGCCCTCGCGCAAGGCGTGCCGCCGCTGGAGGCGCGGGCCTGGCTGGACAAGGCGTTTCGGGACCTGGGTTATGGCGAGGATGAAGCCGGCCAGCTTGCCGCCCGCTTGACCTCGGCCACGGAAGGCGATGCAGGCGCGGATCGCGGGAATGAAGTTGCCGGCGAGGACGATGCCCCTGCCCAGGAACGCGGGGTCCGCGAGCAGCGATGCTTCGAACGCCTGCGGCAGTTGTCGCCCGGGGCCATGCTGGGCTTTTCGGCGGGCCGCGGCGGCTTCCTGCATGCGCATGTGGTGGCGCACCACGACGACCCGCCACGGCTGTTGCTGGACTGCGCGGAGAGCGGTTGCGAAATCATCTTCGAGGCCGACCTGCTCGCGCGCATGCTGGCTTCGGGCGAAGCCTGGGTGATGCGCCGCGCAGCCGCGGCAGGGGCGGCGCCGTGAGCCTGCAACCGGGCGGCCACGACCCGCGCCTGGGACATCGCTTCGATGTCGCCGGGCAGCCGCAGGTGTTCGACGACCTTTCCGGCGCGGTGCTCGGCCGCGCGATCGACCTGTCGGGCGGCGGCATGACGCTGCTGGTCGCCGAACCGCTCGTCGAGGACACGCTTTACCAGGTGCGCTTCGAATTGCCGCTGGAAGGTGGACGTCGCGCGACCATCGTCGCCGGCCTGCAGGTGCTGGACCTGCGCGAGGATACGGACGGCCTGCTGCGCGCGGGCACCCGTTTCATCCACCTCGATGGGGCCTGCGCGCGCCACATCGTCCATTGGCTGGCACGACAGGGGGCGCAGTGATGTTGATCCGGTGGCTGGCGATCGCCTTGTTCGCCACGCTGGCCGCGTGTGAAGCCGGTGGCTCCATGACCCCACCGCCTCCACGCGCGGTGCCGCCGGCGCCACTGGCCAGCGCGGCCAACGCGCCCGGCGCTGCGCAAGCCAGCGGGCGCAGCACCACGCTGGCGCCCGCTTCCGCAGGGTCGCGCCGTTACGCGCTGGTGTTCGGCAACGGTGCCTATGCGCACGGCGACGCGCTCGCCGGCGCGCCGCGCGATGCGGCATTGATCGCCAGCGCGCTGCGGGAACGCGGCTACGAGGTGCTGCTGGCGGTCGATCGCGACCTCGACGGCATGCGCGAGGACGTCGCTGCGTTCGAGGCGATGTCGGCCGGTGCCGAGCTGCGGGTGCTGTATTTCGCCGGCCATGGTTTCGAGTTCGAGCACGCCAACTACCTGATGCCGGTGGACCTGCCGGCTGCGATCGGCAAGCTCGATCGCCAGGCCGTGCGCAACAATGGCGTGCGACTGGACGAGCTGGTGTGGACCCTCGGGCAGGGCACGCCGGCACTGGTCGCGATCATCGACGCGTGCCGCGTGGCGCCCGCGCGCGGCCTCCAGGCGGCGCGCGCGCTGGGCGAACTTTCGCCGGCGCGCGGCACCATCCTCGCCTACGCAACGGCGCCGGGCCGCGTGGCACTCGACAGCCTGCGCAGCTACGGCGTGGACGCCGACCACTCGCCATACAGCTATTTCCTGGCCAGTGCCCTGAGGTCGCGCGAGGTCGCCAGTTGGGACCAGGCCTTCCTGTCCGCTGCAAGCATCGTCATGCAGCAGACCCATGGCGCCCAGCAGCCATGGATGAACGCACAGGTCGACCGCTTCCCGCAGTTAGGCGCGCTGCCTGCATCGACGGATCCGGCGCGAGCGGGAACGACAACGCTGCTCGGCCTGGAAATCACCCCGGAGCGGCGCGCCGCGGGGCGCTATTGGGCACGACAGGCGCAGCTTGCACGGACCCTGGCGCAGGATGGCAGCCGCACCGATGCAAGCCTGGAGGAACAGGCGGCGCGCGGCGACGCCAACGCTGCATTGGCGCTGGCCACGCGTTCATGGGAGCGCGGTGATACCGCAGATGCGCTGCGCCGGCTCGAAGGGCTCGCCCGTGCCGGGCACGCCGCCGCGCGCACCGACCTCGGCACCTTGCTCCATTCGCTCAAGGCCAGCGACAGCGAAGGCCATGTCGCGCGCTACTGGTGGCAGCTCGCCAGTGCGCAGGGCATAGGCGAGGCGCGCGCGAAGCTCGCGCTCGCCGGCAATGGCGACGACGAAGCGGCGATGATGGAATTCATGCGCGGGCTGGTCGAAACGCACGAAGCCTTCGCGCCTGCTGGCGCCGGTGCCGATCCGTGAGCCGGCGCACGCGTTGGTGGCTGGCGCTGTTCGCGTTGCTGGCGCTGGTGGCGCTCGCGGCGTGGTGGCTGTGGCGCGAACGTCCGGCGCCACCGCCTCTGCCCGGGGAGGCGTTCGAACCCGGGATCGCCGTACCGTACGAGTTCATCTGGGCGGAAGGCGCCACCCGCGGCATCGACATTCCCCGTGAGATCCTGATCCCCTCGCTCGGCAAGCGCGTGCCGATCCGTTCGATCGGCGACATCGCCAGCGAACCCGGCGAGGCGCTGGTCCCGTTCCTGCAGCGCGTGCGGCTGGCGATGGTGGACTACTCGCAACGCCAGACCTACGAGGCGTGCGCCGAGATTTGCGGCAACGACCAGGGATTTTCCGTACGGATGACCTCGAACGGAGCGGTCACGACCTGCGCGGTCGCGCCCGTCTGCATGGAAGGGCATTCCACGCTCGGTCAATCGATCCACAGTCATTGCCCTTCGCGACCGAACCTGCGGCCGACGCTGGTCGACGAGATCATGAGCGGCGGCAGGATGCGCAAGGGCCGCCCATTTGGTCGCTGCGACACGGATCGATTCTCGCGCGACGACTTCGCCACGGGGCGGCCCGGCTGGCTCGCCGGCCTGCGTGCGCTCTACCGGCAGCGGGGACCGCGCGACATCACCACTTTCCGCGCGGAGCCTTGAGCCGGCTCAGTGCAAGCCATCGCGGTTGGCCAGGTACTGCTCCACGTCCTGCACCGATGGGCCGACATCCTCCACGGCCTCGCGCAACGCTTGTTCGTCGATGCCGAAGCGCTGCGACCAGTAGCGGACCTCGAAGTCCTGCGAGAGCGAAATGCGGCTGCGGTCCAGCGGGCCGCGATCGGCGGTGTTGTCGGTCATGGCGATGCTCCTCGGCCGGGAGGCCCGACAGTAGGAAGCGGCGCGTCACGATGGCGTCAGTTGCGTGCGGATGGTGGCTGATTATGAGAGTGGGAGCGATGAAATACGTCGAGTGACATGAAGATACAGAACATGAAGAATCGTCGCGCGCTGGAGCCATCATCTACTAGGCTAAGTAGTTGAAATACCATAATAAATGTCACAAACATGATTCTTACAGTTCCAGTGGCTTCCGTCAGCACGAATGCGCCGAACCGCAAACAATGTGCATTAGCGCATAAGAAGGTTGTCACGGACCTTGCAGAACCCGCGACCCTGGGACTAGTCTCATCCCATGGCAATCGCGCCAATCGGGGACCAGGCGACCAAGCATCCGCTCTGGGCCCTGGACTGCCAGCACCTGGAACCAGCCATCGAGGTCGCCACCCGTCGCGCGCTCGAGGCGTTGGCGGACGACCTCGCTCCCAGCGATCTCGCCATCCTGGCGGCCTTACGTGCTTATTGGCCCCCGGGTCCGCATCCGGGTCCCCTTAGCCGGCGGGAGCTCCATCTTTCCGCCGAGGCGAAGCAGGTAATCCCCGTCGTCGCCGCGCTGATGGCCTGGAACCAAGTTCGGCCGCCCCCGAGCCTCACGTGTCTTACGGCGATCTTGCTGAATCTGGCGCTGGGTCCCGAGGGGAGGGATCGGGCTCTTCGCACGAGAATCAAGGACGTCGCCAGAATCGTCAGGCACGCGATTGAGGATTCGAATGCGGATTTGCGGGGGCTTGTCGCAGGAGCCGCGTCCATCCCCACGCTCCTGGCGCAGTTGGATCGGGAGATAGCAAACGGGAGCCGGATCCACCAGACGTTCAACCGGCTCTGGAGCGGCTTGCTTAACCACCGAGTGGCCCGATGGATGTTGGCGGACCCGCGGCAACTACGCCAGGCAATCCCTGCGCCAAGTGACTTGGCGATCGACATCGGATCACCGGAGGTCCCCCTCTGGGGAGATCCGACGTGCGGCGATGATGACATCGAGTGGACGGCTACAGAGATTTCCGGCGCAGCCTTCGACGGCTTGCGCACCCGGGCGACGCACTCTCTTGCAACCGCACACCATCTGCTTCGGCAATCGGGGGAGGTCGCCCTGCCACTGCATGCCGATCAATTGCTCCCCGAAGCAATCATTACCCAGGTCGCGCGCCAGTCCCTCCGTCTCGGACGTGAAACAGTAGCAAGGCTGGGCAGTTCTGCGGGTGGGTCATATCTGGCCCTGAGTTTCCAGATCGCGACGGGATTCAGGGAGAAAGACCTGGGAAATGTGACATGGGGCGCTTCTGACCATTCGGGGGACGCAATCCTCTGGACCGACGCACCAGTTCTGCAGATTCGAATAAAACGCCCTGCCGGGGCCGTAACGCCCCCGTCATCCTTAGTGAAGAACCTAAAACCGTCCAGCGACACGCTTTGCTGGCCGATTCCCCCGTCCCTGCACGACGCCCTAAAAAAGCTTGCAGGGACTCCTCAACCTCATCCCGGAAGCCCGGTTTTACCTCAGGCAAAGTACGGGTCCGATAGGTTGCGCAATGTCGTAGCCGAGCTTTTGCCCGGTGCGCATTTCGGAGCCGCCCGCTTCCGTCTGGTTCTGGCTGCGGCGTTGACCGAAGAGTTTGGGCCCGAGGTCGCCCAGCTGGCGATGCGGGACACATTTTCGGCCTCGCTGGGCCCGGCCTACTACGGGGCGGTGCCTGAGTCATCGGTCGCGCAGGCGGTCGCTGCGCGTTTGGAGAGATGGTTCGGCGAGGACGTCCCCATTCCGGCCGGCCGAAATGGTTCCATTGGATCGAGACTGGTACTCAGAGATGAATTTGCCCGCGAATGGCCGAGGCTGCTGCGGAAAACCGCGTATAGCGCTGCGCGGCGAAAGGGAGGGTGGAAAGCGAGTCTGGTCGCGGAGCGAAATCTTCTCGCTGCATCGCTATGCGCGGCAACGGGAATCAGACCTGGACGATCAATATCCGATTTGTCACTCGACTCCGTAATTCCCGAATACGGCTTGGTCGTTCTGGAAGATAAGCTGGTCGATGTGTTGCGCAAGACACGGATTGCCGCCACAGGCTGGCGGTGGACGGCAGCACTCCGCGATTACATCGACAGGCTGATTCCTCTCGCAAAGCATCACGATACTGCAATAGCCCAGTGGGCGCAGGGCGTGCTTGAAAGTACCTTGCCGCTTTTCTCCTTGCCTGCCGATGGGGATGGCGCAACACCACTGAGCATGGTGGAGTTCGCGGAAACCATGCCTGTGCCGCTGGATGAAGTCCCCAACCATTACCGGCATCGTCTGAGCCAACGCTTGTTGGAAAAGGGTGTCGACTGGCAGCTGCGGCATGGGCAGCTTGGGTGGGTCATCACCCCCTCCTTCGCTTTGGCGGATCATTCGCCACTCTCGCCGAAGGAATTCGGCCTCCGAATGGGAGGTCTGATCGACGAAATTCTGGTTGAGGATGGCTGGTACCCAACCCTACAGCGCACCCCTGCGTGGTCATGGCGCGGTGTTCCCGACCGGCTATTGAAGGACTGGCAGGAGGAGCGGGCGAACTTCGAACGCGAACATGCCGTGCATGTTCGCGGGGTAAGGGAAGAGTTCATTGAGAAACGAAAGGTGGTCGAGGACCTTGTGTTGCCCAGGCTGGCTTCTGCATTCGCCGAGTATCTCCCCGCCCTGACCATCGACACCGACAAGAGACTGCTCCTCGCGAACCCGGCATACCCATCCACTGGACCGATTGTTCTCCAGGAGGAGCATTACTTCCTCCTTCGAGATCGTGTTAGCAACGGTGATCAGCAGCGTGCATCGGCATTGGAAGCCTTAGCAGCAGAGCACCTGATTCATGAGCTCGTCGCAAAGGCGATCAAGGAGAAGATTGTCCTCGGTCCCCTGCCGCCACGGAGGCACCTATCGGTCACCACGCAGCTGTCGCCGTTTCTACCGGGCATCGGCTTGGCCGTTCGTCACGCCGAGGCGATGCGCGGCAAGCTCGGGCTCCTGTCGCGTCAAAACCGCGCCCGGGACCGGCCCGGAATCGCGCAGCTCTCCGTCCTAGCCGGCACGCCCTATCGTGATCTTGAGTTGGCGGCGGCTGCAGTCGGGTCGGCATCCTCGGCCGAGAGGAGCCAATGCAGCCGCGAGCGGTTGCTTGTACCTGCACGGCTCAACCATTCGGAAATCCCCTTGGTGTTGGCAGGGGTTGAGGCAGGTATCCTCGCGCGCCGCGCTCGGGAGGCACCCAAAGGGAGGCCTTTAACCCCCCAGAAGCTCGAAGTCTGGGTGAAACAACGGCTGGGTGACGTTGCCAAGGCTGGCGAAGGCATGAGCCACCTGAAGCTGGTAGAGGGGACTCTTCAAATGGCTGGGCGCCTCGAACTTTCTGGTCCCGAGCGTCTCATCATGGAAGGGCAGCGGGTCGCATGCGTCAGCACCAAACGCAGCATTGCGATCGAGGATCAATGGCCACTGCGCACCGCGATCAACGACGCCGTCATGGACGAAGCTCCATTCGGGCACGTCAAGGAATCGGCGGCGCGCGAGCGCGACCCTGCAACGTCTGTTGAGCGATCAAGTTATTCCAAATTGACGCGCATATTGAACTCTCAGGTCTCGCGTCGGTCTGCAGGCAAGCGGTCGGACGGAAAGTACGCGTGGCGAGGCGGCTTGGAAAAATCGCTCTTAGCCCTTCGGGAAGAAACTAAAACGGAAAACTTGCGTGTCCTCATCGAGTACGCGCTGCACCGCCTGCGTCATGGTGGAAAACGGCGGGCGCGCCTGAGCCAGGGGACATTACACAAGGAAATCACGAGATTCGGCCGCGCGCTTCTGGATGTGCTCGGTCCGAAATCCCTGTTGCTGGAAAAAAGCGGTGACATTCAAGCAGCCTATCTTGCTGTGCTTTGCCAGAAGCCTGTCTCGACACGTGCTGATGTCCTTGAGGAACTGGCAAAGCTGCATCGCTATCTCGAGTCCGTGCATGGCCTCCCAGCGGTGGACTTCGCCCCCTTGGCTGAGTTCAGCGGGGCTCGTGTTCGATCGATGGCGCCAGGTGCCTTGTCCGATGCGGAAATCTTGCGTGTCCTGGGGGAACTTGAGGCGGATGCGGAACGGGAGCGCAACAGGCTCGACGCCACTCCCCAGGATATCCGCGCCTCCACCCTCCGGGTATTGAGCTTCATTCTCCTCGAGGCAAGTGGAGTGCGCCCCGGCTCCGCTCATGGACTGGTGCTCGGCGACCTCCACTTGTTCGATAAGGAAAACGACTTCCTTCACATCCATCGAACCGGTGAATTCGGCGAAGCTAAAACGCTGACATCGGTTGGGTTTGTGCGACTCGAGGGCGCCCTATGGGGGTCAAGAAGGGAATGGGTGATGGAGTGGCTATCGGAAGAGACGGCAGCTGCGGGAGACTCCTGGTGGAAACAGCCACTTTTTGCAGAGGCGCCGGGTTCCCGCAGGAGGTTTGCCCGCCCCTTCCTTGCCGAGCGGGTCAACCAACTCCTGAAATGGGCAACGAATGACCGCAACGCCCGCGTTTACTGGTTACGAAAAAGGCGCGTCACCGCCCGACTCGGCTCCGCGTTGGGTTCTCCTAAACCATCTCCCCGCATCGTCCATCGCGCACTCCGGGAGTGTGGACATGTCGACATCCGAACAACGCTGGGTAGCTACATCCATGACCTGGGTGTTCCATTGCGCTCGTATCTTGTAGCGGCAAACGCCCCTGAACGAGGGCGCGTAATCGCTACAACCGGCCTTCCTGCGAATGTCATGGACCAGGCCTGGTATCGCGACAAACGGTCAGAAGGTTCAAACTACTACGGAGTCGTTCTCGATCGATTGCAGGCACCGATTGCCAGCAGGCTCGAAGAGAGGGTTTCTGACCCACCGCTGCTCCACAGGCAGCGGGTTGTCGCTCCGAAACACGTCGATCTATTTGCACGTTGCCGGTCGAGGACTCTTGATGCATCGGACGCGATGACCCGGTCCGGAATTTCTGCGGTCCAGGCCGACGCGTTGGAGGCTGCTGCTGCGCAATTGGTCGTTAGAACAGGCGCGGCGCCATGGCGCATTGAGGGCATCCGGCAAAGCCGGGCGGTGATGCCGCCGGCCCGACATCTGGACGGGACGCGTGGCCTGTTCGAGCTTCTTGAAAAGGCGCCGGAACCTTGGCTCGATGTTCTTGTGGAAGCTTGGCTGCAGCAGGGCTATGTGCATCGTCTGCATGAGTCCAGCGTCGTGTTGGTGCTAAATTCTCTTACGGAACTGCAATCTGCTGAACAATTGGTGGCCAGGACAGGTGCGCGGCTGCAAATTACCGTCGCCTCTGGCGTTTCAACACTATCGTGTGTTGTAGGCGATCAAGCGAGCGTACACGCCAGCGCGATGCGCTGGATTCTGGCGATGGTGTGGCTTTGGCGCTGCCTCGCAACTCACACGTCAGAGTCAAGCATCTCCGGCAGGGCTGTCTGAACCACGATGGTTCCGCCTGGCAAGGCGTGCCATCCGCCTTCGTCTTGTGCCAATGTCCCCTCGAACAGGACCCCGCGCTGTAGATCGGAGACGCGTAGGGTCGCGATCTTGGTTTCCAGATCCTTCGGCAGAACTGCGTCGAGGAGGTCGTCGGTCACCCTGACAACAAGCCCTCTGTTGGCGGCGAAGAATGCTCCAACGATTTTGAATGAGCCCGATCGGCTTCGTGCGTTGCGCTCGGTGCCGCCAACAAAGAGTTGAGGCGAAAGAGTGGGCACCGGATGCACGCCGGTTTCGTCGGTAAATGTCGGTGTTAGGTGACTCTGCGATTGGGCCGAAACGAAGCAGCGAAGCAAGCCCGCAACAGAAATGGACGTCACGGCTGCTGCGAGAGGAAGCGGGCTCGATTTGGCTGCGTTTGCAGCGAGTTCGGAGGCAGTCAACGCCATTTGTGATGGGAGATTGAGCGGAGCATTGAGCTCTGCCAAGTTTTCCCCTGAACTACTTCCGACATATACGCGGAACCGGTCCGAATAGGCGAAGACTTCACAGGCCAGCGGATGGAAGGCGCGAACGATGCCAGAAACGGCCTTCGGGATGGTTCGAAGCACCGGGAGGTCGTTCAACGGCACGGGCGTAGGCCCGTTGGGGGCATCAGATCGTTTCGTCACCGGAATCTCAAAGAAGGGTCGTTCGAAGTTTGGCACGGCGATTCCCTAAGGCTGGATCACCCGACCCTGCCATCGATTCGGGGCGCCGTTCTCTCCAACCCCCGTGATTGAAGCCGAGGTTGCGGGTGAAGGATGCGAATCCGGGTCGGAGCCATGACCGTCAAATCAGCAAGGCGCGAAAGGACCCGTCCCGATGCGAATTGCCTCAAACCTGCATGCTGTGGATCGCGCAAACAGTCGTCGCCATAGCCGAAAACACGATAGCCGCTACTAGGCTACCGATGCTCGTACTTTACCGACGAGAAGCATTTGCGGCAGCTAAATGCAGAGCTATTGACCGCTACCGAATTTCACCGGGTAGGCATCGCCAAGGAACATGCTGCATCGCAGCGTCACGTTTCGAAAGTCGGCCGTTGTAACCGGTTACAGAGTCATCTGAGGGTTCACGGCCCTCGGGCCGCTACGCCGTAAGCGTCCTGCCCACCGTATGGTGGTGATGCCGCTCGTTGGCGACGAAACAAGGCCGCGGCCCCTCGTGCGTAACGCGCATGATGCCTATCTGCTGCTTTCTAGACCCCTGCGTGAATCCCCGTTAGTCTTGGCGCTGATCCAAGTCGGACTTGACTTTTTCTACTGGGTGAGCGCAAAAATCAAGGCCCGTTAAGCATCGATTGTTCGACTCTCGTCCGGTGAGATCTCATCACGGATCGTTGGACAAGTCAGAGTGTTCCGAGGCATATGGCCGTAATCAGGTGGAGTTGGCGTTGCATGGAATAGCATCTGCGAAGGCCACGAACAAACTTCGAATCTGGGGATAAAAATTCAAGCGATAAGCTGCATCCCTCGCCCAAGGAAGGGATAGGCAACGGGATTCATGCGTAATGCATGGATAGCGCGCGTTCACGCTACTTGAACGCTATTCAAGGAGAGGGAAATGCAAGACTTTCAGCTTGTTGAGATGAGCGAAGAGACCCTGCACGAGGTGGTTGGCGCTGTCCAGTCCATTCGCTGCGAGAAGGGCCAAGGTGTGACGATCTATCACAACCCCGATGGATCTTCCACGGTGACTTGCGACTAGTTGGTACGGGCGCCCCAAGGCTTCGTCTTGGGGCGCCATCCATATTTCGCCCGGCTTCTCGAATTGCCACAGCTCAGAAGGCGA
Source organism: Lysobacteraceae bacterium (assembly GCA_004297225.1). Taxonomy (GTDB): domain Bacteria; phylum Pseudomonadota; class Gammaproteobacteria; order Xanthomonadales; family Xanthomonadaceae; genus Cognatiluteimonas. The sequence goes on along the minus strand of SCUI01000014.1, from coordinate 94,875 downwards.
CGGCACGGTCGACGCCGATCGGTGCGTCCACTCGCCGGCATTCGTGTTCCAGGAAGTCAAGGCCCGTACTTAGGAAATGGGGGCTAAGAGTGGAACTTGGTTCGGATGTAGTAGTTCCGGAATCTACGGTTGTGGTATCCGGCTATCGTCGTGTCGCACTGATCAACGTTCGGCGTAGAACGCTGATGCGTCTGTCTCTCCGTGCGTGGGAGAAGGTCGCCGCAAGCGATGCAGCAACGGCGGAAAACGAGAGAATCAAGACAAGACTAGTTGAGACTGGGTATCTCGAATACGCGACGTCACTCATATCGCCTAGAACTTCCATAAGAACAGGTAATCAGTGTCTGACACCGCCGGCCAAGACGCTGATCATCTCTGGTGGGTTCGTTACAAACGCCAAGTCGGTGGAAATAGTGCGTGAGCTTATCGGGGCAGGCTTCACCAGTCACGTAATCGTTCTTTATGAATCAAGTGTCGAATCTTCGAGCGCGAAAGAGGAAATCATCAAGAGCTTTGGCGTTCCATATGAGATTGGGTACTCGATAGGAAGACAGCTCGAAACGAAGATATTCTCCAAATCGGGGAGGCAGATAGGGACAAGAAAGGCGAATAAGGAAGAAAGCCATCAAATTCGATTTCAACTTGCTTTGGACTACAAGTCTCTACTTGTTAACTCAAAAAGGCATGAGGGATACGGCTTCGTCTTCATCGACAAAGCTGGGATCGTATGGCCAAGTTGGCTTGAGTCCACCGTCAGTTTTGGGCACCTATCAGAGTTCTCTTTCCCATCTCCTGGCGAGTCAAGCCTCGAGTTCCAACGATACTCCTCCAATCATAAAGGCTTGCGCGACGTTTGCATGGACTGCGAATTGAGAGAGGCTTGTATTTGGAGCGCTGCTCTCCGGGTGGATGCAAAGAACATACGTAGCGCGCCGAGAGGTTGCCAGTACGAGCCCAGGCTCGAGAGCTTTCAGTATGAAAAGTTCTGACAGGGTCGTCCTGGTCTTCAACGATATCAGGGACGATGATCATATATGGATCAAAGATGCGGTTACCGAGCTTGGCTATCGATGCATTGCCCTCGATCAAGCGCGCCCATTTGACGGTGACATTTATATCGACATTGATAACGGAAGAACACATATTGAACTTAAAGGGGAATTTAAGTCAGTTAAGCCGTCTTCCGTCGTAGGGGTATGGCATCGCTGGTATCTGCCATCGCATGCATCGGCTCCTGGAACTCGCGATGCATTTATTCAAGCGGAATGGAAGTACTTTTGGAAGTTCATTGCTCAAAGCATTGTGCACCCTTTATGGATGAACAGCGTGCATGCGATCGAGAAATCTGCTGACCGGCTCGGGCAGTTGGAAGTCGCACGGTCTGTCGGTTTGAGGATCCCCCGAACAGCTGTTGCTATTGAGCCGAGCGATATCGCTAGCTTCATCGAGCGGGTCGGAGGAAACGGAGTATGTAAAGTTCTTGGCTCAGGCCGGCCGCAAGAGTCCCCCGGAAAGAAACTAATGGCCAAGTCGCTGACGGCTTCGCAGTTGGAAGGACACGAGCGCTACGAGGCGCCAGCGTTGGTCCAGGAAATGCTTGAGATTGATCTGGAGATACGGTGCACCGTTGTTGGCGACCAAGTTTTCTGTGCGGCCATAGATCCAATCGACGGCCATCTGGACATTAAGCATGCCATCCTGGCGGGGAACAGATACAAGCGCATAGTCGTTCCCCAGCAGACTGTGGAAAAGCTCGTCCAGATGGTCAGGATGCTCGATCTTAGGTATGCGGCGATCGACTTGGGGTTGACAAAGGAGGGGGAGTTGATCTTCCTCGAGCTAAACCCTTCTGGCATGTATCAGAACATCGAAGTGGATACAGCATTTCCAATTACCGAAGCAATAGCACAAGAACTTACACAAAGGAAATGTGGATGACTCTCGTAGAACATCTTAATGAAGATGCGAGACCGTTCGCGTCAATACAAAAGTGGGAGACCGGAGCAGACAATCGTGAGGCTGTATCGATGGCCGGATGGTTTGACGGCTTCTGCGTAAATCAATTGGAGATTGACGAGAGCTTACTGGGGATGCAGAAATGATTGCACCACAACTCGATTGGGCAGTCGGAACCATTCGAAGGAACGCTCGTTTAATGGCCGGCGTTGTCGCACTGATCGCAGTGGGGGCTGGAGTAGCTGTGTCGATACTGTCGGTGCTGGGAGCAATCACTCAGGATCCAATTCCTGGTCGCAGTGACTCTCTGTATTCCCCTCGGTTCGACCCGAGATCGGAAGTTGAAATGTCGGTGGATGCCTCACCGCCGAAACTGTTGAGTTGGATTGACGCCAATAATCTCGCCAGAGGTGGGCCATCAGGTGAAGTTGCGCTGTCTGCTGGCGGAGTAGGAATGGTGACTGGCACAAGAGCACAGCGCGCTACAAAGATGAATCTGAGATACGCCAACGCGGCCTTCTTTGGTACTTTTGATGTGCCATTCAAAGCTGGCTCAGGCTGGAGCTCGGCCGACGATACCGAGCGATCTAGATATGTTGTCCTGTCGTCTGATGCTGCAGCTAGATTATTCGGTGACAAAAGGCCGGTTGGCGAAAGAGTTGTAATAAACGGAACTGGATTCAGTGTCCTCGGAGTTGTCGGGAAGTGGGACCCTACGCCGAGGTTCTACGATCTATCAAAAGGCGGCTTCAATACCAAAGACGAGGTCTTCCTACCTCTGAGTACAGCGATGCAGCTCAAATTGCCGGTCGTCGCCGACTTCAATTGTTGGGGTGCTGGCTGGTCGCAAATTGCAGCCTTGGAGACCGCTTCCTGTGGCTGGCTTACGATGTGGGTACATCTGCCAGATCAATCAGGAAAGCAAGCTTATCTAACGTTTCTTAGACAGTACTACTCATCACAGAAGGAAAGTGGTCGATTCGAACTGCCGGCGAACGTTTCGCTGCAGGGAGTCGAAGATTATCTGGATGAGGCTGGCCTAGTTACGCCAGAACTCAAGCTCCAGACGTACCTGGCGTACGGGCTGCTCTCTGTTTGTTTGATCAATGCGGCCGCTCTGCTGTTGTCGCTGTCACTTCGCAGACGAAGGGAATTCGCGCTAAGGAGAGCACTTGGCGCCTCGCAACTAGATATCGTAAACCAAGCACTATTCGAAGGCGCGCTTGTTGGTCTCATTGCAGGCGTGTTCGCCGTATTGGTTTCGTTTACTGGCTTGTATCTCTTGGCCAGGTTACCAACGTTGTACAGCTCGGTAATTCACGGAGACCCCAATACCTTCGTTGCCGCTATCGTACTCTCAGTAGTTGCGTCTGTTACGTCCAGCTTGTTCCCCGCATGGGCTTCGGCGAGAGCAAAGCCACTCAACAATCTGAACGTGGAGTAGCCGCATGGGACCTTTAATTCGCGCCCTCGCAAGGCACAAGGTAATTGTTGGCCTAATTATCTTCGAGGTGGCAGCTTGCTTTGTCCTGACTGGGAATGGCGGTGCGCTTATCCTGAATAAAATTAGTCTGATGTCGCAAGTGACGCTTCCTCCTAACCCGGAAAATCTCTACGTCATCGATTCCGGCGATGAAGGAGCGGTCGAGTCCGCAATTCAAGCCAATGCGGCGGCACGTCGGGATTTGGCTTCCTTGGATATGTTGTTGCAAGGCAATGGATCAGCCGGTCAGATCAACTCTGTTCCGGCTGGAAGTCAAATGCAAACTGTCTCCTTGAGTCTTGTGTCACATAGTCGAAGAGCCGCAGTAGAAGATGTTGCAGTCTATCTTGGAACGAAGGGTGCGCTTGAGGCCTTGAAACTGGAGATTGTTTCTGGGCGAGGATTGACGGAAGACGACGCGACACCATATTCAAATGATAGCAGCGAGATTCTTGGTCAGGCTGTTCTTATAACGAATTCCCTTAAGGCTGAGCTATTTGGAAACGAAAGCGCCGTAGGAAAGGTCCTGTTCTATGGTGACAATGGATTAAACCAAGCGACCATAGTTGGAGTTGTTCGCGACATATCCAAGCCGATCATCGATAGCTCAGGAAATTCCAACCTGTGTGTCATCCGTATGGCAGAACCGTTTGCTGGCGGGTTCTACTTGGTTCGGAATGAGAGAAGCGATCAGCAGTTTGTCGATTCCCTCAGAGAGGCGTTGATGTCAAACGACTCTAGCCGCACGTCGGTTGTAGTGAAGAGCTTGGAAAGAACAACATCGGACTATTTCAGATATGAGCGGGCACTGGCGCAACTGCTTACAGTCGTGCTGGCTGCCGTACTTGTTGTATGCGTCATTGGGGTATCTGGGATCACTTCATACTGGATTAGACAACGAAGCAAGTCTATTGGCATCAGGCGAGCACTCGGTGCGACCAAGGCACAGATATTCATGCACTTCGCCCTGGAGAGCACGCTGGTTGTCGGGGGCGGCGTCTTTCTCGGTTGCCTTGGCTACTTTGCGACCAGCAACATTCTTGTTGCTAGATTCGGCCTGCCGAGCCTCGGGTTAGATGAGATCCTAATCCTAGCCTTGGCTTTCGAGGTGGTGTGTCTTGCTTCGATCGCTAAAAGTGTCTCTGTCGCATCCAATATGTCGCCAATGGATGCAGTTCGACTTTAAGCACACTCAGCAAGACATGGCGGTCTTTGGCATGAGAAAACTTCCCGTAATTCTGCAATCGGAAATACACGAGTGTGGTCAAGCGTGTGTTGCCATGATCTCGACCTATTATGGCTGTCTCGTTGATCTTCCTTATCTTCGATCCAAGTTCGGAACGTCGATCAAGGGCACGAGTCTACATAGATTAGTTGCGATTCTTCGAGAATTAGGGTTCCAGGCCCGAGCATACTCAGTACCTGCTGAGAATTTGGGAAAGATTGCGTTGCCGTGCGTCCTATTCTGTCGCCTAAACCACTTTGTCGTACTCAAGGAAATAATTGCCGAAAAGTACGTTGTGCACGATCCGGCGTTGGGAAAGAGGGTCTTAAAAAAGCGCGACTTTCAAGATGAGTATTCGAGCATAGCGTTGGAGGTGTCCCCTGGCGAGCGGTTTGAGAGTGTCGATCTGAGATCAAGATATGGGCTTAGGGATGCGATTCAGCACATCTCCAAGTTTCGCTTTCAATTAATTTGCATCCTGCTCCTAGCTCTATTAGCAGAAATGCTGGGGATCGTCATTCCTTGGCAAATTCAATGGGCAGTAGACAACTTTACAGATCCAGTGGGCAACAAACTGATCTGGCTTGTCACTGGCGCATTCCTGGCGGTGGTCGCCGTCCAATTCTTGGCAATCATTGCCAAGAACTGGGCTTTGGCCAAGCTAGGAGCGGCGCTTAACCTAGATTGGTATCACAAGCTTCTCGCGCACGTTCTTAAACTCCCCCCTGAATTTTTCGGGGCGCGGCATGTAGGCGACGTGGCTACAAAGTTTCAGTCCTTACGAGCCATCCAGGACGCCATAACAAAAGGCGCAGTTGATGGAGTCTTGTCTGGGCTCTTTGGGGTTTTCGCTATCGGTGCGCTTTTCATCTATAGCAAGCCGTTGGCGGGAATTGTATGTGCTGTAGCTGCCGCGTACTTTGTAGCGAGATGGCTCATGGTGAGTCGAGTCGTCGATATTTCCAGGAGCGAGATCGCATGGATTGCAACAGCTCAGGGTGAACTCATTGAAACCATAGGCGGTATCGAGTCGGTATATGCTGCAAATCAGCAGGATCGATGTGCAAGAAAGAACGTAGAGAGCTTGCGAAAAGCGTTGGATTTCTCCTTCAAGGGTTCGAGGATCATTGGAACAATGATCCCGTTTGGTCAAGGGATGTTCTCTATGTCCCGTGTACTAATTATCACTTGCGCCATTTATCTTGCTAGGAGTGGGGACTTCACTAGCGGGATGATGGTGGCGTGCGTTAGTTACGCAGATATCTTCTACACAAAAATCAGTCTGCTGGCGGAGAAAGTGCTTGAAATTAGGCACTTGAAGGCACATTTCGAGGGCATAGCCGAGTATGCGTTGGCTCCGCGGCAGAACCTCGGCCCAGAGAATTTTGATACCTCCTCGCTCACTCCGAGCTTGCGCATAAGGAACCTGGGGTTCAGATACTCTCCATCTGATCCGTGGGTCTTCCGAAACCTGAATATTGAGATATCGGCAGGGGAATCCGTGGCGATCGTTGGAGAGAGCGGTTCTGGAAAGTCGACATTGGCTAAACTAATGCTGGGTCTGGTTGAGCCAACAGAGGGTGAAATTTTGGTCGGGGGACTGCCTCTTACTGAGATCGGTTTGCCTGGCCTAAGAAGAATATGTTCAACCGTGTTGCAGGACGACTGTCTATTTAGCGGCTCGGTCAAGGAGAACATTTCTTGGTTCGATCCCGGGGTCGATGAAGATGTCATGCGATGGGCAGCGCAGACAGCATCGATCCACGAAGACATCGAAAACATGCCGATGAAGTATGAGACGAGAGTGTCTGGGCGCGGTGGGGGGCTATCGGGTGGCCAGAGACAGCGCGTGATGTTGGCACGGGCTCTCTATAAGAAGCCCCGAATGATCCTTCTTGATGAAGCGACTAGCCATTTGGATGTCGGTAATGAAAGCAGAATCAGCTCAGCAATCTCCTCGCTACGGATGACACGGATCATCTTTGCTCATAGAGAGGAGACCATTCGATCAGCGGAAAGAATTATCAACCTGGCAGAAGCTCAGGCTCCTCATGAACGTGAGGCTGCGCTTGTCAATTGAAACAAGGAGGTGACGTAATGAATCGTTCCTGGCGAAATGCAGTTTTGCTGGCCCTGATTGGTGCCCTGGTGGTGCCACTTGCCGCTGTAAGCGCTGAAAAGAATTGGAAGGCGGGGACTGCGTACAAAGTTCTTGCGCCGAGCAGTGGTTTACCAAGCGGAGAAGTCGTGGAGTTCTTTTCGTACGCGTGTGTGCATTGTTTCAAGTTTCAGGGAAACGTGACGCGCATAGCAAGTGGTTTACCGAAGGGCGTTTCGGTACGTATGGTTCCCGTGGCTTGGTCCGAGACATGGGAACCCTTCGCGCGCTCGTATTACGCGGCAGAGAAGCTCGGAGTCGCCAAAGTGGCCCACGAGGACGCCTTCAACTACGTGATCTTTACTCTGCAGGGTAAAGGCTCAGTGGGGGACATGGCCGCCTTCTATAAGAAGTATGGTGTCGATCCGAACAGCTTCCGAGCGGCTGCAGAGTCGCCTGAAGTCTCCGATCGTTTGGAAGAGGACCGAAAGATCTATGAACATATTCAGTTGCTAGGAACTCCAGCATTCGTTGTTGACGGTCGTTACATGACCGGTGAGGTGGGCTCATATGAAGAGTTGGAGGCGCTAACTATCTGGCTAATCAAAAAGGCACAGTTGTAGTTCACTGCGAGACGAGCGTTTTATCGGGCGGGTGATTGATATCAGTCGGCCTCCGCACGCCCGTATGTTCGTGGAATGGGAACTGCTCCTTGCGATAAGCCTTTTGGTTAACTGCCTCTTCTGCCGCACGTTGGATCGTGACGGATCCGGCAGAGGTACCGGGTCGCTAGGGTTTTGCTCTCCCGCATTCCGAATCCAGCACGGACACTGTCGTTTCGACGGACAAGGGGCGGCGACAAGTCGTCGCAAGTTGTGGGACGCGGATGCTGCACGCTACGGTCAGGCAAACAGGAGGCTGCTTATGACCATGCCGGAGGAACGTACCAGGGCGCTGCTCTGGGGTGGGAGTCTCCTCATTGAAATCGCGCGAGATCCCAGCCTGCCGCTTGCCATGCGTCGACGCGCTGTCGCAATCGCGCGACACTACCCGACAATCGAGGATGTCACCGCAATGGCACGGTTCCGGCATCCGTCCGGACTGGGTGTGGGACTGGCGTTGCCCCAAGATGTTTCCGGGTGGCGTGAGAGTTGCCGGACAGAGCCGCTTACCTATGCGACCCGTTTGGAATGGCCTGAGAGCATCTAGGTGCTGGGCGTCAAGCAGTCACGGTTGGGACCTCACGGTGTCCAGCCAAGCTGTATCGGATTGGAGCTTTGCCGACCGTTGCTGGGCACCAGGACCTTGGCTTAGAGCCATGCGGTAGCGAAATTGGTCGGTCGATACCGTACAAGCCCGGATGGTAGCGCCTCGCCAGTTTCCCCGACTCCACTTGGACGGCGAAGGCCTTGAAAGCAGTGATACTTCAACCGGTAGCCAAGTAGGCAAGTAGCCGCTACTTGCCTACTTGTTGAATAGCGGTCGCCTGCAGGGTTCTTTTGCCTCCCGCGCTAGTAAATGCGACCCTCACAACGGCCATCATTCTTTCTTCGTCCCGTTGGACTCTTCGCCTGCGGTATTCGTGTCACCCGCGATGGGTGCGAAAATGCATGCCACCCCGCCTACTGTCATCGCGACACTGAAGCGCAGGTCGCAATTGACTGCGGCGAAGACGACGGGCAACTGTTCGTTGCCCCAGCTATTCGGGAGAAAGAGCACTTTCTGCCCGGGGCTGCAAGCGGTCTTGACCACATCGTGGTGCCAGTCCGTGACCTCGCAGACTGCGGTTTGGTCGATCTCCATTGCCGAGGCTCCAGAGGCGCCGGTCGGACTTGGCGAGCTGCAGGCGGTCAAGAGAGACGCTAAAAGTGCCGCGGCAAGAACGTTTGATCGCGTCATGGTTACCTCCGTCTAAAAGGCGCGCTGCAAAGCCGTGCGTGCAGCAGGACTTGCCCGTTGGGAAAAACCCACGCCCAGGACACGGCATCAGTTGAAGGACAACAGCAATCGAACTCCGGCCCTCCCCAGGGTCTCCAAATATCGCGAGTTCAGATATCGGAATACTGAATATAGCGTCGGACGCCACGCCGTCAAGTCGTGGCCATGGCCAAGACCATCCATCGAACCGAATACGAAGTGCTCCTGCGGCGCCTGCGCGAACTGCGGATCGACGCCGGCGTTACTCAGGTGATGCTTTCCGGCCAGCTCGGACGATCTCAATCGTTTATCAGTGATGTCGAGCGCGGAGTCCGGCGGCTGGACACCCTGGAGTTGCGCGACATTTGTTTTCTTCTGGGGAGCGATCTGAGAACGTTTATCGACGGGCTGGAATCCGAGCTCGGCCCAATCCGCCGCCATGGCAAGGGAATCCGAAGGGCCGGAAAGCCACGCGGCAGGCATTAGAGACCGAGCTCCAGGGTGGCGGCCCGCAGGAGCAGCATGCACAAGACGTGGCGGTGACCCAGTTCCTCAGGGGGCGACGTCTGTGCCAGCTGATCAAACAGGGCTGAGGCAAGATCGTGATGCCAAGCCATGTATACCGCCTCGGGCTCAGTAGGCCCGCGGTAGCGACTGTAGAGCCGGGCGGCCAGCGCCAGATCCTCTCCCTTCCCCGGCCAGCCCGTGGCAGCTCGCCACTGCAGCGCAGCATGGATTTTCGCCTGGAAGGCAGTGTCATCGTACGATCCAGCGGAGGCGCTATCTGGGGAAGGGGTGTCGGACATTCGACGCTCTAGGCTGATGGACTGATCCAGCAATAGCACCCGGACGGGTCCCCACAAGTTGCACACGGTCGCCTACTCCTCCGAAGAGGCGGCGGCCTTCGAACGCTCCACCGCCCCTCGACAGCGACGCCGAGTATCGGATATTCAGATATTCTCGAGATCCGGCAGGGCATCGTGGAAGGGCTCCATGCAGGGAACAGTCAAGTCATTTCTTCCCAGCAAGCGGTATGGCTTCGTGCGCGGGGATGATGGGATCGATTACTACCTCCACGAGCAGGACCTGGTCCATGCAGCTCCGCTGCATCAAGGACTGCGCGTGGAGTTCGAGGAAACGGCCACACCCAAGGGCTATCGTGCCCGGGGTGTCCGGGTGGTCAGCAGCCCTGCTGGTTGCCGATATGAAACGCCCCCGGACATTGTGGAGACGAAAGGCGCGGAGCTCGCGGAATGGGAGCTGCTCGAGTCGATTCCATGGATCATCCTGGGTGCCTCGCGGGATTCACCCGAGGCGGCGAAAGCAGAGCTCCGCGGGCACGCGAGTGCAATCGGTGCCAATGCGCTTTTCCGAATCGAGTATTTCAAGACCAGAGGAGAAGAGGCGGGGTCAGGTCGCGGTATCCACTACTTCACCATCCACAACTTCCGTGCAGTGCCGGGGGTGGTCGGCCGCGTAACGAAAACTGGCGGGAAGACGCGAACTGAGCTTGCCGGGCTGTCTGAGCGAGTCGCCGAGCTTAGTCGTCGGAGGGCGGATGAGTGTAAGGAACGCCGCCGGAAGGGCTTCTTGTGCATCCTTGGAGCGGGAGCATCAACAGCTGCTTGCTTCGCAATGCTCGGACCAAATCTCGCCGCCTTGATACCTGGGGCCGTTCTTGCGTTACTGGCGAAGGACTTTTTCCGGCTGCAAGAAGTCTGGCTCGTACCGATGGGCGAGAATACAACGTGACTTTCCCACCGAACGACAGCTTGCGCTCGCTGGGTTCAGACGATGGCCGAGTCGGCCTAGCGACTTTCGGGCACTCGAATCTTCGGTGCAGGCTTGAGCAGGGGTAGAGCGACACGCAAAAAGTTGGTGGACCGGCACCCAGTTCTATGGCAACCGTTGCCTGCTCGAAAAGAAGGCGGCGACCCATTTGGATGAGTCGCCGCGAGGCGCCTCGTATCTACTGTTCGATGACAGGTGTCATCGAATTAGTCGACTTCACGAGGTCAATCCCGTGTCGGGCATCTGTCTTGTTCACGTAACCTTCTGCAGAGTCCGCGATTTTGGCGCCGTTGGAGGCGTAGAGAGTCCAGCGCCAGTTGCCGGTCCGATCGCGATAGAGCACAAATCTCATTGCGATTTCTCCTTTTGGGGTCAATTCCCCGCCCCAAATCGGATCAGCCTCCAGTCTCAAAAGCAGAGATTTGTGCCGGAAGTCGCAACTCAGTAGAAATCGCCCTTGGACTGCTGGTAACGATCATAGGCGTCCCGGCAGGCCATTTCGTCCGGTTGCCGGAATCTTGAGCGAGGCGTTGCGAGCTCAAGGGCGACCGGATACCAGGCGCAGAATTGTTCGTAGGACAGGACCACGCCACGTGGGGCGAGTTCGAACTCAGGGGCGGGCGACGCGTCCTTGATTGCAGCGAGCCTCAGTCCGAAGACCGCCAGATCTGCTCGCCTGATCGCTTCTGCGGGATCATCCCAAAAGCTGGCATAGACGGCTGCCCAGACAGATTTTTCCGGCTCGAGTGGCAGTGCGTTTCCGAGGCGGGACGAGGCGTTTATCGGTCGACGGAAGGCTGGCGGTGCCCGACGCGAGACCCGTGCCCCGATTCGGCCCATCCATCGCCACATTGCGATTGCAGGACCGAAGAAGAGCGCAGGGGACTCCCGCAGCCCTTCCAGAAAGCTCGACGCAAGAGAGCCAGTTCCAGTCCGATCATCTTTAGACTTCATGTAGGGATTCCTTGTCGGTGGAGCCGTCCCACCTGCGACATTTTCGAAGTGGCATCCGGGACGAATGAGATTTCATGTCTTCGCGGTCTCATTTGGAGAGATGCGCGCCTCGCGCCGCAGGCGATCCGCCTCGCAGCTCTTCTGGTCGAAGGCCTTGACGATGCGACCCAATGCAAGCGGGTAGGGCCCCTGTTGGGGTCCGCCGAGCAATTCCATCAGGTGGGTCTCTGCTTCCGGGTCACTCCAGCCGACGTTCTGGACATGGAGCTCCAGCAGTTCCAGGCCCACCGCCACGTGTCCGCGCTTCTGGTGTTTGGTGTAGCGGCCATCGGCATAGCAGAGGACCTTTCCATAGTCGTGAAGCAACGCATAGGCGATGCCCAGATCCCTGTCCCTAGTGCTGAGGCCGCGGCTGGAGGCCACGAGTGTCGCGACCTCGAGGGAATGCAGCGCAAGCCCGCCTTCGAATGCATGGTGATGCGCCAGGGAAGCCGGGCAACGCCAATACCGTGGGCAGGCGCGGGAATCGAGCAGGGCGGAGGTCACGCATTCGCGGATCCCGGGGTGGTCGATGGATTCCACCAAAGCCACGGTCTGGGCCACGACGTCCGGAATGGGGCACAGGCCGTCGTGGACAAGGTCCCGCATCGGAATGTGGTCATTTGGTTCGAAGCCGACAAGCACCTCCTGGGGAATGGATCGCCGGAACGGCAGGATGCTGGCGTACCCACGACGGACCGTGTCGTGCCTGTTCAATTCCACCCAGCACCAGGCCAAGCGCGAACCGGTATGGGTCTGGATGCGGACGACGCTGCCACTCGGGCCCGCAGCCTCCACCACCTCGACAAGCGCTGGAATGCGCTCGGGTTCCTCACCGGCGCCTACGGCAAAGCGGCTGGAGAGTCCGTTCATTGTGCGTTCCTCCTGGAAAGTTGGATGAGTTCCTGCAGTTCCTTGGGCGACAGCTTCCCGAGCAGCGCCATCGCATCGGTCGACTCGGGCTCGGCGGCGGTACTGGTTTGGTAGCGGCTGTTGAGCAGACCGGTGATGGCCTGGCCATCGTTGCGCGTCAGGTTCGGGACGTAGCGCGAGTACACGGTGAACAGCATCTGGGTGTTGGCGTGCCCCATCAGGCGGGCGATCCATTCCGGGTTCTCGCCGGAGGCGAGCATGAGCGTCGCCGTTGTGTGGCGCGTCTGGTAGGGTCGGCGCCTTTCGATGTCGAGATACCGCAACAGCGGATACCAGACGCGGTTCGCGAAGTTGTGCGCATCGATCGGATAACCTCCGCGCGTGGCGAACACGTACTCGCACTCCGGGTCCCGCGCCTGCCACAGCCGCAGGAGCGCTTCCCTGACGGGCGGCAGCATCGGAATGTCCCGGATTGAGGTTTCCGTCTTCGCGTCCGCCTCCGACTCGCCGGCGGAGAACACCTCGCGAACCTGGATCAGGCCGTTGTCCAGATCCACGTATTTCCACTTCAGGCCGTTGATCTCGCCAGTGCGCATGCCGGTGAAGAATCGGCAGGTGACGTAGTCGCGGTAGTCAGGCCGGATGCTCGTGCGGATCCTCTCGACCTCCTCGAGCGAGAACGGCTTGACGTCCGGCCGGCGACCCTTGAGCCGCTTGATGCCCTTGAAGACGTCGGCAGTCCCGAACCGCTCGCTCGCCTCCGTGAGGCATTGGCGCAACAAGCCCATGATCCGGTTGATCGTGGTCGAGGTCAGTCGCGCACTCGAGCGACCGGGGAGCTCGGCGAGCTTTGCGCGGAAGGTCAGCACGTCGGCCTTGGAGATCGACCCGATCGGGCGGTCACCGAATTCGGCCAGCAGGTGCGCGTCGAACGTCGCGTCGACGCTCTCGCGGTGCTGGCGCCGCCATTGGGGAGCCATCTCCTTGCGCCAGGTCACCGAGAATTCGGCGAAGGTGGGCGTCTCAGCGGGGGGCTGAGTGCCGGGCGTGGTCGCGATGGGCGAACGCCCGGGCGCGGCATCGGCGAAGCGCGCCGCCCTGGGGCTCTCGGGAAAGGTCGCCGCGTAGTCGAACAGGCCCTGCCGGATTTCCTTCGAGATCCGGTTCATCAGCGCCTGGACGCGACGGCGGTTCTCCGCCGTGTCCGGCAAGGCGGTCTGCTCCCGGCACCGGACCCCGCGGTAGAAGAAGTCCAGATAGAGCGTCCCCGCTTCGGGGCGTACGCGGACCTTAGCCATGGGCCAGCCCGCCATTGGCCATCGGAATCCCGGCGGCGGATGCCACCGTGGTCGCAGGCGCCCGGCCGAGGGAGAAGCTGCCGATATCGCGCTGGATGGCCTCCCAGATGAAGAGGATCTTCCGCCCGCCAAAGGGTCGGATGTAGTGCGTGCCCTCCAGCAGGACCGCGTCCTTGAGGCGGTTGCGGATCGTCCGGGCGTCGTAGTGGATCAGCCCAGCCAACTGATCGGTGGTAAGGTAGGTCTGGTTCATTTCAGGCGCTCCTTGCGGGGTTACGGGTACAAGTGAATCGTTTGTGATTCACAGTTCCGTTGTATCAAGGAAGGGCCATTTGCAAAGTTAGACACGCTAATGAATCACTAACGATTCATATGGGGTTCAGGCTCGATGCTTCGATTCAAGCTCAAGGAACGGATCGCGGACTTCGAGTTCCGGGAGCGGCGCCGCCTTCCCCTCGTGGAGATTGCCGAGGCGACCGGAATCGGCCGGATCACCCTTTCGCGAATGCTCAATCACAGCTCGCATGTCCGGACGGACACCTTGGAGCGGCTGTGTGTCTATTTCGGGTGCCGGATAGAGGACCTGGTCGAGCTAGTCCGCGATCCCCCGCCGCCAGGCGGGGGCTGAAGGATGCGCCAGGGGACGACCGCGAGAACTGGCCCAGCGGTTACTGAATCAGGCCGCGAGAACGGAAGTTGCGAAGGTCACGGTTGTAGTAGGGGATGAAATGACCAACGAAGAATTCAAACGCACCCTCTGGGAGGCGGCGGACAAGCTGCGCGGATCCGTTGCTGCGGCCACCTACAAGTATCCGGTGCTGGGGCTGGTGTTCCTGAAGTACGTGTCGGACATGTTCGACGCACAGGCACGGGTGATCGGCAAGAAACTGGCCGAGCGGACGTCCGAGTACTACGTCGAGGACGAAGACGCCCGCGCCGAATTGGTCGAGCAATTCGCCGCCGACAAGACCTTCTACGACGCCGACAACGTGTTTTGGGTGCCGCCGAGCGCGCACTTCAAGACCCTGCTGGGGCAGGCCGCCACGCCCGACCTGGCCCAGCGCCTGGACAAGGCCCTCGGCGAGATCGAGGCAGAAAACCCCAGTCTGAAAGGCGTGCTATACCGCGAGTTCTCCCGCCTTGAGCTGGAGGCGGGCAAGCTCGGCGAACTGATGCAGCTGCTGGCCAAGCTCAGCTTCGACCCCGAGCGCCACGGCAGCCGCGACGTGTTCGGCGAGGTCTACGAGTACTTCCTCGGCCAGTTCGCGCTCAAGGAAGGCGCTCGGGCCGGCGAGTTCTACACGCCCAAGAGCGTGGTCAACCTTCTGGTCGAGATCCTCGCTCCGTTCAAGGGCACCATCTACGACCCGGCCTGTGGATCGGGCGGCATGTTCGTGCAGTCGGCGAAGTTCAAGGATGCCCACGCCGCGAAACTGAAGAAGAAGGGCGACCTGGCCATCCACGGCCAGGAACTCATGGCCGCCACCCGCCGTCTGGCGCTGATGAACCTGGCCGTGCACGGCCTGCACGGTGACCTGGGCAAGACCTACGGCGACACCTTCCACAACGACCAGCACAAGACCCTGCGCGCCGACTACGTGCTCGCCAACCCGCCGTTCAACATCTCCGACTGGGGCGGCGAAAAGCTCGCCGACGACCCGCGCTGGGTCTACGGCATCCCGCCAAAGGGCAACGCCAACTTCGCCTGGCTGCAGCACATGCTGGCGCGCCTGTCATCGCGCGGCCGTGCCGGCATCGTGCTGGCCAACGGTTCCATGAGCTCCCAGCAGAGCGGCGAGGGCGACATTCGCCGCGGCATGGTCCAAGGCGACGTGGTGGAGTGCATGGTCGCGCTGCCGGGCCAGTTGTTCTCCAACACCCAGATCCCGGCCTGCCTGTGGTTCCTCAGCCGCGACAAGAAGCCCGGGCAGAACGGCAGCGTGGACCGCAGCGGCCAGATCCTCTTCATCGACGCCCGCAAGGCAGCCACCGGCCGCATCAGCCGCACTCAGATCGAGTTCACCGAAGAGGACATGCAGCGGATTGCGCAGGCGTATCACCGCTGGCGCGGCACCCAGTTCAGCGGTGGCGGGGAGTACGCCGATGAGCCGGGGTTCTGCTTCAGCGCCTCGCTGGAGGACGTGGAGAAGCACGGGTTCGTTCTTACCCCTGGCCGCTACGTGGGCACGGTGGCCGAAGAGAAGGACGACGAGGCGTTCGCGGAGAAGATGGAGTGGCTGACGGCGGAGTTGGCCGCCCAGATGGCAAGGGGGGTGGAGCTGGATGCAGTGATTCGGGAGAAGTTGGGGGCGCTGGGTTATGGCGTCTAGCTTCGAACGTTCCACACTGATTCAACTGGCATCACCTACTCCAAACTCAACAGCAGCTGGGCCATTCGGATCAAATCTCGTCTCGGGGGATTACGTTGAACGAGGCGTCCCTGTCATTCGTGGCCAGAACTTGAGTGAACGCTGGGTCGGTGGCGATTTTGTTTATGTGTCGCAAGAAAAGGCCGATAGGTTGCGCACTAACACGGCGAAGCCTGGAGACATCGTATTCACTCAGCGGGGAACCTTGGGGCAGGTGTCGCTGGTGCCGGCTGAGCCATACGACACATACGTAATTTCTCAGAGTCAGATGAAGCTGACGGTGGATGAATCTAAAGCAGATCCCGTCTACGTGTACTACGCAGCGAAAAGCCACGACTTCATCTCGCAAATCCAAGACAACGCGGTGGCAGCAGGGGTGCCGCACATCAATCTTGGCTTGCTGCGAGCAATGACGATTCCTGTGCCCGGGCTTCACGAACAGCGATCAATCGCCTCGACTCTTAGTTCGCTGGATGACCGCATCGACAACCTGCGCCAAGCCAACTCCACCCTCGAAGCCATCGCCCAAGCCCTGTTCAAGTCCTGGTTCGTGGACTTCGACCCCGTCCGCGCCAAGGCCGAGGGTCGCGAACCCGAAGGCATGGACGCCGCGACCGCTGCCTTGTTCCCAAGCGAGTTCGAAGACCTTGAGTTTGGTCCGATCCCGAAGGGCTGGATGCTCACGAAAATTAGTGCTGTCGCTGAACTTATAAAAGGCTGCTCATATAAGGGTGCGGGACTCCGTGAGTCAGAGGGCGCCTTTATGTTCAACCTTGGTTGCTTCAATGCGATTCGAACGTTTGCCACCGAAAATATAAAGCGTTATACGGGCGCTTATCGCGATAGACATGTGGTTCGCGGAGGCGACTTGATCATGGCCAACACGGACATGACGCAACACCGACAGATCTTGGGGAGAGCCTTGTTTGTACCTACCGGGTACGATCCAGCGTTCGTATCCCACCACGTGTTCAAGGTTGTAGTTAAGCGGCCTAGCGCGGATGTATGGAAACGTTATTTGTTCTTTGCGTTTCAGCAGTCTGCTTTCAGGGAGAGAGCGGTTGGCCATGCCACTGGGACGACCGTTCTCGCTCTGGCGAGGGACTCTGCTGAGCTGTGTCCAGTTATCGAGCCAACTAACCGAGTGCTTGCGTCGTTCGATGGAGTGGTCGCCCCGTTGCTGTGCAAAATTGAGAAAAATCTCAAGCTTGTCAGTGCGCTTGAACAGCTCCGAGACACGCTTCTCCCCCGTCTAATCTCCGGCAAGCTTCGCTTGTCCGACGCTGAGACTCTCGTGGACGAGGCCAGCGTTTAAGCCACGGATGTCCAACCAGCCATGGAGAGAGTCCGGTTGTGATAGGGCGCTTACCCAACGACAACTGGAAGCCAAGACGCTGCTCGCCGGTCCGAGGCTTGGGTAGCTGGCCCCTCGATCCAATAGCCCCGCGTGTCGGCTTCGGGGCCGGCGTGCCGGCCAAACAGGTGGGCGTGCCGGAAAGATTAGCCGACACGCCATCCGCCGAGACCGAAGCACCTGGCAAAAGAGCTCCATTTCAGGTCGGGAGTGAACCCGCCCCCCATTCCTCCCCGACCCCATTCCCGCGCCCAGCTTCGTGTACCGGTTCGGACTCGACCTCCTGCGAGGCTCGCAGCGCCTCGACACAGGCGATCAGGTCCCTCTCTTCCGCCGAAAGGTCTTCCGCACAGCCGGCTTGGCTAAGAGAGAGTTGTGGAGATTGAGGATCTCCCCCAAAACGAGCTGGGTCAGGTCCAAAGGCATAGTCATGCGCCAATCGCGTCGCGTTTCCCCATTCTGGGGAGGGCAGCTTCGGCCACGAGTTCCCACAACGGGAACGCTTGACCTGTTCAAGAGTTGCCGCTAATCTGTTCCCAAATCGAGAACACACCACATGAAGCTCATTGGCCGCGAAAAGCTGAAACGGGGGACTGAAGACGTCGATCGCTGGCTCCGCGGCTGGTGTTCCGAGGTGGCCCACGCGCACTGGCGGCGGCCAGAGGACGTCACCGAACAGTTCCCGAACGCGCGGACGAGGCCCCCCGGCGACTTCCTCTTCCCCATCGGAACCAGCGGGTACTGGCTGCGGCTCCAAGTCGCTTTCGCACAGGGCGTAGCCCTGATCCTCGAAATGAACAATATCGACAATCCCTATGAACGCTAAAGTTATTCGCACCGAAGAGCAGTACCTCACCTACCTGCGGGAGGTACAGGAGCTCATGGCGCGACAGCCCCCTGCGGGTTCCGCGGATGGCGACCGGCTGGAACTTCTTACCGTCCTGATCGAGGCATACGAGAACAGCAAGTTTCCGATTGAGGCCCCCGACCCCGTCGACGCCATCCAATTCCGCATGCAGGAAAAGGGGCTTAAGCAAGCTGATCTCGTCCCGTATTTCGGAACGCGTAGCCGGGTGTCCGAGGTACTGGGTCGGAAGCGTCCCCTTACTGTCCAGATGATCCGGGCGCTGTCCATTGGGCTCGGCATCTCGGCTGAGACGCTGATTGGGCTGTCGGTTCCGGAAGATCACGCCACGTCGGGCAAGGCGGACGTTGATTGGTCGAAGTTTCCCTTCAAAGAGATGGCACGTCGTGGGTGGCTGGCGGACCTGCCTGCGAAAACGAAGACCGGTGTCGAGGAACTGGTGAAGGGGTTCATCGAGGACGCCGGGCTCCAGTTTGGGGCGGCTGCCTTCCGCCGAAGCATTGGTGGAGAAGCGGCCTCTCCGACGACTAGATATGCGCTCTACGCCTGGCTCGCTCGTGTGATCCAGCAGGCGCGCGCGCTGAAGCCGAGGTTGGGTCCCTATGAGCCGGAGATGCTGACCGCGGGCTTCCTACGCGAGCTCGCCCAACTGAGCTGGTCGGAGCGAGGCCCACTTCTGGCGGTCGAGTTCTTGGGGCGTCACGGCATTGCCGTAGTGATCGAACCTCACCTCAAGGGGACTCAGCTGGACGGCGCTGCATTGAAGGACGCGGACGGCACACCCATCATTGGTTTGACCCTACGATATGACAGGCTCGACAACTTCTGGTTCACGCTGGTCCACGAGGTTGCACACATCTGGAAGCACGTCGGCAACGACGAGGCTTTCTTAGACGACCTGGATGCGTCGTCCGAGGACCGACGAGAGGCCGAGGCGAACAGACTAGCGCGCGAGGCTTTCATTCCAAGGATTATGTGGCGCCGGAGCGAGGCGTATCTTTCCCCCAGTAGGGAGACGATCGAAAAGCTGGCGAGAGAGCTTCGGATACATCCGGCAATCGTCGCAGGCAGACTCCGAAAGGAGTCCAGCAACTACACGGCTTTCTCCGATTTGGTTGGGCAGCAGCAAGTTCGGTCGCTCTTTCCGTTTTCGAGTGAGGTGTGACATGGCTCCGACGTATCTCCCGATTCTGAAGTCTCTGACGAGCGAGTACGAAGCGTCCAAGCACATGGACGCAGCGCACGCTGCAGTCATTCATCCGCTATTCGATGTTCCCGTCATCAGCGAGAACCGGCAGAAGGCGAAGAAGTACCAGAACAGTTTTACGCCGAAGTCGGACTATCTGGATGAGGTCGCAGAGAGCATTGCCAAGTATTGGGGGGGTGACTTGGTGCTTGCGGACGCCTTCAACTGGGCACCTGACGCCACGGTTGAAACCGGCGAGCACGCGCTGGCTTACCTCTATGCCAGCCTCAGGGGGCAGGGCGTTACGGTGGCACCAGTGGTGGGGTACGACCGTTGGGACGATCAGCTCTACAAACTCGCGATGCGCGGCCTGGATCTGTCGGGCGCTCCCTACGTCTGTCTTCGCCTCGAGGCCAGTGCGGTCGAGGATGCGGCAGAGCCGGACGTTTTCCACGACCGCATGCACGAGATGCTGGAGGACATGCAGCTGAGTCCGGCGGAGTGCGCTGTGCTGGTCGATCTTGGCGATCTTACGAGTAAGCCGCTGATCGACATCACGAGTGACGCAACTCGCGTGCTGAAATTGCTCAGTGGGTATGGGTTCCGGTACATCGCCACCGCAGGATCTTCGATGCCCAAATCTGTCGACTTGGCGGTTAAAAAGAAGGACAGCACTGCGAAGGTGATTCGCAAGGAAATGCTGCTGTGGCAGGCGCTCCGCACTGAATTCAGCGGCATTCCGTTGGCGTTCGGTGACTACGGTGTGCGCGGTCCCAGCTCAAATGATGCCATTCGCAACCCTAATGCCAACGCAAAAATCCGGTACACGTGCGACAAGGCTTTCCTTGTCTCGCGCGGCCATTCGATTGCGGGAGGTTGGGCATTGCAAATGCCGGCGGTTGCGGCTGAAATCGCCAACGCGAAAGAATTTTTGCCGGGCTTCAGCTGGGGCGACCAGGTCATCGCCGATTGCAGCAACGGCCTGCCTGTGAAGAACGGTCATGGAAAGTGGATCGCGTACGACACTAGCCACCACTTGGCATTCGTCGTGGAAGAGGTGCGGGAGTTCGAGCGCGTGCTGGCCTCGGCCACCAGCGCCACGACGGCCTAGGCCTAATACGGGCTTCGCTGGTCCAGCGTCACGAGTGACGACCCGGCAGGCCTTGTGCTGAAGCCCTGCCTCCCAGACACGCCCCCGCAACGGGGCTTTGTCGAGCCCTGCCGCAGCGCAGTGGTGTTCGAAGGGGTCAAACCCAGCGATCTTCGGCCGCCCCGCCTCAGGGGCAAACGTCCACTCTGGGTCGTAATCAGTCGCTCCCGCCCTTGCACTACGCCGCCCACGAATCCGCCAACAACTCCGCCTGCGCAATCACCTTCTCGATTGCCTCCGGCTGCTTGTCCGGCGGGTACCTGTGCCTCGCCAGCAACACCTTCACCATGGCCACCATCCGCGCCCGTGAATCCTTCCGGTTCTGCCAGTTGATTGTCGCCGACTTGCGCAGCTTGTCCGTCAGCTCCTGGGCCAGCGCGCGCAGCACGGGATGGCCAAGCTCGCGCACGGCGGATTCGTTTTCGGCCAGCGCCTGGTAGAAGGCGAACTCCTCCTCGCTCATGCCATCCGGCGGGCGTGCCTCGTTGATCTCCTTGGCCAGCCGGATCAGCTCCTCGATCACCTCGACCGTGGTCAGGCCGCGGTTTTGGTAGCGGTTGATCGCCTCTTCCAGCCGGGTGGCGAATTCCTTGCCCTGCAGCGCGTTCTTCTGGCCGCGAGAGCGGATCTGGTCGGCGAGCAGTCGCTCCAGCAGCTCAGCGGCCAGGTTCTTGGTCGGCAGCTCTCGGATCTGAGCGAGGAACCGTTCGTCGAGCAGGCTGATGTCCGGCTTCTCCAGCCCCAGGGTGCGGTAGAGGTCGTTCACGCCCTCGACCAGTACCCCCTTGGCCACGAGCTGGCGCAGCGCGGCCTCTTTCTCGAGTCGCGACATCCCGCCGGCCGAGCGGGTCAGCTTGATCAGGCTCACGCGCACCGCTTGGAAGAAGGCGATCTCCTCGCGCACGGCCATGGCCTCGGGGCGGGTGCCGGCCAGGGCCTGCGCCCGGGTCAGCTTGGCCACCTGGTCCAAGTAGGCGCGCACGCCGCGGTTGCGGCCCTTGTCGTCAGGCTCAGGGTCGCGCTGGAGAATATGCTCCATCGCCGGCGCCAGAAGCGCGAGGGCCCGTTTCGGATCCTCGAATCCACTGTAATCGAAGCCCGCGAAGAACTCCTTGCGGATGACATCCAGGGTATCGAGCAGGACGCCCAGCGCGGCGCCCGAAGTGTCCACCGGTTCGCGCTCGGCGCCACTGTCGCGGGTGTACTGGCGGATCGCCTTCTTCAGCTCCTCGCCGATGCCGATGTAGTCCACCACCAGGCCGCCCGGCTTGTCCTTCCAGATCCGGTTGGTGCGGGCGATCGCCTGCATCAGGCCATGGCCCTGCATGGGCTTGTCCACGTACAGGGTGTGCACGGGCGGTGCATCGAAGCCGGTCAGCCACATGTCGCGCACGATCACCAGTTCCAGCGGCACCTCGCCCGGTTTCAGTTCGTCGGGCGCCTGCTTGAAGCGCTTCTCCAGCAGCTTGCGGTCGGCCTTGTCGGTGCGGTGCGGCTGGAAGTGCGGCGGGTCGGCCGAGCTGCCGGTCATCACCACCTTGATCCGGCCTGCGTTGAGGTCGTCCGAATGCCAGTCCGGCCGCAGTTTCACGATTTCGTTGTACAGGCGCACCGCCGCCTCCCGCGAGACGGCGACGATCATCGCCTTGCCAGTCACCGACTGCTTGCGCGCCTCCCAGTGCTGCACCAGGTCCTCGGCCAGGGTGGCCAGCCGGCCGTCGGCCATCGCCAGCGCCTCCAGCCGGGTATGGCGGCTGGCGGTGCGGTCCTGTTCGGCTTCGTCCTCGTCGCCGGTGGCGTCGAGGAACTCGTCCATCAGCGCCTGCTTCTCGGCCTCGTTGAAGCGCAGCTCGATGATCCGCGACTCGTAGCTGACCGGGACCACCGCCTCGTCTTCCTGGGCGGCGATCATGTCGTAGACGTCCACGTAGGTGCCGAATACGGCCTCGGTATCGCGGTCGTCGAGGCTGACCGGCGTGCCGGTCATACCCAGGTAGATGGCGTTGGGCAACGCGTCGCGCATGTACTTGGCCAGGCCGTACTTGGTCTTGCCGGTCCTGCTATCCATATCGGCGCGGAAGCCGTACTGGGTGCGGTGCGCCTCGTCCGCGATCACCACCACGTTGTCGCGCTCGCACAGCACCGGCACCGAGGTCTGCCCCGGCTCCGGTGCGAACTTGTTGATGGTGGTGAAGAACACGCCGCCGGCCTGCACTTCGGACAGCATCCGGCGCAGGCCATCGCGGCTATTAGCCTGCACCGGCGTGGCGCGCAAGGACCAGGCGCTGTCGGCGAAGGTCTCGTAGAGTTGGCCGTCGAGGTCGTTGCGGTCGGTGACCATTACCACGGTTGGGTTGCCGAACTCTGGTCGGTCGCGCAGCGCCATCACGTAGAACAGTGCCAACAGGGACTTGCCCGAGCCCTGGGTGAACCAGATCACCCCGCCCTTGCCGTCCTTGCGGTGGGTGAGGGCCTCCACCGCTCGCGCGACGGCTTTCTTCACTCCGTGGTACTGGTGCCACTGGGCGATGATCTTGAAGCTGGCGCCGCCGTCCGCGCCACCGTAGGCGACAAAACCGCGGAAGAAGTCCAGCAGCGTCGCCGGATCGAGCAGGCCGCGCATGAGCACTTCCAGCTCGAGCTGCTCCTTGCCCACCTTCTTGCCGTCCAGCAACCGCCAGCGCGAGTAGCGCGCCAGTTCCGCGCTGAGCGAGCCGTAGCGTGCCACTGTGCCGTCGGAGACCACGTTGAGCAGGTTGAACCAGAAGAGCTGCGGGATCTCGACCTTGTAGTTCTGGATCTGGTTCCAGGCCGCCTCGAAGTCGGCGTGGAGATCGGCCGGGTTCTTGAGTTCGACGACAACCAGCGGCAAGCCGTTGACGAACAGTACGATGTCCGGCCGCCGCAGTTTTGAGCCCTGCACCGTGAACTGGCGGACGGCCAGCAAGTCGTTGGCGCCGCCGAAGTCGATCACGGGGACGCGCAGCACCTCTCGCCGTCCGTCGCTGGCGGTGCGTTCCAGCGGGACGCCGTTGCGCAGCCAGTCGTAGATCTCGCGATTGCCGTCAACCAGGGACTGGTGGCTGTAGCCGGAGACTTTGGCAACGACGGCGTCGACTTCGGCGGTGGAGAGCTTCGGGTTGAGCCGCGCCACGGCCCGCCGGAGCCGAGGAGCCAGCACAACGTCCGACCACCGCTTACGGGCCTCAACCTCACCCCCGGGGGCGACCGCTTCCCCTTCGATGGCCTTCCAGCCGACACTCGCAAGCCAGTCCAGGCAGGCGTCTTCGAGGTGGTTCTCCTGCATTCTCAGTGCGTCCCCGGTCTCCCCTGGCGGGAGTATGCCGCTGATCGAATCAGAGAGGGAAATGCGCCAGCTTGCTGCCCCTAGACGGGCCATTGCCCGGCAGGGCTAAGGGGCGCAGCGGCGTAAGTCCTATCGGCAGCACTACTTTAATGACGGCTGCTTTCGGCCAGCAGCGGACATCCACAGGACGAGCTAGTGCACCTTGTCGAAATCAGGACTATTGCGAGTAGAAGATCAAAGCGGCTCTAACCTAGCTCTCGCAATAAGACGACTGGACGGCCTTAGCTTGGCGTCATCACGCCGCTCCACTGATGCATAGGACGCATCCATGCCTACACGCGACATTTTTGAACCGCCGTCATGTGCAAGTGCGCCAAGGCGAGCTACGCCCGAAGTCTTTCAAGCAGACTCTTCACGGTTCCAACGAAACTTCCGCTCAACGCGTCAATTTTCGCGAACTGCATTGGAACGATCCTACTAGTCACAAGGCACGAAGTGAGTCGAAAAGTAGCTTTCCCAGTTACTCGGCTAGTCACGGATGACTCTGCCTCCAGCAACCTAAAGCGCTCGAGATGGCGCAAAAGCTTGTCCGGTTTGCCTCCCTTTTGGCGGCCCTGATAGTCAGAAAGCAAGGCCGCTATCTCAGACGCGTTTCGAGCAAATGAGAGGTCCTTGCATTCGATTACCAACACCTCATCGCGGTCGGCACGCCAAGCAAGGACGTCGATGTCTCCGTAGTCGCGAACCAACTTTCGATTAAGAACTTCCGGTAGTCCCACGTTTTCTCGCGCCGTCCAGCCGTCGGCCATGAGCAACTCTGCAACCTCGTGATTGAATGTGTGCCCCTCACCAGCAACTCCGAGCCATTCATTCCGCATTTGATCAGACGAGAAGAACGATGGATCAAGCGTTCCATTGAATGCCTGATCAATGACGTACGCGAAGCCCTTTCGTAGTAGGTCCGGTGAAATGAAAACTGCGGGATCCTTTGTTTCATCGATCTGAACCAGGGGGCGCGTCACAACCGAGAGTCGGCGTCCAAATCGCCAGGGGTATATGTCTCGACGAGCGAATCCCGATGGCGGCTTATCCCACTGCGGCCTCGGCGACAACAAAAATGCGGAAACGAACCGTTTTGCCTTTTCATTGTCAGTCACCGGCGATAGCAACTTTTCTAGCTCGCTTCGGCGCATGCTAAAAATCGGCAATCGATCCGACGCCAGTGCATGATGCTCTACTGCATCAATCATCTCTCGGGCGTCGTCGATTGTGAACCCCATTTCCGTTTGCCACGCTGAGTAAAACATCTCGCCGAAAGCCTCTCGGGTACTACCCTGCGTCTTAGGCATCTGATAGTTGCGACGCTGCTTGGGGGCCCCTTCTACGAACCCCTCCCCAATTGCCTGCGAGAGCATTGGCTCGACGATCTCACGCCCAAAATCGTCCCTCACCAAGATGTCGCCCAATGACGAAATCGCCAAGCGAGGCTCAAGAACGTTGTAATGAATCGCGTCGGACATGCCTCCTATACGAATAAGCAGGGAGACCCTGGCCAGCAGGACGCTCAACTCAATATCTGCAGGCATTGCCTCGCCTGATTCAGGGCAGGCGCAGAGCGCCACCTCAACGAGAACGCGACTGGTTACATGCGCTCCAGTGAAACGCGAAACCTGTTCGACAACCGTCTCCAACACCTTGGGGCCCGCGCCGTGCAAGCCGATGAGCGCCGCAGACGTGCGCTTCCAATGCTGCTCTTGGTCCTGTGCCTTCAAGCAATTAAGCAGCAGCCTTTCTATAGTCGCACGACGGTTGTACTTGCTTAGTGCTGAAACAATGTCGACAACCACGAGTGCGGCGACGCGATTTAAGAACTGGGTGCACTCCTGCTTTCCAGTGATTTGATTTTCTTCGACTTCTTGGGCTCTCCAGCCGAGGCCCAGTCTAACCATTGCATCGTCGATTTTCTCGATCTCTATTAGGCGACTTGGCAGGCTACCTCTCACGTAGTCCAGGTACTGATATGCGTGAAAGATGTGAAAACTGCGCGCCTGGTCGTTGAGCACTATTTGCGGCTCCAGTTCCTCCGCGACGGCCTTCACATGGGGAACTTGAAGTAGGGTGAGCAAAGCGCGAAGCATGGTTCGGACGACCGCGCGCTCCGCGACATTCTCTGGGATTCTGAAGAAATCCATGAACCCCGATCCAAATCGCAGTTCGGCCTCGCGCTTTGTACGGTTCACTGAATAGGAGCACAAACCAGAGGTGTCGGAGTGCGGCTCAACATCCACCTTCCTCGGATCCATTTCCTCGTCTTCGAAGATCAGAGTCAGCTTGAGCGATTCACCGGACCCTGAAATCGGATCGATAACGTAACCGATACGGTGAAGCCACACTGCGGCCATTTCCCATAGTTTGAAATGCAGGCTACGTGACCGAATCCTTGGCGTTTGCACACCAAGCCAAAGGGATCGCACGCCTTCGTACAAGGCAATCAGCTCACCATGCTCGACGCAGTCTTCGCATCCGTACAGGCGTCTAGCACTCTCGGAGTCGAAAAGTGAGTTCGGTTCCGTTCGTCGAACAAAGTGGTGCTTCCCGGCGGGGTCCACGGCCATGTGAAGGTCGTTGCTTTGATCGGCCTCGACGCGCACGTCACGGATCAGGTCGAGAGGAGGGGTGATCCAAAGCGGCCGATCCTGAGAGACCCGCCCTTCTGGCAGATCTGCGTGCGGAACCAGATGTCCGTGGTTTGCTCTCACCCATCCAAATAAATTGAGGATCCCGTTCAAGTTCACGATTTCCACGCCTGCGGCCTCAGCCGCGTGCAGGCCGGCCTCAATTCGCCAGAAGTGGTCGATCGTCATTTCAGGAATCGCGCTTAGCCGAATCAGGTCGGCCGCTGACATCGACTCGAATCCCCAAGCAGAGTCTCCCTCTCTCGAAAATTCGCCTGAGTAGCCCTTTCCCCAGCCGCATCCCACCACCACGTGAAGACCACGCCTCAGCTCGTGCAACCTCGCGTAGCCCTTCTCTGCTCCGCGCATTGATTGCTCAATAGCTTCGCAGAGAGCTTTGCTTAGCTGCCCGATCTCCTTGAATCCGCCGGTGGTGTGAGTTCGGGCTGATGGCAGGAACAGGTGGAACGCTATGACGTGGCCGGCATCGACTTCAAAAATGAAGCTACTTATGCGGTCATGCTCAGCGAGGTACCAATTCACGGGGGCGTGCATCGCGCTCCCGAGAAGTGGAGTGCTTGACAGTAGTTCCGCGTATTTAATCGAAATGACGCGGTCGAAGGCATCGATCGACTCCGCGCTGACCATCGTCTCAATGACCAGGTTTCGTATTGCGATCGATAGCGCTGTTGGCATCGCGACAAGAAGCGTCTCGCCAAGGTCGATGAGCGGATGCCGATCGAGCGCACTCAGACCCACCCTTTGGTGCGCCATTTCGTCCAGAGCACGCGGGGGGAGGATGAAAGGCTTTAGCATCTCTTTCGTGATGCCGAGATGCTCCAATTCCGCCACTGGCAGCAAGATCCGAGCTCTCAACTCGTCGGAGCTACCAATCAAGTTCACGTCAATTTCTTGGCGTCTAACTTCCGAACCGGCTTGATATCGGCGCAGACCAGATCTCTGGCAGACCAAGTCCGAAACGAGCAGACCGGCCCTCACGCACGACGTAAGTTCAGCGAACCAGTGCTTGTCGGGTGTAGTTTCAAGGACTTCAAGGACGCGCTGTGTATAGAAGCCAGCAGACTCCCATACTCCCTCGAGGAGGAGGAATTGCTCCTCGCGGTATAGGACCAACGTGACAAATACGTCCTCCGCGGGATCTTCCCCCGCCGCACATTGGGAGCTACCGATCTCCGAGAACCAACGCCCGAGGTCCGAGATTTGGGGCACCTCTGTCCCTCGGCAATGCAATACCGCTAGGGCAACCAACAATTCGATTCGGATGCAGTTGGATTGATATCGAGGAATCGTCAGCAGCGCCGAAACCAGGGAAACAGCAGCCCCCCGTTCAAAGCGGGCCAAATCGGCGCACAAATCTTTTACCGCCTCGCTTGCCTCTCCAAGCGAAACGTCGAGCTGCGCCCAGCGTTGGTGCTCAGCCATCGTCGCCTGGAAGGCTTCGACGTCGAAGGGCGCGCCCTGACCCTCATCCCCGTATTCAGTGCTCAAAGCGGCTTTTCCCACAGGTCTTGGTCGTCAGATTACTGCCATGTGTGTCGTTTCCTACGACGGGCGCTCCACCGCTACCAGCAACCTGTGATCACCAGCGTCAGCCGCGCCTAGTAGGTGCCTGTCCCATCGCGTGGGTCAACGCAGTCTCCATGGCCTGCAGACGCTGCTCGCTCACGCCGAGCTTGCTGCGACGGGTCGAACGTACGACTCTAAAGTCCACGCCTGCTGTCTTAGTGATCGTTCACGACAAGGTCCGCTTTAGGTCGGAAGCGTACATTCGTCTAGCGTGTGCAAATAGCTGAATCCGCGCTTTTGGGCGAAGGTGCGACTGCGCAATGCAGCGATCGGAGCCGCACCTTGCGCCATGGCGGAACCCAGCCGCGGAGCGCTTGCCACACAGACAGGCCCCAGGCGTCTGGGGCACCCCACAAGATGGCCATGAGTGGTGCGGGGCATTGGGCCTCAGGGGTGGACATGATCGAATATAGCGCCTGCTCATCACGATAGCTGAGTCGACCATGTTCGGCACGGGGATGGCTGTGCCAATCGCCCAAGTAGGTAACGGTTCCTTCTGACTGCAAGTAATGGCTCGCGATCTGCTCGTGCTGCCAAGTTAGATCGGGGCGAAAAGCAAATAGTTTGTGCTCGGCTTGGGGTCCCGGCCCGATCACGGCCCGCACAACCACATCTGTCGGCGATTGCCAACTTCCCATCAGAACGCCGCCCGATTCGAAAGGAAAAGTGGCATCGACCTCGCACTTAGCTTGCGCGAGAAGCTCCGCCGAAAAAGTGACCAGTACTCGTTGCGGTTCCGGCACGGCAAGGCCCATCAGATATCGGGTTTGGCGCAACACGCGATGTGTTGCGGCAAAGCCTGTTCCGACCAGCGTGGAAGTATCCGTTCGCCGTCCATATTCTTGAGGGCCAAAGTCTGAACGAGGCCGGACTGTTTGCCCTCCCGCAACGTGTCGACAACCAATCGCACACTCTGCAGAGAGAGCTCCTGCAAATCATAGTCAGCGCCAGTGAAGGTTCGTTCGCCACAGCCAGGTGGCTGGATACCCAAAGGGGTCTCCCCGCCGCCGGGAGGCGTCGCCACCGACTCGTCGATACGCGCGTATTGCAAACACACGGGACATCCGCCCCCTCGAACGTAGAGTACGACGGATCCTCCGCCTAACGTCGGAGTAGCGCCGACCTTCACCAGTGAGGCGCCTTGCCGCATGCAGCGATCCCATAGGAAATAGGTCACACCGGAGGAGACCATTGCGTCGACCACAATGTCCGCGCCCACCAACGCCAAAGCCAAAGCCGAATCATCCGTGCCCTGTTCTGAAGAATGGCCGAGTTGATGGTGCACAGGCACGATCGTTACGTCAGGAAATTGGCTTCTCAGGTGCTCGGCCAAGGCCTCCGTCTTTCGACGACCCCAACTCGCGGCACCGAGTGGCCAACGCTCACTGTTTCCTGGCTCCACAATATCGTGATCCACCAAACGCAGTTCGGCGACGCCATTGCGCGCAAGTTCAATTGCAATAGGCGCTCCAATTGCTCCGACTCCAAACACGGCGACTCGTTTGCCACGAAGAGGTGCAGCGTCCGGCACCCGCTGGTGCAAGTCGCCGCTCCCGGCACGCAGAATCGGCAGAAAGCTCAATTTGATGCCGTGGTCTGCCCGACGTCCCTTCTTGCCGAAGGCTCGTGGAGTGCCCCATTCCAGTCCAAAGATCCATCCTTCTACGTGGCCTCCGCCCAACTTTTCAATTGGGTGTACGAGGACGAACGGTCGCACTGATAGGTTCTTGCCGACGCTAGTAGGCGCCCCAAGGCCTCCTAGGTGCTGGTTACGCAGCTCGCGAAGCTGCGCGACCACAGGCTCGTGTGGCAACACCACGTGACCTGCACGATACCAACGGACCGATATTCGACGCTTGGCCTGCGCAAGCTCAGCTGGTAATGGCCCACTCCACTCGGCGAGTACGGTGTCGTCATCTGCGAGCACCCGTCGAATCACGCCGCGAATCCGAGGAGTCTCGCATTCGTCGAGCACATAAAAGAAATCAAGCCTGCCTTGACTTTCCTCGTCAAATTTCCAATCGCTGTCAACTAGGCAATAGGAGTCAGGCAATGGTGCCAAGCCGTTCCACCAAACGTCGGCGGGCTCGGCTTGCGGATCCTCAGCGCCATCGCCGAGCAGGGCATTCTCTAGCTGATCTGTGAGCAACTTTGCCAAGTGGTAAGCCGGCGACCACTGCGCGGTGTCGCGACCGAGTAAGCAAACTGTGCCGTCCACAGGACTGACGTGATGCTCAGGCCAATCTTCCCGCCCTGACAGCAGCCGCACCTGGGGCCGTAAAAACGGGTAAGAACTAGGGAAGCTTGCTTCCAACGCTAGGAAGCTCTCGCCGAAAGGCCACTCGAAGCGCACAACGAGTAAGCCTTTGGCAAGCTTAGGCTGGTCGATCTCTACAGCGCGCGCGCGTTTCCTCAGTCGCTCCAGCTCCCAAGCCATGAGGCCTGGGAAGTGTGAGTCCCATAGGGGACCAGCAACTGGCACCTCCATCAACGTTTATCCTACTTCGCGCGGCGGGGGCTTCGGTGGCGGATTGGGGCCAGGCTTTGTCGGATGCGGTGGGTGTTCGGGGTGTGGTGGATGCTCTGGGTGGGGCGGATGCTTCGGGTTCTCGGGATTGTTTGGGTTTCCAGGAAAATTCATGAGCTGAGTCCTTGTGGAGTAAGTAACTTCAGTCAGGCCGACAGACGTGTCACGGAAAGTGGTGACCTCGCGATTCAATCCTGCTCAGGTTGAGTCTCATGCGTTGAGATTGGTGTTTTACCTCGTTCCCATGAGCTATGGGTTCCGCTTCCAAGTGGCGATTCCTCGGAGATGCCGTGGTCGGTCACGCCGGCGAAGGCGTCGTCGACCGCCTTGGGCAGCTTCATCTTGGCGCCACCGGCTTGTTCCACGGACAAGCTTGGCGAACTCGGCCAGGCGGACGTCAGAACCGTACTCACGCTGGTACTTGCGGTAGTCGTGCTCAAAGCGGGCGGAGTAGCACATAGCGGCAATCCTCTGCCGGGCCCGATACCGACGGTAGTGTCGGGGTCATCCCCGGCCCGCACTCGGATCTGTGACACATCCGCTTGTCACGGAAACTGTCACAGCCATTTTGACGACGCCGGGAGCCCAATGCCGAGGGCTGGCTGAGGATGACCCCCAATCTGGCCGTGGCGGAAAAACTGTCACAGAAAAGCCCGCATCGATGGCGGGCTTTTGTCTCTCAACCTGTTGTTTTTATTGCAGAGTTTGGTGGCTATGGGTGGAATCGAACCACCGACCTCGGGATTATGAGTCTCGCGCTCTAACCGTCTGAGCTACATAGCCAAATTGTAAATTTCCGCCTCCACGACCCTGACATTATGAGTCTCGCGCTCTAACCGTCTGAGCTACATAGCCATGGGTGCAGCGGGGCGCGGCGGTGGCACCCGGGCCGGCCCTTGCGGCGCGGCGAACCCGCAATTTTCCACGCCCGGGCCGCCGCCGTCAATTCGACGGGGCGGCGGCTTGTCCCCGCCGCGGGTGCGTGGCAGAGTCGGTCGCAGTGCATTCAGGAGTCCGCATCGTGATCGATCCGGACGGATACAGGCCGAACGTCGGCATCGTGCTCATGCGCCCGGACGGGCGGGTGTTCTGGGCGCGGCGGGTCCGGCGTGACGGCTGGCAGTTCCCGCAAGGCGGGATGAACACCGACGAAACCCCGCTCGAGGCGATGTACCGCGAGCTGCAGGAGGAAACCGGCCTCGGCCCGGACCACGTCGCCGTGCTCGGGGTGACGCCCGGCTGGCTGCGTTATCGCCTGCCGCAGCGGGCGATCCGCCGCAATGACCGGATCGTGTGCATCGGCCAGAAGCAGGTCTGGTTCCTGCTGCAGTTCACCGGCGAGGAATCCGACCTGCGCCTGGACCTGACCGATACCCCCGAATTCGACGACTGGCGCTGGGTCGACTTCTGGTACCCGATGCGGCACGTGGTGACGTTCAAGCGCGGCGTCTACGGCAGCGCGCTGCGCCACCTGGCGCCGTTCGCCCGGCAGATCGCCGGGCCCGAGGCGGTGCCTCACCCGATCGCGGAAGCCGGTGGGGCAGGCAACCGGCGGTCGCCGCGGAGACGTCCGCGCGGCGTGGTCGCCCCCGCCACGCCGGGGCGCGGCACCCAGGCCCAGGATTGACAATCATTCTCATTCGCAACAGAATGCGGTCGTCCCAGAAGACGGCTTGCCCACCCGTGTACGTCTGCATCTGCAACGGTGTCACCGACCATGAGATCCGCGAGGTTGCCGCCGCCGGCTGCACCACGCTGGCCGAGCTGACCATGCGCACGGGCTGCGGTTCCACCTGCGGCAGCTGCCTGGAGCAGGCGCAGCAGATCCTCGACGAAGTGCACGCCGTCGCCCTCGACTTGCCGGTCCTCCACGCGGCCTGAGGCGGGGTTGTCCACGTGCGCGAATGCACTCGATTCGCGTTCCGCCCTCGATTCGCCTGCGGCGATAGCATCGCGGCAACCCCACCGCGGAGCACAACGCCATGCAGGGCGACCCCAAGGTCATCGAGCACCTCAACAAGGCGCTGTACAACGAGCTGATCGCGATCAACCAGTACTTCCTGCACGCCAAGATGCTGAAGAACTGGGGTCTGAAGGAGCTCGCCGAACACGAGCACCACGAGTCCATCGACGAGATGAAGCACGCGGACAAGCTGTCCGAGCGCATCCTGTTCCTGGACGGCCTGCCCAACTTCCAGAACCTGGGCAAGCTGCGCATCGGCGAAACGCCGGTGGAGATCCTCAAGGCCGACCTCGCGCTCGAGATGGATGCGCTGCCGACGCTCAAGGAAGCCATCGCCTACTGCGAGCAGGTCGGCGACTACGCCAGCCGCGAGCTGTTCGTCGACATCCTCGAGTCCGAGGAAGAACACATCGACTGGATCGAGACGCAGCTGTCGCTGGTCGCGCGCGTTGGCGAGCAGAACTACCTGCAGTCCAAGATCGAGGACTGACCGCAGCCGACCATGGGCCGGCGCTAGGTGCGCCGCAAACCCCGGCGCACGACTCGCCACAACATCCAGACGGTGGCGGCGATCGCCAGGCTCACCGCGCCGACCAGCGCCAGCGCAAGCCAGGGATGCGCGAAGGCCAGTGCCAGTCCGCCGACCACCGCGACATCCTCGGTCGCCGACGCGGTCCAGTTGCTGACCGGTTCGGGCGAGGTGTTGAGCACGGCGCGCGCTCCGGACTTGAGCAGATGGCTGGCCAGCGCGGCGCCTGCGCCAGTGGCGAGCATGCCGGCGCCCAGGTCGCCGTCGGCGGATAGCGTGGAGGCCGCGAGGAACGCGCCGACTGGCACCCGCAACAGCGTATGCAGCAGGTCCCAGGCCGAATCCACGCCGGGAATCTTGTCGGCGAAGAATTCGGCGACGGCGAGTACTCCGGACACGCCGAGCACCCACGGCGACTGCGTCGCTTCCAGCGCCGGCGGCAAGTCGAGCCAGCCCAGGAACCCGGCCAGGCCGACGCCGAACACGGTGAGGTAGACCCGGATCCCGGACATCCACGCCAGCAGCACGCCGATCGCAAACAGGTGGGCTTCCGACATCGCCGCGCTCCTCGTCCGGTCGCGGGCCATGCTATACCGCATGGATGAGCGAGACATCGCCAACGCCCGGCGGCGAGGCCGCGCCGCCGGCGCACGGCCACAAGCTGGGTTACGCGTTGCTGGCCACTTTCCTTGGCGCGCTCGTGTTCGGCGGCTGGGGCCTGTGGACCACCTTCGGCCCGCAACCGCGCGACGCGCGTGCCACGATCCGCGCCCAGGCCCAGCGCCTTGAGGCGCTGGAACAGCAGGTTGCGCTGCTCTCGCGGTCCGATCAGGTCAGCCGGGAGGCGAACCAGGGCCTGCAAGGCACGCTGGCCGAGCGCGACGAGGAAATCGCCGGCTTGCGCGCGGACGTGGCGTTCTACGAACGCTTCGTCGGCGCCACCGCGCAGCGCCATGGATTGTCGGTGCACCAGCTGGAGCTGGCGCCACAGCGCGGCGGGGCCTGGCACTTCACCGCGACGCTGACCCAGAACCTGAACCGCGGCGTGGTCAACAGCGGCAAGCTGATGCTGTCGGTGGAGGGCACCCAGGACGGGCAGTTGCGCAAGCTGGACTGGGCGGACCTGCGCCAGCAACCCGGCGCCGAGGGCGTCGGCTATTCGTTCAAGTACTTCCAGCAGGTCGAAGGCGATGTCATGTTGCCCGCCGGCCTGCAGCCGATCCGGGTGGTGGTGCGGCTGGTGCCGGCGCGTGGCACGCCGGTGGAACAGTCCTTCGCCTGGGCCGAGGCCGCCGGCGCGGCGCCTGCCGGCGGTTGAATCGCGGCGCCGGACGCCCCATCCTGACGGCATGCAAACCCCCGCCACGGATGCGGCCGCGCCCGGCTACCAGTCGCTCTCGCGCCCGCTCGAATTCACCACCGCCGCCGCCGCCAAGGTGCGCGAACTGATCGCCGAGGAAGGCAACCAGGCGCTGAAGTTGCGCGTCTACATCCAGGGTGGCGGCTGCTCGGGCTTCCAGTACGGCTTCGAGTTCGACGAGCAGCAGGCCGAGGACGACCTGGCGATCGCCACCGACGAGGTCACGCTGCTGGTCGATCCGCTGAGCCTGCAGTACCTCATGGGCGCGGCAGTGGACTACACCGAAAGCCTGCACGGTGCGCAGTTCGTGATCCGCAACCCGAACGCGAAGAGCACCTGCGGCTGCGGCAGCAGCTTTACCGTGTGACCCCGTTCGCCTTCGTCGACGACGGACTGGATCGCGCCGACGCGCTGCGCGACCAGCCCGATGCGTTGGCGGGGCTGTGGCCCGGCGCGCGCGTGCTGCTGCTCGACGACGACGGGCGCGCGCTGGCCGACGAAGCCGGTGGCGTGCACGTGGTGGAAGGGCGACGCCTGGGCGGCGGTCCCGGCACTGCGATCTTCCTCGGGCTGCGCGATGGCCAGGGCTGGTTCGCGCAGCGCGCCGCGACCGCGTCGCCCGCGGTGGTCGCCACCGCGCCGCAACGGGTGGACCTGCGCCGCGCCGCCGCGGAGTGGACTTCGCTGCAATCGACCGCCTTCGCCCAGGCGCGCGCCGTGCTGCACTGGCATGCGCGGCAGCGGCATTGCGGCGATTGCGGCGGCGAACTCGGCTTCGTCCGTGGCGGCTGGCTCGGGCGCTGCACGCGTTGCCACAGCGAACACTATCCGCGCACCGACCAGGCGATCATCGCCGCGGTGACCGACGGCGAACGCCTGCTGCTCGGCCGGCAGGCGTCCTGGGCGCCGCACCGCTGGTCGGTGCTGGCCGGTTTCGTCGAGCCGGGCGAATCGCTGGAGCAGACGGTGGCGCGCGAGGTGCTGGAGGAATCCGGCGTGCGCGTTCGCGACTGCCGCTACGTGGCGTCGCAACCGTGGCCGTTTCCCGGTTCGCTGATGCTCGGCTTCATCGCCCGGGCGGAGCCGGACGAGCCGGTCGTGGGCGACGAACTCGAGGACGCCCGCTGGTTCGACCGCGACAGCGTGCGCGCCGGGCTGGCGCGGGACTGGCAGTCGGCGCCGGGCGACGGCGAGGGCATCGCCCTGTCCTCGCCGATCTCCATCGCCCGCTGGCTGATCAGGTGCTGGCTCGGGGACTAGAATCCGCGCATGGCCACCGCGCTGATCGCCATCGTCATCGCCCTGGTGCTCGGGCATGCCGCGCCCGGCTTCGCCGCCACGGTGCGGGATTTCGGCTGGCACGCGCGCTGGCTGCGCTGGCTCGACGCGCGATTCCACGAGGGCAGCTTCTGGCGTGGCCGTTGGGGCTTCGTTGTCTCGCTGCTGCCGGCGCTGCTGCTGGTGCTGGTCCTGCAAGTCGCGCTTCACGAACCGCTGATGGGCCTGGGCGGGATGCTGCTGGCGATCGTCGTGCTGTTCTACAGCTGGGGCCCGCGCGACCTCGACCATGATGTCGACGCGATCGTGGAGGGGTCCGATCCGGCGGCACGGCGCGCGGCGGCCGCGCGCCTGTGGCCGGATCCGGGGCAGGCGTCCCTGGAGGCGCCGGCGCTGGTCACCGCGGTGTTCCATGGCGCGCGCCGCCGCTGGTTCGGCGTGCTGTTCTGGTTCCTGCTGCTGGGTCCGTTCGGTGCACTGCTCTATCGCCTGGTCGCGCTTGAAACCGAAGGCGAGCACAGTGCACTGCTGCCGCTGGGGACGCTCGCCGGCGCGCGGGCGCTGCGCGCGGTGCTCGACTGGCCGGTGTCGCAGCTGATGACGCTGTCGATGGCACTGGCGGGCGACTTCGACACGGTGCTGGCGGCCTGGAAGGAACGCGGCGGTTCCGGGTTCAACCTGGATGCGGACTTCCTCGGCGCGGCCGGCCGCGCCAGCGTCCGTGCGGAAGTGGCCGAGGAAGTGCGCGATTACGTCGAGGAAGGCGTCGCCGGCCCCGAGCTTGCGCTGCAGATGGGCGAACTGCCGGAATTGCGCGACGCCATGAGCCTGGCCTGGCGGATCCTGCTGCTGTGGCTGGCTGTGGTCGCGCTGCTGGTGCTCGCCGGCTGGGTCGCCTGACTCCGACGTGTGGGAGCGGCGCAAGCCGCGACGCTCCTATTCCATGTCTCCCCGTAACCCCCTCACCGCCGCCTCCAGCGCCTCCGCACTCGTCGATGCCGGCAGCGGCGCACCCGCCACCAGTTCCACGTGCGCGCGGAAGCGGCGCGGCACGCGCATGCGCCCGAGGCGCCCGTCGCGCCGGCTCCACATGCTTGCCCACATGCCACGCAGTGCCAGCGGCACGACCGGCACCGGGCGAAGCGCGAGGATGCGCTCGACGCCGGACTTGAACGGTGCGATGGCGCCATCCGCCGTCAGCCGCCCTTCCGGAAAAATGCCGACCAGCTCGCCGTTCGCCAGCGCCGCGTCCACTTCATCGAAGGCGCGCTGCATCAGGGACCGGTCCTCGCGCGCGCCGGCGATCGGGATCGCACGCGCCGTGCGGAAGATCCAGCGCAGGACGGGAATATCGAAGATGCGGTGGTACATCACCCAGCGCACCGGTCGCGGGATCGCACCCGACAGGATCAGTGCGTCCATGTAGCTGACGTGGTTGCAGGCCAGCAGCGCCGGACCTTCATCGGGCACGTGCTCCTCGACGCCGCGCACTTCCAGACGGTACAGCGTGCGCACCAGCAGCCAGCTGAGGAAGCGCATCAGGAATTCGGGGACGATGCTGAAGATCCACAACGCCACCAGCGTATTGGCGATCGCCAGTCCCAGGAACAGCTGCGGGATGCTCCAGCCGGCCCACTGCCGCAGCGCCAGGCACAGCAGCGAAGCGCCGACCACGAATGCCGAGTTCTGGATATTCAGCGCGCCGATCACCCGCGACAGTTCATTCCCGGGCGTCCGGCTTTGCACCAGCGCGAACAGCGGCACCACGAACAGGCCGGCGGAGAAACCGATCCCGAGCAGGTCCAGCACGATGCGGCCGCTGCCCGGCGCGCGCAGGAAGCCGGCGATGTCCAGCCCGCTCGTCGACGCCAGGCCGTTGCGGGCGAAGTACAGGTCGAACAGGAACGCGCTGATGCCGAGCGCGCCCAGCGGCACCAGGCCGATTTCCACCGTGCGCGCCGACAATTTCTCGCAGGCCATCGAACCGGCGCCGGTGCCTATCGAGAACAAGGCCAGCGCGAACACGTACAGCGTCGCGCTGCCGCCGAGGTTGGCGACCGCGTAGTCCGGCAGTTGGGTGGCGAACACCGTGCCGACGAACCAGAACCAGGAAATGCCCAGGATCGCGTTGCGCACCGCCAGCTGCCGGCGTGCCAGCCGCAGCACCGCGATGCTCTCCGGGATCGGGTTCCAGCGGATGCGCAGGTCGGGTGCGCCCGCGCCGGCGGGCGGGATCATCCGGCTCACCAGGTTGCCGGCGATCGCGAGCGCGATCACGCAGGCGCCAGCGACCCACGGTCCACTGCCGCCGGCGATTTCGAAGATCAGGCCTCCGGCGAGCATGCCCAGCAGGATCGACATCGCGCTGCCCATTTCCACCAGGCCGTTGCCGCCGGTCAGTTCCTCCGGGCGCAGCACCGCGGGCAGGATCGAGTATTTCACTGGGCCGAACAGGGTGGACTGGCCGCCGGTGCAGAACAGCGCCAGCAGCAGCAGCGGCAGGCTCTGCAGCACGAAGCCCACCGCCGCGAACGACATGATCGCGATCTCCATCGTGGTGGTGATGCGGATCAGCCGCGATTTCTCCAGCTTCTCCGCGATCTGCCCGGCGGTGGCGGAGAACAGGAAATACGGCAGGATGAAAATCGCCGGCGCCAGCGAGGCGTACAGCGTGCGTTGCGACGGCGACGCCTGCATCCAGAACAGCAGGCCGATGATCGCCTGCCTGAACACGTTGTCGTTGAAGGCGCCGAAGCACTGGGTGGCGAAGAACGGCAGGAACCGGCGCTGCTTCAGCAGCGCGAATTGCGAATGCCCCGCCTGGCCGTTGTCCATGCGCGTCCTCCCCGCGCGCATCTTCGCACAGGCTTTTCCCCGCCAATGGCAGCATGTCCTTCAACCCCCAAGGAGGCCCCCATGAACGCATTGCTGAAGACCCTGACCGTCCTCGCCGCCGGCGCCGCGGCCATGTACTACCTCGATCCCTCGGAAGGCCGCCGCCGGCGCGCGCTGGTGAAGGACAAGGGCGCCTCGGCCGGACGCAACCTGAAGGATTCGGCGCGGGCGCGCGGACGCCATGCCTCCAACCGCGTGCACGGCGCCATGGCCGAAATGCAGGCCGGGATGGACGATGCGCCGGTCACCGACGACGTCCTGCACGAGCGCATCCGGTCCCGGCTCGGTCGCGAAGTCGAGCGTCCCGGCGACATCGAAGTGGAAGTGAACGACGGCCACGTCGTGCTGAGCGGCAGCGCCGCGCCCGAGGAAATGGACGCGCTGGCACGCGCGGTCGCCGGGATGCCGGGCGTCAACGACGTGGAGAACCGCTTGAGCGATGGGCAGGTGGGGAATACCAACGCCACCCATTGAGGGCGGTCAGGCCTCGCGGGCGATGGCGCGCCAGCCGATGTCGTGGCGGTGGAATTCGCCGCGCCAGGAAATGCCGGCGACTTCGGCGTAGGCGCGGCGCTGGGCGTCGGCGACGCTGTCGCCCAGCGCGCACACGCACAGCACCCGGCCGCCGGCGGTGACCACGTGACCGCCTTCAACGCGCGTGCCGGCGTGGAAGACCTTGGTGTCGTCCACGTCGGGCGCGTCGATGGAATTGATCACGTCGCCGGTGCGCGGCGTGCCCGGGTAACCCTCGGCGGCCATCACCACGCCCAGCGACGGGCGCGGATCCCATTGCGCCTGCATGCGGCCCAGGCAGCCGTCGATGCCCGCCTCCACCAGGTCCAGCAGGTCCGAGCGCAGCCGCAGCATGATCGGCTGCGTTTCCGGGTCGCCGAAGCGCACGTTGAATTCGATCACCTTCGGCGCGCCGCTGGCGTCGATCATCAGTCCCGCATACAGGAAGCCGGTGAAAGGCACGCCGTCCTCCGCCATCCCGCGCACCGTGGGTTCGACGACTTGGCGCAGGATCCGCTCATGCACCGCGGAGGTGACCACCGGGGCTGGTGAATACGCGCCCATGCCGCCGGTATTCGGACCGGTATCGCGGTCGCCCACGCGCTTATGGTCCTGCGAGGTGGCCATCGGCAGCGCGTTGGCGCCGTCCACCATGCAGATGAAACTGGCTTCCTCGCCCTCGAGGAATTCCTCGATCACCACGCGGGCACCGGCGCTGCCGAACGCATTGCCGCCGAGCATGTCGCGCACGGCGGCCTCGGCCTCCTCCAGCGTCGTGGCGACGATCACGCCCTTGCCCGCGGCCAGGCCGTCGGCCTTGACCACGATCGGCGCGCCGTGCGCGTGCAGGTGGGCGAGCGCGGGCTCGATATCGGTGAACACGCCGTAGTGCGCGGTCGGGATGCCGTGGCGGGCAAGGAAGTCCTTGGCGAAGGCCTTGCTGCCTTCCAGCTGCGCGGCGGCCGCGGTCGGCCCGAAGATGCGATGGCCGCGCGCGCGGAACGCATCCACGACCCCGGCAACGAGCGGGGCCTCGGGGCCCACCACCGTGACCGACACGCCCTCGCGTTCCACCAGGGCGAGTAGTCCGTCGACGTCCGTGGCCGCGACGTCGACGTTGCGGCACTTCGGTTCCTGCGCGGTACCGGCATTGCCCGGCGCCACCAGCACCTCGCTCACCCGCGCCGACTGCGCCAGCTTCCACGCCAATGCGTGCTCGCGGCCGCCAGAGCCGATGACGAGGACCTTCATCGCCTCAGTGCCGGAAGTGGCGGATGCCGGTGAAGACCATGGCGATGCCATGTTCGTCGGCCGCGGCGATGACCTCGGCGTCGCGCATCGAGCCGCCCGGCTGGATGACCGCGCGGATGCCGGCCTCGGCGGCGGCGTCGATGCCGTCGCGGAACGGGAAGAACGCGTCGGAAGCCATCACCGAGCCCGGCACCACCAGGCCGGCATCGGCGGCCTTGATCCCGGCGATGCGCGCCGAGTAGACCCGGCTCATCTGCCCGGCGCCGACACCCACCGTGCGCCGGTCCTTGGCGTAGACGATCGCGTTCGACTTCACGAACTTGGCTACGCGCCAGGCGAACAGCAGGTCGTCGAGCTCGGCGTCGGTCGGCGCGCGCCGGGTCACCACCTTCAGCTCGTCGCGCGTGACTTCGCGGAGGTCGCTGGTCTGCATCAGCAGCCCGGAGCCCACGCGCTTCACGTCGAAATTGTTGCGGCCCTCGCCGTGGGGGATGCGCAGTACGCGCACGTTGGCCTTCTTCCTGGCGTACGCCAGCGCCTCGTCGGCGTAGTCGGGCGCGATAAGCACTTCGACGAACTGCCGGTCCAGGATCGACTTGGCGGTGGCGCCGTCCAGCGGCTGGTTGAAGGCGATGATGCCGCCGAACGCCGAGGTCGGGTCGGTGGCGTAGGCGGCCTCGTAGGCGTCGCCCACGCTGGCCGCCTCGGCCACGCCGCAGGGATTGGCGTGCTTGACGATCACGCACGCCGGCGCGGCGAACTGGCGCACGCATTCCCAGGCGGCGTCGGCATCGGCGAGGTTGTTGTAGCTCAGTTCCTTGCCCTGCAGCTGCGTGAACGTCGCCAGCGTGCCGGGCACCGGCCACAGGTCGCGGTAGAACGCGGCCTGCTGGTGCGGGTTCTCGCCGTAGCGCAGGTCCATCACCTTGGTGAAGTTGCTGTTCTGCTGCGCCGGGAACAGGCCGCGGGCGCCGTCGTCGCCGAGCGAGGACAGGTAATCGCTGATGCAGGCGTCGTACCGGGCGACGCGGTTGAACGCCGCCACCGAAAGCGCGAAGCGCGTCCGCGCCGACAGCGCGCCGTCGCTGGCGTCGAGTTCGGCGACCAGCGCGTCGTATTGCGCGGGATCCGTGGCCACCGCCACGCGCGCGAAATTCTTCGCCGCCGAACGCAGCATCGCCGGGCCGCCGATGTCGATGTTCTCGACGATCTCCTCCATCGAACTGGAGGGATCCGCCGAGACCTGCTCGAACGGATACAGGTTCAGCACCAGCAGGTCGATCGGCGCGATGCCGTGTTCCGCCATCACCGCCTCGTCCACGCCGGCGCGGCCGAGCAGTCCGCCATGGACCACCGGATGCAGGGTCTTCACCCGGCCGTCCATCATCTCCGGGAAGCCGGTGGCCTCGCTGACGTCGGTGACGGCCAGGCCCGCGTCGCGCAGTGCGCGCGCGGTGCCGCCGGTGGAGAGCAGGGCCACGCCGTGCCGCGCCAGTGCGCGGGCCAGGTCCAGCAGGCCGGTCTTGTCGGAGACCGACAGCAGCGCGCGGCGCACGCGGATCGCGTCGCCCATGGTCATTCGATCCCGTAGTCGCGCAGCTTGCGGCGCAGCGTCGCGCGGTGGATCCCGAGCATCGCCGCGGCACGGCTCTGGTTGCCGTCGCAATGGTTCAGCACTTCGGCGAACAGCGGGATTTCCAGCTCGCGCAACGCGATCTCGTAGAGGTCGTGGGTCTCGCAGCCGTCGAGGTCGCGCAGGTAGCGCCGCACCGAATTGGCGACGTGCTCGCGCAATGGCGGACGCGGGCCACTGCGGGCGGGTTCGGTGCGTTCGGCGTTCAAGCGGGTTCCCCGGCGAGGTGCATCAGGCGTGTCATGGAGTTGACTCGGGCCGCCGCCGCGTGCCGCCGGCGGGGAAACGAGTCTAGCGCGACCCCGGCGTCGCTGCCATGCGCGGGCGGCAACAGGTCAGCGGAAATCGAAGGTGAACGCGACGACGCCGGGCGCCGGTTCCACCAGGTCCATTTCAATGCGGGCCGAATGGCCGCTGGCGAGGGTGGATTGCGTGGGCGCTTCGCCGAGGTATTCGCGCGGCTGGAACGCGCGGCTGCCGACCGTGCGGCCGTCGACGTCGGCCAGCGACAGCACCAGCACCGGCCAGGCCTGCGGCCACACCGCGTCGTTGCGGAATTCCGCGCTCACGTGCAGCACGCCCGGATGCCCCGGAAGCGGGCGCACATCGCGGCGCACGAGGGTCAGCGCCGCAGGCTCGCGCCACGGCGGGACCTCGCAGCGCAACACCATGCACGCGCCGGTCACGGCAGGGCGCCAGCGCGCATCGGCGGCGAGCGATTCGCGATCGGCCAGCACCACCTGCACGCACAACGCCAGCGCCAGCACGACGATGACGGCCATGCCGATCCACGGTCGCGGCTGCGTGCCGCGCTCGCCATCGGGCGGACGCACGAAGGTGGGCAGGGCGCGGATGCGGCTCATCCGCGCCTGCGCCCGTCGATGCGCACCCAGTCGCCTTCACGCGCGACGGCGAGGTCGTCGAACCAGGCACCGTAACGCTGCAGCAGGGGCGCTTCCTGGCCGCCAAGGATCCCGGAGAGTGCGATGCGGCCACCCGGCGCCACCCGCGCGGCCAGCGTGTCGGCCAGCGCATCCAGCGCGGACGCGAGGATGTTGGCCACCACCACCGGATAGGTGCGCGGGGGTTCGTCGCCCGGGGCGAACACCGACAGGCGCGCCTGCACGCCATTGCGCTCTGCGTTGTCGCGCGTGGCCTGCAGTGCCTGCGGATCGTTGTCCACGCCGGTGGCGCCCGCCGCGCCCAGCTTCAGCGCCGCCAACGCCAGGATGCCGCTGCCGCAACCGAAATCGAGCACCTGCGCATTGCGCAGCGCGCCGCCGGCCGCGAGCGCGTCGAGCCACTGCAGGCACAACGACGTGGTCGGATGCGTGCCGCTGCCGAATGCGAGCCCGGGATCCAGCCGTACCACGGCGGCGCCGGCAGCCGCGGCCTCGGGCGGGAGCTCGCGGTTCCAGGGCAAGATCCAGGTGCGCGCGCCGAATCGCAGCGGCTGGTACTGGTCCATCCAGGCGCGTTCCCAGTCCTGGTCCTCGACGTTGCGCAGGCGCGCGCGCGTCCAGTCCAGGCCCGGATCGAAGCTTTCCAGCGCCGCCAGCAGCAGCAGCGCGTCGGCGTCGTGCGGGAACAGCGCCGACAGCGCGACTTCGCTCCACAGCGGCGTCTCGCCGACCCCGGGCTCGAGGATCGCGCGCTCGTCCGGCGTCGACGCGTCGGCGTCGAGCAGGGTTACCGCCAGCGCGCCGACATCCTCCAGCGCGTGCTCGTAGCGCGGCTGTTCCTGTTCGCGGCAGTGGACCGACAGTTCGAGGAAGGGCATCCCAAGCATTCTAACGGGGATATCGACCCGCGATGGCACTGCCAAGCGCGTCCCGGCATCGATCCATCAAGGGGGAGCTAAGGAGCTTGATAATCCCGGGAGTGCGCGTAAGCATCAGTGGATATTCGCGCCTTGACATTGCGGGATTTCTACGGTGAGCATCGGATTCGACGCAGAG
The DNA here is from genome assembly GCA_004297225.1 of Lysobacteraceae bacterium. Taxonomy (GTDB): domain Bacteria; phylum Pseudomonadota; class Gammaproteobacteria; order Xanthomonadales; family Xanthomonadaceae; genus Cognatiluteimonas. The sequence continues at coordinate 50,841 of SCUI01000014.1, read as the reverse complement.
AGCGTAGAAACGGGGATACAAGGATGAAAATGGAATTGGCGATTATTGCCGCTCTGGTTCTCGCGCCCCAAGTCGCGAACGCGAGGTCCGATCAATTGCTGGATCAGATTTCTCAGGATTTACGGAAGCCGAGCTCAACGCCTACGACGGGCTGTTAAAGTTTATGGAGAGGCATAACCCGTATATTGTCCTTGGCGCGGATGATGACGGAACCAATCAAATCACCGTCAAGTGTGGCCTGTACGTCGTGGGTACCTTCGCGATCGCCACATTGGCCGCTGGAGAATGCGCCGCCACTCTAGGACTTGGGTGTTTGGCGGGAGTTGCGGGAACTTACATGGCTTGGGATGCTACAACGGCGGAGTGCGGAATCTGATGGCAATCACTAGCAAAAACACGATGGTGATCAGGTACGCAGCGATGATTGCTGCCCTTTGCTTCCTGATTCCAAATCTGCATTCCGCCGTGCAGGGTGGTGAGGTCAACACGGCTGCGTGTGCTGCAGGATTGATAGCGATCTTGCTATTCCTGAAAAGTCACAGGAAGAGCGCCTGACCAGGAAATAAGGGGCGATCACACGATCGCCCCTTCTGTCCTCCGAACCTAGCGGCGCAGCAGCCCCTTCAGCAGGTTCTTCACGGGTGCCTCCGGCTCGGCTTTTTCGGCCCCTTCCTGTTGCGCCGCCCCGGACATGTCCATGCCCAGCATCGCCATCGCCGTGGACTTGGTGCGCACGCGCACGTTCCATTCCGGGTCCCAGGCGGCCTTCGGATCGGCTGGTTTCGGCGGCCAGGCGATATGGCTTTCCTTGCCGTAGGCGATCATCCGCAGCATGCCGCCGGCCGCTTCGCCGTCGCTCCCGGTGAAGATGCCGCCGGGCATGGCGCAGGAGGTCGCGCTGGCGGGCAGCAGCACCTTCTCGCGGATCCACTTGTCCACGGTGGCGTTGGGCAGGTAGTCGACCACGCCCATGCCGGCGTCGGCGGTCTCCGAGCTGCTCCACAGCACCAGTTCCTTGTCGCGCGAACCCATCGCATGCAGGAAGTAGCCGCGCGCGCCGGTCACCGTCGGCCAGCGCCAGGTCTGGCCGCTGGCGAGATCGCCGGTGGACGACAGCTGGATCTTCGGCATGAAGTCGTGCGCCTGCTCCAGGGTGAACTTCAACGACTCGGGCACGCGGTCGCCGGTGATGCGGTGCTCGCCCGCGAGCGAGGCGCCGTCGGGCACGTTGCGGCGATCGTTCTGGTTCGGCCACAACGCCGTGTCGGGCCCCGTGTTGATGCCGCGATCCGGTGCGTAGCGGCCTTCCATCGAGCCGCTGACCGCGACCTTGCCGCCTTTGGTGCTGATCTCGATGACCTTTGGCTGGCCCTTGCGCACGGTGGTGCCGCAGCCCCAGTAGATGAGGATGCGGGTGGTGCTGTCGGGGACCTGCCCGTCGGCGATGCCGACGCCGCCCGTGCCAGGTTCGTGCGCCTCGACCTTGGGCGGGAGCAACGGCAGTTGCTTCAGGCGCAGGCCGGCGGGGACCTGGTCCACCGCCTCGCCGCCGGGATTGAGCGAATTGCGCAGGGCGACGTCCAGGTACTGGCCCGGCATTGCCGGGAACCGGGTCATGCCGTAGCTGTTGCCGCCGCCGCCACCCCCGAACAGGCCCATGGCGGCGCGGCCCAGCCCGCCCATGGCCGGCATGCCGGGCATCGAGTGGGTGGCGACATCGATGTACAGCTCGGCCTCGGCCTTGCCGCTGGTTGCCGACTGGCTGCTGGCGGGGATCGCCACGACGAAGGTCGCGGCGGCGATGGACAACAGGGTGCGCTTGGACATGACCGGGCTCCGGGGACTACCAGTGGTTGAGACTTCCCAACGGAAATCGCGGCCCCGGGAGGCCATGGATCACACGATCGAAAGCGAGCTTTCCTTGCGCTCGGCCAGGCGTTTTTCCAGGTAGTGGATGTTCTGTCCGCCGGCCTGGAAACCGCCGTCGGCCATGATCCGCTGCTGCAGCGGGATGTTGGTCTTGATCCCGTCCACCACCATCTCGTTCAGCGCCACCCGCATGCGGGCGACGGCGGTCGCGCGGTCGCGTCCGTGCACGATGAGCTTGCCGATCATCGAGTCGTAGTTGGCCGGGACGCGGTAGCCCTCGTAGATGTGCGAATCCACGCGCACGCCCGGGCCGCCGGGGCTGTGGAAATGCTGGATCAGGCCGGGCGAGGGCATGAACGTGTCCGGATCCTCGGCGTTGATCCGGCACTCGATGGCGTGGCCCTGCAGCACGATGTCCTCCTGCTTCAGCGTGAGCTTGTTGCCGGCGGCGATGCTCAGCTGCTCGCGCACCAGGTCCACCCCGGTCACCAGTTCGGTCACCGGGTGCTCGACCTGGATGCGGGTGTTCATCTCGATGAAGTAGAAGCGCCCGTTCTCGTACAGGAACTCGAAGGTGCCGGCGCCCCGGTAGCCGATGCGGATGCAGGCGTCCACGCAGGTCTTGCCGATTTCCGCGCGCTGGGCCGGGCTGATGCCCGGCGCCGGTGCCTCCTCGACCACCTTCTGGTGGCGGCGCTGCATCGAGCAGTCGCGCTCGCCCAGGTGGATGGCGTTGCCCTGGCCGTCGGCCAGCACCTGGATCTCCACGTGGCGCGGATCCTCGAGGAATTTCTCCATGTAGACCATGTCGTTGCCGAACGCGGCCTTGGCTTCCGTCTTGGTGGTCGCGACGGCATTGGCGAGCGCGGCTTCGGTGCGGACCACGCGCATGCCGCGGCCGCCGCCGCCGCCGGCAGCCTTGACGATCACCGGGTAGCCGATCTCGCGGGCGATGCGCATGTTCTGCTCGGCGTCGTCGCCGAGCGGGCCGCCGCTGCCCGGCACGCAGGGCACGCCGGCCTCCTTCATCGCGCGGATCGCCTCGACCTTGTCGCCCATCAGCCGGATCGTGTCGGCCTTCGGGCCGATGAACACGAAGCCGGACTTCTCCACGCGCTCGGCGAAGTCCGCGTTCTCGCTGAGGAAGCCGTAACCGGGGTGGATCGCCTGGGCGTCGGTGACTTCCGCCGCGGCGATGATCGCCGCCATGTCCAGGTAGCTCTGCGCCGAGGGCGCCGGGCCGATGCATACCGACTCGTCGGCCATCGCCACGTGCTTGAGGTTGCGGTCCACGGTCGAGTGCACCGCGACCGTGCGGATTCCCAGCGCGTGGCACGCGCGCAGGATGCGCAGCGCGATCTCGCCGCGGTTGGCGATTACGACCTTGTCGAGCATGGCCCGTTCGGGGGCAGCCTTGTCCGCCATGGTCGCGCTCAACCGATCACGAACAGCGGCTGGTCGAACTCCACCGGCTGGCCACTTTCGATCAGGATCTTCAGCACCGTGCCCGAGACCTCGGCCTCGATCGGGTTGAACATCTTCATCGCCTCGATGATGCCGAGGGTGTCGCCGGCCTTGATCGCCTGGCCGACGGTCACGTACGGCGGCTTCTCCGGCGCCGACGACGCATAGAAGGTGCCGACCATCGGCGAGCGCACGAGGTCGCCGTCGGGCAGGTCGGCGTTCGCCTTGGGTGTGCCGCCCGTGGCGGCCTGCACCGGCGACTGCATCGGCATCGCCTGGGCCGGCGGGGCGGCCGGGGCCACGTGCGCGACAGGCGCCGCCTGAACCACCGCCGCCGAAGTGACCCGCGCCAGGCGCACCGACTCCTCGCCTTCCTTGATCTCGATCTCGGCGAGGTTGGATTCCTCGAGCAGGTCGATCAGCTTCTTGATCTTGCGCAGGTCCATGGGCGGCTCTCTCTGGTCAGTCGTGGCCCAGGCGCGCGATCGCCGCGTCCAGGGCATAGCGGTAGCTGTCCGCGCCGAAACCGGCCACCACCCCGACCGCCAGGTCGCTGAAAAAACTGTTGTGGCGGAAGGGTTCGCGGGCGTGCGGGTTGGACAGGTGGATTTCGATGAAGGGAAGGCCGGTGGCGGCCAGCGCGTCGCGCAGCGCCACCGAGGTGTGGGTGAATGCGGCCGGGTTGATCAGGATGAAGGCGGTGCCGTCCTGGGCGGCGGCCTGGACCCGGTCGATCAGTGCCAGCTCGCCGTTGGACTGCATCGCCTCCAGCTGGTGGCCCGCGGCGGCGGCGCGTTGCGCCAGGTCGCCGTCGATCTCGGCCAGCGTCGCATGCCCGTAGACCTCCGGCTCGCGACTGCCGAGCAGGTTGAGGTTGGGTCCATGCAGTAGCAGCAGCTTGGCCATGCAGCCGGGGATGGGGACGGGAGGCGAAGTCTGCGCGAACCCGCCAATGCTGTCCAGTTCGCCGATGATCGGCGCAATTCAAGCATTTGTTTGTTTGCCGACCTCAGTCGGTGGCGGCCCAGCGCGTGATTTCGCCGTGGGCGAAGGGGCCGATCCGCTGCTTCAGCAGGCGTCCGTCCGCCCCGACCAGCACCGAGTAGGGCAACACCCCTTTGGGGTTGCCCAACTGCACGCCGGCGTCCGCGGGGCCGGGCGTGTCGAGCAGGATCGGATACTGGACCGGGATCTTCCGCAGGAAGGCGCGCACCGCGGCGGCATCGTCCAGGGCGATACCGAGCACCTGCGTGCCCTGGGCGCCCTGCGCCGCGGCGAACCGCTGCAGTTCGGGCATCTCCTCGATGCAGGGGCCGCACCAGGACGCCCACACGTTGATCAGCAGCGGCTTGCCGGCGAAGGCGCCAGGGACGCGCACCGGCGCGCCGTCGAGCGCGGGCAATTCCAGCGCAGGCAGCGCGTCGCCGACGGTCGCGACCGCGACGCCATCCGGCACGGCCGGCGCCGTCGCCGCGAACCAGTGGCCGAGCAGGCGCTGGCCCCATTCGGTGCGCAGGAACGGGCCCGGGCCGGAAGTAGCCAGGCTCGCCAGCGCGCCGAGGCTGCCGGCCACCAGCGCCACCAGCACGACTCGGGTGGAAGACTTCATGGTCGCGACGCGGTCAAGGCGCTGTGTCCGCCTGGCGCACGCGTTCGGCGAAGTCCGCGGCGGCTTCGAAACCGATCAGCCGCAGCCCGCGCAGTTCGGTGCCATCGACGAAGAACAGCGTGCCCGGCGGGCCGATGATGCCGTACCGGCGCATCAGTGCCTGGTCCACTGCGTCGTTGGCGGTGACGTCGGCCTTGAGCAGCACGAAGTCGGCCAACGCCGACTGCACGGACGGATCGGAGTAGGTGTATTTGTCCATCTCCTTGCAGCTCACGCACCAGTCAGCATAGAAATCGAACAGCAGCGGCTTGCCGGCCGCCTGCGCGGCGGCGATTTCGCGGTCCAGGTCCTGCGTGGACTTGATCATCCGGAACTCGGTCGCCGGGGCCGGTGCGGCGCCGAACACGCCGGCGAGCGGCTGCAGCGGATCGCGGCCGCCGCCCAGCGCCCCCAGCAATTCGGCGGCGCCGACGATCGCCAGCACCAGGCCGGCGAACCGCGCCGCCATGCGCGCACGCGGAGCTTGCGCCGCCGCGCCGAACGCCCACGCGGCGGCTGCGAGCGCCAGCAGGCCCCACAGCGCCAGCGTCGCGGCCGCCGGCAGGATCCGTGACAGCATCCACACCGCCAGGCCCAGGAACACGAAGCCGAACACGCGCTGGATCGCCACCATCCACGGTCCGCTGGTCGGCATGCCGCGCCCGGCGGCGACGCCGAAGAACAGCAGCGGCACGCCCATGCCCATCGCCAGCAGGAACAGCGCGAAGCCGCCGAACACCGGATCCTGGCTCTGGCTGATGTAAAGCACCGCCGCTGCCAGCGGCGGCGCGACGCAGGGGCCGACGATCAGCGCCGACAGCGCGCCCATCACCGCCACGCCCCACAACGATCCGCCGCGCTGGCGGTCGCTGGCCGCGCCCAGGCGCGCGCGCACCGACGCCGGCAACTGCAGTTCGAACAGGCCGAACGAGGACAGCGCCAGCGCCACGAACAGCGCCGCGAACAGCACCAAAATCCAGGGCTGCTGGAATGCGACCTGCAGGTTGGCGCCGACCAGGCCGGCGACCACGCCGGCAGCGGTGAACACCAGCGCGCTGGCCAGTACGTAGATGAAGGAGAGCAGCAACGCGCGCCCGGTGCCCAGGCGGGTGCCTTGTCCGGCGATCAGGCCCGACAGGATCGGGATCATCGGCAGCACGCAGGGCGTGAACGCCAGCAGCAGCCCGGCGCCGAAAAAGCCCAGCAAGGTCAGCCAGCGCGCCTGTCCGGCGAGTGCCTCGGCCAGGCGCGTGTCCTCGGCGACAGGGGCAGCGGCCGGGACGCCGCTGGTTGCAGCGGCGGAAGCCGCGATCGCCGGCGCAATGTCCTCCGTTATGGGAGCGACGCCAGTCGCGACGCCTTCGGCGGTCGAGGTAGCCGCGGCTGGCGCCGCTCCCGCAAGGGCGCTACCCGCTTCGTCCGCTGCATCCCCCGCCGGCATCGCCGGCAGCGACAAGGCCACCGCCCGGGTCATCGGCGGATAGCAGATGCCACCGGTCTGGCAACCCTGGAAGGTGGCGACCACGCGGATGTCCGCCGCCTGCGCCCGCGTGCGCCGCAACGGCAACGGCACGTCGATCTGGTCGAAGTACACGACCACGTCGCCGAAATATTCGTCGTGGTACTGGCTTCCGGCGGGCCAGCGCGGCGTACCGGGGACGATGCCGCCGGCGCCCTCGATGCGGAAGCTGCTGCGGTCGCGATACAGGTAATAGCCGGGCGCGGGGGTGAAGCGCAGCAGCAGCGTGCGCGCGTCGCCGACGATCGCCTCGAAGGCGAAGGCCTGCATGTCGGGCAACGGCTCGGAAGCCGGTCCACTGGACAGCCCTGGCAAGCGCAAGCCGCCGGCGCGCGGCGCGGATGACGGCAAACCGCGCGACGCGCCCGCGGCCGCGGGCAGGCGCACGGACAGCGTGCGCACCTGCGGCGGATAGCAGACGCCCAGGTCCGCGCAACCCTGGTATTTCACCTTCAGCGTGACCGTGTCGGCGCCGGCCGCGGCGCTGCCGGTGAGCACGCCTTGCACGCGCTGGCGGAAGGTCTCGACCTCGCCGAAGAATTCGTCGGTGTGGCGCGCGCCACGCGGCAATTGCAATGACGCGCCGTCGAACCCGCCGCCCACCACTTCGGCGGACATGCGATGGCGGTACAGGTAATAGCCGTCGGCGATGCGCCACGACACTTCGATACGATCGCGCTGCGGCGCCGTGGCCGTGAGCAAGAACGCCTCGTCCACCGGCAACAGGTCGGCTTCGTCGATTGCCCAGGCCGGGGCGGCGCAGGCGCACAGCGCAAGCAGCCAGGCCATCGCGGCCGCCCGCGGACGGCGCCACCACTGATGCTTCAACTCAGTCTCCCTCGTCGCCGTTCGCGCCGGCCACCGCGACATTGTCGGCGATCCAGCCCAGGTACGCAGGCAACCCGCCCGCGCATTCGACCGCGAACAGCTCCGGCAGTTCATATGGGTGCAGCGCCAGCAGGCGCGATTGCAGGGCCGGCAGCGCCGCGCGGGTGGTCTTGACCAGCAACAGGACTTCGTCGGCGTGCTCGACGGCATCGTGCCAGCGGTACACAGAGTGCACGCCGGGCAGCAGGTTGACGCAGGCCGCCAGGCGATCCTCGACCAGCGCCGCCGCGATCCGCCGCGCGCTGTCCTGGTCCGGGCAGGTGCACAGGCAGGCGACCACCGTGTCGCCGCCGGCGCTCACGCCAGGCCCTCGCTGCCCGGGGTGCGATGCCGGGTGCGACCGACGCGTTGCGACGCCAGCTGCTCAGCCAACTCCAGCAGCGGCAGCCGCGCCTGCGCCGGTGCCTCGCGGAACGCGGCCAGCAGGCGCCGCTCCTGTGGGTCTTCCACCAGCAGCGCGTCCACCGCGGCGATCGAATCGAGCAAAGTGTCGGCCGAAGGCGTCATCGCTCCGCGACCGGTGGCCAGCCATTCGAACTGCACGCCGGTCAGCAGCGCCAACTGGCGCAGGTGGTTCATGCTCGGCTTGCCGCGCTGGGCTTCCCAGTGGCTGACCGCGCTGCGCTGCACGCCCAGCTCCAGCGCCAGTTGTGCCTGCGACAGGCCAGCGGTGCGCCGGGCCAGGCGGATGCGTTGCGCGGAGGCGCTGGAAGGGTGGCTGTCGAGGCTCATGCAGGGCTCCGTGGGGCACTGGACCGGATTGCTAGGAATACTAGCGCCGTTAGTGACAATAGCCAAAGCTTGTCTAGCTGTAATAGCCATCTGCGATGCCGGAGCATTGCCATAGCTGTTTTCAAGGGATCTGGCGACAGGGGGCTATTATAACTAGCTTTTTTGTGACAGCCGGCCACTTCAAAAGTCCCGCCGACCTGTCCATTCTCTGTGCCAACGACACGGATGTCGGTCCCGGCCCCCGCGGCCGGGCGACAGGAGTCGGGACCAGCCGATTGGGCGGCGAATCCCGATTGCGTCGAACCCGGGCGCGCATTCTCCCCTGGAATGCGCGCCTTTTTTATTGCCCGCGCGCCGGGTGCGCGTGTTCCGCGCTCCCCCCTTGAAAGCCACCCGCCCCGCCCCATCTCCGCAGGGTCCCGCCTGTCGGGTCATCGCGCCTGCGTCGTTGGCACTCGCCCCGTGCGACTGCTAACATCGCCGCCCGTTTCTCCAACCAATCAAGTACTTGCGAGGGCTGCAATGAACATCAAGCCGCTTTACGACCGCGTCGTGATCAAGCGCATGGAAGAAGAAAAGATGTCCGCCGGCGGGATCGTGATCCCGGACACCGCGGCCGAGAAGCCGATCAAGGGCGAAGTCGTCGCGGTCGGCGAGGGCAAGGCGCTGGACAACGGTTCCGTGCGCGCGCCCAAGGTCAAGACCGGCGACAAGGTGCTGTTCGGCAAGTACAGCGGCACCGAGGTCAAGCTCGACGGCACCGAATACCTGGTGGTGAAGGAAGACGACATCCTCGCCGTCCTCGGCTGATCCCATCTCCCCGAACACAAGACATTCAGAGGTAATTGAACATGGCTGCCAAGGAAATCCGTTTCGGCGAGGACGCGCGCTCCAAGATGGTGCGCGGCGTCAACGCGCTCGCCAATGCCGTCAAGGCCACCCTGGGCCCGAAGGGCCGCAATGTCGTGCTCGAGAAGAGCTACGGCGCGCCGACGATCACCAAGGACGGCGTGTCCGTCGCCAAGGAGATCGAGCTGGCCGACAAGTTCGAGAACATGGGTGCGCAGATGGTGAAGGAAGTCGCTTCCAAGACTTCCGACAACGCCGGCGACGGCACCACCACCGCCACCGTGCTGGCGCAGGCGTTGATCCGCGAAGGCGCCAAGGCCGTCGCCGCCGGCATGAACCCGATGGACCTCAAGCGCGGCATCGACAAGGCGGTCACCGCCGCCGTCGCCGAGCTGAAGGGCATGAGCAAGCCCACCGCCGACGACAAGGCGATCGCGCAGGTCGGCACGATCTCCGCCAACTCCGACGAGTCGATCGGCAACATCATCGCCGACGCGATGAAGAAGGTCGGCAAGGAAGGCGTGATCACGGTCGAGGAAGGCTCGGGCCTGGACAACGAGCTGGACGTGGTCGAGGGCATGCAGTTCGACCGCGGCTACCTGTCGCCGTACTTCATCAACAACCAGCAGTCGATGTCGGCCGAGCTCGATGATCCGTTCATCCTGCTGCACGACAAGAAGATCTCCAACGTCCGCGATCTGTTGCCCGTGCTGGAAGGCGTGGCCAAGGCCGGCAAGCCGCTGCTGATCGTCGCCGAGGAAGTCGAGGGCGAGGCGCTGGCGACGCTGGTGGTCAACACCATCCGCGGCATCGTCAAGGTCTGCGCGGTCAAGGCCCCGGGCTTCGGCGACCGCCGCAAGGCGATGCTGGAGGACATGGCGATCCTCACCGGCGGCACCGTGATTTCCGAGGAAGTCGGCCTGTCGCTGGAGAAGGCCACGATCAAGGACCTGGGCCGCGCCAAGAAGATCCAGGTCTCCAAGGAGAACACCACGATCATCGACGGCGCCGGCAACACCGGCGACATCGAGTCGCGCATCAAGCAGATCAAGGCGCAGATCGAGGAGACCTCCTCGGACTACGACCGCGAGAAGCTGCAGGAGCGCGTGGCCAAGCTGGCCGGCGGCGTGGCGGTGATCAAGGTCGGCGCCTCGACCGAGATCGAGATGAAGGAGAAGAAGGCGCGCGTCGAGGACGCCCTGCACGCCACGCGTGCGGCGGTGGAAGAAGGCGTGGTCCCCGGCGGCGGCGTCGCGCTGGTGCGCGCGCTGCAGGCGATCGGCGACCTCAAGGGTGCCAACGAAGACCAGAACCACGGCATCGTCATCGCCCTGCGCGCGATGGAAGCCCCGCTGCGCGAGATCGTCACCAACGCCGGCGAAGAGCCGTCGGTGGTGCTGAACCGGGTCAAGGACGGCAAGGGCAACTTCGGCTACAACGCCGCCACCGGCGAATACGGCGACATGATCGCGTTCGGCATCCTGGACCCGACCAAGGTCACCCGCTCGGCGCTGCAGAACGCGGCCTCGATCGCGGGCCTGATGATCACCACCGAGGCGATGGTCGCCGAGGCGCCGAAGAAGGAAGAGCCGGCGATGCCGCCGGGCGGCGGCATGGGTGGCATGGGCGGCATGGATTTCTGATCCCGCTCCCGCAACGCGTACGAACGACAGGAAAACCCCGCTCCGGCGGGGTTTTCCTTTTTGCAGCCAGCGTGGGCTATGGTTGGGATTGTCGAAAATGCAGGAGTCCCGCGCACATGTCACGCCTGTCCCCTGTCGTCCCGGTCGCGCTGCTCGCGACGTTCGCGCTTGCCGGGTTTGCACCCGTGGCCAACGCGGAAATGACCACCATCGACGCGCGCTGGCGCGGCACCATCGAGATCGTCCGCGAAGGCATCCACCATGCCGAAGGCGCCGGCAACCGCAAGGTCGCGATCAACGTCCGCCAGCATGTGCTGTACGAACTCGACGGCGGCGAAGTGGCGTCGGCGAAGGCGACGCACAGCGAACGGATGGAGACCGGCACGTCGACCGTGTTCGCCAACGGCGAGGGCGAGGGCGAGGTCTACGCCGGGGCCGGCTTCGTCGACGATGGCGCGAACGGGCGCTTCTACAAGCGCGGCTGGTACCTGGTCACCCACGGCGTGCCGCTGGCCACGCTGGTTGATGTTCCGCCGGCGCTGGAGCGGGTGGAAGTCGCACCCGGGGTGTACCTCGAGACGCCCGACGACTACCGGGAGCAGGAAACCCTGGCCGTGACCCTGGTGCTCGACGGCGCCACCTCGTTGCAGGCGCTCAAGGGCGAGCAGACCGGGCAGGGGCTGATCCAGTCGGTGTTCCTGGGCAGCATGGAAGGCACCGAAACAGTGACCTGGAACCTGCAGCGGCTTCGCTAGCCCCTACAATCGGGGAATGCGCGCGACAAGCAGCGACGTCCTCATCATCGGCGGCGGCCACAACGGCCTGGTCTGCGCCGCCTACCTCGCCGGCGCCGGGCTGAAGGTACGGGTGCTGGAGCGCCGCGGCATCGTCGGCGGCGCGGCGGTGACCGAGGAATTCTTCCCCGGCTTCCGCAATTCGACCGCCAGCTACACCGTCAGCCTGCTCAATCCCGCCGTGATCCGCGACCTGCGCCTGCACCAGCATGGGTTGCGCGTGGTCGAGCGGCCGTACGCCAACTTCCTGCCGCTCCCCGATGGCAACGCGTTCCGCCTGGGCGGCGAGCATACCCAGCGCGAAGTGGCGAAATGGTCGTTGCGCGATGCGGAGCGCCTCCCGGCCTACTACGCGATGCTCGACCGCGTGGTCGTCGTGCTGCGCGAACTGATGCAGCGCACGCCGCCCAACGTCAGCGACCACTTCGTGCTGGCCGACTGGATCGGTTCGCTCGCGGTCGGCAGGCAGCTCAAGCGCCTGGACATGGCCGGCCGCCGCGACCTGCTCGACCTGTTCACCAAGTCCGCCGGCGACCTGCTCGACAACTGGTTCGAATCCGAACCGCTCAAGGCCGTGCTCGGCTGGGATTCGGTGGTCGGCAATTTCGCCAGCCCGTACACGCCCGGCAGCGCCTACGTGCTGCTGCACCATGTGTTCGGCGAGGTCAACGGCAAGCAGGGCAGCTGGGGCCACGCGATCGGCGGCATGGGCGCTATCACCCGGGCGATGGCGCTGGAATGCGAGGCGCGCGGCGTGGCGATCCAGACCGATGCGCCCGTCGAACAGGTGCTGGTCGAGGACGGGCGCGCGGTCGGCGTGCGGATGGCGGATGGCGGCGAGCTGCACGCGAAGACCGTCATCGCCAACGTCAATCCGAAGCTGCTGTACCAGCGGCTGGTGCCGCGCGACGCGGTGGATGCCGACACCGGCGAGCGCATCGACCTTTACCGTTGCGCGTCGGGTACGTTCCGCATGAACGTGGCGTTGTCGGAACTGCCCGACTTCACCGCCGCGCCCGGCACGCAACTGCAGCCACACCACCAGAGCGGGATCCTCATCGGGCCGTCGCTGCAGTATTTCGAGCAGGCGTATTTCGATGCGAAATCACGGGTGCACAACCCGGGCTGGGCGCGGCAGCCGATCGTCGAACTGGTGATTTCCTCCACCCTCGACGACACGCTCGCCCCGCCCGGACAGCACGTGGCCAGCCTGTTCTGCCAGCAGGTGAACCCGGAGCTGGCCGAGGGCAGCGGCGGCTGGGACGCGCACCGCGACACCGTCGCCAACCTCATGATCGACACGGTGGATGCGTACGCACCGAACTTCCGCCGCAGCGTGCTCGGCTACAAGGCGCTGTCGCCGCTGGACCTGGAGCGCGAACTCGGGTTGGTCGGCGGCGACATCTTCCACGGCGCCTTGAGCCTGGACCAGATGTTCAGCGCCCGCCCGCTGCTCGGCCAGGGCAATTACCGGGGGGCGCTACCCGGTCTTTACCTGTGCGGTTCCGGCACCCATCCCGGTGGCGGGGTGACCGGGCTACCCGGGCGGAATGCGGCCCGGGAAGTGCTCAGGGACCGCGGCCGGGCCCTCCCGGGCTGAACCGTTCAGGCCTTGTTGCAGTGCAGCGTGCATCTTCCGTAACGATTCCTTCACGATGGACCCGCATCCCGACGTGGGGGAGGGAGCAGGCCCGCTACCGGTTTCGACCGGTGCGGGCTTTTTAATTCATGACCCTGGAATCCATGCTCGCCCGGGTCCTTGCCGCCAGCGATTTCGTGGCCGACGTGCTGCAGCGCCAGCCCGAGCTGGCCGCGCGCTTCGCCGCCGACAGCGCCGCGCCCCTCGCGCCGCCCGAACTGGCACGCGACAGCCCGCACGACTGGCCCGCACAGCTGCGTCGTTACCGCCAAGCCGAATCCGCGCGCCTGGCCTGGCGCGACATCCTCGGCCTGGACGAGATCGATGCCACCCTGGCCGGCACGACCGCGCTGGCCGAAACCTGCCTGGGGCTGGCGCTCGCCGCGCTGGAAACGGAATTCGCCCAGCGCCACGGCGTGATCCGCAGGGCCGATGGGCACGTGCAGCGACTGGTGGTGTTCGCCCTGGGCAAGCTGGGCGGCGGTGAACTGAATTTCTCCTCCGACGTCGACCTGGTCTACGGCTACGAGGACGACGGCGAGAGCGACGGCCCGCGCCCGCTCGCCGCCGAGCAGTACTACTCACGGCTCGGCCAGCAACTGGCGAAGCTGCTCGACGAAGTGACGGCGGACGGCTTCTGCCATCGTGTCGACCTGCGCCTGCGTCCCTACGGCAATGCCGGCCGCGTGGCCTGGTCGTTCGCCGCGATGGAGCAGTACTTCCAGCGCGAAGGCCGCGACTGGGAACGCTACGCCTGGCAGAAGGCGCGGCCGGTCGCCGGCGCCCTCATGGCCGGCGATCGCTTCCTGCGCACGCTGCGGCCGTTCGTGTACCGGCGCTACCTCGACTACGGCGCGCTCGACGGCCTGCGCGAGATGAAGGCGGCGATCGCGGCGGAAGTCGCGCGCAAGGACCTGCAGGGCGACATCAAGCGCGGCCCGGGCGGCATCCGCGAGATCGAGTTCCTGGTGCAGGCGTTGCAGCTGATCCGCGGCGGGCGCGAGCCGGCGCTGCGCGAACGGCGCCTGTTGCCGGCGCTCGACGCGCTGGTCGCCGCCCGCCAGGTCACTCCTGTTGCCGGCGCCGCATTGGCCGCTGCGTATCGCTTCCTGCGCCGCCTCGAGAATCGTCTGCAGATGCTGCGCGACGCGCAGGTGCATGCGCTGCCCGGCGATGCGTCCGATCGCGCGCGCATCGCCGGCGGACTGGGTTTCGATGGCTGGAGCGAACTGCTGGATGCGTTGCAGGCGCATCGCGACCGGGTCGCCGCCGAGTTCGGCGCATTGCTGGCGCCGCGCCGCCGGCAGGCCACGCCCAGCGCATTGGCGGCGTACTGGCGCGCCTTGCCGGAAGCGGGCGACGCCCAGGTGCTGGCGGAAGCCGGTTTCGAGGATGCGCCTGCCGCCCACGCGGCCTTGCGCGATTTCGCGCGGGCGCCGGCCTTGCGTGCACTGTCCGACAGCGCGCGCTCGCGCCTGGACCGTGTGCTGCCGGCGCTGCTCGGCGGTACCTCCACGTCGCCGCGGCCGGATGCCGCGCTCAAACGCCTGCTGCCGTTGTTGCAGAACATCCTGCGTCGCGCCAGCTACCTGGCGCTGCTCGACGAGCAGCCGGCGGCGCTGCAGCGGCTGGTGGACGTGCTCGCCCGCAGCGCCTTCCTCGGCGAGCGGCTGGCCGCGCATCCGTTGCTGCTCGACGAGTTGCTCGACGCGCGCGTGGCCGGCGCGCTGCCCGATCGCCAGGCGTTGTTCGACGCCTGCACGCAGTCGCTTGCCAACGAGGACACCGAGGCCGCGCTGCTTGCGCTGAACGAAGCGCGCCAGGCGCTGAGCTTCCGCATCGCGCTGGCGACGCTGGACCGGCGCCAGCCAGCCGGCGACAGCGTGCGCCAGCTGGCCTGGCTTGCCGACGCCGTGGTCGCGGTGGTGCTGGAGCTCGCGCAACGGGAAATGCGCCACGCGCACGGTGCGTTGCCGGATGCGCGCTTCGCCGTGGTCGGCTACGGCAGCCTGGGTGGCGAAGAGCTCGGTTTCGGTTCGGACCTGGACCTGGTGTTCCTCTACGAGGCCGCCGCCGATGCGGTATCCACGGGGGCGCGGCCGCTGGAGGCCGCGCGCTGGAGCGCGCGACTGGCGCAAAAGGTCGTCGCGCTGCTTGGCACGATGACGGCGGCCGGCCGCCTGTTCGACGTGGACGTGCGGCTGCGACCCGATGGCGCCAAGGGCTTGCTGGTGTCGCCGCTGGCCGGCTTCGCCGACTACCAGCACCAGCGCGCATGGACCTGGGAGCACCAGGCGCTGGTCCGCGCGCGCTGCGCCGCCGGCGAGCCAGCGTTGTGCGCGCGGTTCGACGAAGTACGCGGCGCGGTGCTGGTGGCGCCGCGGGACGCAGGGAAACTGCGCGGTGACGTGGTGGCGATGCGCGCGCGCATGCGCAACGAGCTCGACCGCTCGACCGACGGCCGCTTCGACATCAAGCAGGGCGAAGGCGGGCTGGTGGACCTGGAATTCCTGCTGCAATACCTGGTGTTGCGCGAAGCGGCGCGCGTTCCCGCGCTGCTGGGTCCGCGCGACAGCGCCGGCCTGCTCGACGCGTTGCGCGAGGCCGGCCTTCTGGACCACGCGCCGCACGATGCCTTGCGCCATGCGCACGCGCTGCTGCTCGATGCGGGCCTGCGCTGCACGCTGGACCGGCGCCCCCGGCTGGTGGCCGAGGACGAGTCGATCGCCTCGGCGCGCGCCGCGATCCGCGCCGCCTGGGAGGCGCACGGCCTTACGTGAGGCCCAAGCGCCTGGCGACCTCCGCGGCGACGCGGGCGGTTTCGCGCAGCGGTTCCACTTCGAACCGGTCCATCCGCGCGTCCAGCGGCCGGATCCGGTCGCGAGCGCGCAGCGCTTGCATGAAACCGCCCACCCGGCCCCGGGCGCTATCGGGATCGGCGACGAACACAGGCGCCCAGGTCGCGCAGGCTTCCGACAGCATGTTCACCGAGTCGGGCGTGCACGCGATCCGGTCCGCCCATGCCAGCGCACCCGCGTAGGGGTTGTCGCCATCGGCGGCGTCGAACCAGCGCACGCCGGGCACGGACGGCATCGCACCGCGCAGCCGTGTACGCAAGGCTGGCGGCGTGCGGCGCGAACCGCACAGCAACAGGCTGCCGCCTTCGTCCACGACCACGGCCTCGAGCTCGCGGACCCATCTGGCCAAGGCGGCTTCATCCCAGCGCGCATGCCGCGTCGGACCGCCGACCAGCATCGCCACGCGCGGCCGCGGCAACGTTCCCAGCACGGCGAACGTGGCGCGGGCCTGCGCCAGCCAGGCATCGTCCACCGGATGCAGGCTGCCGAGCAGGCTGACGACGTTGTCGCCGTGCAGCCCGTCGTGTGAAGGCGCCACCACCACGTCCCAATGCGAGGTCGCGATCCGCGGGTCGAGCACCTGCACCACGCGCGTGCCGCGTGCGCGCAGCAACCGCGTCGCCAGCGCCGCCTGGCGGCCGCAACCGATCGCCAGCGCCGGTGGCGAATGCAGCGCTTCGGCGAAGGTAACCCCGAACGCACGCCGTGCACCGGGGAGCCGGCGCGGTGCGAACCAATGCCATGGTGCCTTCGGCGCCAGGTTCCAGTCCCGCGCCGCCAGGCCCATCGCGGCGGCCAGCGCGCGCGCCTGCCGCGCATTGCCGGCGCGGCCGTCGCTCACGGTCCAGGCGGTCTGCTGCGGCGCGGATCGTTCCATGCCTGGTCGTCTGCGTTCCTGCGGCGGGGGCATCTGGCGTCGCGTGACACTCTACACTGGACGTTCCGCCGCCCGGATCCCTTCCTGATGACGCAATACCTGCAAGCCCTGGAGCCCAAGGCGCTCGACCAGCTGTTCCGCAAGGCACGCACGTTCAACGCCTTCGGCGGCCGGGTCGACGACGAGACCTTGCGTCGGCTCTACGACCTGCTGAAGTTCGGCCCGACCCAGACCAACACCTGCCCGGCACGGTTCGTGTTCGTGAAATCGGCCGAGGCCAAGGCCAGGCTCGGCCCGGCCCTGGACAAGGGCAACCACGACAAGACCATGGCCGCGCCGTGCACCGTGATCATCGGCTACGACATGGCGTTCTACGACAAGCTGCCGGTGCTGGCGCCGCACGCCGATGCGCGCGGCTGGTTCTCGGACATGCCAGAAGCGGAGCTGTACCGCGCCGCGCTGCGTAGCAGCAGCCTGGAAGGGGCCTACCTGATCCTGGCCGCGCGCGCGCTGGGGCTGGACTGCGGCCCGATGTCGGGCTTCGACACTGCGAAGGTGGATGCCGCGTTCTTCGCCGGCACCGCCATCCGCTCCAACTTCCTCGTCAACCTGGGCCACGGCGATCCCGCGAGCACGCATCCGCGTGCGCCGCGGCTGCCGTTCGACGAAGCCTGCACCATCGCCTGACCTCTCCTGCCTTCCCTCCATCGTACGAGACCATTCCAATGACCAAGCGCCTGCTCCTGGCCACCTTCCTTGCCACCGCCAGCTTCGGCGCCGCCGCCGAAGCGGTGCGCTACGACATCGACCCCGACCACACCATGGTGCTCGCCACCTGGAATCACTTCGGCTATTCCAACCCTAGCGCCAACTTCGGCGGTGCCAGCGGCACGATCACCTACGACGCACAGGCGCCCGAGGCCTCCAGCGTGAAGGTCACGCTTCCGCTGTCGGGACTCGACAGCTTCGTGCCCAAGCTCGACGAGCACCTGCGTGCCGGCGACTTCTTCGACGCGGCGAAATTCCCGGAAGCGACCTTCACCAGCACCTCCGTGCGCGCCACCGGCGAAGGCCGGCTGGAGGTCACCGGCGACCTCACCATCAAGGGCATCAGCAAGCCGGTGGTACTGGACGTGGTGCTGAACAAGGCCGCGCCGCACCCCATGGGCAACGTGCCGACGGTCGGTTTCGACGCCACCGCGAAGGTGAGGCGTTCGGACTTCGGCATGGCGATGGCGGTGCCGATGGTCAGCGACGAGGTGTCGCTGCGCATCACCACCGAGGCGCGGGCCGCGAAGTGATCCTGCGACGGCCGGCGACGGCGCGCGGCGCGACCCGCGGCGACGGGGTCGATCGCCGGCACGCCTTCTCGTCCGGCCAGTACCACGACCCGGCGTGGGCCGGTTTCGGCCCGCTGCGGGTGATGAACGAAGTGCGCATCGCGCCAGGTGGCGCCTGTCCGCTGCAACACGTCGGCAACATGGAGCTGCTCACCTACGTACTCTCCGGTGCGCTGGCATATCGCGACGGCAGCGGCGGCGAGGGCGTCCTGCACCCGGGCGGGGTGCTGTGGATCAGCGCGGGGCACGGCATCGACCACGCCGAAGGCAACGCCTCCGCGGACGAACCCGTGCACCTGCTGCAGGCCTGGCTGCAGCCCGACCGGGTGAACGCGCCGCCGGCCCGCGTGCAACGCGAATTCGATCCGATGGCGCGGCGTGGGCAATGGGCGGCCCTGGCCACGCCCGATGGCGCCGATGGCAGCCTGCCGATCCGCCAGGATGCACGCCTGCTCGGGGCATTGCTGGCCGCGGGCGACGTGTTGGCGCTGGATCCGGATCCAGCGCGCTGCTACTGGTTGCACGTTGCCCAGGGCGACGTCGCGGCCGGTGACGAGAAGCTCTCGGCCGGCGATGCGCTCGGCCTGCGGGGCGAGTCGGCCCGGCTGGCGCTCCGTGGCCGCGGCCCGGGCGCCGCCGAGGTGCTGCTCTTCGACCTGCCATAGCGGCGGCTACAATGGCGGTTCCGCACTGCCCGCAGTCCACGCCATGGCCGATACCGCACAGACCGCCGCGCCCGCGAATTCCGCGCCCGCCAATGCCCAGCGCCGCTACGAGGTCCGCCGCGCCGACCTGCCGCTGAGCTGCCCGACGCCGGAGATGGCGTTGTGGAATTCGCATCCGCGCGTCTATCTGCCGATCCTGAAGCAGGGTGGCGAAGCCATGTGCCCGTATTGCGGCGCGCATTACCAGCTGGTCGACTGAGCGCGGGCGCCACGCCACCGCGCGCGACGGTCCGATGCCGTCCCTGACCGTGGTGCAATTGCTGCCGGCGCTGGAGTCCGGCGGCGTCGAGCGTTCCACCCTCGAGGTCGCCGGCGCGCTGGTGGCCGCCGGCAACCGTGCCATCGTGGTCTCCGCCGGCGGCCGGCTGGTGCCGGCGCTGGAAGCCCTCGGCGCCACCCACGTCACGCTCGGGATCGGTCGCAAGTCGCCAACCTCGTTGCGGCACGTGCCCGCGCTGCGACGGTTGTTCGCGCGCGAGCGCGTGGACATCGTGCACGCGCGCTCGCGGCTGCCGGCCTGGCTGGCGCGGTTCGCGCTGCGCGGCAGGGGCGCGGGAACCCCGCGCTTCGTCACCACCGTGCACGGGCTCAATTCGCCGTCGCGCTACAGCGCGGTCATGGCCTCGGGCGAGCGCGTCATCTGCGTCTCGGAGACCGTGCGCGCGCACGTGCTGCGGCATTACCCGGAAGTGGACCCGGCGCGCCTGCGGGTGATCCCGCGCGGCGTCGATCCGTCGCAATTCCCGCGCGCCCCGTGGCCCGGGGTCACCGCGCGCGCCCTCGCCGCGGCGATGCATCCGCAACTGGGCGGAGAAGGGCCGTTGCTGTTGCTTCCCGGGCGCGGCACCCGCCTGAAGGGCCACGCCGACGCATTGGCACTGCTGTCCGCGTTGCGTGCGCAGGGGCTGGACGCGCGGCTCTGGCTGGCGGGCGCGCGCGAAGCCGCGCGGCAGCGCTATGTCGGCGAACTCGAGGCGCTCGCCGCCGCGACGGGCGTGTCGGCCGCGGTGGCGATCACCCCGCCGACCAGCCAGGTCGCATCCGCCTACGCCGCCAGCGACCTCGTCCTGCAGTTGTCGCGACGGCCCGAAGCTTTCGGCCGCACCGTGCTCGAGGCGCTCTCGGTCGGCCGGCCGGTGCTCGGTTGGGACCACGGCGGCGTGGGCGAGCAGCTGCGGGCGTGGTATCCGGCGGGCGCGGTCGCGCCCTTCGACGCAGGTTCGCTGCTGCACACGGCAGCGACGATGCTGGCGCGGCCCGCGCCGCCTGCGGTTACGATGCCCGACACCTTGCGCGAGATGCAGGAGGCGACGCTGTCGCTTTATGACGAACTTGCCCGGAGCCACTGACACCCCCACCACCGGTGCGCCGTCGCAGGCGCCGGTCGGCTGGCGCTGGGCGCCCGCGTGGGTCCTCGCATTCGTGGCCCTGTGGCCGGCGCCTGGTTACGCCGAGGGCGTCATGGTGCTTGGCGCCCTCGCCGCGATCGTGCTGCTGTTGCTGGTGCGCTTCCGCGGCGGCACGCGACTGCTCAGCGGCCGCGCGTGGGCACTCACCAGCGTGCTGTTCTTTTCCTACTGGCTGCCCGAAGCGCTTTCGGCGGTGGACGCGCTGGACCGTGGGCGCGCGCTGCGCGAAGCGCTGGTGGATCTGCGCTACCTGCCGTTCCTGTGGCTGGTGGCCGCGGCGGTGGCCGACGCGCGCGGGCGCAGCATCACCTTTTCCGGGCTGGGGATCATCGTGGCTGCGTGGACGGTCGATGCGCTGCTGCAGGCACTGACCGGCACCAGCCCGTTGTTCTGGGCGATCGACTCGGTCAAGCAGGCGATCAGCGGCCATCCGATGTGCACGCCGGAGGAGACCAACCGCCTCGACCGGCTCAGTGGGGTGCTCGGGCCCTGCAACCTCAAGCTCGGGGTGGTCCTCGCCAGCCTGTCGCCGTTCGCCCTGCACCTGGCTTCGCGCCGGGTAGGCGTTGCCGGTTGGCTGTGCGCGGCCGCGGCCATCGGCCTGGTGGTGCTGCTCGCCGGCTCGCGCGCGGCCTGGTTGACCTTCGCGCTGGTGATGGTGTTCTCCGGCTGGCAGCTGCTGGGCTGGAAGCGGATGCTGGCGGTGCTCGCATTCGGCGCGGTCGTGCTGGCGGTGCTCACCGCGACTTCGCCCAATGTCCGCGACCGGGTGCAGCGCACCGCGCATGCGCTGACCGCGGAGGAGGACGGCGTCGACATGGCCTTGTCCGGACGCACCCGGATCTGGAGCGCGGCGCTGTGCATGGCGCGCGAGCATCCGGTCAACGGGGTCGGCGCGCGCGGGTTCCGCGAGGCGTTCGTGGCCTGCGATCCAGAGGCCGGCAAGCAGGCGGCGTGGGGCGACGGTCCGGCGTTGCACGCCCACCAGGTCGTGCTCGAGGTGCTCAGCGAAACCGGCCTGCTCGGCCTGATGTTCTGGCTCGCTGGCGTGGCGCTCGCGGTACGCGCCTGGAAGTACGCCAGCGCCGCTGCCCGGCGCAACGCGCGACCGGCGTTGCTGGCACTGGCGGTGACGGTGTTCCCGCTCAACACCCACCTTGCGTTCTATTCCACGTTCTGGGGCGGCCTGACGCTGATGCTCGCGGCGCTTTTCGCCGGCAGCCTGCTCGCCCGCGACAGCGCGGAAAGCTGACCATGGCGGCATCGCGCCGCTGCGCGTGGACGGGCGCGGCCAGCGGACTGGGGCGCCTGCTTGCGCGCCTGCCGCAACCCGCGTTGCTGTCGCTGGCGTCCGTGCTCGCCTGGCTGGGGCGCCCCTGGCTGCGCAAGCGCCGGCGGATCGCCGCGCGCAACCTCGAACTCTGTTTGCCCGAATCCGGGCCGCGCGAACGCGGGCAACTGCTGCGCGCAACGATGGGCGACACCGTCTTCGGTGCGCTGGAAACGCTGCGCGCCTGGTTCGCGCCATCCGCGCGCCTGCGCGGCCTGTTCGAGGTCGAGGGACTCGAACACCTGCGCGCGGCGATGGCGCAAGGCCGCGGCGTGTTGCTGGTGACCGGGCACATGCCGCATTTCGAGCTGGCCGGGCGCTTGCTGGGCGAGGCACTGGGCCGCAAGGTCGCGCTGCATGCGCGTCGGCACAACGACGCCTGCGTGGACCGCTGGATCGACGACGCACGGCACGGCGCGTTTTCGCGGACGATCGCCAAGAAGGACAAGGCCGCGCTGCTCGCGGCGCTGGCCGGCGGCGAGGCAGTGCTGTACCTGGGCGACCAGGATTTCAGCTACCGGCACGCATTCGTGCCGTTCTTCGGCGTGCCGGCGGCGACGGTCACGGCGCTGCCCGCGTTGATGCACGAGGCGGGCGTGGCCGCATTGCCGCTGTGGATGCGGCGTGGTGCCGACGGCCGCTACCGCTTGCGGATCGAGCCGCAATGGCCGGATTGGCCGACTGGCGACCCGCAGGCGGATGCGGCGCGCTACATGGCCGAACTGGAAGCGGTCGTGCGGCAGGCGCCGGCGCAATACCTCTGGGTGCACCGCCGCTTCAAGACGCGCCCGCCCGGCGAACCCGGCGTCTACGCGTAGGGATCGCCGCCTTCGGGCTGGCGCTTGAACCTGCGATGGATCCACAGGTACTGCGCCGGCGAGGCGCGGACCATGGCTTCGATCGCCGCCATCACCCGCGCGGTGTCCGCGGTCGCGTCGTCGGTCGGGAATGCATCGAACGGCGGCGACAGCCGCAGCGTATAGCCGCCATCGGCGCGCCGTTCGTGCGCGAACGCGAGCACCGCGGCGCCCGACAGGCGCGCGAGCTGGTGGGTCGAGGTGAGGCTGGAGGCGGGGCGGCCGAAGAAGGGTACGTAGACGCTGTCGCCGCGCCGCGTTTCCTGGTCGGGCGCGAACCACAACATGCCGCCCTGCTTGAGGTGGCGGATCGCCGGTCGCAATTCCTCGCGGCCGAACATCGCCGTCGCGTAGCGCAGCCGCCCGCGCTTGACCGCCCATTCCAGCGCGCCCTGCGCGTGCGGCCGGTACATGCCGGCCAGCGGCACGTGCTCGCACAACAGACGCCCGCACATTTCCAGCGTGGTGAAATGGCCGGAGACCAGGATCACGCCGCGGCCGCGCGCGCGCGCGGTTTCCAGGTGTTCGAGGCCCTCGATGCGCAGCCTGCGGCGCGATGCCCCGAGCGGGCCCCACCAGGCGCGCGCGAACTCGAACAGGCCGATGCCAAGCGCGGCGAAGTGCGCGCGCAGCAATGCCTCGCGCGCGGGGGCGTCGAGTCCGGGAAAGCACAGCGCGAGGTTGCGCGCGGCGACATGGCGGCGATCGCCCATCGCCCGCCGCAACAGCGCGCCAAGCATCCGGCCCAGGCCGCGCTGCCACGCCCACGGCAGCCAGGCCATGGCCACGATGGCCCCGAGCAGCAGCCACAGCGGCCACTGCCGCGGTCCCAGCGGGGGCGGTCCGGCATCGGTCGGGGAGGCGACTTCGGTCATGGACCCGATTCTAAGGCGCCGACTCCCGCGGGCAGCTTCGCTATGCTGTCGGCATGCGGGCGGCCGATCCCATCGAGCGAGTGCTGCGCGGCCTGTATTCGGCCGCGCTGTACCTGCTGCTGCCGGTGACGCTCTACCACCTGGTGTGGCGGGGCTTCCGCCACGGCGAGTACCTGCTGCGCTGGAACGAGCGCTATGCCGTGTACGACCCAGGCGCCGAACCGGTGGATGTCTGGGTGCATGCCGTCTCAATGGGCGAGGTCAATGCCGCCGCGCCACTGGTGAACGCCCTGCGCGCGCGCCATCCAGGCCTGCGCATGCTGGTCACCAGCATCACCCCGACCGGCTCGGCGCGCGTGCGCGCGCTGTGGGGCGACAGCGTCGAACACGTCTACCTGCCCTACGACTTGCCGGGCGCGGTCTCGCGCTTCCTCCGGCATTTCCAGCCGAGGATGGCGCTGGTGCTGGAGACCGAGCTGTGGCCGAACCTGCTGTTCGGTTGCCGGGAACACGGCGTGCCCGGCTGGATCGTCAATGCGCGGCTGTCGGCGCGGTCGCTGCGTGGTTATGGACTGCTGCGCCCGCTGCTGCGCCGTGCGTTGCGCACCTTGCGCGGCGTGCTGGCGCAATCGGCGGCCGACGCGCGGCGTTTCGTGCAACTCGGCGCCGACCCCGCGGCGACGGTGGTCACCGGCAACCTCAAGTTCGACATCGCCGTGCCCGAGGGCGGGGATGCGCTCAGCGCCACATTGCGCGAGCGGATCGGCGAGCGCCCGGCGTGGATCGCCGCCAGCACCCATCCCGAGGAGGAAGCCGCGGTCATCGCGATCCACCGCGAGCTGCGCGGACGCTGGCCCGACCTGCTGCTGCTGTGGGCGCCGCGGCATCCGGAACGCTTCCGTGGCGTGGCGCAACAGGCGGTCGAAGCCGGCTGGCGCGTCGCGACGCGCACGCTGACCCGCTGGCCCGATGCGGACGACGCCGTGTTCGTCGTCGACACGATGGGCGAGCTGGTGTCCTTCTACGCCTGCGCCCAGGTCGCATTCGTCGGCGGCAGCCTGCAGGACATCGGCGGGCACAACCTGCTCGAGCCGGCGGCGGTCGGCACTGCGGTCGTTTCCGGGCCGCACCTGCACAATTTCGCCGACATCGCCAAGCGGATGCAGGCCGCGGGCGCGTTGCGGGTGGGCGCCGACGCCCGCCAGGTCGTGGTGCACGTGGGTGCGTTGCTGGAGGATGCAGCGGCACGCGCGGCCATGGTCTCGGCTGGCCATGCGCTGGTGGAGGAGGGACGCGGCGCGCTCAGCCGCACGCTGGCATTGGTGGATGCCGGCCTGCAGGGGCACGGCGCCGGCGCGACGGCGATGCCGTCGCGTCGGGGATGACGATCAGCCCTGCGGGGACAGCTCGGCGTTGGCGTCGGCGGTCAGCAACCGGTTCACGTCCTGCACGTCGCTGACGTCCAGGGTGCCCGCGGCCTGCTCCAGCAACAGCCGGTTCTGCAGGAAGTTGTACTTGGCCAGCGCGTACTGGCGCTGCGCGTCGAACAGGTTCTGCTGGTTGATCAACACGTCAATGACCGTGCGGGTGCCCACTTCCAGGCCGACCTGCGAGGCCTCGTAGGCGCTCTGTGCCGAGACCAGCGCCGCGCGCCGCGCCTCGACCTCGCTGATGCCGGCGACCAGGGTCTGGTAGGCATTGCGGGTGTTGCGCACCAGCGCGCGCTTCTGCTGTTCCAGCTGTTCCTGCTGCACGTCGCGCTGGGCAACCGCCTGGCGAACGCGCGATTGGGTCAGCCCGCCGGAAAAGATCGGCACGCTCAGGGTGACGCCGAACGAGGGTCCACGGCTCTCGTTGCCGGTGGGGAAGCTGCTGGTGAACGGCGGGTTGGAGCTCGAGAACGTGCTCTCGCCCCAGGTCGCGTTCTTGCCGTAGCTGCCGCCGAAATAAAGCGTCGGCAGGTGGCCGGCGCGGGCGGTGTCGACGTCGTAGTCGCTGGCCTGGACCTGCAGTTCCTTCGCCTGCAGTGCCGGATTGTTCGAGATGGCGGTGGCGACCCAGTCCTCGGCGCCGCCCTCGGCCGGCAACTGCGGCTCGAAGTCGTCGGGCAGCGCCTTCAGGTTATCCACCGGCGTGCCGGTGATTTCCGCCAGTGCCTGGTACGCATCCTCGAGCGCGTTGCGCACGACGATGGTGTTGGCGCGGGCGCTGTCGTACTGCGCGCGCGCCTCGTGCACGTCGGTGATCGGCGCCAGGCCGACTTCCAGCCGCTTGCTGGCGAAGTCGAACTGCTTCTTCAGCGCGGTTTCCTGGGCCTGCGCGGCGGCCAGGGTCTCGACCGCGACCAGCACGTCGAAGTAGGCCTTCGAGGTGCGGGTGATCAGCGAATCACCGGCCGATTCCAGGGTGAAATCGGCCGCGCGGCTGAGCGTGCGTTCGCTGCGCAGGCGGCTGAAGGCGCCCATGTCGAACAGTACCTGGTCCAGGTTCACGCCGTAGTTGCGCGAGTTGCTGGTGCTGTCCGAATCGCCGGTGATGAACTCGAACGAGGGTTCGCCGGTGACGGGATCCACGGTGGTGACCTGCTGGCGGCCGGGTCCGGTGCTCTCGGAGCGGCGGAAGGTGCCGGAGGCGTTGAGCTGCGGCAGCAGTGCCGCGCGCGCCTGCACCGCGCCTTCCTTGGTGATCAGGCGGCCGGATTCTGCCTGCGCCAGCTGCGGATCGCCGGCACGCGCGAGTTCGTAGGTCTGCAGCAGGTCCTCGGCGTGCGCGCCGGCGACCGGCAGCAGGGCGAGGCCAAGGGCGAGGGCGAGCGGGCGACGGAGGCGGCGGATCATGGGGGGGTCCTTGTTTACCAGTCGAACCTGGGGGCCGGCGCGGCGCCGGCGAGGTAGGGGAGTTCGGTTTCGAACAACGATTCCAGGCGCACGTCGTTGACGCCGGCGCCCGTGCGGGTGAGCAGTACGGCTTCCATCACCGGCGCGCGGCCATGCACGGCGAACAGGCGGCCGCCGGGACGCAGCCATTCGATGAAGCGCGCGGGGATGGCATCGACGGCGCCGCTGATGCACACGGCGTCGAACTGGCGCCGCGGGGCGTAGGCGAATGCGTCGCCGATCTCGACCTGGACGTTGTCCAGCCCCTGCCCGACCAGCCGCGCGCGCGCGCCGATGGCGAATTCGTCGCGGATCTCCAGGCTCAGCACCGATTGCGCGAGCCGGCCCATGCAGGCGGCGAACCAGCCGCTGCCGGTGCCCACCTCCAGCACCTCGTCGCCCGGTTGCAGCGCCAGCGCCTGCAGCGCGCGGCCTTCCACCAGCGGCTTGAGCATCACTTCGCCATGGCCCAGCGGCAATTGCAGGTCGGCGTAGGCCAGCGTGCGCCAGGCCTCGGGCACGAAGGCGTCCCGCGGCAACGTCGCCAGCACCTCGAGCACGCGGGGGTCGAGCACATCCGCGGGGCGGACCTGCTGCTCGACCATCAGTGCGCGGGCCTGGGTGTAGTCGAAATCGCTCATCTGGGAACTCTCGTGCGCGGGGCGGCATGCCGGACCCGTGATTTTACCCGGCGCGGGCCAGGTGGCGGCGGCGACAGGATCGCTGTGCTACCACACCCGCACTGAGTGCCGGAAGTCACCGGGACCGACGGCCCCGGGAGGCTGGCATTCAGGAAGCCGCGGGCCTCAGCGGGCTTCATAGGCGCGCAGGAACATGTCGACCGTCGCCTCGAGGTGGCGTTCGGCCTCCGCGTGCTTCAGGTTCGCGCAGCAACCGAACAGCATGCGTGCGTGCGGCTCGCCCTTGAGCAGCGTCAGGAATTGCGCGGCCGCGCGCGGGATGTCGTCGATCGCCAGTTCGCCGGCATCGACCCGCTGGCGCAGCAACCTGGAGACTGCATCCTGCACGCGTTGCGGCCCGACGTCCCAGAACAGCGCCGGGAGGTGGGAAGCCGCCATCCGCGGCGAACACAGGATGCGGTGGCCGGCCACGGCTTCGGGCGAACTGATCATGGCGAAGAACGCCCGGCCGATGCCGAGCAGGCGCTCGCGCAACGGCAGCTCCGGCAGCGCCTCGAACAGGGAGGCCGGCAACTGCTGCTCGCAGAACGACTTCACCACCTCGGAGAACAACGCTTCCTTGTCCCCGTAGTGGCTGTAGACGGTGAGCTTGGACACGCCCGCCTCGGCCGCGATCTGGTCCATGCTGGCGCCGTCGTAACCGTGGGTGGTGAACAACCGCCGCGCCGCCTCGAGGATGGCGTTGCCCTTTTCCAGATCCTTGGGGCGGCCGGGGGCCGGGCGCGGGGCGGGGGCGTCCTCGGCGGGCATGGGCGGGGTTCGCTTGGGGGAAGGACTGCGGACCATGCCTGGAATACTAGACTATACGGTTTGATATTTATACCATACCCGCCGGTTCATTAATCTGGCGGCAGGCCGATGCGCGACGTTTCGGGGAAGGGAAAAGGCGGCGTGCGGGTTGCGCTGGCCGGGGCCGTCGTTGCACTGGCGCTGGGCGCCTGCGGTGGCGAACCAGCGCCGACGGTGGCGCGCAACGTGCTGGTGGCGCACCCCGATGCCGCGCCCGATGCGCGCGGCCAGGCATTTGCCGGCGAAGTACGCGCCCGCGAGGAAACGCTGTTGTCGTTCCGCGTCGGCGGCAACCTCCTGCAGCGGCACGCGGATGTCGGCGATCGTGTCGTGCGCGGGCAGTTGCTGGCGGAGCTGGATCCCGGAGACCTGCAGTTGCAGGCGCAGGCGGCGCAGGCGCAACTGGCCGCGGCGCAGGCGCAGCTGGCGCGGGCCAGCGCCGATCGCGCCCGTTACCAGGCGCTGGCCGACGAGCAGCTGGTCAGCAGCTCGGCGCTGGATGCGCAGCAGGCGGCGTGGGCCGCCGCCAACGGCCAGGTCCGCGCCGCACGCGCCAGCCTCGACGTGGCCCGCAACCAGGTCGGATACAGCCGCCTGCTGGCGCCTGCGGCAGGAGTCATCGCCTCGCGCCAGGCCGAAGCCGGGCAGGTGCTGGCGCCGGGGCAACCGGTGTTCGCGCTTGCGGCCGATGGCGCGCGCGAAGTGCGGATCGCCTTGCCAGAGTCCTCGATCGACGACTTCCGTGTCGGCCAGCCGGCGGAAGTGGAACTGTGGAGCGCCGAAGGCAAGCGCCTTCCGGGCCGGATCCGCGAAATCGCGCCTGCCGCCGATTCGCAGACGCGCACCTACGAAACACGGGTTGCGTTGCAGGGTGACGCCATGGTGGACCTGGGCCAGAGCGCACGCGTGTTCTTCGCGCCTCCAGCCCGTTCCGGCGCGGTTCTCACCGTGCCGCTGTCGGCCCTGCAGCGTCGCGACGACGGCGGCACTGGCGTGTGGGTGGTCGATGCCAGCCGCAAGCTGCGCCTGGCGCCGGTGAAGACGGGCACCTATGGCGAGGATCGCGTGCCGGTGCTTTCCGGCCTGCGCGTATCCGACTGGATCGTGGTCGCCGGCGGCCACCTGCTGCGCGAGGGCGAGGTGGTGGCACCGGTGGACCGGCAGAACCGCCCGGTCTCCGTCGTCATGGCGCCGGCACGCTGACATGGGCCGTTTCAACCTGTCCGAATGGGCGCTGCGCAACCGCGCGCTCGTGGTCTACGCGATGCTGCTCGTCGCCCTCGTCGGCGCATGGTCCTACCAGCGGCTGGGCCAGTCGGAGGATCCGCCCTTCACCTTCAAGGCGATGGTGGTGCGAACGCTCTGGCCGGGCGCCACCGCGCAGGAAGTCGCGTCGCAGGTCACAGAGCGGATCGAGCGCAAGCTGATGACCACCGGCGACTACGAGTTCATCCGTTCGTACTCGCGACCCGGCGAGTCGCAGGTGATCTTCATGGCGCGCGACTCGATGCGTTCGAAGGACGTGCCCGGCCTGTGGTACCAGTTGCGCAAGAAGGTCGGCGACCTGCGGCCACAGTTGCCGCAGGGCGTGGTCGGCCCGTTCTTCAACGACGAGTTCGGCGACACCTTCGGCAACATCTACGCGCTCACCGGGCCGGGCTTCGACTACGCGGTGATGAAGGACTACGCCGATCGCATCGAGCTGGAACTGCAGCGCGTGCAGGACGTCGGCAAGGTCGAGCTGGTCGGATTGCAGGACGAGAAGGTCTGGATCGAGCTGGATAACGCCAAGCTGGCGACGCTGGGCATTCCACTGGCCTCGGTGCGGCAGGCGCTGGACCAGCAGAACGCCGTGGTCCCGGCGGGTTTCTTCGAGGGCCGCCAGGCGCGCGTGCAGCTGCGGGTCAGCGGCGCCTTCGCCTCGGTCGACGCGATCCGCGATTTCCCCGTGCGCGCGGACGGGCGCACCGTGCGCCTTGGCGACATCGCCAGCGTGCAGCGTGGCTTCAGCGACCCGGCGGCACCGAAGATGCGCTTCATGGGCGAGGACGCGATCGGGGTCGCCGTGGCGATGAAACCCGGTGGCGACATTCTGCGCCTGGGCGCGACCCTCGATGCCGAATTCGCCCGCCTGCAGCAGGCGCTGCCCGTCGGCATGGAGCTGCGCAAGGTCAGCGACCAGCCCGAGGCGGTGCGCGAGTCGGTCGGCGAATTCACCCGCGTGCTGGCCGAGGCGGTGGCAATCGTGCTGCTGGTCAGCTTCTTCTCGCTGGGCCTTCGCACCGGCATGGTCGTGGCGGTCAGCATCCCGCTGGTGCTGGCGATGACCTTCGCGCTGATGCATTACTTCGGCATCGGCCTGCACAAGGTCTCGCTGGGCGCGCTGGTGCTGGCGCTGGGCCTGCTGGTGGACGACGCGATCATCGCGGTGGAGATGATGGCGATCAAGATGGAGCAGGGCTTCTCCCGGCTGAAGGCGGCGGCATTCGCCTGGGAAAGCACGGCGTTCCCGATGCTCACCGGCACGTTGGTCACCGCGGCCGGCTTCCTGCCGATCGCGACCGCGGAATCGAGCGTGGGCGAGTACACCCGATCGCTGTTCGAAGTGGTGACCATCGCCTTGCTGGTGTCGTGGCTGGCCGCGGTGGTGTTCATCCCGTACCTGGGGGACCGCATGCTGCCCGACCTCGCGGCCAGCGCGGCGAAACACGACGGCCACGCCCATGACCCTTACCAGCGTCCGTTCTACCGCCGTTTCCGGCGGCTCGTGGATTGGTGCCTTGGCCACCGCTGGACGGTGATCGGCGCGACTGCCGCGCTGTTCGTGCTGTCGCTGTTGATGTTCCGTTTCGTGCCGCAGCAGTTCTTTCCCGATTCCACCCGCCCCGAGCTGATGGTCGACATGGAGCTTGCCGAGGGTTCGTCGCTGCGCGCGACCGCGGCCCAGGCGCGGCGGCTGGAGAAGATGCTCGACGGCCGCGAGGGCGTCGACAACTACGTCGCCTATGTCGGCACCGGTTCGCCGCGCTTCTACCTGCCGCTGGACCAGCAGCTGCCGGCGGCGAACTTCGCCCAGTTCGTGGTGCGCGCGGACGGCACCGAGTCGCGGGAAACCCTGCGCCGGTGGCTGGTGGAAGAGGTGGCGCCGCGCTTCCCGGAACTGCAGCTGCGCGTCACGCGGCTGGAGAACGGCCCGCCGGTGGGCTATCCGCTGCAGTTCCGCGTGTCCGGCGAGCACGTCGACCGGGTGCGCGCGCTGGCCAGGCAGGTGGAGGCGCGGGTGCGTGCCAATCCGCACGTCGCCAACGTCAACCTGGACTGGGACGAGCCGAGCAAGGTGGTACGCCTGGTGCTCGACCAGGAGCGTGCGCGCGCGCTGGGCGTGAGTAGCGAGCAGCTGGCGCATTTCCTGTCGGGGCAGCTGTCCGGCCTGCCGGTCAGTACCTGGCGCGAAGGCAACGAGCTGATCGAGGTGTCGCTGCGCGGCAGCGACGACGAGCGTTCGCGGCTGGGCCTGCTCGGCAGCCTGGCGGTGCCGACCGCCAGCGGCCAGTCGGTGCCGCTGTCGCAACTGGCGACGCTGGAGTACGGCTTCGAGGACGGGATCATCTGGCATCGCGACCGCCTGCCGACGGTGACGGTGCGCGCGGACATCCGCGACGGGCTGTTGCCGGCCACGGTGACGGCGCAGATCTCGCCGACCCTGGATGGCATCCGCGCGGCGCTGCCGGAGGGTTACCTGCTGGAGGTCGGCGGCAGCGTCGAGGACGCGGCGCGCGGGCAGGATTCGATCGCCGCCGGCATGCCGTTGTTCCTGGCGGTGGTCGTCACCCTGCTGATGCTGCAGCTGCGCAGCCTGTCGCGCTCGGCGCTGGTGCTGCTGACTGCGCCGCTCGGCCTCATCGGCGTGACACTGTTCCTGCTGGTGTTCCGGGTGCCGTTCGGTTTCGTGGCGATGCTCGGGACGATCGCGCTGGCCGGCATGATCATGCGCAACTCGGTGATCCTGGTCGACCAGATCGAGCAGGACATCGCGGCCGGGCACGATCGCTGGACGGCGGTGGTGGAGGCCACGGTGCGGCGCTTCCGGCCGATCGTGCTGACCGCGCTGGCGGCGATCCTGGCGATGATCCCGCTGACCCGCAGCGCGTTCTTCGGGCCGATGGCAGTGGCGATCATGGGCGGCCTCACCATCGCCACCGTCCTCACCCTGCTGTTCCTCCCCGCCCTCTACGCCGCCTGGTTCCGAGTGCGTCGGCCCACATAGCGCGCACCACAAGCGAGTCGCCCGGCTTCGGTCCGACTTCGTGCCACAATTCGCGGCGAAGCGGGGGTACCCGGGATGGCCGGGTTGAGACAGACCCTTCGAACCTGATCCGGTTCAGACCGGCGTAGGGAAGCTTCGCGACCCGGGCCTTCACGCCCGGTCGCGCCCCGCTTCGCGAGAGTCGTGCGCAATTGCGCACGGCACCACCATGCGAACGCGGGAGCCAACGCCAATGAACGCCGTCCCCTCCGAACTGATCCGCCAGGCCGAGCAACTGTCGGAGGCCGTGACCAGGCCGATTCCGGGCTCCCGCAAAATCCACGTGGACGGCGCGCTGTCCGGCGTGCGCGTGCCGATGCGCGAGATCGTGCTGTCGACCACGCCGACCCTGTTCGGGGGCGAGGAAAATCCGCCGCTGGCGGTGTACGACACGTCGGGTCCGTATTCGGATCCGGCCGCGCGCATCGACCTTGCCGCGGGCCTGCCGCGCCTGCGCGAGGCGTGGATCGCCGCGCGCGGCGACAGCGAGGCATTGACCGACTTCAGCTCGCCATTCAGCCGTCGCCACGCGACCGCGGACGCGCTCGCCCACGTCCGCCTCCCCTCGCAACCGCTGCCGCGCCGCGCCCGCGCCGGCGTCAACCTCACCCAGATGCATTACGCGCGCCGCGGCATCGTCACCCCGGAAATGGAGTTCGTCGCCATCCGCGAGAACCAGCGGCTGGAAGCGGTGCTCGACTCCGGCCTGCTGGCGCAGCACCCGGGACAGGATTTCGGCGCGAGCATCCCGAAGCGGATCACCCCCGATTTCGTCCGCGACGAGATCGCGCGCGGCCGCGCGATCCTGCCCAGCAACCTCAACCATCCCGAAAGCGAACCGATGGTCATCGGCCGCAACTTCCTGACCAAGGTCAACGCCAACATCGGCAACAGCGCGGTGTCTTCGGGGATCGCCGAGGAGGTCGAGAAGCTGGTCTGGGCGATCCGCTGGGGCGCGGACACGGTGATGGACCTGTCGACCGGCAAGCACATCCACGAGACCCGCGAGTGGATCGTGCGCAACTCGCCGGTCCCGATCGGCACGGTGCCGATCTACCAGGCGCTGGAAAAGGTCGGCGGCGTCGCCGAGGACCTGACCTGGGAGATTTTCCGGGACACCCTCGTCGAGCAGGCCGAGCAGGGCGTGGACTACTTCACCATCCATGCCGGCGTGCTGCTGCGCTACGTGCCGCTGACCGCCCGGCGCGTCACCGGCATCGTTTCGCGCGGCGGCAGCATCATGGCCAAGTGGTGCCTGGCGCACCACCGCGAAAGCTTCCTGTACGAGCGCTTCGAGGAGATCTGCGAGATCATGAAGGCGTACGACGTCGCCTTCTCGCTGGGCGACGGCCTGCGCCCGGGCTGCATCGCCGACGCCAACGACGCCGCGCAGTTCGGCGAGCTCGAGACCCTGGGCGAACTGACGAAGATCGCCTGGAAGCACGACGTGCAGACCATGATCGAGGGTCCCGGCCACGTGCCGATGCAGCTGATCAAGGAGAACATGGACAAGCAGCTGGTCGAGTGCGGCGAAGCGCCGTTCTACACGCTCGGGCCGCTGACCACCGACATCGCGCCGGGTTACGACCACATCACCAGCGCGATCGGCGCGGCGATGATCGGCTGGTACGGCTGCGCCATGCTGTGCTACGTGACGCCCAAGGAACATCTCGGGCTGCCCGACCGCGAGGACGTGCGCGACGGGATCATGGCCTACAGGATCGCCGCGCACGCGGCCGACCTCGCCAAGGGCCATCCCGGCGCGCAGGTGCGCGACAACGCCCTGAGCAAGGCGCGCTTCGAGTTCCGCTGGGACGACCAGTTCAACCTCGGCCTGGATCCCGAACGCGCCCGCGAATTCCACGACGAGACCATGCCGAAGGAGGCGCACAAGACGTCGCATTTCTGCTCGATGTGCGGGCCGAAGTTCTGCTCGATGCGGATCACCCAGGACGTGCGCGACTACGCCGCCGAACATGGGCTGGGCGAGCAGGAAGCGATCGCCGACGGCATGGCCGGCAAGGCCGCGGAGTTCCGCGAATCCGGCGCCCGGGTTTACCACGAGGCCTGACGATGCAGCAGGCCGCCCTGTGGTCGCGCCCGTGGGCGTTCCTTGCCCGCCAGCATCCGTCGGCGTTGCTGCTGGCGGCGCAGCTGCTGAGCCTGATGATCTACCCGTCGATCGATGACACCAGCAGCGGGCGACTGCTGTTCGGCGCGGTCGCGCTGGTGGTGGTGCCGCTGGCGGTGTGGGTGGTCGCGCGCTCGCCGGCGGAAAGCCACGTGGCGTGGGTGCTTGCGATCCCGGCCATGGCGTTGACCGCGGCCGGGGTGTTGCTGGACGAACCGGCGCTGCTGCCGTGGTCGGCGGCGCTGGAGGCGATCCTGTATTTCTACGCCGCCGGCAGCCTCATCTATTACATGATGAACGACCACCGGGTGAGCGCCGACGAACTGTTCGCCGCCGGCGCCACGTTCACCCTGCTGGCCTGGGGCTTCGCCTACGCGTATTTCGTCTGCCAGGCGGTCTATCCGGAGAGCTTCCACAGCGCCGTGGAGCCCGACCGGCCGCGGCGCTGGCTGGAACTGCTGTCCTTCAGCTTCAGCAACCTCTCCGCCACCGGGCTCAGCGACATCCTGCCGATCGGCTCGCCCGCACGCGTGCTGGCGATGCTCGAGCAGTTCGCCGGCGTGGGCTACATCGCCACGGTGGTGTCGCGGCTGATCGGGTTGACGATCATCCGCGAGCGGCGCTAGCGCGGGTCAGAACGCCTGCTTGCCGGGCAGCGCGGCGTAGCGGTCGATCGCGTCGGCGAGGATCGCCTTCGCCTCGGTCGCGTCGCCCCAGCCGTCGAGCTTCACCCACTTGCCCTGCTCCAGGTCCTTGTAGTGCTCGAAGAAGTGGCCGATGCGCTCGAGCCAGTGCGGGCTGACCCTGGCGATGTCGTCGATGTGGGTGTAGCCGGCGAAGACCTTGTCCACCGGCACCGCGAGGATCTTCTCGTCGCCGCCGGCCTCGTCCTTCATCCGCAGCACCCCGACCGGGCGACAGCGGATCACCGAACCCGGGATCAGCGGCAGCGGCAGGATCACCAGCACGTCGGCCGGATCGCCGTCGCCGCACAGGGTGCGCGGGATGTAGCCGTAGTTGCACGGATAGCGCATCGGCGTGGACAGGATGCGGTCGACGAAGATCGCGCCGGAGGCCTTGTCGACCTCGTACTTGACCGGCTCGGCATCCTTGGGGATCTCGATGACAACGTTGATTTCTTCCGGCGGGTTCTTGCCGGTCGGGACGAGGTCCAGGCCCATTGCGACTGCTCCGTGGGGGATTTCGGGGGAAAGGGGCGCAATTCTACGCGCCGGGCCCCGGGAACGAAAAACGGCGGCCAAGGCCGCCGTTTTTCGTTGCAGCCGACCATGGGTCGGCTCTACAACAGCGGCACCAGCAGCAGCGCCACGATGTTGATGATCTTGATCAGCGGATTGATCGCCGGGCCGGCGGTGTCCTTGTAGGGATCGCCGACGGTGTCGCCGGTGACCGCGGCCTTGTGCGCCTCGGAGCCCTTGCCGCCGAAGTTGCCGTCCTCGATGTACTTCTTGGCGTTGTCCCACGCACCGCCGCCAGTGGTCATCGAGATCGCCACGAACAGGCCGGTGACGATGGTGCCGATCAGCAGGCCGCCCAGCGCCACCGGGCCCAGCAGCAGGCCGACGACGACGGGAACGGCGACCGGCAACAGCGACGGCACGATCATTTCCTTGATCGCCGACTTCGTCAGCATGTCCACGGCCTTGTCGTACTGCGGCTTGCCGGTGCCGTCCATGATCCCCTTGATGTCGCGGAACTGGCGGCGCACTTCCTCCACCACCGCGCCCGCCGCGCGGCCCACGGCTTCCATCGCCATCGCGCCGAACAGGTACGGGATCAGGCCGCCGATCAGCAGGCCGATGATCACCATGTGGTCGGACAGGTCGAAGGCGAAGATCGTGTCGGGGTGGTTGACCCGCAGGTTGTGCGTGTAGTCGGCGAACAGCACCAGCGCCGCGAGCGCGGCGGAACCGATCGCATAACCCTTGGTCACCGCCTTGGTGGTGTTGCCCACGGCATCGAGCGGGTCGGTGATGTCGCGCACTTCCGGCGGCAGCTCGGCCATCTCGGCGATGCCGCCGGCGTTGTCGGTGATCGGGCCGTAGGCGTCGAGCGCGACGATCATTCCCGCCATCGACAGCATCGCGGTCGCGGCGATGGCGATACCGTACAGGCCGCCGAGCGCGTGCGCGCCCCAGATCGCGATGCAGACCGCGATCACCGGCATCGCGGTGGATTTCATCGAGATGCCGAGGCCGGCGATGATGTTGGTGCCGTGGCCGGTGGTCGAGGCCTGGGCGATGTGCCGCACCGGCTTGAACTGCGTGCCGGTGTAGTACTCGGTGATCCAGACGATCACGCCGGTCAGGGCCAGGCCGATCAGCGCGCACCAGTACAGGTCCATCGCGCCCAGCGGCGAGTCGGCCATCAGCTGCGTGGTGATCGGGTAGAACGCGATCGCCGCCAGCACCGCCGACACGATCACGCCCTTGTACAGCGCGCCCATGATGTTCTTCGAGCCATCCTTCACGCGGACGAAGAACGCGCCGATGATCGAGGCGATGATCGAGACGCCGCCCAGCACCAGCGGGTAGAGCACCGCGTTGGCGCCGGCCTCGGCGGCCATCAGCCCGCCGAGCAGCATGGTCGCGATCACCGTGACCGCGTAGGTCTCGAACAGGTCCGCGGCCATGCCGGCGCAGTCGCCGACGTTGTCGCCGACGTTGTCGGCGATCACCGCCGGGTTGCGCGGGTCGTCCTCGGGGATGCCGGCCTCGACCTTGCCCACCAGGTCGGCGCCGACGTCGGCGCCCTTGGTGAAGATGCCGCCGCCCAGGCGCGCGAAGATCGAGATCAGCGACGAACCGAAGGCCAGGCCGACCAGCGCGTGCAGCGCCGGCTCGCCGGTGATGCCCATCCGCGCCAGCACCATCCAGTAGCCGGCCACGCCGAGCAGGCCCAGGCCGACCACCAGCATGCCGGTGATGGCGCCGCCGCGGAAGGCGACGTCCATGGCCTTGGCCATGCCGCTGCGCGCCGCCTCGGCGGTGCGCACGTTGGCGCGCACCGAGACGTTCATGCCGATGTAGCCAGCCGCGCCGGACAGCACCGCGCCGAGCAGGAAGCCGATCGCGGTCGCCCAGTTCAGGGCGAAGCCGATGATCACGAACAGCACCACGCCGGCGATGGCGATGGTGCTGTACTGGCGGT
Organism: Lysobacteraceae bacterium; assembly: GCA_004297225.1. GTDB lineage: Bacteria > Pseudomonadota > Gammaproteobacteria > Xanthomonadales > Xanthomonadaceae > Cognatiluteimonas. Next base: position 13,551 of record SCUI01000014.1, on the reverse strand, counting down.
TGAGGTAGGCCCGCGCGCCTTCCTGGATCGCCGCGGCGATCTCCTGCATGCGCGCGTTGCCGGCTGGCTGCGCGCTGATCCAGCGCGCGGAAACGATCCCGTAGAGAATCGCGACGACGGCGCAGCCAAGCGCCAGGATGAGACCGTACTGCTCCAACATGAACCCCTCCCCGGAGTGACATTCGGAATTTCAGGAAAACGCCGCGGCAATATCGCACAGATGACGACCGCGTTCAGCCGCGGCGTGGCAGCCTGCGGCGCATTCCCCGGCCCGGAGGCCCGATGCGCCACGCCATTTCCACCCTTGCCGTGCTGTCCCTGCTGGCTGCGATCCCGGCGGTCCGCGCGGCCGACCAGGAGCCTGCGCCGGAAATTTCCCGTGCCGCCGCGTCGCCGCAGGCAAACGGACAGGCCCACACCCTGCGCACCATTCCCGAGGCCTGCCTCCGGCTGCAGGGCGAATTCACCGGCGACCCGGCCGCGCCCTACCGCTTCCAGCCGGTGCGCACCAGCGCCGCCTGCCAGGCCCGGGCGCGGGTGGTCGACGCGCGCAAGGCCGGCGCGCCCGGCGCCGGCTGGATCCTCAACGACCGCATCCGCGTGCCCAGCGCCGCGTGCCCCGGCCAGCAGGCCGTGGTCCGCGTCTGGCGCCAGGACCGGGAGGCGAAGGCACCGGCGCTCGATGCGCAAGGCAAGTCGCGGATCTACCTGGAGGAAGGCCTGGACCGGGCGAAGGCGGGCCAGCTGGCGGCCTTGCCGGTGTACGCGGTGGCGATGTCGTTGCAGGGTAAACCCTGCCGGTAGAGCCGACCCCTGGCCGGCTTCGTCACACCTCGTACGGCGGCAGCAGCTGCTCCACCGCCGCGTTCCGCAATGACACGTACTTCGGCAATCCGTCGCGGCCGTAAGGCGGGTAGGCCTCGCCGCGGACCAGGGGTTCGAGGTAGCGGCGCGCGGCGGCGGTGATTCCGTAGCCGTCGCGACGGATGAAGCCCGGCGGCATCTTCTTCTCGTGGTTGGCGACCTTCGACAGCGGCGCCGCCTCGATTTTCCATCGATAGGGCGCCTGCGACGTGCGCACGATCACCGGCATCGTCGCGTTGCGATCGGCGAGCGCGAATTCCACCGCCTTGCGCCCCACCGCCCACGCTTGCTCGAAGTCGGTCATCGAGGCGATGTGCCGGGCGCTGCGCTGCAGGTAGTCCGGTACCGTCCAGTGGACCTTGAGGCCCAGCGCGTCCTTCACCCGGCCGGCGAGGTAGGGCGCGACGCCGCCGAGCTGGGTGTGCCCGAACGCGTCCTTGCCGCCACCGGCATCGGCTACGAAGCGGCCTCCGGCATCGCGGATGCCCTCGCTGGCCACGACCACGCACCAGCCCACGCGCGCGACCACCGCGTCCACCTTCGCCAGGAAGGCGGCCTCGTCGTAGGCGCGTTCGGGGAACAGGATCACCTGCGGCGCTTGGTCGGGCGATTGGCCCGCCAATCCCGCCGCGGCGGCCAGCCAGCCGGCGTGGCGGCCCATGGCCTCGTACACGAACACCTTCGTCGAGGTGTCGGCCATCGCCGCGACGTCGAGCGCGGCTTCGCGCACCGACACCGCAGTGTACTTGGCCGCGGAGCCGAAGCCGGGGCAGCTGTCGGTGACGGCCAGGTCGTTGTCGATGGTCTTGGGCACGCCGATGCAGGTCAGCGGATAACCGAACTCCCCGGCAAGTTGCGAAACCTTCCACGCCGTATCCGCCGAATCGTTGCCGCCGTTGTAGAGGAACCAGCGCACCTGGTGGGCGCGGAACACGTCGATCAAGCGCTCGTATCGCGCGCGGTCCTCGTCCAGGGACTTGAGCTTGAAGCGGCACGAACCGAACGCGCCGCCGGGGGTGTGCGCCAGTGCCCGGATCGCGGAAGCAGGCTCTTTCGAGGTGTCGATCAGTTCCTCGCGCAGCGCACCGAGGATGCCGTTGCGCGCCGCCAGCACCTTGACCTTGCGCTTGCGCGCGGTCTCGACCACGGCGGCGGCGGTGGCATTGATCACGGCGGTGACGCCGCCGGACTGGGCGTAGAGCAGGGTCCCTGCGGGCATGGCGGTTCCTGTCGGGCGGCCCGGATGCGGTATTCTGGCACCCGGCCGCGTGTGGGGTCGCCGCAGTCTAGCGCTGCGCCCCGGCAACGCGATGGCAAGGCTTGGGAGTGGCTGATGCGATTGGTTCTGTTGGGCGCGCCGGGTTCCGGCAAGGGAACGCAGGCGGCCCGCCTGGAGACGCACCTGCAGGTGCCGCACATTTCCACCGGCGACCTGCTGCGCGCGGAAGTCGCCGCCGGCAGCCGCCTGGGGCTGGAAGCGAAGGAAGTGATGGCCCGCGGCGAACTGGTGTCCGACGCCATCCTGCTGGGCATGCTCGAGGACCGGTTCTCGCGCCCGGATACCGCCAAGGGCTTCATCCTCGACGGCTATCCGCGCAACCTCGCCCAGGCCGACGCGCTGGACGCGCTGATGCATCGCCTGGGCCAGCCGATGGACTACGCGGTGCAGCTGGAAGTGCCGCAGGAGCTGCTGGTCGAACGCATTGCCGGTCGCGCCAAGGCCGAGGGCCGCGCCGACGATGCGCCAGAGGCCGTTCGCACCCGCCTGCAGGTCTACGACAGCCAGACCGCGCCGGTGATCGAGTTCTACCGACAGCACGGCCAGCTCACCGTCATCGACGGCGTCGGCTCGCTGGACGAGGTCTTCAACCGGATCATCGAGGCGATCGCGCCTTCAAACCCGGTCGGCTGAGACCGCCGATGAAGCTGCACATCCTCGGCATCGCCGGAACCTTCATGGGCGGCGTGGCCGCGCTCGCCCGCGAGCTCGGGCACGAAGTCGAAGGCAGCGACCAGGCGGTGTATCCGCCGATGTCCACCCAGCTGGAGCAGCTGGGCATCGCTTTGCGCCAGGGTTACGACCCCGCGAACATTTCGCCGGATTGCGACGAGGTCGTCATCGGCAACGCGTTGTCGCGCGGCAACGCCGCGGTCGAGCAGGTGCTCGACGATGGCCGCGCCTACACCTCCGGCGCGCAGTGGCTCAGCGAATCGGTGCTGCCCGGGCGCGACACGCTCGCGGTCGCCGGCACCCACGGCAAGACCACCACCACCACGATCCTCGCCTTCCTGCTGCAGGCGGCGGGGCGCGATCCCGGATTCCTGATCGGCGGCGTCGCCGGCGACTTCGGCGTGTCCGCGCGGGTCGGCGGCGGCCGCGAGTTCGTGGTCGAGGCCGACGAGTACGACACCGCGTTCTTCGACAAGCGCAGCAAGTTCGTGCACTACCGGCCGCTGGTGGCGATCCTCAACAACCTCGAGTACGACCACGCCGACATCTTCCCCGACGTCGCCGCGATCCAGCGCCAGTTCCACCACCTGGTGCGGACCGTGCCGCGCCGCGGCCGCCTCATCGTCAACGGCGAGGACCCGCGCCTGGCGGAGGTGCTGGCGATGGGCTGCTGGACACCGGTGGAGCGCTTCGGCCTGGACAGCGGGTTCGAGTGGGGCGCGCGCCTGCTCGAGGCCGACGGCAGCGTGTTCACCCTGCTGCACCACGGCGTGCCGATCGGCGACGTGCACTGGCCGCTGCTCGGCCGGCACAACGTGATGAACGCGATTGCCGCGCTGGCCGCGGCGCACGCCGTCGGCGTCGAGCTGCCGGCGGTGCTGCCGGCGCTGGCGTCGTTCGGCGGCATCAAGCGGCGGCTGGAGGTCGTGGGCGCGCACGACGGGATCACCGTGTACGACGATTTCGCCCACCACCCCACCGCGATCGCGACCACGCTGGACGGCCTGCGCGCGCGCGTCGGCGAGGCGCGCATCGTGGTGGCGATGGAGCCGCGCAGCAACTCGATGCGCCTGGGCGCGCACGCCGATGCGCTGGCGCCCTCATTGCAGGGCGCCGACCTGGTGGTGTTCCTGCAGCGCCCCAGCCTGCCCTGGGATGCCGGCAAGGTGATTTCGGCCCTGCGCCATGAAGGCCACGCGGTAGCCGACGTGGACGCGCTGGTCGCCACCCTGCGCGGTCGCGTCCGCCCGGGCGACCACGTCGTGTTCATGTCCAACGGTGGTTTCGACGCGGCGCCACGGCGCTTCCTTGACGCCTTGCGCGGGTAAGGTGTGGCGATGGAGCTCGAGTCGCTGGGATTGTTTCCCTTGCACGCGGTGCTGGTGCCGGGCGCGGCGCTGGGCCTGCGCGTGTTCGAGCCGCGCTACCTCGACCTGGTGCGCGACTGCGGCCGGAATGGCGGAGGTTTCGGCATCTGCCTGATCATGGACGGCGAAGAGGCCGGGGCCGCCGCGAAGCCCGCGGCGTTCGGCACCGAGGCGGTGATCGAGGACTTCGACACCGACGACATGGGTGTGCTGATGCTGCGCGTGCGCGGCCGCCGCCGTTTCCGGGTCGCGCGCACGCGGGTGCGCGACAACGGCCTGGTGGTCGGCGAGGTCGAATGGCGCGAGCCCGATCCCGACGAGGAATTGCGTCCCGAGCACGGCCTGTTGGCGCTGCTGCTGCAGCGGATCCTCGAGCAGGCCGGCGGCGAGCACGCCGACGCGCCCGCCGCGCGCTTCGACGATGCCGCCTGGGTGGGCTGGCGCCTGTCCGAACTGCTGCCGCTGGCCAACCTGCAGCGGCAGGCGCTGTTGCAGGAAGACGACCCGCATGCGCGGCTACAGCAGTTGCTGGGCTGGGTGTCCGACGAATTGAAGTAGCGCGCTCAGTCGCGCGGCGCGGGCACCTGGCGCAGGTCCACCCGCAGCACCCCGATCTCGCCGTGCGCGCCGGTGCGCAGCGGCAGGCCCTGCAGGTCCTGCAACAGCGCCGCGTGCGCGGCGCCGTCGTCGTCGATCGGTTGCCACAGGGCGAACACGTCGAACGGGCGCGTGTGCCGCAAGGTCTGCGCGCTGCCCAGCCAAAGCGGCGTGCCGTCGGCCGGCCTCAGCGGTGAAGGCCAAAGGCGCAGCACCTGGATTTCGCCGGGTGTCGACGACGGACGCCGCAGCAGCAGCGTCTCTGCTTCCGCGTCCAGCGTGGCCGGCAGGACCGGCTGCGCCGCGGGTTCCAGGTCGTCGTCGAGCAGGCCGAGCGTCGCCACCCAGTCGGCTTGCGGTTGCACGCGCCAGCCGCGCGCCAGCAGCCACTGTTCCAGCACCGGCAAGGGTCCGGCGACCTGCAGGTCCAGCGGCCAGCGCAGGTCCACGTCGCGCTCGTTGCGCTGCGCCGGCAAGGCACGCCAATCCTCCGCGTCCCACCAGCCGCCGACGTCCAGCGTGCTTTCCGCCGCCGGTGCATGGAAGCGGGCCAGCAGCGGCATGGAGGCGCGCGGCGCATGCCAGGCGGCCGCCAGCACGAAGGCGCCGTAGAAGATGACCGCCAGCGGCCGCATCCACATCGAGCGCTGCACGTGGCTTCGGTAGGCGATGCCCAGCGCCAGGATCCAGGCGATGCCCAGCAGCGCGCTGACCACGATGTCGCTGAGCCAGTGCGCACCCAGGTACAGGCGCGCAAAGCCGATCGCGGTCACCACGATGCCGCCCAGCAGGTACGGCCAGACGCGACGGCGCCCCGGCAGCTCGCGTGCGATCAGCACCGCGAAGAAGCCGAACGCGATCGTGGACATGGTCACGGCGATCGATGGGAACCCGAAACCTTCCGGCGCGCCCGGTGGCCGCGGCATGTCGATCCAGTGGCCCAGGCCGGACGTCAGCGCAAGGCCGAAGGCGAGTGCCGCCAGCCAGTGCGCCGCCGCGATCCAGCGCCGCCGCCACAGCAACCAGGCCAACGCCAGCGTGCAGGCCGGAAGCAGGACTTTCGCATCGCCCAGCGTCGCGATCGCCGCCATCATCCGGTCGGCCAGCGGGTTGCGCAGTGAAGCCATCAGCGAATACACGCTCCAGTCCAGCAGCAGCGGGCCGCCGCGCGCGAGCAGCAGCGCCAGCAGCGCGAACCAGGCCCAGCCGATCGCCAGCAGGCAGGCGGCGAGCAGCGCCAGCGACGCGGATTCGGGCCGGTTGGGATCCATCAGCGCCTGCGCGTAGCGACCCAGCAGCGGATGCGCGCGCGACCACAGCAGCGCCCGCGACAACAATGCGTCGGCATGGTCGGCGGACCAGCGCCAGCCATAGAGCACGACGGCCCAGGTGCCGGCGATGACCGCCAGCAGCGCCAGCAGCACCAGCGCCAGGCGATCGGCGACCGCGGCGACGGCATCGTAGGAGGCGCCGAAGATCCAGCCGGGCGCCAGGAACACCGCCGCCCAGGTGACCGCCGCGAACACGCTGGCCGGCAGGTAGCGGCGCAACGGCATCCGCAGCATGCCGGCCACCGCCGGCACGAACGGGCGCACGGCGCCGACGTAGCGCGCGATGACGATGCCCTTGAGTCCGTGGCGGCGGAACAGGAGCTCGCCACGATCGACGAATTGCGGATAGCGGCGGAACAGCCAGTGCTCGCGCAGCTGCGGGCCCCAGCGGTGGCCGAGCCAGTAGCTCAGGCCGTCGCCGAGCAGCGCGCCCAGTGCCGCGCAGGCCAGCGCGTAGGGACCCGAGACGTGGCCCAGGCCGACCAGCGCGCCCACCGCGAACAGCAGCGGCAACGCCGGCACCACGATGCCGATGACCGCCAGCGCATCGCAGAACGCCACCAGGAAGACGATCCCGCCGGCCGCCACCGGGTGCGCTCCGATCCAGGCAACGGCGTTGTCGAACCAGGCGCTGGGCATCGGGCAATTATGCCCGCGCGGCCTACAATGCAGGCAAGCCGCCGTGGCCTTCGAGGAGCCGTGCGCCATGCAGGACCTGTCGGGCAAGACCCTGTTCATCACCGGCGCCTCGCGCGGCATCGGCCGCGCCATCGCCCTGCGCGCGGCGCGCGACGGCGCCAACATCGCCATTGCCGCCAAATCCGACGTCGCCAATCCGAAGCTGCCGGGCACGATCCACAGCGTCGCGGCGGAAGTCGAGGCAGCCGGCGGCCGCGCGCTGGCGCTCAAGTGCGACATCCGCGACGAGGAGGCGGTACGCGCCGCCGTCGCCGCCACCGTCGACGCCTTCGGCGGACTCGACATCCTGGTCAACAACGCCAGCGCCATCTGGCTGCGCGGCACGCTCGACACGCCGATGAAGCGCTTCGACCTGATGCAGCAGGTCAATGCGCGCGGCAGTTTCCTGTGCGCGCAGGCCTGCCTGCCGCAACTGCTCAAGGCGCCGACCCCGCACATCCTCACGCTGGCGCCGCCACCCTCGCTGGATCCGAAGTGGTGGGGCCCGCACACTGGCTACACCCTGGCGAAAATGGGCATGAGCTTCGTCACCCTGGGCCTGGCCGCGGAATTCGGGCGACAAGGCGTGGCGGTAAACGCGCTGTGGCCGCGCACGGTGATCGCCACCGACGCGGTCAACATGATCCCCGGCGTGGACACCGCCAACTGCCGCAAGCCGGAGATCGTCGCCGACGCGGCGCATGCGATCCTGGTGCGGCCGGCGCAGGGCTTCAGTGGCCGGTTCCTCATCGACGAGGAAGTCCTGCGCGAGGCTGGCGTCACCGATTTTTCGCGCTACGCGATGGATCCTTCGAGGCCGTTGCTGCCCGACCTGTTCCTGGACTGAGGACGAGTCCGTGAAGTACCTGCACACCATGGTCCGCGTGCGCGATCTCGAGGCGTCGCTGCGCTTCTACTGCGAAGGCCTGGGCTTGCGCGAAGCGCGGCGCATGGAGAACGCGCAGGGGCGTTTCACCCTGGTGTTCCTGTCGGCTCCGGAGACGCCGGAAGCGGAAATCGAGCTCACGTACAACTGGGGTTCCGACGAGGATTACGGCAGCGCGCGCAATTTCGGCCACCTGGCGTTCCAGGTGGACGACATCTACGAAAAGTGCGCGCACCTGCAGGCGATGGGCGTCACCATCAACCGCCCGCCACGCGACGGCCACATGGCTTTCGTGCGTTCGCCCGACCTGGTGTCCGTCGAGCTGCTGCAGGCCGGCGATCCGTTGCCGCCGGCGGAGCCGTGGGCGTCGATGCCCAATACCGGCAGCTGGTGAGATTCAGGCCAGCGCCCGCGCCCAGTCGGCGATGAGGTCGTCGGCGTGCTCCAGGCCCACCGAGACGCGCAGCAGGTCCTGCGGCGATACCGGGTGCGGGCCTTCCGTGGATGCGCGGTGCTCGACCAGCGACTCGCAGCCGCCGAGCGAGGTGGCGTTGGTGAACAGTTCGAGTTTCCCGGCCACCTTCAGTGCCGCCTCGCGGCCGCCGCGCACCTGCAGGCTCAGCATCGCGCCGTAGTCGCGCATCTGCGCGCGGGCGATGTCGTGGCCGGGATGGGTCGGCAGGCCCGGCCAGTTGACCCGCGCCACCGCCGGATGCGCGGCCAGGAATTCCGCCAATGCGCGCGCGTTGGCGCAGTGCATCGCCATGCGTGCCGGCAGCGAACGGCAGCCACGCAGGGTCAGCCAGGCGCTGAACGGCGACAGCACGCCGCCGGTGATGTGGCGCCGGTGGGCGACGGCCTCGAAAAGGACGTCGCGCCGTGCGAACACCAGCGCGCCGCCGAGCACGTCACTGTGGCCGCCGAAGTACTTGGTGGTGGAATGCATCACCACGTCCGCACCCAGCGCCAGCGGCTGCTGCAGCACCGGCGTTGCGAAGGTGTTGTCGCAGCACAACAGCGCGTCGCGCTCGCGGGCGATGCGCGCCAGCCCGGCGATGTCGCTGATCTTCATCAGCGGATTGGACGGCGTTTCCACCCAGAGCAGGGTGGCTGGAACCGCGCATGCGGCTTCCACGGCCGCCAGGTCGGACATGTCCACGAACGCGGCGGAAACGTCCCGCTGTGGCAGGAACTCGTTGGCCAGGTAGCGGGTGCCGCTGTAGCAGTCGTCGGGCAGCAGCACGCGCGCGCCCGGCGGCAGCGCCTCGAGCAGGCCGGAAATCGCGGCCATGCCGGAGGCGTAGGCCAGCGCCGCCGCGCCGCCTTCCAGCGCGGCCAGCGCGGCTTCGAGCCGGTCCTGCGTCGGATTGCCCTCGCGCTGGTACTCGTAGCCCGCGACGCGTTCGGCCGCGGGGCCGTGCCGGAAGGTCGTCGACAAATGGATCGGCGGTGCGACGGCGCCGGTTTCCGGGTCCGGTTCGGCGCCGGCGTGCACGGCCAGGGTTTCCAGCTTCATGTTCATGCGGCGGCCGCCTCGGCGAAGGCTTCGCGCGCCGCGGCGATCGTCGCAGCGATCTCCGCGTCGCCATGTGCCGACGACAGGAAGCCGGCCTCGAACGCCGACGGCGCGAGGTACACGCCGCGCTCGAGCATCGCGTGGAAGAAGCGGTTGAACATCGCAGTGTCGCAGGCGACCGCGCCGGCATACGTGTCCACCGGCACCGCGCTGAAGAACAGTCCGAACATGCCGCCGACGCGATTGGTCGCGAAGGGCACGCCCGCCTCGCGCGCTGCCGCCTCGAGGCCGTCGCACAGCGCGTTGGTCTTCGCTTCCAGCGCGTCGTGGAAGCCCGGTGCCGACACCAGTTCGAGCATCGCCAACCCGGCCGCCATCGCCACCGGATTGCCGCTGAGCGTGCCGGCCTGGTAGACCGGGCCCGCGGGCGACACCTGTTCCATCAACTCGCGGCGGCCGCCGTAGGCACCCACCGGCATGCCGCCGCCGATCACCTTGCCGAAGGTGCTCAGGTCGGGCGTGACGCCGTAGCGCGCCTGCGCGCCGCCGAGCGCGACCCGGAAGCCGGTCATCACCTCGTCGAAGATCAGCAGCGCGCCGTGGCGCGTGCACAGATCGCGCAGGTGCTGCAGGTAGCCCTCGCGCGGCGGCAGGCAGTTGGCGTTGCCGACCACCGGCTCGATGATCAGGCCGGCGATGTCGCCGCCGCATTCGTCGAACAACGCGGTGGCGGCGTCGAAATCGTTGTAGGGCAGCGTCAGCGTCAGGTCCGCCAGCGCCTTGGGCACGCCCGGCGAGGTCGGCACGCCGAAGGTGAGCGCGCCGCTCCCGGCCTTGACCAGGAAGCTGTCGCCGTGGCCGTGGTAGCAGCCCTCGAACTTGACGATGCGCGCGCGCCCGGTGGCGCCGCGCGCCAGCCGGATCGCCGACAGCGTGGCCTCGGTGCCGGAATTCACCATCCGCACCATTTCCATGGAAGGCACCAGCCGGCCGATGGCCTCGGCCATGTCCACTTCCAGCGGGTTGGGCACGCCGAAGCTCAGGCCGTCGCGGGCCACCCGCTGCACCGCCTCGAGCACGGCGGGGTGGTTGTGGCCGGCGATCATCGGCCCCCAGGAGCCGACGTAGTCGATGTAGCGGTTGCCGTCCACGTCGAACAGGAACGGGCCTTGCGCGCGCTGCGCGAAGAACGGTTCGCCGCCGACCGAGCGGAACGCGCGTACCGGCGAGTTCACGCCGCCCGGCATCAGCGCCTGGGCGCGGGAGAACAGGGCATGCGAGCGTTGCTGGTCCATGGAAGGCCTCTGGGCGGTCAGTGGGGGCGGGCGAAGCAGGCGTGCAGCGCACGTGCCGCGGCGACCGGGTCGGGCGCGTCGAAGACGCCTCCGATCACCGCGAGCAGGTCGGCACCGGCCTCGAGCGGAATCGCCGCATTTTCCGGGGTAATCCCGCCGATCGCCACCACCGGCAGGCCCAGCACCCGGGCCTCGCGCAGCAGCGCGGGGCCGGCCTTGCGGGCACCGGGCTTGGTGCCCGACGGGAACATGGCACCGAAGGCGACGTAACCGGCGCCCTGGGCGGCGGCGGCGCGGGCGCGTGCGAGGTCGTCGTAACAGGACACGCCGACCAGCGCGCCGGCGCCGAGCAGCGCGCGCGCCGCGGCGATCGCGCCGTCGGTTTCGCCCAGGTGCACGCCGGCGGCGCCGACCCGGGCCGCCAGCCGCGCGTCGTCGTTGACCACGAGCGGCACGCCGGCTTCGGCGCACAGTGCCTGCAGCATGCCCGCCTGCACCAGTCGCAATGCGTCGTCGGCGGCCTTGTTGCGGTATTGCAACCAGGTCGCGAACGGCAGCAACGGCTTCACGCGCTCGCGCAGCCGCGCGCTGTCTGGCTCGTCGGGGGTGACCAGGTAGAGGCCGCGCGCGGCGGCCGGCGTCATGGCGTCGTTGCGCATGCCGGCATTATCATCCCTCCCATGAGCGAAGCCGCCGCCCGCAAGCCCGAGCCCTGGCGCACCTGGATGTGCGTGGTCTGCGGCTTCGTCTACGACGAGGCGGCGGGGCTGCCCGAGGAAGGCATCGCTCCGGGCACGCGCTGGGAGGACATCCCGGACACCTGGACCTGCCCGGATTGCGGCGTCACCAAGGACGATTTCGACATGCAGGTGCTGTAGGGCCGACCGCTCTGCTCAATGCGGCCGCGCTGCCCCGGTCCCGAGGTCCACCAGCCGTTCCCGCAACGACGTGGCGTCCGGCGCTTCCGGATGCAGCTGCAGGTATCGGGCCAGGTCCCCTCGCGCGCCGCGGACATGGCCGAGCTTGAGATAGCCCAGGCCGCGGTCGCGCAGCGCATCGGCGCTGTCGGGGGTGATGCGCAGGATCCGGTCGGCGCAGCGCAGCGCGCGCTCCCAGTCCTCGCGGTCGGTGTACACGCCATGCAGGTTGCGCAGCATGCGCATCAGCATCGCCCGGTGCGAAGCCGGGTGCAGGATCCGGTACAGCGCCTCGTCGTCGGGCATTTCACCGCCCAGGTGCGGCCGCGCGCGTTCGCGCAACTCCTCCTCGTCCAGCGGCCGGCCGCGGTTGAACGGATCCATCACCAGCACGCCGTCGCCGACCGGTGCGCGCACCAGGAAATGCCCCGGGAACGACACGCCGTCGATCGGCAGCCCGAGCCGGCGGGTGACCTCCATCTGCACCATCGCCAGCGTGATCGGGTTGCCCAACCGGCGCTCGAACACCTCGTTGAGGTAGCTGTTGCGCGGGTCGTAGTACTCCTCGTGGTTGCCCGCGTAGCCGAGTTCCTCGAACAGGTGGCGGTTGATCGCCTGCATCTTCAGCGGCAGCGGCTCGATCGCGTCCACCTGCTCGCGCAGTTCGTCTGCATGCGCCTGCAGCAGCGCGTCGTAGCGCGCGGGGTCGAGGTCCGGGTATTCGTCGCGGGCGATCAGGAGCGCGGTGCCGAGCAGGGGCAGGGTGTCGTCGTCCTGCGCCGCGAGCGCGTTCCAGTCGGGAAGTCGGGTTCCTTCTGGCATGGTCGAAGGGTGCGCCGCGGGCACCGGCCGTGCAAGCCCCGCGCGCGCGCCATTCAGCGCGCGGGCGCGATCGTCAGCGTCGGTGCGAACGTGATCACGGCACCGTCGCGCAGGCCGAGCCTGGCCGCTTCGCCGGCGTTGAGCTCGAGCACGTAGCGCGCGGGCGCGTTGCTCGGATACGACGGGCAGGCGTTGCCGAGGCTGCACGGCGGCACGTCGCGCTGCTGCGACACCAGCCGGCGCGCGTCGTCGAAGTAGAGGATGTCGAGCGGGATGCGCGTGTTCTTCATCCAGTAGGCCTGCGGCGCCTCCTCTTCGTGGATGAAGAGCATGCCGTGGCCCTCGGGCAACGCGTCGCGGAACATCAGGCCGCGGGCGCGTTCGGCTTCGTCGTCGGCGACCTCCACCCCGTAGCGCTGCCCGCCCAGCTCGACCCAGTTGTCGGTGGCGCAGCCGGGAAGTGCCAGGCAGGCGAGCGACAGCAGCAGCCAGGAACGGCGGGCAGCGGTGCGGGAACGGCTCATGTCGGGGCTCCTTGGCGGCTTCGCCGACCTTCCGCGAGAGGCCGCCCGCAGTCAATACGACGGACCCCCTTCCCAAACCCGGAAAGCCCGTGCACAATGCGCGCCCTGCCACGGTCTGGCCAGCGAAAACACCCGCTGAACCGGATCGGGGGGAACGAAAAAAGCCCCTCACGAGGTGTTGACGTTCTCCGAAAAGCAGGTATTATGAGCGGCTCCCTCGGGCACTTCGGTGGCGAGGTTCGGGACCAGGCGCTGAGGCCGGTTCCCACGATCTTTGACAGTGTGCGCAGGTGACTTGTGCGGGCGTCTGGCGGGTGGATCACCATCCATCTTGCAGACGTTCGTTACAGAGCAACAAGTCAATTCAAATGCAGAAATGCAAGCGAGTGATTCTGGAGCTCGGGACGACGACTGCACTCAAGCAATTTGACGAAGCCTCCGGGCCGAGTCGCAAAACTTAAGTGAAGAGTTTGATCCTGGCTCAGAGTGAACGCTGGCGGCAGGCCTAACACATGCAAGTCGAACGGCAGCACAGGGGAGCTTGCTCCCCGGGTGGCGAGTGGCGGACGGGTGAGGAATACATCGGAATCTGCCCAGTCGTGGGGGATAACCTCGGGAAACCGGGACTAATACCGCATACGACCTTCGGGTGAAAGCAGGGGATCGAAAGACCTTGCGCGATTGGATGAGCCGATGTCGGATTAGCTAGTTGGCGGGGTAAAGGCCCACCAAGGCGACGATCCGTAGCTGGTCTGAGAGGATGATCAGCCACACTGGAACTGAGACACGGTCCAGACTCCTAC
>SCUI01000020.1 GCA_004297225.1 Lysobacteraceae bacterium | reverse complement strand
AACGGATTGAACAGACACTGGGCTTACGCGCAGGCTGCCGCACGCCGGTAATTTTTCACCACAAAGCACGGAGACGCAAAGCATATAAAGATCGCCTGGCGAACTCGCGCCTTTGAGCCCTCGTTGTAAACCTCTACCCTGGTTATAATACTCAACCGAAACGCCGCGCTGACCTTCGCTCAGAAAGACATCCTGGCTAATTGGCGAACCTACCGACGGAGATTCGAAAAATGGCTAACCGAACAGTGAAACCACCAAGAGCATTTGAACGCAATGCGAACCTGACGTTTGGCTTAATGCGCTACATCTTCGCTCATCCTCAGATCGTTCGGCGATTGCCCGAAAAATTCGAGCTGGTGATTCTGCCCGATGACGACCCCGAACTCACTGCGTACAATCTGAAGCTTCTGCAAAAGCATGGCAGTGAAGGCCAGCCAATAGTGTTTGTTCGTATGGCGTCTAGCAGTGCTGTAGATTTAGAGCGAGCGCGTCCTGAAGTATACGCGCCCGTTGCCGCGTAGGATTCGTTGTCATCCCTGACCCCCTCTCGCCTCTCCCTCTTCGCCGTTTCCCCTCCCGGCCTCGAACACCTCACCCGCGCCGAGCTGTTCGCCTTCGGCATCAACCAGCCGCGCGCCGTGCCGGGCGGCGTGGAGTTCGAGGGCTTCCTTTCGCACCTGTACCGCGTCAACCTGTGCAGCCGCACGGCCAGCCGCGTGCTGGTGCGCGCGGGCGAGTTTTACGCCGCCGCCTTCGAGGAACTGCATCGCAAAGCATCCGCCCTGCCGTGGGAAAAATTCCTGCGCCCCGGCGCGCCTGTCACCGTCCGCGCCACCTGCCACAAATCCAAACTCTATCACTCCGACGGCGTGGCCGAACGGATCGCGGATGCGATACACGACCGCTTGGGGCCAGGAACAGGGATTGAACCGCAACCCTCTAAAGAGGGCAGGCGACACAAAGATCGCAAAGAAGAAATAAATACAAACTTAGCGTCCTTCGCGCCGCCTGCCCCCTTTAGGGGGTCGCGGTTAGAAAATGCCGGCCCAACAGGGATCGTCGTCCGCCTCGATCACGACCTCTGCACCCTCAGCCTCGACAGCTCCGGCGAGCATTTGCACAAGCGCGGTTATCGCCTCGCCACGGCCAAGGCCCCGCTGCGCGAAACCATTGCCGCGGCGCTGCTGCTCCACGCCGCCTACGATCCGGCGCGCCCGCTGCTCGACCCGTTTTGCGGCGCGGGCACGTTCGCCATCGAGGCGGCGCTCATGGCACGCAACATTGCGCCCGGTTTGCACCGGCGCTTTGCTTTCATTGATTGGGTGAATTTTGATACTCAGGAATGGGGCGAGCAACTGAAGAGGGCGCGGGCGGGCGCCAACGATTCCGCCCCGGCCATCTTCGCCTCCGACCGGGATGAGGGCGCGGTGGCCGCGGCCACCGCCAACGCCGCCCGGGCCGGCGTGGCGGCAAACATCCAGTGGCGCGTTTGCCCGCTTTCGGCCATCGAGCCGCCGCCCGGTCCCGGCCTGCTCATCGGCAACCTGCCCTACGGCAAGCGCGTGGGCGACTCGCCGCGCAACCTGTACGCGCAGTTCGGCAAAATCGTGCGGGCTAAATTTTCAAATTGGCGGGTGGGAATACTCGCGGGGAATATGTCGCTGGCACAAGCGACGGGGCTTGATTTTGAATCGCCGTTGATTCTCGAGAATGGCGGATTGAAAGTGCCGTTTGTGCAGACTCCGCAGACCTAACCCCTCCCGTCGCTGCGCGACACCCTCCCCTTCCCGATTGGGAAGGGGAGGG
>SCUI01000226.1 GCA_004297225.1 Lysobacteraceae bacterium | reverse complement strand
GTCCCCGAGATACCCTCGGCGCCGTGCTCGGCGAGCGTGGTCGTGACGCGACGCAGACGCTCGATGTCGCCGATCTTGCCGCACGCCTCGCCGAGCTCCCCGGCGGCCGCGAACCAGAGGGGGGCCCCGGAGGGCAACAGCTCGAGCGCCTCCTCGGCGAGCGCTGCGGCCTGTCCGTGCTCGCCCGACCAGCGATGCGCCTCCGCTTGCAGGAGCCGCAGCTCGCCGCGCGCGGCGCCGGCCGCACCGCAGGCGATCGCGCGCTCGGCACGCGCCAGCGCGGCGGCGAAGTCGTTGCCCTCGAGCGCGCCCAGCGCGGCGTTCTCGTACCACCCGATCGCCCGCGCGGGCTCGTGCGCACGGTCGTAGTGCTCGGCCAGCACGGCCGGGTCGGTCTCGCCGACGCGCTCGAGCCACTCGGCGGCGAGGCGATGTCCGAGGATGCGGTCGTCGTCGGTCAGCATCGCGTACGCGGCCTCGCGCACGAGGCCGTGCCGGAACGCGAACTCCTCCTCGGCCGGGAAGCGGCTGTCGGCGCGGCGGCTGACGAGCTCGCGATCCACGAGCACCGCGAGCCACTGATCGATCTCCGTCGTCCGCTGGGCGCCGCCGAGCAGCGACAGCACCCCTCCCCGCCAGAACGCGCCGCCGAAGACGCTGGCGGCCCGCAGGATCCAGCGCGCGTCGGCGTCGAGCGACTCGAGCCGCGCCTGCACCATCGCGAGCACCGTCTCGGGCAGCGCGTCGCCCTGTCCCTCCGCCACCGCGCGGATGAGCTCCTCCATGTAGAACGCGTTTCCCGCCGCGAGCTCGACGATGCGCTGCACGGTCGCCACCGGCACGGACGAGCCCAGCGTCTGGCGCACGAGCTTCTCGGCGGGGCGCCGCGTCAGCTCACCCAGACGGATCTCCTGCACGCGCCGGTCGGCCCAGAGCTTCGGGAACAGGTCGTGCACCTCGGGGCGGGCGAGCGCCAGCACCATGAACGGCTTCTCGCGGAGGTTGCGCAGCGCGGCGTCGACGAAGCCCACCGTCGGCACGTCACCCCACTGCAGGTCCTCGAGGACCACGAGGACCGGCTGATGCGAGCACTCGGCCGCGAGCCAGTCCTCCCACGCGCGCCTTCGCTGGTCGCCCATGAGCACGGCGTCCTGCCGGGCGGCGCGGAGCTGCACGCTCGCGATGGAGTCCTCGACCGGAGCGCCGACGACCTCCGCCAGGAACTCCGCGACACGGTCGAGCGCCATGCCCTCGAGGTAGCGGGCCAGCCGCGCGCGCAGCTTCTGCTGGCGCAGCACCACCGGCTCGCCTTGCCGCACGCCCGCCGCGCGGCGAATGACCTGCGCGAGCAGGCCGAAGGGCGAACCGACGCTCATCGCGTCGCCGCGGGCCATCCACACTTGCGGCCGCGGCACGTCCTCGCGTGCGT
>SCUI01000042.1 GCA_004297225.1 Lysobacteraceae bacterium | reverse complement strand
CCCCGTGTTACCCGAACGGGGCAATGAGCATAGGTGGATAAGAAATGACGGTTGAAACCCTTGTGGCAGTACCAACCGCAACGCTTGCAATCGGTGACTGGGTGTTGATAGGAACTACGCTGGTTCTTGCGGCCGTTGCCTTATTTGTTCCTTATTTGGCAGAGGTACTCAAGCGATCCTATTTTTCTCCTAGACTTGCGATCGATTTTGAGCTGAATCCACCAGATTGCCACCTGACTCGAGAAAAAGGTCATGACAGGTTAGGGCAGGCACTCGATGAGCCAGTCTTCTACTTTCGCTTTCGAGTCACGAACAACGGCAAGAGCCAAGCGCGGCGTTGCGAAGCGTTGATAGAAGGCATGGCAGTTGAAGATGCCGGCGGGCGATTTCAACCGCTGCAGCGATTTACCCCTGTCAATTTGATTTGGGGTAGTGGTTACAGCACTGAGTTTGTTGACATTAACCCGAATAGACGTTTCTATTGTGATCTCTGCCATATTTCCACAGCACGGATTCAAGCACTTAAGCTTGCTGATGAGGTCTATGTAAATCCGAGCGAAAGCCCGCCATTTGATGTCGGCATCGTTATTAATTCCAAGACTGCCTTTTATTCTCAGCCGAACCGACTTCCGAGCGGCCGGTACCTATTATCAGCGGCTATCTATTCAGAAAATAGCGTGACTGTACGAAAGCAATTCAAAATCTCCTGGTCAGGCGTTTGGCGAGATACAGAGGAAGCGATGTTTCGAGAGGCCGTAATTGAATTATTGCGCGCGTAATCGTGGCGCCGGGCTACCGCAAGACAAAACCTTACATTAGGTCAACCTTAACCAGCCAGTGGTGCCCAGATTTGCCCTGGTCGGGGAGCCAACAAGATCAAAGGCCAGCTACGCGCTGGCCTTTGTCTTTTCCGGGCGGCCGTGCCGTGTCAGCAAGACCTCTTCGCCTGCCTCTACCCGCTCAACCAGTTCCGAAAGTCTGCCGCGTGACGGATAAAATCCTATTCGTTAGACCACGACTCACCCTCGGTTGTAGAATAGCCGAATGCAGTTTACGTGGGATCCGAAAAAGGACGAGTCGAACCGCAAGGACCACGATGTCTCGTTCGAGGAGGCGACCACGGTGTTTGGCGATCCGCTGTCGGGAACCATTCCCGATCCCGACCATTCGACCGGCGAAGAACGATTCCTGATAATAGGACTGAGTTCCACCGGACGCCTGGTCGTCGTCTCGCACACAGAGGCGGACGACTTTATTCGCATCATCAGTGCCCGAGAGGCTACAGCCCATGAACGAAAAGACTACGAATCCTAAGAGCCGAAAACCGGTGGACGAGATGCGCCCGGAATACGATTTCTCGGGCGCGGTTCGCGGCAAGTATTACAAACGGTATCATCAGAGCAGCAATGTCGTGGTGCTCGAGCCCGACGTCGCCGCTCACTTCAAAAATGCAACAGCCGTAAATAAGGCACTTCGATCCCTGTTCGTCGGTGCAGGTGCAGGTGCTGGTCGTGGTCTAACAAGGCGCTCCACCGGACGCGCACGAAGCGCGCGCCGGTGAGCGCTGCGCCACGCGGACCGATACCGGGACCCTCGCGCTGGAAGTTGGTGCAATAGGCGAAACGCCAAATTGCGTTCGCGGTCGCACCAGGCGAAAGCGCCACCGGTGCCGGTGTACCCGAATGCCTTCATGTTTTCGCCCATGGCCACGCTAACATTATTCGAGCACGCGATTCATTGCGAGCTTATTCCGGCTGAATCTTCGCCGCGGCGGAAACCTGACCTACGTGGTAATTGGTAAACTTGTGCGCAAACCGCAATCCCGTCGATAATATCGACCGTCCTGTCCGCTTGGCGAGCGCTCTATGACAGCGATCATTCGATTCCAGTA
>SCUI01000225.1 GCA_004297225.1 Lysobacteraceae bacterium | reverse complement strand
TGGCTTCTTTCAGGCCAAAGCGGAGCGTCATGGCCTCGCTTCCTTCAAAGATTCCATCGTGGTTTGCAGCGTCACAAATTCCGAATAATACCGGTTGAGGATGTCGGCGGCAATTTTTTCGGCAACGTCTTCGTTGTACGTGTGACTGGTCAGGGTTCTACTCTTGATCATGTCCATCCATGTTTCGCCGTCCTCGAGCAAGCCGCGCTTGAAGGCCAGGCGAAAGGCGTCACGGCTGCCGTGAATATTGGTTTCGCCCTCGGTGGTCATTGAGAATCTCCACAGTTGCAGACGATGTTGGTCATACCGCCCACGCGCCACTGCGGCCAGGCGATGCCTTTGGAGAGATCGACCACGGTGGTGTAGGGGTGCCGGAAACCGATGTCGCCGCCGAAGCCTGCACTGCCCCAAAGTGGCGCAGAGCGAGACGTAGTCGAAGTGGTGAAGTTGGTGTCAGTCATATCTGTGCCATCAAGTCGGTTGTTACGTGAAGGCCGTCCAACGTTCGGCTGGATGCCGTTGTTGGGCGGTTTGCCAAGATTAAGAGATACCCGACTTCAACCCTTCAAGCAGGTTTTCAAATTCGCTTTCATTGACAACAATTTCGGCCATTACCTCTTCTTTCGATTTTTCCTAAGTATTCGGATGTAGCTTGCGAGTCAAGATAAATAAATCCGAGTACCGCATTTTTCCCTTCTTTAGCGTGATAGGCGCAAGCAAAGAGGGGGCGATGTTTTGGTCGGAAACCAACACAAAAAACTGACGAGCTGCAGGTAAGAAGCGAAGAGGAGGTAGATGTTCCCTATATACACCTTTTTTGCGATAAAGACTGAAGTCTCTATTCCGCAGGCGCGGGATTTGAGCATCACGCTTTTTCAAAAATTCGAGGAACTCCTTGCGCATATAACCCAGATCCATTTTGAGGTCGAGAATTGCACATATGGTGTTTTGCTGCACAATAACGAGATCGGGCTTAGTGCGAATGCGTTTGGCTCCTGTTCCAGTAGTAATCGTCTGATTGATATAAATCTGGACTTACGCAAAAAGGCGAAAAAACATCGTTTTCACCCGCCATATATACGCCATCGCTGCGGAGTGAGCCTGTATATAGCCAGCAAAGCAGCCCTCTGCGTAAGTCCAGGCAGGTAAAATGTTGGTAGATCGCAATAAATTTTTGCAAAGGGTTCTAGGATGCGTCAAATATCAGCAAAAATGTAT
>SCUI01000224.1 GCA_004297225.1 Lysobacteraceae bacterium | reverse complement strand
GACTTGCCAGGTGAGCGTGGCTGCGTGCGTGGCGTCGTCCACGTAAATCATCAGCCGGGCCGGGGCGTACACGGTGGGTTGGGTTCCGTCGGCGGCGGCCACGGCGGCGGCTTCGGCCTGCGCGGCAGTGAGGGCCGGGGTGGTGGCGAGGGTGAGGGCGGGTTGGAAGTGCCCATCGATGCCGAGGGCGCGGGCTTCATCCAGATGCACCAGCAGTATCCGCCCGAACACGGGGACGCCGTCTTTCACTTGTTGCAGGCGCACGTGCTTTTGGCCGAGGGGGTCGCCATCCACGCGAACCAATTGGAATTGGGCGGCGGCGTTTTCGATGCCGAAGATGTCGCGGTAGCGGGTGAGGACGTTGCGCGCGGCGAGGTCGGGGTTGTTCTGTTCGTCTTTGGAGAGGGTGTAGGGCAGGGGGCCATAGAGCCAGTCGGGGATGTCGGTGGCTTCGTTCCATTTCACTTCAATCGGCGCAACGGCGGCCAATTCACGCACGGCTTTTTGCGCGGCGGTGGCCTGTGGCAGTGCGCGCGGCGCGACGAAAGGCGCGACGACGAGAAGGAGGACGACGGCGATAGTGATGAGAGCAGTGGTGGTGCGGAGGTGGGTAGGCATAGGACTCCGACTATTTGCGCCCGCGTTCGTATGGCGCCCGAATTGCGATTTCTTTCATCGGATAGTGCTTCGCATTTCGCGTCACCAATTCTGCGCCAAGCGATTTGGCATGGCTGGTAATCCCCAATCGGCGCAAGCGCCGTCTGCGACGCAATTTGTTGACGTACTTCACGCCGTCGTTCGGTATGTCGTTGCGCCCTAGCCAGAGTCCGGCAGTCTGTTGTAACACGGCGCGGATGCGTTTCTCGGAAAGCACGACGAGCCGCCCGGCGTGATCCACGGTGACGATC
>SCUI01000049.1 GCA_004297225.1 Lysobacteraceae bacterium | reverse complement strand
ATTGCCATCGATGAACGGATGGATCCAGGCGAGCCGATGATGTGAGCAAGCCGCGCCAATCAAAAGCGCTTCCGTGCCCGCCAGTTTGCGATAGCGTTCTGCCCATCCCTGCATTAGCCCATCAACGTCCTTGCATGGCGGAGCGACATGTCGTCCGGCTGTCACATCTTTCGACCGGTATTTCCCTGGAACGATGGGCTCGCCCTCGTCAGTAACTCGGTCGGCCTCGGGTAACTTGCTATAGAGCATCTCGTGAATTTTGCAAACTAATGGGGGTGAGAAACTATCTCCCGGAGCAGTCTTTTCGAGATCCAGTTCCAGCTGTTGCTCGACTTCCATATGAGCAACAGCAACGCGCTGCTTTTTGGCCAGCGCCGCATCTGCGTTGAAATCCTGTCGAAGGGCGCGCTCGATTTCCGCGGGCCGGGTATGCTGCCCCTCGATCTTATTGGTGTAATACGAGTTCATTGCGCGCAGCTTCGGGCGAAGCGCGCGAACTATGGGTTCGCCAGCCGGACTTCGAATGGTGTGGCACTCTTTGACGAGTTCAGCGGCCAGTTCATGCAACGGCCCTAGGACGCGTTCCTCAGGTAACAGTGGCTGAAATTGGCTGATATCGGCCATTTATGGACAGTTCTATGGACACAACAATGGACAGTTTAGTCTAACTGTATGTATCTGACAAACATGTAATTTAAATGTTCATATGAAAATAGATGGACAGTTTTAAGGACACTTAATATGAATCTAACGTATCAGATCAGAGATGTATCTGTTGACGGTGTTTTCTCGATTAAATACTTTACATTTAATCGATTATAAACGATCATGTTATCTATTATTGATCTATCAAAAGCGATCACGATGGATTCGAACAAACTGCGTCTCGAACAAATGGATGCCGTCTTTGGCAATCTTGAGGAGCGAGCACTGCCTCCGGCTCCCGCTGGGGGCTGGCTGCGCGCGATCCGTCAGGCGTTGGGCATGACGACACGACAGCTGGCGGCGCGCGTGGGGGTGCAGCTTTCGACACTACTCACAGCCGAACGCAATGAGGCCGCCGGTACTATCGGCCTGAACCAGTTGCGACGCGTTGCCGCCGCGCTCGATTGCGAAGTACGCTACGTCGTGGTGCCTCGCGAGCCGCTCAAAAAGCGCCTGGAAAAAAGGGCGGAGGAAATCGCGCGCCGGCGTATGGGCGACGTTGCGCATTCGATGGCACTGGAAGCGCAGGCGACGAGCGAGCAATTTCGCGACGCCCAGGTCGCGCGGATCAAGGAAGAGCTGCTACGCGGTCGCTGGTCGAAGCTGTGGGAGCCGGGGCGTTGATCGGCGACGCGCATGCGCCGGGCGCAACCCCGATCGACCCGGACGAAAAGGCAGCGCTGATCCCGCAGCATCTGGTCGATCAAAGTCAGCTCAACGAGTGGGAAGAAGCCAACATCCAGAAGGCGGTGAGTTGGCTCGAAGGGCCCGGCCGGCGGCGCGACGTGCTCACGGAAGATTTCGTGCGGGCGCTGCATCGCCGGATGTTCGACAAAACATGGCGCTGGGCGGGCACATTTCGAAGCACGGGCAAAAATATCGGTGTCGATGCCGTGCAAATCCCTGTCGCGCTGCGCAACCTGCTCGACGACATGCGTTATTGGCTCGAGCAAAAAACCCATCCGCTCGATGAAAGCGCGGCGCGCTTTCATCACCGGCTGGTGACCATACACCCATTTGTCAACGGCAACGGCCGCCACGCCAGACTGATGACCGATGTACTGCTGCAACGGAACGGCGCCCGGCCGTTCACTTGGGGTCGCGGCAATTTGCTGACGCGGGGCGCGGCGCGGGAACGCTATCTCGCGGCACTGCACGCCGCGGATACCGGGGATTACGCTCTGTTGCTGGCTTTCGTGCGGAGCTGACAGTTAATCGTTATTTCGCGTCGGCCTTCAGCGCCGCCGCTTTGTCGGTGGCTTCCCAGGTGAATTCCGGCTCGTCGCGGCCGAAGTGGCCGTAAGCCGCGGTTTTGAGATAGATCGGGCGCAGCAGGTCGAGCGCGTGGATGATGCCTTTCGGCCGCAGGTCGAAATGCTTTTCGACCAGTTTCGCGATCTTGTCATCGGCAATCTTGCCCGTGCCGAAAGTGTCGACCAGCACGCTCACGGGACGCGCGACGCCGATGGCATACGCGACCTGCACTTCGCATTTCCTGGCGAGGCCCGCGGCG
>SCUI01000223.1 GCA_004297225.1 Lysobacteraceae bacterium | reverse complement strand
GCACAAACAAGCTGGCGCCGGCACGTGAACTTTGACGTACTGGTGCTCCGCGCCTTTGCGCTCGACGGGCGAGTGGATCGCCCCGTGGTGTACAACTCGCAGCTTCATGTCCCGCAAGCGATGAGGAAGCCGCTAGCCGATTTCGAGCAATTCTGCCGCGAGCGCCTTCATTTGCGGCCGACCTCGCTCAAAGAGCGCATCCGGACTGTCGTCGTGTTTCTGAACTACCTGGGCGCTAACGGGATCACCGCTCTCGAACAGCTTCAGCCCGCGCAGGTGACCTCGTTTGTCATCTCACGCGGCCCGCGAGGCCCGAGGTCCGCCTCCCGGGGCACGTCCGACCTTCGCAGCTTCCTTCGCTATCTTCTCCAGCGCCAGATTGTTAACCGCGACCTCACACAGGTGCTGCCGACCATCCGGGTGCCCTTGGACGGGACCATCCCTTCGGTCTGGGATCCGGAACTACTGCGCAAACTGCTCGACGTGATCGACCGAACTTCGCCCCGGGGCAAGCGGGACTATGCCATCTTGCTGCTGGCCAGCCGCCTGGGTCTGCGGGTGGGCGATATCCGGGCTCTGAGGCTGGACGATTTGAAGTGGGATACAGCCACCATCGAAATCAGGCAGTCGAAGACCGGCGGATCATTGTGCCTGCCGATGTCGGAGGACATCGGCGAAGCGCTGATTGATTACCTTAAGGCAGGCAGACCCCAGACACCCCATCGCGAAGTGTTTCTCAGAGCGAGGCCTCCCTTCACACCCATTAGCACGGAGAGCCGACTCCACAATGTCATAAGCGAGTGGCGAACGCGAGCGGGAATCGAATTCCGAACTCCGCAACGCAGTGGACTGCACTCGCTGCGGCATACGTTGGCGACGCGGCTCTTGCAGCGGGAAACACCGCTGCACGTCATCTCCGACATCCTGGGTCACGCCACCAGCGCGTCAACCATGATCTATGCCAAGGCGGACTTGGAGTCGTTGCGCGCAGCCGCGCTCGACCCCGAGGAGGTGTGCCATGGCGAATAACAAATTCCCACTGCAATTCCGCAGCGGTGTGGCGCCCCTGATAGAACG
>SCUI01000222.1 GCA_004297225.1 Lysobacteraceae bacterium | reverse complement strand
CAATCGCCCCTCACCTCACCGCAAAACGTGCAGGGCGCGGTCGGCGGCGACTGGGGCTACGGCGGGCGCAACATTGCCTTTGGCGTGCGCGAACATGGCATGGGCGCCATCGTCAACGGCCTGGCCGGGCACGGCGGCCTTATTCCCTATAGCGCCACCTTCCTCACCTTCTCCGATTACATGCGCCCCGCCATCCGCCTCGCCGCGCTGGCAAAGTTGCGCACCATCTTCGTCTTCACCCACGATAGCATCGGGCTGGGGGAGGACGGGCCCACTCACCAACCGGTGGAACATGTGGCCGCGCTGCGAGCCGTTCCGGGGCTGGTCACCCTGCGCCCCGGCGACGCCAACGAGGCCGTGGAGGCCTGGCGCTTCGCCATCGAATACACCCTCGGCCCCGTGGCCCTCATCTTCACCCGCCAAAACGTGCCCACGCTGGATCGACAAATTTACGCCCCGGCCACCGAGTTGCGCCAAGGCGGCTACGTCCTCGCCGACTTCGGCGACGCCGAGCCGCAACTCATCCTCATGGCCTCCGGCAGCGAAGTGGGCCTCATGGTGCAAGCCGGAATCAAACTGGCGTCCGAGGCCCTCAACGTCCGGCTCGTCTCCATGCCCAGCATGGAACTGTTTGAAATGTAGTCGCAGGAGTACCGCGATCAGGTGCTGCCGCCCGCCGTCACCGCCCGCGTGGCCATCGAGGCCGGTATTGCCATGCCGTGGTACAAATACGTTGGCGCTGCGGGCCGGTGCGTGTGCATGACCGGCTACGGCGCATCGGCCCCGGCCAACGTGCTGTTCGAGAAATACGGCTTCACCACGGCCAACGTCATCGAAAAGGCCAAGGCCGCGATATGAAAATCGCCCTCGGTTGTGACCACGGCGGCTTCCCCCTCAAAGAGACCGCCCTCAAAACCATCCTCCTGGCGGGGCACGAAGTGCTGGACCTCGGCACCTTCACCGCCGACCCGG
>SCUI01000221.1 GCA_004297225.1 Lysobacteraceae bacterium | reverse complement strand
GGGCAGTCTGGGCGATCTCGGCGGGCTCACCCATGCGCCCCATCGGCCTGGCAGTGTCGAAGCGCCGCCGCGCCGCGGCGGGATCTGGCGACTCGGCGATCACTTTTAAGGTCATTTCTGTAGCGGTGACCCCAGGGCACAGTGCATTGACCCGGATCCCCGAGGCTGCATAATCTAAAGCAAGGTTCTTGGTGAGCTGCAGCACCGCGCCTTTCGAGGCGGTGTAAGCAGCCAGGTTCTTCAAACCGACCAGAGCGGCGGCTGAGGCCGTATTGATAATCGAGCCGCCGCCGTTACCTTGCATCACCGGGATGGCGTATTTACACCCCAGGTAGACGCTGCGCACATTGACGCTCATCACCCGGTCCCAGGCCTCCTCCGGTGTATCGGTGACCTTGCCATAGTAGTTGATGGCGGCGTTGTTGAAGAGCACGTCAATCTTCCCCTCCAGCGCCACAGCCTGGGCGACGAGATTGCGCACATCCTCGCTGGTCGAGACATCCGTCCGGACGAAAGCGGCCCTGCCTCCAGAAGCGCGGATTTCCGCGGCAACCTGCTCGCCTTTCGCTTCGTCCAGATCAGCCAGGATCAGGGCAGCCCCTTCTTGAGCGAATAGCAAAGCCGAGGCTTTGCCAATCCCCATAGCCGCCCCGGTTACGATGGCTGTTTTCCCGCGCAAACGGTCGCCCATGGATCGCTATTTCCTTTCGGGAGCCAGCTTCTATCAAGGTGAAAATACCCCGGCGAGATGCCCGTTTCAGAACAGGTCCAATGTTTGCCCCAGCATAGTGTGTCCCGGAGAGGTGGCAAGGAAGAGCACAGCGGCAGCCACATCATCTGGGCTCAGCCATTCGTTGGGCTGCAGGTCCGGGCGCAATCCCTTCATGCGCTCCGTAGAAACCGGGCCCGGGCAAACCGCATTGACCCGGATCCCGCGCCCCGCCACTTCGGCAGCCAGTGCGCGGGTCAACCCGACCACCCCGTGTTTCACTGCGCAGTAGGCAGCCAGTCCGGCTTCTCCCACCCTACCCGCGCGCGAGGCGATATTGATGATGATGCCCTGCCTCTGCCTGAGCATATAGGGGATGACAGCCCGGCAGGCAAAGAAAGTCCCGCTCAAATTTTGGTCAACGAGGCTGCCCCAGTCTGCATCTGTG
>SCUI01000220.1 GCA_004297225.1 Lysobacteraceae bacterium | reverse complement strand
AAACCGGCCTCAACGCTGCTGCTCGCCGACCGCGGGGGACTCATCTTCAATCCCCCCCTCGGGTATCATGAGGATGTTGCCGAACTCGATTTCGTTTCGATGTACCCGACGATCATGGTGGAGCGGAACGTTTCGCCGGAAACGGTCAATTGTCGCTGCTGCCGGAACGAGCGGGTCCCGGAGTTGAACTACACCATCTGTGAAAAGCGCCTGGGGGTGATTCCCGCGACCCTGCGCGCCGTGGTTGAACGACGATCCCATTATAAGCGCCTTAAAAAGCTGAACAAGGGGAAAAATGAAACCGAGTTCCGGAAATATGACCATCGCCAGAACGCCCTCAAATGGATGCTCGTCAGTTGTTTCGGTTATCTCGGCTACAAGAACGCGCGTTTCGGAAAGATCGAAGCGCACGAAGCAGTGAACGCGTTTTCCCGCGACGCCATTCTCCGGGCAAAGGAGGTGGCCGAGCGGGCCGGGTTCCGGATGCTGCACGCGATCATCGACTGCGTGTGGCTGAAGAAAACAGGGGCGACGGAGCATGACTACGAGGAACTGGCAACGGAGATCGGGAAACGCGCCGGCATCGATATTTCGCTGGAGGGGATCTATCGGTGGATCCTCTTCCCTGCCTCGAAACAGGATCCCGTCATCACCACGGCAAACCGGTACGTCGGCTGGTACCGGCATGGCGACATTAAAATCCGCGGCATCGAATCGCGCCGCCGCGACGTGCCGCAGTTCATCAAAACCATGCAACAGGCCATGCTGGACCACATGGCCGCCGCGCAGAACGTGGCGGAGGTGCAGGCCATGCTTCCCGAGTTGCTTACCATCGCCCGCAACCATATCGCCGTCCTGCGCAGCGGCAAGGCAAACCCGATGGAGCTGGTGTTGCGACGGCATATCAGCAAGGAACCGGATGAGTACGAGAACAACAGCATCAGCGCCGTGGTTTCGAAGATGGTCAAGGCGATGGGAGTGCCGCTCGCCCCGGGGGAGATGATCGAGTTCATTATCCTTGACCAATCGGGAAGAAAGAAACCGGAGAAGGCAAAACCGCTGGCCCTCTACGCGTTCGAAGACGGCTATGATATCGAACAATAC
>SCUI01000056.1 GCA_004297225.1 Lysobacteraceae bacterium | reverse complement strand
GCCGCCGGATCGACCATCCTTGAAGACTTCCCTGACTCGGCGGGAGCAAAGGAAATCAGGCAGCTGACCGATGAGCTTCTTTCCCTCGTGAGTAAATGAGGAAATGAGTAAATGAGTAAATTCTCAAGTATGACCCCAGGGCGACCCAGCCAGTCACCGGACGCCAAGGCCAAGCTGCTGGAAAGCCTTAGGGACGAGGCGCCCCAGGAGAAGCTGGAACGCGTGAACTTCGAAGTCCCCGCGAGCAAAAAGACCAAGCTCAAAATCATCGCCGCTAAAAAAGGAATGACCGTCAAGGAGTTCCTGACGGACTACATAGACTCTTTCCCAGATGAGTAAATACTCATTTGAGCATTGAGTGTCTAAACACCGAAGACCAACAGCACCTGTCAATGGAGGAATGATCATGGCGTGGCTTTCAACAGGATCCTCGAAACTCACTGAGGGCTGGGACGCGTATCTGCAACCACGGATCAGGTTCGAGGACAGGACTGACGCCGAGTGGATCAACCTCAACACCGGTGCCTCCCTGGTCATGGCCGCCGATGGAGGATGGCGCGGCGCGCAACACGGCACCTACCGCAGTCATTACAGGGTGTTTCTCCGCGGCGGCCAGGCCGCTCCAGTTGAAATGACCTTCGCTTTCCTCGGAGACGCCCGGAATGGGGGAGTCTTCGACAACGGCGGATCCGGATCCGATAACTACAGCGCCGTTCGACGCAGCTGCATTGCCGAAATTGAGCGCATCCTCCAGGATCACTAGGCCAAGCACGGAAACGGCGGTTTCCGTGCCGCGCGGCAGGTTGACGCGACACGCCGCCCGGCAAGTGCTCAAAACTGTTGCACGAAACCAAAGTTGAGCGAAACCGGG
Organism: Lysobacteraceae bacterium; assembly: GCA_004297225.1. Classification (GTDB taxonomy): domain Bacteria; phylum Pseudomonadota; class Gammaproteobacteria; order Xanthomonadales; family Xanthomonadaceae; genus Cognatiluteimonas. Next base: position 1,165 of record SCUI01000056.1, on the reverse strand, counting down.
CAGGTAGGTTTATGAGCCGAGAGGAGCTGACAATGAGCACTATCGGCTATGCCCGGGTTTCGACCCGTGACCAGAACCCGGACTATCAGAAATACGAACTGCTAGAAGCAGGGGCTGAACGCGTGTTTGTCGATCACGGCGACTCCAGCCGTGTCAGAGACAGACCGCAATGGGTTGCTTGCCTGGACTACATGCGTGCCGGTGACACACTCCTGGTCCACCGGCTTGACCGGGTATCGGGGGAGTGGCACCTATTCCAGATCATCTCGGATCTCGATGAGCGAGGCATCAACATCCGTTCACTGACAGAGCCGGCCATCGACACCACAACCCCCATGGGCAGGGCCTTCTACGGCATCGTTGCCGTCTTCGCGCAGCTGCGCATCGACACCATCCGTGAAAACACCATGGCAGGGCTGGCCCATGCCAGATCCCAGGGCCGCGTTGGCGGCCGGCCAACCGTCATGACCCCGGAGCGGATCGAGGCAGCCTTGCTGCTGCGGGAGGAAAACAAGAACATTCAGCAGATCGCCAAGACTCTAGGCGTCGGACGTATGTCCGTATCTCGTGCCCTGGCCAAGTTCGAGGGTGGCTCCTCATGAAGAGATTTGTGATCGGGTTCAGCCTGGCACTTTCAGCGTGGGTCTGCGCTGGGATCTACCTCATCCTGACTGCCCAGGCCCTGGGCAAGGCGGTAACTCAGGGGAACGCGGCGTTCCTAGGCGACGCTGCGTTTCTGCTTGTCCTTGGCGTCGTGAGCTGGGCAGTGCTGCTCTACCTGGGGAGTCTGTTCGGGATCAGGCGCCCACGACTTATGAGAAAGAAGAACCGATGAGCCGTATCGAAACCGTGTACGTGGTGAGTGAGCCGCAACCCACCGTTGAGGAATCCGTGAGGCAGCTTGCCCAGCGACTCGACAAGAACCTCAAGGATCTTGTGACAGTGTTCCAGGAGGCGGGGGATCAGCTGTGGAGCGCCGAACCTGCCTCACACACAGTCACACCGGTTCCTGCCGTGGAACGGCGGCCCGTCGGGATCGTTGGCTATGAGAACGTTCAGGTCATGCACTACATCGCATCTGCCCTGGTCATGGTCTCGTTCCAGAAGCGAATTGACTGACTGACCATGAACGCGGCGGAGCGGTTTTGGTCCAAGGTGGTCAAGG
>SCUI01000219.1 GCA_004297225.1 Lysobacteraceae bacterium | reverse complement strand
CGGATATGTCGCGGGTGCAACCCGCTCCCACGTGCAACCCGCTTTCACATGCAACCCGCCCCACGTGCAACCCGCTTTCACGGGGTCAGGTAGAGACGTTGCACGCTTCGCGAACGTCTCTACGCTAGCCCGGCGGCCACGCAAACCGGCGCCCGCCCAACAAATGCAGGTGCAAGTGAAACACCGATTGCCCGGCTTCCGCGCCCTGGTTGATCACCAGCCGGTAGCCGCTGAGGCCCTTGGCGGCGGCGAGTTGGCTGGCGGCGGCAAACAGGGCGGCCAGGGTTGGGGTGTGGGCCGGGGTGAGGTCCGCCGCGCCGCCGATGTGTTCGTTAGGCACAATGAGGATGTGGGTGGGTGCTTGCGGGTTGATGTCGCGAAAGGCCGTGACCAGCGCGTCTTTGTGAATTACGTTCGCGGGGATTTGGGCGGAAACGATTTTGCAGAAGAGGCAATCCATGGCAACTCCTTTTGGAAATGGTCAGGGGAGGCTGACGGTGATGTCGTCGAAGGCGGCCTGTATGTTGGGGTCGTCGAACGAGGCGGCAAACAGACCGACGCGGCCCACGGTTTCATTGGTGTCGGTGGCGCGGCCCAGCAGGGCGCCGTTGGCATAGAATTCAAACCGGCTGCCATGCGCCGTGACGCGCAGCAGGTTGGCTCCGCCCCCGGTGTTGATGGCGCTCGACTGGGTCAGATCGACGATGCGCACCCAGTCGTTGTTTTGGCGGCGGCTGAAGCCCCACAACCCGTCTCCGGTGACATCGAAGCGGTAGAAGTTTCGGGGAGTCGTGTAGCGCAAGATGGCCCCCAGACTGTTGCCGGCCCCGCCGCTTGCCTGGCTGGTGGTGACCGTGAGATCAAAGTCGCTAACGTTGAGGGCGCACAACGACAGCCCGACCGATGAGGGGGCGGCCACGGTGATAACCAGTTGTCCCCCGGTGATGGCCGCCGAGGCGTTGCCTTCGGTGAAGGTTTCCCACAGACCCAGGTCTTGCGCAAAGGTGTCGTGAAAATCTTTCGCCGGGGCGGGAGCGGTCGGCGAGGGCGAATCGCAGGCGGCGAGCGCCGTTACGGCCATTGCCGCGCACAACAGCAAACGAACCCGGTTACGGTTGAACGATGTTGAGGTTATCAAAGCGCACATCCACGGGTGTATCGCTGAAACTGCCGGCGATGAGGCCTGCCGGGCCGCCACGAAAGTCGCCATCGGTGGCAGTTGCAAGCTGCGTGCCGTTGTCCGAAAGGGTGAGCGTGTTTCCGACGCAGGCGGCGCTCAACCGGTGCGTAGCGTGGCCGGGCTGGATGGAATCGGA
>SCUI01000218.1 GCA_004297225.1 Lysobacteraceae bacterium | reverse complement strand
CATGAACAACGCCCGCTACTGGGAGCACATCGCCGAACGCTTCATCGACAAGTGGTCCGTCTACGCTCCCGACCTGCGCGGCCACGGCGAGAGCGAACACGCCCCCGGCGGCTACCTCGTCTGGGCCTTCGCCATGGACCTCCGCGGCTTCGTCGAAGAGATGGACTTCGAGGCCTTCGACCTCGTCGCCCACAGCATCGGCAGCCGCGTCGCCATGTCCTATGCCCGCGACCACAGCCACCGGCTCAAGCACCTTGTCCTCGCCGACATGGGCCCCCAGATGGCCGACCAGGGCGCCCGCGGCATCCGCCGCACCACCGGCGACGCCCAGAAAGCGCCCGGCTTCGCCACCGACGTCGAAGCCATCGAGTACTACGCCGGCCTCTACCCGGGCCGTCCCCGCGAGTTCCTCGAGCGCCAGATGGCCGCCTCGCTCGTCCTCGATGACGCCACCGGCAACCTTGTCTTCCGCTTCGATCCATCCATCCACCAGGCCACCGGCCGCGGCGCCATCGCCGAGATCCCCTACCTCTGGGAATCGCTCGAACACATCACCTGCCCCACCCTCGTCATCCGCGCCGAAAAGAGCAAAGTCCTCTCCCGCGAGATCGCCGGGCAGATGGTGGAGCGCCTCCCCAACGCCCGCCTGGTCGAGATCCCCGATGCCGGCCACCAGGTCCCCCTCCACCAGCCCGAAGCCTTCAGTGCCGCCATCCGCGACTTCCTCCAGGAATAGCCGCCCACGTGGGCTGGTACACTGCACACATGGCGACGAAGACACGTCTCGCTCTTGCAGAGTTTCTCGCGATGCCAGAGGCCGAGCCACCGCTTGAGCTCATCGACGGCGAGGTGGTGCAGAAGGCCATGCCGGGCCCCAGACACAGCAAGATGGTGACGGAACTCATCTACCTGCTCATGTCGTTCCTGCGCGACCGCAACGACATCGACGTCGACACTGAGCTTCGCCACCTCCGCCGCGATGAGGAATGGACTTTCCTCCCCGACATCTCCGTGACGCTCCGTGCCCGGAGAGGCAAATCCGCCGGCGCAATGGGCAACGAGCCGATCGAAGTGATGCCGGATTTCGTCATCGAAGTCCTCTCGCCCGATGACCAGTCCGGACGGACTGCCCAGCAGATCTCGCACTACATGGATGCTGGGGTGCGCCTGCTCTGGCTCGTCGATCCCGACATCGAACGCGTGAGCGTCTGGATGCCCGGCGCACCAGGCCGCGACGTTGCGCCACCGGCCACGCTCAGCGCCGCCCCCGTTCTTGACGGCTTCGAAGTGGACCTCCGGTCGCTCTTTGCCCGCCTTCAC
>SCUI01000066.1 GCA_004297225.1 Lysobacteraceae bacterium | reverse complement strand
GTTTTTATAGGAAAAAGGTTGGAGTTTGAGATATGATATGTTAGATTCATTTTATAGGTTTGAGAGTTTCCAAACAAAACAAAAATCCCCGATTTTCCGATTTCTTCTTTAGTGAACTCAAGGATGTTTCCTTTTAGTTCTTTGGGTGGTTTTATAACTGATACCCCCCCAAAGGAAAAGGGGACAGAAAGAGTAATGTTGTAAGATGAATAATCATCTGGGTTTGATAATCCCGGTATGTCAACTTCCCATATGGATCCCTGCTTTTTTGTTATCTCACGTGTCTCAAAGGAAACTGTGAAGGTGTTTGTTTTTCCTTGTCCTATGATTTTTTCAAGAAAAGAAACATCTATCTCGTTGCCGTCGTTTAATTTCTTTAGATCATAAGGAATTGCTCCGTTTGCGTTATAAACTGACAAGGAAGATATATCCTTTAGCCCGGTAACAATTTGATACGAAGGCGTATAGATAAATTCTTTTTTATTGACTATTACTATTTTTTGGACAATCGTTGTCAGACCGGATTCGTTAATAGTGTATTTTGCCTCCGCTGAAATATCAAAATTATCTTGAGCATAGATTGTTTTAGAAGAAAAGAAGAAAAAAGTTACCGCAAAGAGGATGAGCAGAATTTTTTTCATTGTTAGAGCTCTTTTTTCAGATAAAGTCCCGTATAAGAGTTTTTTGTATTTGCGATCTGATAAGGCGTACCTGAGGCAACTATTCCTCCTCCACCATCTCCTCCTTCGGGTCCTAAATCTATTATATAGTCGGCGTTCTTTATTACGTCAAGATTATGTTCTATAACGACTACGGTATTTCCCTTTTCCACAAGCCGTTTTAATACCCTAACAAGCTTTTCCAGATCAGCGAAATGGAGACCCGTTGTAGGTTCATCCAGGAGATAAAGGCTTGACCCTGCACCTTTTTTTGACAATTCCGACGCAAGCTTTACTCGTTGCGCTTCCCCTCCTGATAATGTGGTGGCTGCTTGCCCAAGCTTAATATAGGATAAACCTACTTCTTTAAGGGTTCCGAGTTTGTTTGATAACCCTTCGTGAAATGAAAAAAAGTTATGAGCTTCATCAACGCTCATGTTTAAGATTTCTGAAATATTTTTACCGTCAAACTCAATTTCCAGTGTTTCTTTTGTGTAGCGTGCGCCGTTGCATGTCTCACACGTAATATAAACGTCGGGCAAAAACTGCATTTCAATTTTAATCTGTCCTTCCCCCTCGCAGGTTTCACATCTCCCGCCTTTTACATTGAATGAAAATCTTCCAGCACCGTAGCCTCTAAGTCTCGCATCTTTTGAATTAGCAAATATCTCTCTGATATGAGTGAAGGCTCCGGTGTAGGTCACAGGGTTACTGCGGGGAGTTCGTCCGATAGGAGACTGGTCTATCATAAAAACACGTTTTATCAAGTCGTCTCCGGAAATATCTTTGAATTCTCCCGGTTTTTCCCTATGAAAAGGGTTTTTCTTTTGGGCCAAGGCATGGTACAAAACATCATTAATAAGAGTTGATTTTCCGCTTCCGGAAACGCCGGTTACACAGATGAATTTTCCTAGAGGAAAGTCTATATCAACATTTTTTAAGTTGTTGTGGGTTACCCCGGCAAGCCTGATATAACCCTCTGTTTCTTTTAGTTTTTGCTGAGATTCGATTATTATTTTTTTCTTTCCTGAAAGGTATTTCCCGGTAAGAGAATTCTCATCATTTATTATTTCATTAAATGTACCTTTTGCAATTATATGTCCTCCCTGAATACCTGCTCCCGGGCCAATATCAAAAATGTAGTCCGATTCTTCCATCATCTCTTTATCGTGCTCAACAACAATCACCGAATTGCCAAGGTCCCTTAATTTTTTTAATGTATTAATGAGCCGTGTGTTATCTCTTGGATGTGCCCGGATGGCAAACTGCTGGCCTCGGCCAGTAGGGATGATACTGTCTTCTTATGGGATGTCAGCACCCGCCAACGGATCGATCCACCGCTCAAAGGCTACGCGGTTGCCTTCAGTCCGGACGGCGGAACGCTGGCATCGTCCACCTTCAACGGGACCGTCCTCCTGTGGGATTTGACAACGCTGGAGCCGCTCGACCCGCCTCTCTACAGCTACTACGACGAGTATATGGACCACCTTGTGTTCAGCCCGGACGGCTATGTGCTCGCAGCGGATGGGCGGGATGGAACCATCCTGGTCTGGGATGTCGCGACCCACGAGCAACTCAGCCATGCTGGCTCCGGCCACACGGCCAACGTGACCAGCCTCGCCTACGGCATCTTTGGCGATATCGCCTCGGGCAGCGAGGACACGACGATCATCTGGCGCGACCAAACGCTGCACCGCCACACGGCCACGGTCTCCAGCCTCGCCTTCAGCCCCGACGGCGATTTCCTGGCCTCGGGCAGCGCAGACAAGACCGTTATCGTATGGGATGTTTCGCGTTGGGATGAGCCCGCCCTGCCGGAATCGCCGCTCGTCGGTCACGCGGCGCCTGTGACCAGCGTCGCCTTCAGTGCCGACGGTGAAGTATTGGCGTCCGGCAGCGCCGACACAACCGTCATTCTGTGGGACGCATGGCCTACAGCGGCCATGAACAATCCCGACCCCTTGACGCTGGATGCCGCCACCATTCAGGCGTGGTTAACCCGCGCCTGCCGCATTGCCAACCGCAACCTCACCCATGCAGAGTGGGCGCAGTATATGGGCGACGAGCCGTATAGGAAGACGTGCGAGCAGTGGGAGGAGGGGAAGTGAGCTTTTGAATCGCTGAAACGCTGACGCGGAGCGGCTGAGGACGCTGAGATGAGAGTCTCGGCGCTTTCAGCGTGTCAGCGTTTCAGAGGCGGCGTGAGTGAGAAGAAGCGCGAGGATCGGCGTCAAAGCTACGGCACAAGATGGCGTCCAGCACAGCCAGGAAAGCTGACGTGTCAACAAACACGCTCATTACGAAAAGGCTTGCGCCAAGTAGTGATCGTGGCCTGTCGCAAGATCAGAAACGCTGGAACTGAAACGTCCGGCAACGGCAATGGCGCGGCGTTTCTGCTCTTCCTTCTCAGTTTTGCTGAATACCCTCTCGACGCTTCCAGTCGAGCGCAACAGAACATCCACGGCCTGGTGAACCAGTTCCGCAGTGGATTTGTTTTGCGCGGCGGCCAAGGATTTCAGCGCCCGTAGTTGA
>SCUI01000083.1 GCA_004297225.1 Lysobacteraceae bacterium | reverse complement strand
GGACCTCGGAGGCCGGCTGCCATCCGAACTGGAATTGAGCGGCGAATTTGGCGTGAGCCGACCCACGATCCGGGAAGCAATCACAAGATTGGTTGAGGATGGCGTCCTCACCAAGCGCCACGGCGTTGGCACCTTCATCAATAAAGGCCCAGCCACAGGGCTGCGCAGCTGGCCTTATGAGAAATCGACGTTTCTGCAGCTCATCCGGCGCGCCGGCCACGAGCCAGCTCAAAAGATCTTGTGTTGCGTGATCGAACCGCTTGGCCCCATCGCCAAAACATTCGATCTTAAACCCACCGACAGCAGCCTATCCATGGAAAAGCTGTTCTATTCGGACGACCAGCCGGTCATCTTCTGCCGCAATATCATCCCTCTGGCACTGGTCTTGCCCGAATGGCGGGGGGAAATCGTGGTGGATTATCCATGTGAAGAATCAGCCTATGCTTTCGCAATGAATAAGTGCGGGCGGCAGGTTGACAACCACGAAAGCGAGATCAAAGCCCTGGCCTGTGACGAGCGCCTGGCAGCCCTGCTCGAGGTAGAAATTGGCTCTCCCCTGCTCCAGCTGGAAGAGGTCGCCTTCGATAAAGCTCAGAGGCCTCTCTTTTACGGGCTGTCTTACCTGCGCAGCGCCCTGGTAAGCTTTCGAATTAGAAGAAGCCTGTCCATCGATTTGTAGCTGCACCGCCGTATGCCTGAATACATTCGCAAACACGATATCGAGCCCGCCCTGACGGATGAAGATATCGAGGCCGTCCTGGGGCTGAATGCCGCCAGGATGCTGGAGATCAGCAACCAGGCAAAGAGGCCAGAATGATTGATACGAAAATTTCCAAACTGGGCGTTAACTTGAAGGTTAGGGATTTCGACAAATCCAAGGCGTTCTACGACGCCTTCGGGTTTCGAAAAGTGTTCGAGTTCGGGCCAGACGTCGCCGAGCACAGCAAATTCCGCGGCCTTTTTTACGAGGTCGGCAATGCCCTCCTCGAGGTGTCCGAGGGTCACATGGCTGTCAGGCCGGAAGTATTTGAGTCTCCTATTCAGAGTTCCAAAGTATCCTTAATGGTCTATGTCCAATCTTTGATGCCTATCCTGGACATTTGTGAAGAGCGCCAAATCGAAATCAGCGTAAAACCCCGCCAGTTCCCTTGGGGACAAATTGGGGTTGTTGTCAAAGATCCGGATGGTTTCATTCTCGTCTTTCTTTCCGAATCCTCCGCAGACGAGGGACAGCAGGTTCAAGCCAGGGTGGATGTGCCCCTCATTCGGGAAGAGCCGGACTACTCCGATGAGCATGCCCTGGCGGTTCAAGCGCGGGGCAGAAAAT
>SCUI01000217.1 GCA_004297225.1 Lysobacteraceae bacterium | reverse complement strand
GTGCTGCACGCGCTGGTGCATGTCGAACCGATCGAGCTCCTTCACCTTCACGGCCGTTCCTCCTTCTTCCGCCCGCGCACGCGGTCCCATAGCCAGCCGAGCAGATCGAGCTCGACGTGGACCAGTCCGAGGCCGAGCGTGATGGCGGTGAGCCCGACGAAGAACTTCTCCGCGTAGAAGACGAGCGGGAACCAGCCCGTCGACGGCTCCTTGTGCCCGAGCCAGCCGCTCGCCAGAGACTCCGTCGCGCCGGCGTGGCACTTCGCGCACTGCTCCGCGCGCTCGGCCAGCGTCCAGTCGCTGACGGCCTGCACCGCGTGCGGCGTGTGGCAGTCCGTGCACGTGGCCGCGGTGATGACACCGAGGCGCGCGGCCATCCCGTGGAACGACGTCTCGTACTCCTCGCTCGGCCCCTTGTGACAGGTCGTGCAGACCTCGGCCATCTCCGCCGTGAACTGGCGCCGGCCCTCAGCCGTGAGCGGCTGGTGCGGGACCTGCTCCTGGTCCTCGTGGCACTTCGTGCACGCGAAGTCGCCGTGAACGGAGGTGAGGTAGCCCTTCACGTCGACGGCGACGACGAGCTTCTCGCCGCTCTTCAGCGTCGCGACCGTGTCCGCGCCGGCGTGGCACGTCGCGCAGCTCGCGTACGACGCGGCGAGCGGCGAGGTCTTCACGACGCCCGTGTGGCAGGTGGTGCAGCTGTCGGGCGCGTACTTCGCACCCGTGTGATCCGCCGGGGAGATCGGGGCGTCCGCTGGTCGCGTCGCGCCACCGGGCGCGTGGCAGGTCGCGCAGTCGTAGCCGCCGTCGGGGCGCTCCGGGACCGGCGGATGCCCCACCGCGGCAGAGGACCCCAGGGCGGACGCGAGGATCCACGCCGCTCCGGCAAGGCCGACGAGCGCCAGGATGCGCTTCACCATGGCACGACCCTCACGAACGACGCGAGGCCGAGGGCGACGAGCCCGAGCGCCACGACGACGAAGGCCGTGAGGACCGGCACCATCAGCAGCGGGGCGCCGCGGAGCATGCCGATCGACCGCATCGCGACGAAGAGACCGAACCCGACCTGGAGCCACGCGGCGGTGAAGGCGACCCATGTCTCAAGGGCGTTCATGGCGACCTCCCGGATGCACCTCG
>SCUI01000033.1 GCA_004297225.1 Lysobacteraceae bacterium | reverse complement strand
AACAGGCCGAAGTGTTCCGCACCATCCTCAGTGAAGAAACTACCACCGAGGCGGCTGCGGCCCGCGCCGGGCGCAGATTCCGGTTCACCTATCCGGTCGATCGGCTGTTGGTGGCGTTGGCGTTGTTTGCAGTGGCGCTGGCTCCGTATTTCATTCCGGCGTTGGCCTCGCCCGCTTTACTGCCGCCGCCTTCCGCGCTTTCGCCCGCGTTGCAAGGCTTCGTCACCACGCTGGGCAACTTGCCGGTGGACAAGCCGGTGCTGATTGCCTTTGAATACGACCCGGCCTCGGCAGGCGAGCTGAACCCCGGCGTGCAAGCGACGCTCACGCAACTCATGCGCGCCGGAGTGCGCGTGGCAGCCATTAGCACCCGCCCGGCGGGCGTGGGCGTGGCCCAGGAGGCGTTGGATGAGGCCGCCGCCGAAACCGGCGCAGCCGATCGCTACGGCGAGGCCTTCATCAACCTGGGCTATTTGCCCGGCGGCATCATTGGCCTGCAGCAATTTGCCGCCGCCCCTCAACAATCCATTTTGTTCGACTACCGCCAAACGGGATCGCCGTGGGCGCGCCCGTGGCTCAACGGCGTCAACTCGGTGCGCGACTTCAGCCTTGTCGTCGTGGCCGCCGCCTCCGCCGAATCGGCGCAAGCCTGGCTTGAGCAAGTGCAGCCATCCACCGGGGTGCCGCTGGCCGCCATTGCCAGCGCCGCCGCCGAGCCGTTGCTCTATCCCTACTACCAGAGCAACCCGCCGCAGCTATCGGGCCTGGTGAGCGGGTGGGCCGAGGCCGCTGCCTACGACAACGCCACGGGCCGCGCGGCGCTGCTGGCCGGGCGCGATCCCGCGTTGGCGCTTCGTTGGCCGAGCTACGCCCTCGGATTGTTGGCCTCGGGCCTCATCATCGCCATTGGCGCGGTGGTAAGCATGGCGCTGATATTGTCCGAGCGCCGTCCGGCCCGCCGCGATACTCCGCTGCCGCCCAAGGCTCCGCCGGTGGTGGGCCTGGTGAGGCGCGGGCCGCAAAAACCCGAAGCCGCCCCCGGCGAGGCCGCCTCGAAGCCCGCCGCCAAACCAAAGAAAAAATGACACCCGAACTGGCCGGCAGTTCCATTGCTTTTTTGCTCACTGTGTTGGTGTTCAGCTACCTGCTGGGCGATAACCCGCTCTACCGGCTGGTGTTGCACGTGTTTGTCGGGGTTTCGGCAGGCTACGCTGCCACGGTTGCAATTCAATCGGTCCTGCTGCCCCGCCTGGGCCGCCTCGCCGCCACCGTGCCCGGCCTGCTCGGCGGCGACCCTGTGCCGTTTGTGTTTGACCTCGTGCCTGTGGTGTTGGGCGTGCTTATCCTGCTCAAAGTCAGCCCGACCACGGCGCCGTATGGCAATGCCGCCATGGGGTTCATGGTGGGCGT
>SCUI01000216.1 GCA_004297225.1 Lysobacteraceae bacterium | reverse complement strand
CATCGCGGTCACCGACCTTGTAGGCCGAGCCGAAGAAGTCGGCCAGCGCGGACACGTAGACCAGCGAGGTGTCCTGGAACAGCACGATGGCCTGCGTCAGCAGCAGCGGCACCATGTTGCGCATGGCCTGGGGCAGGATCACCAGGCGCATGGCCTGCAGTCGGCTCAGGCCCAGTGCGGTGGCCGCGGCCAGCTGGCCCTTGGGCACCGACTGGATGCCGGCGCGGATGATCTCGGCGTAGTAGGCCGACTCGAACAGCGCAAAACCCACCATGGCCGAGGTCAGGCGCAGGTCGGTGGTCGGCGAGAGGTTGAACAGCTGCGTGAACAGCTGCGGCACGATCAGGAAGAACCACAGCAGCACCATCACCAGCGGCACCGAGCGGAACAGGTTGATGTAGCCGGTGGCGAACCAGCGCAGCGGCGCCACGGGCGACAGCCGCATCAGCGCCAGCACCGTGCCCCACACCATGCCCACCACCAGGGCCACCGCCGTGATCTCCAGCGAGACCAGCATGCCTTCGGCCAGGAAGGGCAGCGAGCCGGGGATGGAGGACCAGTCGAATTCGTAAGCCATGTTCGGTCTCCTTGAGGTTCACTGGCCCATGTAGCCGGGCACCTTGACGCGGCGCTCCAGCCAGCCCATCAGCGTCATCACGACGACGTTGATGAGCAGGTACATCACCGTCACGGCGATGAAGGACTCGTAAGGCTGCGCGGTGTAGTCCACGAGCTGCCTGCCTTGCGCGGCCAGCTCCAGCAGGCCGATGGTCGAGCACACAGCCGAGTTCTTGAAGGTGTTGAGGAACTCCGAGGTCAGCGGCGGCACGATGAGCCGAAAGGCCATGGGCAGCAGCACCAGCCGGTAGGCCTGTGGCAGGCTCAGGCCCAGCGCCAGGGCGGCGCGGGTCTGGCCGATGGGCAGGCTCTCGATGCCGGCGCGCACCTGCTCGCTCACGCGGGCCGAGGTGAACAGGCCCAGGCAGATCACCGCTGCGCCGAACTGTTGCAGGTCGGGCGGCAGCTGCTTGATGGCCGTGCCCCAGGCCGTGGGCAGCAGCTCGGGCACGATGAAGTACC
>SCUI01000215.1 GCA_004297225.1 Lysobacteraceae bacterium | reverse complement strand
CGAACGAGTAGCGCGATGGGTTGGCGCGCTTGTCCTCCACGAGCACGTCGATCAGCCGCTCAAGGTCGAACGGCGCCTCCGGGATGACGCAGCGCGCAGACGTCACGTACGCGGTGTACAGCGCGGAAAAGCCCGCGTCGCGGCCAAAGATCCGGAACACGCCGATGCGCTCATGTGAACCCAGCGTGGTGCGCTGGCGGGTGATGAGCTCCTTGGCGCGGGTGATGGCGCTCGAGAAGCCGATGCAGTACTCGGTCCCCTGGACGTCGTTGTCCATCGTCTTGGGGATCGCGATCAACGGCACGCCCGCGCGGTCGAGCACCTTCGAATAGGACAGCGTGTCGTCACCACCGATCGTGACGAGGTAGTCGAGGCCCAGGTACTCGATGTTGTCGAGGACGAGTGGCGTGAGGTCGTAGACGTCGTCGCTCACCTGCATCTGCGCCGTGCGCTCCGGCGCGAGCGCGGCCGGCAGACGACGCGCCGGCATGCGCGAGGGATTCGTGCGCGAGGTGTGGAGCATGGTCCCGCCGGAGCGGTCGATGGTCCGCGTCGCGACCCGGTCGAGCGGCCGGATGTAGTCGGGGTCAAGCCGGCCGCCGGCGGACAGCGCCTCCGCGCGACGCATGTGAGTGAGACCTTCCCAGCCGCGCCGGATGCCGAGCACCTCGCAACCAATCTCCGTCGCGTTGTAGGTGACGCTCTTGATGACCGAGTTCAGGCCCGGGACGTCACCCCCGCCGGTCAGGATGCCGATTCGTCGCGCTGCCACCGATTGCCTCGATTGGGCCTACAGCCCGCTATATGAGTGAAGACCACCAAAGAACAGATTGCCACCGAGATACGTGAAGAGCACGGCCGCGAAGCCGATCACCAGGATCAGGGCCGCGGGACGACCAGCCCAGCCGCGTTGGCTGCGGGCATGGAGATACACGGCGTAGATGAGCCACGTGACGAGCGCACTCGTTTCTTTGGGGTCCCAACCCCAGTAGCGGCCCCACGCGATCGCGGCCCACCACGAGCCGAGAATGATCAGCGTCGCGAAGATCGGGAAGCCGATGATGACCGCGCGGTAGGCGACCTCGTCGAGCACCTTTGCCGGCGGCAGCCAGGACACGCGGTTCTCGCGACCCTGGATGAGATAGCCCACGGCCGCGCCGAAGCTCACCGCGAAGATGCCGTAGCTGATCATCGCCATGGCGACGTGGATGGTGAGAAGCGGCGGGTTGTCGAGCGCCGGCACGAGCGGGCTGATCTCCTGCGGCAACGTGAATGCGTAACCCAGCAGGAATGTCGCGACGCCGACCGGCAGAAACGCGATCGCGCGGATGGGATAGCGCCGGCCCAGATACAGGTAGCCGGCCATCACTCCGAACGCGAACGCGACGCTGAACTCGTACAGGTTGCCCCACGGGCCGCGGCCGACCAGATAGGCGCGGACGATCAGCCCGACTGCCAGCAGGATC
>SCUI01000214.1 GCA_004297225.1 Lysobacteraceae bacterium | reverse complement strand
CCTTAGGCTTCGACCGCAGCCTGCAATCTCTGGGCCTGAAGGCCGCGGAGATCTCCCCGCCCGCCGGAGCCGATGCGCCGGTGGACCCGCAGGCCGCCGCACAACAGCCCGCGGTCGTTCGCACGACCCCGTCCAAGGTCGTCGCCCAACTGGTGCTGGTGGCGATCATGCTGTTCTCGGCCATCGAGGCGGCGCGGCTGCTGGAGTTCGTCGCCGTCGCCGAGATCCTACAGCAGGTGCTGGACCTGGCCGGCCACGTGCTGTTCGGCGGCGTGATCATCACCGTCGGCGTGCTGCTGGCCAACTTCCTGGCCCGGATGATCGACCGCTCCACCGGCGGCGCCGACGCCTTCGCCTCCAGCATCGTGCGCTGGGCGACCATCGCCCTGGCCACCGCCATGGGTTTGCGGTTCATGGGCATCGCCGACGAGATCGTCATCCTCGCCTTCGGCCTGATCCTCGGGTCGGCCGCCGTGGCGGCGGCCCTGGCCTTCGGGCTCGGCGGGCGCGAAACGGCCGGCAAGCTGCTGGACCGCTGGACCCGCAAGGCCGACCGGCCGCCGAACGACCTCGTTTGAACTCCGATCATCCCGGCCTCCGCCGGAATGAGCGGCAGGGGGCTTGCGGCCGGCGCGGGTATCGCCTTACGGTGTAAATCTAAACTGATCGGAGCTTGCCCGTGGCCCTTCCCGCCGTCCTCGAAAACCGCCTGCGCCTGCCGGTGATCGGCTCGCCGCTGTTCATCATCTCCGGTCCCGAGCTGGTCATCGCCCAGTGCAAGGCCGGCGTCGTCGGCTCGTTTCCGGCGCTGAACGCGCGGCCGGTCAGCCAGCTGGACGAGTGGCTGGCGCAGATCACCGAGGAGCTGGCCGCCTGGGACAAGGCGCATCCGGACACGCCCTCGGCCCCGTTCGCCGTCAACCAGATCGTCCACAAGACCAACGACCGGCTCGAGCAGGACGTCGAGCTGACGGTCAAGTACAAGGTCCCGGTCGTCATCACCTCGCTGGGCGCCCGCGAGGACGTGAACCAGGCCGTGCACAGCTACGGCGGGGTCACCTTCCACGACGTCATCAACGACCGCTTCGCCCG
>SCUI01000213.1 GCA_004297225.1 Lysobacteraceae bacterium | reverse complement strand
TGCCACGGTACGACGCGGTCGGCTTCGATCTCCTCACGGCTCTGCTCGACACGTGGTCCACGTGGAAGACCGTGGCGGGTGACGACGCGCTCGGGATGAAGTGGCACGCGGCATCACAGGCGATGCTGCGCGGGCGGGCCTACCGGCCGTTCGAGGACATCGTCCGCGACAGCGCGCGCGAGGCCGGCGTGAGCGCGCAGCGCGCCGAGGAGATGCTGCGCCGCTGGGGTGACTTCCGGCCGTGGCCCGACACGCCCGTGACGCTCGAGCGGCTCGCGGGGGTCCGCCGGTTCATCGTGACCAACTGCAGCCAGGTGCTCGGCGAGCGCGCCGCCGCTCGCGCGGGCTCGTTCGAGCTCGTCATGACGGCGGAGCGCGCCGGCGCGTACAAGCCCGACCCGCGGCCGTACCGCGCCGCGCTCGACGCCCTCGGCCTCGACCCGGCGCGCGTGCTCTTCGTCGCGGGCTCGGCCCACGACGTCGGTGGCGCGATGCGCCTGGGCATGGACGTGTACTGGGCGAACCGTGGCGCGGTCCCGCCGCCGCAGGACGCGACCGCCCTGATGGAGCGGCCCGACCTGCGCGCTCTGCCCGACCTGGTCCTCGCCGGGGGCCCCGACCCCGCCCATCCCCGCCCGACGCGTTGACGCTCCAGCTCGGGCTCGGGCTCGCCGATCCGGGCGCGGCGGCGATCTGGACTCGCGATGACGGCACCATCGACGACCCGCGCACGGACGCCGAGTGGGACACCTGGGTCACGGCTCAGTCGGTGCGCCACTGGTGCGACGCCGACCCGCTCCTCGACTGGCTCGACCGCTACGGCGAGCAGCGCGGGCTCGTGCGCGACGACCGTCTCCCCACGTACGACGCGCGCACCGACCTCGCGCGGCTCATCGCCGAGCGCGGCCGCCGCTTCGAGCAGCTCGTGCTCGACGCGCTGGCCAAGCGCCACAGGATCACACGCATCGGCGACCTCGTGGACGACGTCCGGTCCGTCGACGCGGCACGCGCTACGTGGCTGTCCATGGTCGCGGGCGATCCGCTCATCGCGCACGCGGTGTTGCGCGACCCGCAGTCGCGGACGTACGGCGTGGCCGACCTGCTCGTCCGCTCGGACGTGCTCGGCGACCTCTTCCCCGCGGCGTTCGACGGCGAGGAGGAGCGCGTCGGCGCGCCCGCGCTCCCGGGCCAGCGCTGGCACTACCGCATCGTCGACGTCCGCTACACGACGCTCGAGCTCCTGAAGGACGGCTCGCTCTCCGCGGCCAACGACCTCCGCGTGATGGCGCGCCTCTGGATCCTGGGCAACGCGCTCGGCCGGCTCCAGGGCGTGACGCCCGCGGCGGCGTACGTGCTCGGCCGGGGCTGGCGGCAGGGCCAGGCCCGCGGCACGAGCTGCTTCGACCGTCTGGGCCGCGTCCCGCAGGACGCGTTCGTGCGCTCGCAGGAGCGCGACGTGGCGATCGTGGCCATGGAGGCGATCG
>SCUI01000212.1 GCA_004297225.1 Lysobacteraceae bacterium | reverse complement strand
GTGAGCGCGCGTGCGCTTTTCGTTTTCGGAGTATTTCCCATGTCGAACGCCACACCGGTCCTGTTCACCGAAAGCGCTGCCCGCAGGGTGGGCGAGCTTATCGTCGAGGAGGGTAATCCGCAGCTGAAGCTGCGCGTGTTCATCAGCGGGGGCGGCTGCTCGGGTTTTCAGTATGGCTTCACCTTCGACGAGAACGTGGACGAAGGCGACTGCGCGGTGGCAACCGAGGGCGTGACGCTACTGATTGACCCGCTAAGCCTGCAGTACATGGAAGGCGCGGAAATCGATTACCGCGAGGATTTCCAGGGTGCCCAGTTCGTGATTCGAAATCCCCAGGCCACGACAACCTGCGGGTGCGGGTCGTCGTTCAGCGTCTGAGGCCTGCGGCCGGTTTCGAGTCAAAGGCAGGCAGGCGCGTCCGGGCGTCAGGTTGTCAGGGCATATAGACGCAGCCAAGGATCACCGGCTGCCGTGCGCCGGTGATCCTGCCCAGATCCAGCGCCGTTTCATGCACGCGCTGGCGGGCTAGCCAGGCAAACGCCAGCGCTTCGACCCATTGCGGTTCAATGCCCGCACGCGACGTGGTTCCGACTTCTAGTGAGGGTAAGCGCCGGGCAAGGCGGCCTAGCAGGTCGCCATTGCGGGCTCCTCCACCGCAGATCAGCAATTCCTCGATTTCAGGCTGACTCGCCAGTGCCTGGGCAACGCCGGCCGCAGTAAATTCCGCCAGCGTCGCCTGCACATCAGGCGGCCGCAGGTTCGGGAACCCTGCCAGCAGTGCGTCCAGCCAGTGCGGATTGAAATCCTCTCGGCCGGTACTTTTCGGCGGTGGACGCACTATGAATGGATGCGTCAGCAACTTGGCCAAAAGACTGGCATCGACCGTGCCGGTGCTGGCGAAGTGGCCGTCGGTATCAAAAGGCTGACCCAAGTGCCGCGAAGCCCAGGCGTCCAGCAGAACATTGCCCGGCCCGACATCCCAGCCACTTACGTCGTCACCGAGCAGCGACACATTGGCCATACCGCCCAGGTTCAGTACCGCACGTCGGCGCCCGGTAGTGCCGAAAACGGCCTGGTGGAACGCCGGCGCCAGGGGTGCACCTTGTCCGCCGG
>SCUI01000041.1 GCA_004297225.1 Lysobacteraceae bacterium | reverse complement strand
GAATATTGCGCTGGAAGGGATCATGCTCATCAGCGCTTTCTCGGCTGTAGTGGGTTCCTATTTCACTGGCAACCCCTGGATTGGAGTGCTGGTGGGGATATTGGGCGGGACCCTGGCCAGCCTCATCCACGCCTTTATGAGCATCCATCTGCGGGCTGATCAGGCAATCGTCGGAACAGGCATCAATATTTTGGCGATTGGCCTGCCGAATTTCCTGATGTTGAAGATTTGGGGGCAGCAGGGGATCTCGCCGATCGTCGAGAGGATTGATGAGTGGCGTATCCCGATCATCGCGGACCTGCCGGTGATTGGCCCGATCCTCGGCAGGCACAGCCCATTAGTTTATTTGGCATTGATCCTGGTCCCCATCACGCACTTTATGATCTTTAATACCCGCTTCGGCCTGCGGCTGCGTTCGGTGGGCGAGAATCCAAGAGCGGCAGACACGGTTGGGATCAATGTTTATCGCATGCGCTATTGGGGAGTTCTCATCAGCGGCATCCTGGCTTCATTGGGGGGCGCATACTTATCCGTGTCCTACCTGGCCCAATTCGTCACGGTCATGACTGCCGGTAGAGGCTTTATTGCCTTGGCCGCAATGATCTTCGGGCGCTGGAACCCTTATGGAGCGCTGTTTGCCTGCTTTTTGTTTGGTTTTGCAG
Source organism: Lysobacteraceae bacterium (assembly GCA_004297225.1). Classification (GTDB taxonomy): domain Bacteria; phylum Pseudomonadota; class Gammaproteobacteria; order Xanthomonadales; family Xanthomonadaceae; genus Cognatiluteimonas. The sequence goes on along the minus strand of SCUI01000041.1, from coordinate 1,458 downwards.
ATGCCTTTCAATCGGCCGCTCAGGCTGCGGGCGTACCCATTGCGCCTCAATTTCTGTTGGCTTTGCCTTACGTGCTGACCATCGTGGCTCTGGTTGGGGCGATGGGCAGGGCTTCGCCGCCGGCCTATGTGGCCAAGCCGTACCAAAAGACCTAATCCACTGGCCCAATGTCCACGCTCTTAATCCGTAACGGTACACTTCTCACCATGAACCCTGCCCGGGATGTGCTGCAGGGGGATGTTTTGATCGAGGATGGCGTTATCGCAGAGATCCCCTCCTCCAGGCGGCAGGCCGACAGCATCCTGGATGGGAGCGGTATGCTGGTGCTGCCAGGCTTCGTCCAGGTGCACGTTCATCTCAACCAAACCCTTTTTCGAGGGCAAGCGGATGACATGGATGTGGTAGATTGGTTGAGGCTGCGCATCTGGCCCCTCGAAAGAGCGCATAACTACGCCAGCGTCTATGCCTCCGCCCGGCTCTCCATGGCTGAAATGATTCGCGGCGGGACGACAACCGCCTTCACCATGGAGACGCTCAACCACACCGAGGCCGCTTTTGAAGCCGCCGACCAGATGGGCTTCCGGGCGATCATAGGCAACGCCATGATGGATCGTTGGGAGGTGGGGACGGAGATGATTGGCGAGGACACCCAAACGGCCCTGCGAAAAAGCCTGGCGCTGTATGAGCGTTACCACGGTGCCGCAGGGGGGCGCTTGGGATATGCATTCTGCCCGCGCGGGACGCGTAACGCCACCGATGAGCTCTGGCGTGAGGTCGCCCGGCTGGCTAAAGAGCGGAACATCCGCATCCATTCTCACGCCGCAGAAAACAAAGAGCAGACGGAGCGGCTAGTCCAATTTGGCGGGCGCGAGATCCATTATTTGAACAGGATGGGTGCCATAGGGCCCAACCTGGTGCTGGCGCATTGCGTCTGGCTGACCCAGGAGGAGCAGACGCTCCTGGCTCAAAATGGGGCGCACGTCGCTCACTGCCCAAGCGCGAATTTGAAGCTGGCGTCTGGTATCGCCCCAATACCAGAGATGATGGAGGCCGGCATCAATGTCGCCCTGGGCGCGGATGGCGCTCCATGCAACAACAATCTGGATGAATTCACCGAGATGCGGCTTGCCGCTCTTATCCACAAGCCGCGCCAGGGCCCTAAGAGTATGCCCGCAGAGACCGTGCTCGAGATGGCTACGCTGGGCGGCGCACGCGCCATGGGACTGGATGCGCAGATTGGCAGCCTGGAAATCGGCAAGAAGGCAGATATCACCCTGATCCGCCGGCGTGAGCTGCATGCCTGGCCACAAGTCGGAACGAACCCGTACGCAGAAATCGTTTACGAGCACCACGCAGCAGACGTTGACACGGTCCTGATCGATGGCCACGTGGTTCTACAGGCAGGCCAGTTTACCCGCTGCGATGCAGCAGAAATCCTGCGCGGCGCGCAGGATTTCT
>SCUI01000034.1 GCA_004297225.1 Lysobacteraceae bacterium | reverse complement strand
GCTGTACGGCAACCGATGTGCGTGCTCGCGATCGGCAAGGAAAGCCCTGTGAGCGTCACGACGCCCAGTGTTTGCTTGTTGGCGCGCCTCTGGCCTCACGGCGAGCCCGAGGCTCACTTCGAGAGCTTGGTAGTCGATCGGCAGGGCGCTGTAGCGACCCCGAGAGATCTTCTCTGACAGACCCACGTGCACGAGCGATTGCAAGCCGCGCTCAATGGAGCGCTTATTGAGCTTCAGACGATCAGCCAGCTCTGCAGCCGATGTGGCTGCCTCACTGAGCACAAGCGCGTAGTACACGCGGCATGCTGTCCGACCGAGACCAGCCTGGCCGACTGTTCTCGACGTCTCCCAGACGGCACTCGTGAGATCTCCAATGCGACAACAAACACTAATTCCCTGCGCATACAGGGAAGAGAGAAAGGAATTGGTGCTATATGTCGTTTTGCGACCGAGGGTCCTCAGGGCCCGTAGGTCGAGCGTGATGATGAAGGATGCGTGCCATGGCTCGCCAAGGTCAGCCTTGGAGAGCTTTCGGTACGAGACGAGGCCGAGTGAGACGGCTACGTCGAGAGCTGCTCTGACAGTCGGCGCATGAGTGCCCCACGCACCTGCGCCGCCGATCCCCGACGCCTCTCCCAGGGCGAGAAGACTTACGTGGAGTTCGGCATTGAGTGCCTTGCCAGACTGCTCCGCCAGTCGCAGCAGTCCAAGGATCACCGACAACGCCTGATGCGTACGCGCCCCATGGGGCCAATGCACAAGCACGTGCAGTGCGAGATCTGTGATCTCGCTCGCTCGATCCTCACGCCTCTTCGCTGTAGCCGCTGATGTCTGCTCTATCACGTCGACAAGCGATTCTTTCCAGAGGAGCAAGGCCTGCCGAGCGCCCTCGTTGCGAGGATCGCGCAGCTTCGCCTGTATGGCCTCTGGAGAGCATCCCGCCCACGCCAGGCGTCTGATGAGCTGTAGCAACTCGGTTTCTGCCTCAACGGCTGAGACGCCGTCTCGCAGGCAGTCTGAGACAGGCCGCGATTGCTTGCTCTTCTCGCTTGACCTTCGGTCCCACGAGAGCCTCTGCGGCCTCGTCCGTGTTGACGATGATCGGCTGAATTCCAACTCGAATTCGCCGCTGTCGATTGCAGTGATTCGACGAGTGATCTCCTCGTCGCTAAGCACGAGCGTCATGACGCGATCCTCACTTCAGATGACATCGCCTTCGTGGCCTGCCGAGCGAGGTCGCGCGCCAGCAGATCGAGCACGTTGCCGTACCGAGTGGCATAGAGCCCTCGGGGCTCACGGTCGCCCGACTCCCATCTGTAGATGGCGCGGGTCGAGCACCCAACTGCGAGAGCAACCTCGTCTCGCGTGAGCAGTGAAGCTGACCTGACCCCTTGAGGGTGGTCCACCTGTTGTGTGAGTCCGAGGCCCACGATTGTGGGTGGGAGGATGCACATCGTGAAGCGACGCCGGCATACACCGGAGCAGGTGATTCGGAAGTTGCGGGAGGCTGATCGGCTGTTGGCCGAGGGCAAGACCGTGGAGGAGGTGGCTCGTCATCTCGAGGTCTCTGAGCAGACTTTGCATCGGTGGCGAGCGCAATACGGCGGGATGAAAGCCGACGACGCGAAGCGGCTTCGTGAGCTCGAGCGCGAGAACGGCCAGCTGAAGAAGCTGCTCGCGGAGGCCGAGTTGGACAAGGCGATGCTCAAGGAGATCGCGAAGGGAAACTTCTGACCCCGAACCGTCGACGCGCCGCGGTGATGATGCTGCGCGAACGGTTCGGGGTCTCGGAACGTCGGGCGTGTCGGGTCGTCGGTCAGCATCGTTCGACGCAACGCCTCGACGAGCCAGTGCCCGATGACGAAGAACAACGACTGCGGGCGTGGCTGCGGGCGTTCTCGACGCGACGCCCACGGTGGGGTTGGCGTCGCGCTCACGCGCAGGCACGTCGAGAGGGCTGGCACGTGAACCGCAAGAGGATCCAGCGATTGTGGCGAGCCGAGGGCCTTCGTGTGCCGTATCGGCGACGCAAGAAGCCGCTACGCGGCATCGGCGCCCGCGTTGGTGCGATGTGTCCGATCGCTCCGAACGTGTTGTGGGCTGGCGACTTCCAGTTCGACCAGACCGACGACGCTCGACCGTTGAAGCTGTTGAACATCGTCGACGAGTACACCCGAGAAGCGCTGGCGATGGATGTGGAGCGCAACATCGACGCCGACCACGTGGTCGCCGCTTTGGATCGCATCGCGGCGGTGCGCGGCTACCCGAAGTATCTGCGCTTCGACCACGGACCCGAGTTCATCGCCTACGCGGTGGCCGACTGGTGCCGCTTCAACGGCGCCCAGACCGTGTTCATCGACCCCGGCTCGCCGTGGCAGAACGCGTGGATCGAGTCGTTCAACGGCCGAGCCCGCGACGAACTGCTCAACGGAGAACGCTTCGATACGCTCCTCGAAGCCAAAATCGTGATCAGCGACTGGCGCATCGACTACAACAACAACCGACCCCACTCCAGCCTCGGCATGCTCACCCCAACCGAGTACGCGCAACGCTGGAAGAACCGAAATCAACAACCAACACTCACATAACGAGTGGACCACCAACCGGGGTCAGGCCAGAGCCTCTCGAATGTTCCGCCGCTCAGACGGCGAGGGCAAAGGCGTCTGGCATCGGCGGCGATCTGCGGCAATCACAAGCGCCCGACGTGTGATGGTTGTACTCATTGGACTGATCCCTGACTGAAGCGACCTTCGCTCCTACATCCCAGGCACTCCGTCCACTGTCAGGGCATTGGTCATCGAATGGATTCGTTCAGAATCTGCGGATGGTCCGATAGCTATGTGAGCAGGCACCCCACCCCCCACCTATCCCCCGTCTCCCGTCACTCGCGCGCTGTCCTGCGGACGCTCCCGCTTGTAGTCGGCAATCTGTGTCATGAGCTGGCGCAATGTCGCTTTACAGCGAGGCGTGAAGAACTGCGGGCGGACACGTATCCGACTGAATGTCCGACACTGACGCCCCCGTTCAGGAGTTTGCGCTGTGTCCTCGGGACCTACCCTCGAACCACTCGCGTGCCGCGTTCGCTACGTCTGGTGGCAGGGAGATCGTTCGCTCTTCGTCGAGAATCACTTGGCCCTGCTCGTCGTAGTCCCAGCCGACTGGCTCGCCGTCGGCATCCAGCACAAGCCGAGTCGCTTCGCTATTGGCGTCGAACAAGAACAGAGCCTGATGAGGATTCCCGCTGCTATGAAGCGACAGGCCGTCGGCAGTCATCAGTAGCGCCCCGATTCCCACTTCATTTGGGCGCTTATCTACGGGCACTTGGGCATGATAGTCCCGCCTTGAGGGACAATCGCTGAGCTGGGGTGTCATCCGTGTGGACAGATGATTGACAGATCCGAGCCTCTGCCTCAACGTTTCCACTCATGAAGATCGTCGCCTACCTCAGAGTGTCAACGGATCACCAGGCCGACCAAGGCCACGGCTTGGACGTGCAGCGCCAAGCCATCAAGTCGTGGGCTCGCGCTCACAGTCACAGAGTCGTGCTTTGGACCGAAGACGCTGGCATCAGCGGATCCAATGGACTCGACGCGCGAGAAGGGCTTCTACAGGCTCTCAGTGCGATCCAAGAAGGACGTGCTGCAGCGCTCGTCGTCTATCGGCTTGATCGCTTGGCAAGGGATCTGGTGCTCCAGGAACAACTGCTGCGCGAGATCTGGTCTATGCGTAGTCGCGTCTTCAGCACAGCTGCAGGCGAGGAGGCCTACCTCGATCCAGAAGGTAGGTCGGACGACCCATCACGTGATCTCATCCGACAAGTACTCGGCGCAGTGGCTCAGTACGAACGAGCGATGATTCGACTGCGCATGCGAAGCGGCAAGGCTCGCAAGCGTGAGTTGGGTGGCTTCATCGGTGGGCAAGTGCCCTTCGGAAGCCG
>SCUI01000062.1 GCA_004297225.1 Lysobacteraceae bacterium | reverse complement strand
GGTGGATGGGCCGATGTGGCGCTGAATTTCATCGTTCGAGCCGATGGCGACGATGACGTCACCCCGCACGGCTACGGCCTGGGCTTCCGGCTTTTTATCGTCAACGGTGACAATCTTTCCGTTGCGGAGGACGAGATCGGCGGGTTCGGGTTGCGAACAACCACCCATCGTAAGAAGGAGAAAGCAAACAAACGATGTGAGAGCGGAAATTTGGTTACGCATACCGGTTGAACCTCCTTTGATTCCCGATGGTACAAAGCCTGGTGTTATGGTTGGGTGGAAAGAAAACGGGGAAAAGATTGGGAATTTCCGGGCGAATGTCAAGATGGGAAAAGGTCCCCAACGGTACTCCGGTCAGCGGCTCATCCCAGACATGTTGAATCAGCATCTCATTTTCTTTACCTTCTCGCACACTTTCCTCACTCGCTCACACGTTCCGGCAAGGAGATTCCGCAATGACGATCCGTTCCATCGGGTTTGTAATTTGCTTTTTCTGTCTCTACGGACAGTTGTCCGCCCAACAGCAGGGCACTCCGTCCAGCCCCACACGCGGCTGGCTCACGGTGGAAACGATCATGCGCGACCCGGTCTGGATGGGCGTTTCTCCCTCGAATGTCTTCTGGTCGGAGGATGGGGATTGGATTTATTTTTCATGGCGCCAGAAGGACGATCAGGGTGATTCATTATACGTTGTCTCCGGCAAAGGCGGCACCCCGCGGCGGGTGCCCATGGAAGAACGGAAGAAGCTTCCCTCCCAATTTGGCGACTATACGAGGGACCGGACAAAAAAAGTCTATGCGAAGAGCGGCGACCTGTATCTCCTCGACATCAAGCGAAGTATGGAAACACAGCTCACCCATACTGTGGCCGTCGAATCAAACCCGCGATTCTCGTTCGATGAAAAGAAGATCGCTTTCCAGCGCGACGGCAACCTGTTTTTGCGACACCTTGCCGGCGGGGCCGAGGTTCAACTCACGAATCTGCAACGGGGGAGCAAGGCAGGTGACCCTTCAAAAACCGAGCTTCAGAAATTCGTCGGCGAGGAACAAATGAAACTGTCGGCCGTCCTGCGCGACAGGAAGAAGGACCGTGAAGACCAGCGGGGGCTGAATGAAGCATTGGAGATCAAAAAACCGAAACCCTACTATCTTGGACAAAAAAACGCGTCCGGGTTTACCCTGTCGCCGGACGAGAAGTTTGTAACGTTTATCCTTTCACAAAGTGCCTCGCAGGCCAAGAACACGATCGTTCCCAGTTATGTCACCGAGAGCGGCTTCACGGAAGACATCAACGGTCGTACGAAGGTGGGGGAACCGCAGACATCGTTTGAGTTCCATGTCTATAATGTTGCTCTGGACACCGTCCTGCAGGTGAAACCGGACGCCATCCCCGGCGTTCTTCCGGAAACGATGAAAGGCGATACATCGAAACGCAAGCCGACCGCGCGTCCCGTTACCTATAATGGCCCGTACTGGTCGGATGACGGAAAGAAGGCCTTCGCACAGGTTTTCTCCCGGGATAATAAAGACCGCTGGCTGGTGATGCTCGATCTTGAGAACGCGCGATTCACTACCGTGCTGGACCGCCAGACCGACACCGCGTGGGTGGGGGGGCCCGGGATAGGATTTTTTGGGGGACAGGTACGGGTGGGGTGGCTTCCGGATAACAAGCGCGTCTGGTTTCAATCCGAGCAGGATGGTTGGTCCCATCTCTATACTGTTACGGTGGATGGAAAAACCAAAGCCCAGTTGACAAAGGGGAAGTTTGAACTATACGGTCCGGCCCTTTCCCGCGACAAGAAACGCTGGTATTTCAGCAGCAACGAGGTGCATTTTGGGGAGCGGCATTTCTATTCCATGCCCCTCGAAGGAGGTCCACGAACACGCATCACCGGCATGGAAGGGGGGAATTTCGTCACCCTCTCTCCGGATGAACGCAGGATGGCCAACATTTTTTCCTTCAGCAATAAGAAACCCGATCTCTATGTGATGGATGCAAAACCGGGGGCCAGAGCGGTGCGTGTTACCGATTCCCACTCGGATGAATTTAAATCGTACGACTGGCGTGCGGGGGAGGTGCTCACGTTCAAGGCGCGGGATGGCGCCGATGTGCCGGGGCGGCTCTATCGGCCGGAACGACCGAACGGGGCGGCCGTAATCTTTGTCCATGGAGCGGGGTATCTTCAGAACGCGCACAAATGGTGGAGCAGTTACTTTCGCGAATACATGTTTCACAACCTCCTTGCAGACAAGGGGTACACGGTTCTGGACATGGATTACCGGGCGAGTGCCGGACTCGGTCGTGACTGGCGGACGGCGATTTACCGCTTTATGGGGGGAAAGGATCTTGATGATCAGGTCGATGGTGCCGGGTGGCTGGTGAAGAATCACGGCATCGATCCGAAACGGATCGGCATCTATGGGGGATCGTACGGAGGGTTCATCACGCTAATGGCCTTGTTCACCACGCCGGATGTTTTTGCAGCAGGAGCGGCACTGCGTCCGGTCACCGACTGGGCGCACTATAACCATGGTTACACCTCGAACATCCTCAACATCCCGCAGGAAGATACGCTTGCGTACCGTCGCAGTTCACCGATTTATCATGCGGAGGGACTCAAGGGGGCATTGTTGATCTGCCACGGGATGATCGACGTCAATGTGCATTTCCAGGACGCCGTGCGGCTGGCACAACGGCTGATTGAGTTGAAGAAGGAAAACTGGGAACTCGCGGCGTATCCCCTGGAGGACCATGGGTTCGTCGAACCAACCAGCTGGATGGATGAGTATAAAAGGATATTGAAGCTCTTCGACACGCGTCTC
>SCUI01000211.1 GCA_004297225.1 Lysobacteraceae bacterium | reverse complement strand
AAATACGCCGCCCGCTGCAACGGCGAGAGCGACCCCAACACCGCCAAAAACGCCAGGGTCAACGACTCGGCCAGGGGAACGGTATTGGCCTGCCCGGCATCGGGGCGCGCCATTAGCGGCTCGGGCAGCCACACCCCCGCATATTCTTTGCGTTTGCTCTGAGCTTGCAGCGTGTGCTCAACGCACAGCCGCATCACCGTGGACGACAGATACAACCGGGGTGAGTCCTCCGCCGACTGGGGCGCGCGTTTCCAGCGCGACAGGGCTTCCTGCAATACGGCTTCGGTGTCGGTGACGCTGCCCAGCATACGGTACGATATGCCAAACAGCAGCGGCTGGAAATAGTTGAATGTTTTGGCGGAGGTCATAATGGCCTATTATAGCCTCGCTTGCGAACGGCAGACCGACGCGGTTTCGCGCAGCGGACCGCGTCGGTCTTGGCGAGGGTCTTTCCAAAGTCCATTGACAAAAGGCCATGCCTGTGCGCGTGGGAGCGGGTTGCACGTGGGAGCGGGTTGCACCCGCGATGGCATGGAATTGCGGCAGGTCCGCTCGCGGCTACAAGCCGCTCCTACGGCAAGCCGCTCCTACCATTTCATGGCCTGTCGCCGACTTTGGAAAGGCCCTCGGTCTTGGCCTGACAACCTTTGCGCGCCTGCCGTTTTGGACTATATTGGCTCCCATGCGCCTTGCGGCTGTTCAATTCTTTGCCACCCCTTTTGCCCTGGAGCGCAATCTGCACACCGCCGAGCGGCTGGTGCGCGATGCGGCGGAGCAGGGCGCGGCGGTGGTGGTCCTGCCGGAAATGTATAACACCGGCTATGCCTATTCGTCGCGGTTGGCCGCCTCGGCCGAAGGGCCGGAGGGGCCGACGCTGCGCTGGATGAAGCGGCTGAGCGCCGACCTTGGCGTGGTGCTGGGCGGGGCGTTGTTGCTCGCACAGGGCAGGCGGGTGCGCAACGTGTTTGTGTTGATGGAGCCGGACGGCGCCATGCACCAGTATGCCAAGCGGCACCCGTTTGTGTGGGAACGATTGTATTTTTCGCCGGGACGCCGGCCACTGATTGCGGCCACCTCGGCGGGGCGCATTGGTTTGTTGACCTGCTGGGACATTGCCCACTGGGGGGCGGCGGCTTCGTACCGTGGCAATGTGGATGCCTTGCTGGTGTCGTCTGCGCCGCCGCGTTTTCACCGGGC
>SCUI01000024.1 GCA_004297225.1 Lysobacteraceae bacterium | reverse complement strand
TGCCGTTTCGAGTGGGAGATCGTCGTCGCCAACAACGCTTCCACCGACTCAACGCTGGAGGTGGCACAGCGACTCAGCAAGGAATTCAACGGTGTGCGTGCCGTGCACCTCAATCAGAAAGGGCGTGGGAGGGCCTTAAAGAAAGGATGGAGCGAAAGCGGGGCGGACATTCTGAGCTATATGGATGTCGATCTCTCCAGCAACTTGTATGCCTTCCCTCCGCTCATCGAAGCGCTGATCAGCGGCGGATTCGATATCGGGATCGGCTCACGATTGCTTAAGGCATCGACCACACGGCGAAGTCTCAAACGGGAAGTGATTTCGAGAACGTACAACCTTCTTGTGAAAGCCTTCTTTTTCACGAAATTCTCCGACGCCCAGTGCGGGTTCAAAGCCATCACGAAGGGGGTAGCGGGAAAACTTCTGCCGATGATTGAAGATACCGGCTGGTTCTTCGACACGGAATTGCTGGTGATCGCGGAAAAACTGGGTTACCGCATATTCGATCTGCCGGTGAGCTGGGTCGAGGACCTCGACAGCCGCGTCAAGATCGTCAGCACGGCGATGGATGATATCAGGGGGTTGATCCGTGTACGGAAGGGATTTGCCACTGGGAAGTACCGATAAACGATGGAAGAACAGCTCTACCGGACCTTTTACGAAATCGAGCAAAAGCACTGGTGGTTCGTCGCACGGCAGCGGATCGTCGAGGACCTGATCCGGCGGCGGATCGGACTTGCGCCTGGTTCGCAGGTGCTGGATGTGGGATGCGGAACGGGGGCAATCCTCTCGATGCTCTCGAAGCAATTTGAAGCATACGGTACCGACACATCACCGCTGGCAATCGAGTTGTGCGGGAAGCGGGGATTGAAGAATGCGTTCCAGTGTACCCTGGAATCATTCCCGCGCCCCGATCTGCGGTTCAACCTTATCACCCTCCTCGACGTCATCGAACATATCGACGACGACCTCGCCGTTCTGCAACAGGCGCGCGGGTATCTCAAGGACGGCGGTTCAGTCCTGATAACCGTTCCGGCCTATCAATGGCTCTGGAGCCGTCATGACGACCTGAACCATCACAAGCGCCGCTACACGAAAGCGGGGCTTGCCGGGGTGCTGGATCGGGCGGGTCTGCAACCGGCTTTTCTCTCCTACTACAACACCTTGTTGTTCCCCGCTGCGCTCGCCGGCAGGATGATCCAGAAGGCAGGCGGATCGACAAGCGATACAACACTGACCATTCCCCCCTCACCTCTCAACGCCCTCCTGACATCGGTCTTCTCATCCGAGCGGCATCTGCTCGGTATGTCCCCGCTCCCCTTTGGTCTCTCCCTCGTCGCAATTGCAAAACCGGATTGAAGTCTCGATACGTAACAGGTTGTTGAAAAACCCGATTCTTTATTATCCACGAAGGACACGAAGAACACAAAGGAACTGGAAAGACAAAACAACAAATCGATTTTCCAGGCTTTTTTGACCCCTTAGTGAACTTCGTGCTCTTCGTGGATGACTCTTTTTTAGTCAGGCCCGTCTTTGACGAAACGCCAGGAACATCGCGACAAGGTAGAGAACGATCCCGGCAGCGAAGAGTTCATAGCGGTACGGCTGGGGAGGTTGCAGCTCCAGCGTTGCCGCGGTGTCAATCATGAAAGAGAGGAGAATGAGGAGGGTCCCGACGAGCGCGATGATCCAGACCTTCAGCGGGACACGGAACATCCACTGATCCTGATCCCGGTGGAGGATGAG
>SCUI01000210.1 GCA_004297225.1 Lysobacteraceae bacterium | reverse complement strand
TCACAATGGAGATGCTTATCGCCAATCACTTACCCGATGTGTCTGACTACCCTTGCTATTCGTGGGCGGGGCCGAAAGTCGTCCCCGCAAAACAGGCGACACCTCTTGACTAACTCACCGGGTTTGAGCACACATTCCCTGATGATATGGGGGAACCATTCCACTCCTTATGTTGGACGTTGGCTCTGTATCACTCCGGAAATGTAGCCGGAGCGTCCCGCAAACTGCTTCAGACTACGTTGTCCAATCTCTATTTGATCCCCCACCTGCTTGGCTTAGAGCAAAACAAACTTAACATCTGGCACGGCTCAAATTTTTCGGAAAAGGAATACCTTCAGTACGCGCCACCTGGGATTTTGACATTATGGGATACGCCGGCTTTGCTATGGGCAAAAGAAACTTTTGAGAGCCAGGAGTTTTGTCGGATTCGTGCTCGCTATATTGAGATTTATGAACAGCTTAGGGATGAACGGCCCGGGCCTCGGCGCAGTCAGTTAGTTGCTGAAGCTTTCAATCTCCGAACCACGGGCCAAGGCTAGTGATAAGCCAAAGTGCGCCCACCGATGCGTTACGTTCTCATAACCAGAATTCCTTCTTGGGGAAAAGGCTGCCCAACCCTGCGTCAACCCGGCGCCGCCAAGAAGCGGCAATACCGACGCATCTTTTCCATCGGGTCGTTTCTAGTACGGCGGCGCGGGTCACACACAATTCTTGCGGCTTTTTGTTTTTCGGGAGAGGGTGATTGTGCCAGAAAACTCCGAAGCGTTTTCGCGCGTCCTGATTGATCGTGCCCTGACCGATAGCGGGTGGGACTTGCTCCAACCCCGGCAGGTGCGTTTTGAGACGCGGGCCGGGGGCCGGGCCGATTACGTGCTGCTGGACAACCGGGGCCGGGCGCTGTGCGTGTTGGAAGCCAAGCGCGAGGATGTTGACCCTTACGACGCCAAAGAGCAGGCGCGGGGTTATGCCGAGAACCTCAACGCCCCTTTCATTATCCTTTCCAACGGACGGGAACACTGGTTTTGGAATTACGAGCGGGCCGATCAGCGCGACGCATATCGCATTGAG
>SCUI01000209.1 GCA_004297225.1 Lysobacteraceae bacterium | reverse complement strand
TCCAGTTCTCGGTCCGGTTCGTCGTCGTGTACTTCTTCTTCCTGTACCTCGCGATGGTCTTCTGGACCGTCCGCGACGCGCAGCAGCGCACCGAGAACGTGATCATGCCGTACCTCTCGGGACTCATGGTCGTCGTGCTCAACCTGCTCGGCCTCTTCCTGTACCTCATCGTCCGGCCGCGCGAGACGCTGGCCGAGGCCTATGAGCGCCAGCTCGCGGAGGAGAGCCTTCTCGCGGAGGCGGAGCAGCGCGTCGTCTGTCCCACGTGCCATGAGCGCGTGCAGGAGGACTACGTCCTCTGTCCCACCTGCCGCACCAAGCTGAAGCGGATGTGCCCCTCGTGCGCGAAGCTCATCCGCCCCGAGTGGAGCATCTGCCCGTACTGCGCCAAGGACTTCGACGAGCGCGACTGGACCGTGCACGCGGGCGGCAAGGCGGCCGCGGGCAAGGCCGCCGCGACGGGCTCGCGCGAGCCCACGGAGCGCCTCACCACCCCGTAGCCGCGAGCAGCGGCGTCCAGGGCGCGCCGATCATCGTGGCGTGCCCGCCATCCACGAGCTCCCCGCGTCCATGCGCCCGCGCGAGCGCCTCGCCGCGCGCGGGATCGGGTCGCTCTCGGACGAGGAGCTCCTCGCGCTCCTCATCGGCAGCGGCCGCCGCGGCCGCTCGGCCCTCGCGGCGGCGCACGACGTCCTCGCCCGCGCCGGCGGCATGCGCGGGCTCGCGCAGGCCGACCACACCCGTCTCCAGGCCCTCGGCGTCGGACCCGTCACGGCCATGCGCATCGCGGCGGCCCGCGCGCTCGCGCAGCGGACCGTCGCGGCGGGCATCGCCGGAGAGGTCATCGCCACGCCCGCGGCCGCCGCGCGCGCGCTCCAGCCGTACTTCGCCCACCTCGACCGCGAGGAGGTGAAGGTCGCGCTCCTCTCGCGCAAGCACCGTCTGCTCGGCGTCGTCGACGTGTACGCCGGCAACGTGGCCGGCACGAGCGTGCGCATCGGCGAGCTGTTCACCGAAGCGATCCGCCGCAACGCGCCGGCGATCGTCCTCGGGCACAACCAT